>NZ_VULQ01000021.1 GCF_009696575.1 Anaerococcus porci | reverse complement strand
GTAAAGAAAATATGGTGACAAAAGCAGAAGGGATACACCTGTATCCATACCGAACACAGAAGTTAAGCCTTCTAACGCCGATGGTACTCGGAGGGAGACCTCCCGGGAGATTAGGAAGTTGCCAAACAATTAGATCAGCTAAGGCTGGTCTTTTTTTGTTTTTAAAAGTAAAATAAAAAGTAAAATAAATAGAAATACTAGTATTAGAGTAATAGATAGGATATTTATATAAATCTAGTTTTAGTCTATCTTTACCATAAAAATAAATAATGGAAGAGTTATTTTATTAAAGTCAGTAAAAATTGAAAAATTTAATATAGGTAATTATCATAACAAATTTATTATAAAATATAGAGAAAATTCAAAAATTGCAACTAAAGAAGTTACTGGAGATATAATACCAATTATAAAAAAGATAAAATTAGAAAATTTAATTGAAATTAATAGGAATAGGAAAGAGATTCAATTAGAAGATATTGTAATGGAGAAATTAAATGAAATTACTTAAGTCTGAATTTAACAAGATAAAAGAAGAAATAAAATTTTATTATCCAGATTATATAGTAGGTATTATAGTCGAATTGTTAATATTATTTATAATTCTTAAAGTAGGAAATGATCTAAATATATCTTATTTCTCTTATATATATCATGGGTATTAGTAAGTGGAATAATATCTGAATCTGTGATGTGTATATCTACAGAAAAACAATTAGGAACATTACAAAATTTAATGATTAAACCATATAATATATTTCAAATTGCACTTGCTAAAGTTTTTATATGGTATTTAATAAATCTTGTAAAAATTATACTTATGTCTATTATACTTAAGCTTTTTATTTTTAATGATTTGATTTTAAACTTATCAATAATATATACTTTGCTATTGGAAAGTATAGGTATTTTTGGACTATCATTTGTAATGTCTGCTCTTACTTTAATATATACTAAAATAGCATCTTTTGAAGTTATAATATCATATATTATATTATTTTTATCAGGTAGTATTATAAAATTACCTGAGTTTATACTTTATACTAATCCTATAAGTTATTGTTTTATAATTATACCTAAAATAATTAAAGGGGAAAAGATATATGTAAATTTAATAGTATTATTTGTATTATCTTCAATATTATTTGTTTTAGGATATTTATTATTTAAAATAGTATTTAAAAGAAGTAAAGATTTTTCTTGGAATTATTAAAAATCGATTAGAAAAACTTATTGATATTTTCAATTATATTGTTTGATTATATCATAGTAGTTATATAATAGGATAGCTTAAAGTGTAAAAAGCAAATCTTAAATTTTTAAATATGGATATAAGTTAGTCATTGAATTATATTTTTAATTTTAAAAAAGTGATGATAGGAATGATAAATTCATTCTCTACATCACTTTTTTAGTGGTCTAATTATTATATATAGATCTATCTATCTCATTTTCACTTGATGCAACTATAAGGGCAGATGAGGCTGCTGCTGTAACATTTGTTGCAGTTCTTCCCATATCTGCTAAGGATGATATAGGCGAAAGGATAACAACCATTTCTATAGGAAGTCCCATAGCTGCAAATACTGCTGTTGTTGTAATTGTTGCAGTTCCAGGAACACCTACAGTTCCCAATGACACTAATAAGGCTACAAAAACTAGCATAATATAATCTGATATAGAATAGTTTATTCCTAGAACATTTACAGTTAATAGTGCACTCATTACAGGCCAAAATCCAGCACATCCAGGCATACCCATGGTGGCTCCCATAGGAGCTACAAAGGATGCAACCTTTTCACTTACTCCCATATTTTTAGTTAGATTTTCAATATTTGCCCCAATTGATCCTACTGATGATTGAGTTGTAAATCCAATTGCTTGGACTGGCCAATTTTTCTTAAAAAACTTAAATGGGTTAAGTTTTCCAATAATTCCAATCATAGCTCCTGTTGTTATATAAGAATGAAATACGGAGGCTATATAGGTTAAAATTAGGATAAATAATAGTGGTTTTACTGCACTATAGTCAATTCTTCCTATAGAGCTTGCAAGAAGTGATAAAACAGCATATGGTGTAAAATCTGTTACAAATCCAATAAGCCTAAAGATTATTTCAGAAAATGACTCTATAAAGTCTACAAACGGCTTAACTTCTTTATCTTTTCCTCTTTCTATAAGTTGAAGAACACTTAGACCTATAAGAACTGCAAATACTATTATTGGAATAACTGATCCTTTTGAAGCATCAGCTACTATATTTTTTGGAAAAAAGTTTACGAAAGCATCAGCAAAGCCTGGTACTTCCTTAACTTCGTTTGAAGTTTCTATTGGAATATTTGCATTTTTTCCTATCTTAAATAATACTGCTAAAACTACACCTATAAGGGAGCCTAGAACATTGTGAAGACTTAACACACCAATAGTTTTAAGTCCCATAGACCTTAGATTTGCCAGGTTTTCTGTTGAAATTACTATTTTAATTACTGATGCTAGAAGAATTGGTATTACTAGGGCAAATAATAAATTTGCATAAATCCTACCAAAAACTCCTATATATTCTGTACTATCCTTAAATAAAAATCCAAGAATAATACCTAAAATTGCTCCAGAAATCACTCTAATTCCAAAGGAAATCCCCTTTTTTTTCATAAAGCTTAGGCCATAAAAAAGTATAAAGCCTATAAAAAGTACTAAAAATTTCATATAAACTCCTTTATTTTTTAGTTTAAAAGTGAAAGTATTAAAAGTAATTAAATGGCAAATAAAAGTTGGTAGCATAGCTAGAATATTTTAATAAATCAAAAACTACACTATCTATTCCACCTTTTACAAAATTTGATAGGTAGAAGTTTTAATCTTATCTTGGTAGGTTAATTATTTTAAATAAGAAATAAATTGAAGGCTTTGAAATATCCTATATCAATGAATGACTAACTTAGATATAAAATAATATAAAAACATGATTTCTGCCTAAATTATCCTATTATTTTTAGAAAATTTTCCAAAAGTATGGCTAAGCTAATTAACATAATTGTATTAAAGTTAAGTTATTCTTTCCTATATTATCTAATCTTAGCTTAATTTTACTATTATGAAATGGTAGGAATAAATTATGGTCTGGATATTATAATATTATGGCCTATATTTTAATTATTTTATTAATAAGTTTCTATGCTCACACCACTTGTTGGAAAATTTTGATAAGTAATTTTTATAAATTTTCTAAAAGAAAAATATTCACTTGCTTTTTCTTATTTCTACCAAGTTTAAAGTTTTTACTTACTAAGAATTATTTTATTTTCTTTCACTTATAAGATAATAAAAATGAGTAAAAAAAAATCCCGCCCCACAAAAGGACGAGTTACCGTGTTTCCACCTTTATTCGCTTTTTACTTTGTTTTTCTTAACTAATATAAGTTAAGCATAAAAAATAAAAAACCTCATCGAGGTCAATTAACCTCTAGCGCTATAACAGGCGCACCTGTTACCGACTACTTACTTTCGTCAGTAAGACTCAAAGATGCATAAACATAAATATTTTATAGTCTATCTCAGCTTAAAAGACTTCTCTGTAATAAAACTCTCTTATGTTCTCTTCTTTTTTACGTCATTTATATTACAAGAGTGATTATACAATCCAGACTAAATTAGTCAAGTATAAAAAATAAAAAAATTAAAAAAATTTTTAAAAAAATGTTTAATATCGTTTTCAAGGGGTATATTATAAATAAGAGAAAATAAAATCTCTATCCTACCGGCACAGTATTTAAAAAATACTGGTTACAAAACTTGGCTAAGGGAGGATTTCAAATAAGTGAATAGAAAAAGTGGTGGAAGATAATGTAAAGGTAAGGTCATCTGACATTTTTCTAAGATTTGAAATAAGAAGCTAGCAAGTTTTAACTATATAGGTAAAAGAAAAAAATAAAATATATGGTAAAGGAGTGGTTAGTTCACATAGGTATTAGATAAATTAAAGATAAAAAAATATGAGTGTATATAGACATATAGATATGTAAATATATGAAAAGAAAAATAAAAAATAGAGTAAACGCAAGTTTACAGAAAGGACAAAAGAGTGATAGAACCAAAATCAGAACTCTGTGCTGGTAGGAGAAAATAAATCGACCTTGTAAGTGTAAAAAAACTAAGGTCGATTTTTTTGTGCTTATTTTTAAGGAATAAAAAGTTCATCTACGCTAGTATTTAAAACTTTGGCAAGGTCAAAGGCAAGCTCTAATGACGGTGAATACTTATCATTTTCAATGGCGTTTATAGTTTGTCTTGAGACCTTACACATATTGGCAAGGTCTTTTTGAGATAGTTTTAATTTCGTTCTTAATTCCTTTATATTATTTTTCATTAAGAATATTTTCTCCTGAATTTCACAACATTAACTAAAAATAAAACTGAAAGTATTACAAGATCAATAAAATGATTAGATTTACCTATTTCATTTCCGATTTTTATACTTATCCAATTTGAAACTATATTTATTACAAGATATGCCATAAAAATAGTAAGAGTATATCTAGAAGCCTTATCCTTTATTTTATCATCTCTTTCATCGCCTAGCTTATAGATAGTAAATAGGCTTATAGAAACTAAAACTACCGATAAAAATAATATAAATAAAAATACAGTAAATAACATAATAACCTCCTTTATGTCAAACATCTTTTACACTGCTATAATACAAGAAAATCTTATAGATGTCAAATAAGTTTGACATATCAAAAAAATAATCCTTACACTAGTATAGATTATTCTTTATATTGTAAGGAAATTATATAGATATATTAATCTTATTTAACTTTCATATTGAAAAAATTTGATAGTACAAATAGATTATTATTTTTCCAATAAATAAAAAGAAATTTGAAAAGTAAGATTCTCTTAAAGTAAAGAGATAACTAAAATAATAACTTGAAATATATAGAAGTTATATTAGAAATTACTTGCAAAAATCCTCCTTTCTTATATAATTATAAGACAGTAAGAGTCTTATAGAGGGAGGGGCTATGGATACTTTAGAAAAACTTAAAATATTAACTGATGCAGCCAAGTATGATGTTTCTTGTTCATCGTCTGGTTCAAATAGGAAAAATACATCCAAAGGTCTTGGTAATGGGCATGTATCTGGTATTTGTCACTCTTGGAGTGAAGATGGAAGGTGTATTTCTCTTCTTAAAATCTTATATACAAATAAGTGTATCTATAACTGCGAGTATTGTATAAATAGGTCATCTAATGACATAAAAAGGGTAGAATTTACTCCAAGAGAGGTGGCTGACTTAACTATAAACTTTTATAGGAGAAATTATATAGAGGGTTTATTTTTATCATCTGGAATTGTCAAAAACCCAGACTATACCATGGAGATGCTAATTGAAGTTGCAGATATTCTAAGAAATAAATATTTCTACAACGGCTATATCCACATGAAAGCAATCCCTGGCTCAAGTCCTGATTTAGTTAAAAAAATGGGACTTTTAGTCGATAGGATGAGTATAAATGTAGAACTTCCCACAGAAGAATCTTTAAAAATCCTAGCTCCTCAAAAGTCCATAAAGGCTATTGAGTCATCTATGGGCTTTGCCAAGGAGAAAATAGTCCAAAGAAAAAATGAAATACAATTATATAGGCACACTCCCAATTTTCTTCCAGCAGGCCAAACTACTCAGATGATTATAGGGGCAGCTAAGGAAAGTGATTTTGATATTATGAAAAGGTCAGAAAATTTATACAAGGACTATGAGCTTAAGAGAGTGTTTTATTCAGCCTTTGTCCCTGTTGTTAAAAGTGAGTTTACAAAAGATGTCAAAAAAGCTCCTCTTTTAAGAGAACATAGACTTTATCAAGCTGATTGGCTTTTGAGATTTTATGGATTTAAGGCAAATGACTTACTTAATGAAAAAAATAATAATTTTGATTTAAGAATTGATCCTAAGACTAGTTGGGCTATTAATAATATAGAGAAATTTCCAGTTGAGATTAATAAGGCAAGTTACTATACCCTTATGAAGATTCCAGGTATAGGGAGAGTTTCTGCAAGAAAAATTATTAATGCAAGAAAGTATAGAAAGCTTAAGTATGAGAACCTAAAGGATCTAAATATTTCAGTAAAAAGGGCTAGGAATTTTATAATGGTAGATGGAAAATATATGGGAGCGAGATTTAAAGATAAAAGTGATTTGAAGAATAGGATGAGTGATTCTAGCTCCTTTGAACAGCTTTCTTTTTTTGGGTGATTTATGGATATTATTGTATATGATGGTTCTTTTGATGGATATCTGACGGTTATTTTTGATTATTATAGTGACTTATTTAAAATAAAGATAGAAATCGAATGTAAGCAGATTTCCTTTCTTAAAATAAAAAAAGTTGAGACCAAGGTTGAAAAATCTAAGAAAGTCGAAGATTCTATAAAGAAGAATCTTTCAAATGAGTTTTTCTTTAAGATAAAAATAGCATTTAAAACGGATTATAAAAATAAAGATACTATTATTGCAAGACTTATTAAACTTGCATATATAAAAGGTCTTATGATTATAAATTCTAGCAACAAATATGGAATAGCTTTTAACAAGATGCTTAAAAATTATGAATCTGAGACCCATGATTTGAAAGGACTTTTAAGATTTAGGGAGATTCAAGAAGAATATCTTTTTGCGGAATATGAATCTCATAATAATGTTTTGGAAGATTTATCAAGGCATTTTTTAAAAAGAATGCCAAAAGAAAAGTTTATAATATATGATAAGAATAGGAGAAGGGCCTTTATATCCATATATGGTAACGTAGAAGTTGTTGATATTCTAGATTTAGATATTGAAGAAAGTGATAGGGAGAAGTTTTTCAAATCCTTATGGATTGGCTTTTATGATACAATAGCTATTAAAGAAAGAGTAAATAAAAAGCTTATGATTTCTAATATGCCAAAGAAATATTGGAAGTATTTACCTGAGAAAAATATGATTAAATAGCTTGTTTATTAATATATAAGGAAGTAATATGAAAGATACAAAAGTTAGACAATTAGGATTTCAAAATATAGGAGTAAGTCTTTCCTACACATTCTTGATGCTTATTTCATTTTTTAAGGATTTTAACACAAGTGGTATAACTATAATGTTTTCTACTATGCTTATATTTGGGATAATTGATAAAATATTTATAGAAAAAGACTTTGAATCTAATCTAAGTAAAATATTTGCTTGGATTTTACTTATAGCTTTTATAATTATAGTAATAGCAAATTTTGAATCATTATTTAAATAAAAAGATTGATGTTTGATAAGAAAGGGGATTAATATCTAACGGATTACAAACTTATATATAAATAAGGGGTATGATGAGAAGAAATGCTCAAAAATATGTTTCTTCTTAGGGTTTATATTCTTAACTATAGCTATTTTAATTCCTTATGATAATTTCGAATTTATATTAGGTCCTCTTAGAGCTGTGGGTTTTCTAACTATATATGGAAATCCTTTACTTGGAATAATAGGTTCTATATTTTCTATAAAAAGAAAGGACTTAGTATTTTTGCTTTTAAATATAGTACAAATTTTGGCTTTTCCACTAACAACATTCATAGGAGGGAGGATTTTTGGTCCTTAATAAGGGTCTTTTAAATTGCATAATAACAATATTGTTAAATTCAAGTAAAAATTAGTCTGTTTTTGATGAAATTCTTTAAAAAGCTTGGAAAAAGTATGATATTTTGATAAAATATCTAAAGTTAAATAAAAAGAAAGGATAGGCTATGGAGAAAAGAAGAGATATAGATCTTACAAAAGAAAATATTAGAAAATCCCTGATAAAATTATCAATCCCCCTAACCCTTACGGCCTTTGTTCAAATAGCCTATACCTTAGTTGATATGATATGGATTGGAAGACTTGGATCAGGAGCTGTCGCTGCTGTTGGAGTTTCATACTTTTTAGCATGGATTGCAGAAGCCTTAGGACTTATTTCAAAAATAGGAGGAGGAGTTTATGCATCTCAAGCTTATGGAAGAAAAGATATAGAACTTACATCTTTAATCCTTAAAAACTCCTATATACAGGGAGCTTTTATTTCAATAATATATATAATACTTATACTTATATTTAAAAGAGTATTTATAGGATTTTATAATCTTGGAAGTGAGGTATCAACTCTTGCTGATAATTATATTACTATTACATCGCTTGGATATTTCTTTGTATTTCTTAATCCTATATTTTCCCAATCTTTTTATTCGATTGGAGAATCAATAACACCTTTTAAGATAAATACATTAGGTCTTGTCTTAAATATAGTACTGGATCCTATTTTTATCTTTGGTCTAGGTCCTATACCTGCTATTGGGATAAAAGGAGCTGCCCTTGCGACAGTTACTGGACAAGCTTGTGTATTTATTACATTTATATTTGTTATGATAAAAAAAGAAGGGATAGTAGCTGATAGCCTAAAAAATTTCACTTTTTCTAGAATATGGCAAAAAAGAATATTTATCTTAGGTCTTCCAGTTGCTCTGATTAGTGGAATCCATGCACTTATAACAATTGTACTTAATAAATTGATGGCAAACTTTGGTCCAAAGCCAGTGGCTGTATATTCTATAGGAAGTCAGCTTGAATCAATATCTTGGAAAACAACTGAGGGATGTCAGGTAGTCATACAGTCTCTTATAGCTCAAAACTACGGGGCAAGACTTATAAAGAGGGTAAAAAAGTCTGTTAAGGAAGGTCTTAGACTTGTTGGAATAATAGGATTTATTGCGACTTTGATTTTATTTATATTTAGAAACTACTTATTTAAGATATTTATACCAGATGATATGGATACTATAGCTCTTGGAGCTCAATACTTGGCTATACTTTCAGCAAGTCAATTTATGCAAGCTTTAGAGATTGGTTCTACGGGAATATTTCAAGGACTTTCAGATACGAGGACACCGGCTTTTATTTCGGTAGTATTAAATGCGATTAGAATTCCTTTATCATTTGCTTTTATTCCTTTTATGGGAGTGATGGGAATTTGGTTTTCGATGACAATATCATCAATTCTAAAAGGGATAATATCTTTGTACTTATTAAGAAAGAAAATAAAAAAGAATATAGTCTACATTAAAGATTAGTGCATTTAGGGACGTTCATTTTGTGCACTATAAAAACAATGGGTATAAATATAAAAAATTAAAGGAGTTTTTATGCCTAGACTAGCTAGATCTATCCAAAATTATAATTACTTTCATATTATGACTAAGGGAATAAACAAAGAAAATATTTTTTATAGTGATTTTTATAAAAATCAGATAATAAGGTATTATTTTGATGAAAAATATGATTGGGATATTTTGGCTTATGCTATAATGGACAATCATACTCATTTTTTGGTTAGAGTTGATAATACAGAAATACTTAGCAATATCATGAAAAGTATAAATATAAGGTATTCTATACTTTATAATAATATCGAAGATAGAAACGGACATCTTTTTCAAAATAGATTCAAATCATCTCCTATAAAATCAGAGAGACAATTATTTGAGTGCACTAGATATATTCATAATAATCCAGTATTTGCCTATATTGCAAAAAGTCCTAAAGATTATAAATTTTCATCATATAATGACTTTTTTATAGAGAATAAAGATAATATTTCAAAGTGTTTTATAAGGTTAATAAAAGATAATTTTAAAAATGAAAATGAATTTTTAAAATTTCATTGTGAAAGAATATTTTCGTTGCAATTAGATACAAAAGAAGATACAAGTATAGCAAAAAAATACATAATGGATAAATTGAAAAATAAATTGGATAGTAATGAGAAGATTAAGCTTTCTAAAAAATTAAGAGAGATGGGATTTACTAAAGTTGAAATAAGCAGAAAACTAAAAATATCTAGAAATAGGATATAAAACAAATTAATTTAATAATGTATAAGTGCAAATACTGAACGTCCCTTTATGCACTAAAAAGAACCTTGCGAGAATTGACAAGGTCTTTTGCTTTTATAGATTTTCAATTTTTTCTTCGTTTACTTCTGCTATATTATCTACAAATATATCAGAAATTTTCTTTATATCTTCCCATTCATTTTCATTATAAGGGAAGTCTTTTACTCCAACTGTCTTTATACCAACTTTTCCAGCAGACTTAACTGCATATAAGGCATCATCAAATAAAACGGCATCACTTGGACCTATTTTATACTTATCTAGGGCATATTGCCAATACTCACTCTCACTTTTTTTAAAGCCAGACTTATCTGGTGTATGGATGAAGTCAAAAAGCTCTATTATATCAAGTCTTTCTAGGGCATTTTTCAAATGCTTATAGTCAGTTGACGAACAAATACACATATCATAACCAAGTTTTTTGAGTCTTTTAAGGTAGGTTACAGTTTTTTCTTTTGGCATTAAGTTGTTTTTATAGCCATCTTCTATTGTGTGGTAGAAGTATTCTATAACTTCATCTTCACTCTTATCAGTACAAACATTAATATTAAGCCATTTCATTGTATCTATAAAGTTCATGGACTCTATCTCACCTTTTTCTTCTTTTGTAATTTTATAATTATATTTATCTAAAAGAGAATTTATAGGTTTAATCCATATATGCATGGAATCAAGAATTGTTCCATCGCAATCAAATAGTAATTTTTTCATCAAATCTCCTTATTTTCTATAAAAGCTTGACAAGAATTATTATATTATAACCCAAATCATGAAAGAATTCTTAGTATTCTTACTCATAAACAAAGATTCCCAAAATCTTTTATTTGTATGTCCATATTTTAAAATAATTATACAAAACTTAGGCAAGTTTTATATTTGAGTCTACATAATTTGCCGGGAAAATCGACTTCAATAGTCTAATATAATTATTAAAACTTATAGTCTTATTGAGACTCATAAGCTCAAGGTCTACTCCAAACCAAGATACTGTAATATCAGTTTGCCTAAATCCTAAATTTTTATAAAAATTCTTTCTTTTTTGCCTTTGAACTATGTTATTTGCTCCATCTGTACAAGCTTCTATTTCGATTATTATAGTCTTATTTTCTTGTTTATTTAATAAATCAATAGACCTTGAACCTATCTTTAATCCCCTATACCCGTCTTTTATAGCAAAGTAATCTATAAGTAGGGTATCATCTTTGTCTGAGTCGAGGGTTATAAACATTCCAACGAAATCATCGTTTAAAATTATAGGAATAATCCTACCTTGATTATTTTCACATACCTTTATAATTTGTTTTAATGGCTTTCTTTCTTCCTTCGGGAAGGCCTCTATATATAAATCTTTAATTTCACTCAGATAATTTAAGTAATTATCAGATAATCGTAAATCCATAAATATCCTTTCATAAATTTTAGAAATTTTGAATACAAAAACTAATATACCTCATCAAGGGCTTAATTTCAAGAATTTAGCTATGAATGCTCTTGTGCTATAATAAAGATAGGAGGATATATGAAGATATTATTAGACCTTTATAAAACATTTTTTAAGATAGGAATCTTTACTTTTGGAGGAGGATATGCAATGTTGCCTTTGTTACAAAGGGAGCTTGTAGATAAAAAGGGCTGGATTACAGAAGATGAGATGCTTGACTACTATGCTATAGGTCAGACTACACCAGGTATTATAGCTGTAAATACATCGACTTTTTGTGGTTACAAAAAGGCTGGAAAGCTTGGAGGAATAATTGCATCCTTAGGTTTTGTTAGTCCTTCTATAATAATAATTATTATTATAGCAAATTTTTTAGAAAAATTTGCTCATTTAGCTGTCATAAACCATGCCTTTGCAGGAATTAGGATAGCGGTATCTGCCCTTGTTTTAAATACTGTAATTAATATGGTGAAAAAAACTTGCGATAGAAAGCTTAAATACCTTATATTTTTTCTTACCTTTATAAGCATAGGAGTTTTTTCTATCTCTCCTATAATAATAGTTATAAGTGTTGGAGTTTTAGGGATTATCTTAGGAGGAAGATATGCTTAGACTAATGTGGGAGTTTTTTAAAGCAGGGCTTTTTGCCATAGGTGGTGGAATGGCAACTTTTCCCTTCTTACAAGAGATGAGTGAAAAATATAACTGGTTTTCCCAAGAAGAGCTTTTAAATATGATAGCTGTATCAGAGTCAACTCCCGGAGCAATAGGGATAAATGTGGCAAGTTTTGCAGGCTACAAGGTTTATGGAATCACTGGAGCTATTCTTGCATCACTTTCACTTATAGCACCTGCCATTATTATAATTTTAATCATATCTAAAGGGCTTGAAAGCTTTAAAAATTCATTAATAATAAAAAATATGTTTGAAACAATAAGGCCAGCTACAGCAGGATTAATCTTGGGAGCTATGCTTAATGTTATGATCTTATCTTTATTTAATGTGGCTTTGTATGAAAAATCGGGAAAATTCTTAGACTTATTTCAAATTTTACAAATTATAATATTTGTATGTTTTCTTATAGTATTAAGAAAGTATAAAAAAATCCACCCCATTATAATCATTGCCATAGGAGCTGTTTTGGGAATTGTTTTTAAGTTGTAAAATCCCAAAGAAATTGTATATTCTAATTCTAATAAAAGTATTTTCGAAATATAAAATCGGAATATTCTACAGAAAAAAAGTTTGAATCATTAGAAAAATCAAAATTAAGATATATATTACATTAATATTAAAACTAAGAAATCTTTAAAAAATTAGGATGCATGACCACGATTGAATATCGATTTTATGCATCCTAATATAAAAATTTAATAAATCAAGTATCAAACAAGCGTTGGTTTACTTAACTCTTGTTTTTTGTTTGAAAATCTTTATAACTTTAGTGAGTATATTTTGTAATCCAACAAAAGTTATAGTATTTTACTTATTTTTCCTAGCATTTATCTTGTGAACTTCACCTATTATAAGTGGTATAAAGGCGAGTGCAAGAATTATTAGCCATTGCCAAGTTATAAATTCAAGCTCGAATAGCTTTCTCAAAGGTTCAATATACATTACTATCAAAAGTAGACCAAAGGAGAATATAGTTGCCTTGATTAGTTGTTTGTTTGTAGCAAATCCTAATTCTTTTAATGTATATTTTGTACTTCTTACTGAAAAAGATCTTAAAAGCTCACTTGTTATAAGAGTAGCAAATACCATGGTATGGGCTCCTTCTATATTTCCAGGAAAGATATATTTAAGTCCTATAACATAAGCAAGTAAAACAGACAATGTTATAGCAAGTGATTGAACTATAAGTGAGTTTTTTAATGCACCTGATATAATTTGCTCTTCTGGATCTCTTGGTTGTCTTTCCATTATGTCTTTTTCTCCTGGTTCAACTCCTAGGGCTAGTGCAGGAAAAGCATCTGTTACTAGGTTTAGCCATAATAGTTGGATAGGTGTAAGTGGGGAAGGTAGACCAAATAGAATAGATAAAAATACAATTAAAACTTCTGCTATATTACATGAAAGTAGGAATGATACAAACTTTCTAATATTTGAGAAGATTATTCTTCCTTCTTCTACTGCATTTACAATAGTTGCAAAGTTATCATCTACTAGAATCATATTTGCAGTATCTTTGGCAACATCTGTTCCTGTTATACCCATTGATATACCGATATCAGCATTTTTAATCGCTGGAGCATCATTTACCCCGTCTCCTGTCATAGCTACTATTTCGCCATTTTCTTGAAGGGCATTTACAAGTTGTACCTTATTTTGTGGAGAAACTCTGGCAAATACTCTTTTTTCTCTAGCAATTTCTCTAATCTCATCATCAGACATATTGTTAAGTTCTTTACCTTCTATAGCTTGATCCTTAGAATCGGCAATTCCTAAATCTCTAGCTATAGCAAAAGCTGTTTCAAGATAGTCTCCTGTAATCATTATAACATCTATTCCTGATGAGCGACATTCAGCTACTGCTTGTTTTGCCTCAGGTCTTGGAGGGTCTATCATTCCTGTAAGACCTACAAATACCATCTCTCTTTCGATATTTTCGCTTGTAAGTTCTTTGTCTTTTATAGATTCAAAGTCTCTAAATGAGTAAGCCATTACACGAAGAGCTTGTTTTGCAAGACTCTTATTTTCTTCAATAGCTTTATTTTTCAAGTCCTCAGTAAAGTCTACGATTTCTCCATTCAATAGAATCTTTGATGAATTTTCTATAATAATATCAGGAGCACCTTTGGTCATGGCCCTGTATTTTTCATCTACATTATGGAAAGTTGTCATCATTTTTCTAGTAGAATCAAAAGGGATTTCTTTAAGTCTTGGAAATTTTTCTTCCATTTCTTCTTGGATTATGCTCCATTTTTCTGAAAAAGTAAGCATAGCACCTTCTGTAGGGTCTCCTATAATTTTGTACTGTTCGCCTTCACGAGTAAGGTCTGCATCATTACAAAGAGTTGATATTGTCATCAGAAGCTTGATTTGTTCATCATCTTCTATCTTTTTATCATCAAGTTTTATATCCCCTTTTGGAGTATAACCGCTACCTTCTACTTCATATTCATTTTCGTTTGTCCAAATCTTTGTTATAGTCATCTCATTTTGTGTGAGAGTACCAGTCTTATCTGAACAAATTGCAGTAGTTGCTCCAAGTGTTTCTACAGAAACAAGGGATTTTACTATAGCCTTTCTTTCAGCCATCCTATTCATTCCTATAGATAAAACTATAGTTACAACTGCAGTAAGTCCTTCTGGAATAGCTGCAACTGCTAGAGATACTGCAATCATCAAGTTTTCAAGTAAGGTGTCACCTGTTCTAAAATATCCTACTATAAATACAATAATACACACAATAATAACAAGTATTGCTAAAAGCTTTGAAAGCTTATTTAATTGTTTTTGTAAAGGTGTGTCCTTATCCTCTACTTTTTCAAGACTTGAAGCAATCTTACCCATTTCAGTATCAGAACCTGTTTGGGTTATAATACCCTTGCCATGACCATAGGTTACTATAGTTGATGAAAAGGCAAAATTTTCCCTATCACCTATACCTACTTCACTTTCATATACTACTTCGCTATCTTTTTCTGCAGCTACTGATTCTCCTGTTAGAGATGATTCATCTATCTGTAAATTTGATGATTCTAAAAGTCTCATATCAGCTGGAACTATATCTCCAGTTTCAATTACAACTATATCACCTACTACAAGATTTTCTGCCTTTAGCTTTTGTTTTTTTCCATCACGAATTACGCTTGCCTCAGGTGAAGACATTTTTTGCAAAGCTTCTACAGAATCTTCTGCCTTACCTTCTTGTAGAATAGACATTATGGCATTAATAACTACAATTGCGATAATTATAATAGCTTCAACCTTATCTCCTGTAAAAGCTGATACTACAGATGCAACTATAAGTAAGATTACCATAGGGTCTAAAATTTGTTCGGCAATTTTTTTAGCTAAAGACTTCTTAGCCTTAGATTCGATTTTATTTGGGCCATTTTCTTCTAGTCTTTTTTGGGCTAAATCATTATTTAAACCACGTGCCGCGTCAGAATCATATTTTGATACGATTTCTTTTTTTTGACCTAAATAGTCCATTTATACCTCCTAAAATTTTTCAAAAAAGAAAAGACTTTTGGCTTATTTGCCAAAAGTCTTGCTACCAAATGGTTTATTCAACCGGGATAAACCGTAATGACGATTGAATAATTTAGCTACTCCCTTTTGTTATAATAATTATATATCAAAAAATAGAAAAATCAAAGTATTTTAACAAGTAGAACAAGCAGCATCAGCAGCTTCATCATCCCTATTTTTCATTTCATTTATACAAAGACAAATCGCAATTAGGATAAGGCTTAAGTCTTCCCTATAAACGGTAAGCTCATATTGGTCTGTAAGGGCAAAAAACTTCTTATTCATATCAGCAACTATCTCATTTTCACGATATATTTCGAAGTCGTGGTCTATTATAGAACCTTTTAAATGAAGTTTTATACCTTCATAGTCTATATCGACCTTTCTTTTTAAAAATGAAAGTTTTTGGTCGATTTCCATATGACTTCCATCATTAAAATCTACGAAATATTTTTGCAAAAATGACCATATCTTTTTACTTATAGTAAATAAAACTTTTCCATCTGAATCCTTAAGTTTTGCACTATAGCCTATAAGTTTAAAATCTTGGTCAAAGAAAAAAACTTCCTTGCCATTTTCATCAAGGACAGGGTACTTATCTGTAATTTTAAAAAATTTTTCCTTAAAATAGTATTTTTTCATTTAAACATCCTTTTTTATTTTATTTTTATTATATACTATAATTTATTTTTTGTACTTTAGAAAAATTTATAAATTTAGGAAAATCAGCAATAAAGTAAAAGTTTTGACAATTTTTTTTTAGGGTGTAAAATTAAGTAAGTATATGCCCTTTGATATAATAAATCACAGGGCCTTAAATTTTGGATGATTTAAGTTGGAGAAAGAAGATATTATGCAAAAAAATAAAACTCATATGGAAAAATTATCATACAAAATAAGTTCCAATCCACCCCTTTACCTTACTATAGGTTTCATGGTTTTAATTTTAATAGGTGGTTTTATCCTATCCCTACCTATTTTTACAAAAAGTGGAAAGCCAACACCCTTAGTTGACTCTATCTTTGTTGCTGCATCTGCCTCTTGTGTTACAGGTCTTACTACTGTAAATACATTTGAGCATTGGAATACTTATGGACACATCGTTATTATACTCCTTATCCAAATAGGTGGACTTGGGGTAATGACTTTGGCAACTCTTTTTTCTTTAATTTTAAGAAAAAAAATAGGTCTTAAGTCAAGAAAGATTTTAAAGGAACAATTAAATATAGATACTCTCAAAGGTATTATGAAGCTATTTAAATATGTATTAACCTTTACCTTTATAGTAGAGGGAATAGGAGCTATGATTCTTGCTACAAGATTTATTCCAATTTATGGAAGACTAAGAGGGATTTGGTATGCTATATTTCACTCCATATCAGCCTTTTGTAACGCAGGATTTGACTTGACTGGAGATTCTATGTATCCTTTTAGAAATGACCTAGTTATAAACTTTACCATAATGGCTCTAATAGTTATAGGGGGTCTTGGTTTTATGGTTACAGCTGAGATTTTAAAAAAGAAATCCTTAAAAAAACTATCAGTCCATGCTAAGCTTGTTTTAATAGTAAGTTTGAGTCTTATAGTAGTTGGAAGTTTGGTATTTTTCTTTATAGAAAATCAACCTGGTGGAGTAGTTTATAATGAAGGATTTTTAAATTCTTTAGTCCAATCGACCTTCCAATCAATTTCCGCAAGAACAGCAGGTTTTTATTCAGTTAAACATGATAAAATAAAGGATGCATCGGCTTTATTCTTGATAATACTTATGGCAATAGGAGGCTCTCCTGGTTCGACAGCAGGTGGAATTAAGACTACAACCTTTGGGGTTTTGATTCTTTCAACTATTTCTATTATTAAAAATGAAGATGAGGTTGTAGTATTTAATAAACATATAGATCCAAAAACTATAAGAAAGGCCTTAGCCATTATAATGGTATACATAGGACTTATATTTATAGTTATATTCTTGCTATCTATTACGGAAAATTTTTCTGTAATAGATATATCGTATGAGGTTACATCAGCCTTTGCTACAGTAGGGGCAAGTAGGGGAATTACTGGACATCTAACAAGTATAGGAAAGATTTTACTTACTTTAAGTATGTATCTTGGAAGAATTGGTCCAATAACTATGGCCTATTCATTTGGGCTTAAATCAAAGACAAAATATATAAGATACCCAGAAGCAAATATTAGTATAGGTTAGGAGATATTATGGCAAAAAGTGTAATAGTATTAGGTCTTGGTAAGTTTGGAGTAACAGTAGCTGAAAAACTTTACCAAGCAGGAATTGAAGTTATGGCTGTAGATAAAAATTATGATATAGTTCAAAATATGAGTGATAAGGTAACAAGTGCAGTTCAATGTGATCTTTTAAATGATAAGGCACTAGAAGAGTTAGGAATAGGAAACTTTGATATTGCAGTAATAGCAAGTGGGGAGAGTATTGAGGCGTCAATTTCTGCTACCCTTTTTGCAAAAGACCACAATGTAGATAGGATTATAGCCAAGGCTACAAGTAAAAACCATGCAAGAATCTTAACAAAGATTGGAGCGGATCAGATAATTTTTCCGGAAATAGACATGGGAGAAAAACTTGCAAGAAGTATAGCAGGATCAAATTTCTTACAATTTTTCCACTTTTCTGATGATTATTCTATGATTGAGCTAAAGGCATATGATGAACTTATTGGAAAAAGTTTAAAAGAGATAAACTTTAGAGATAAATATAAAATGATGGTTATAGCTTATAAAAGGGATGGAGATTTAATAATAAATCCTGAAGCAGATTGGAGAATAAAAGAGGATGATACCTTAGTTCTTATAGGAGATAGTGATAGTGCTGACAAACTTCAAAAGGCTGCAGATAGATATAAATAAAAAATATAAACTTAGGAAAACGAATAAAATGATTTGAAATGTTGAAATTTAAATAAGAAAATAAAAGTAAAAAAAAGTTTGCATTTTTCAAAAATCATGATATAATATAATTAGCTAGTAAATAGCTAGGTTTTTCATTATTAATTCCTTATAGTTTTCCCTATAGAAAACTAGGACTAACTTATTCTTTTCTATATTATAAAAAGGCCCTTAAGGGTCTTTTTATTTACCTAATTTATTTGAAATATGATATAAGTATAAGTATATTTAAGAAAAAGAAAGGAAAGAAAATGCCATTTTATTTTGATAGAACCTATATCTTGGTTCTTATTGGACTTCTTATATCTATGCTTGCTCAAGCAAATATTCAAAAAAAGTTCGATAAGTACAAAAGGATTAAGACAAAAAAGAATATAAGAGGATTAGATTGTGCAAGGTATATACTTGATACTTATAGCTATGATGATATATCTATAAAAAAGACAGGAGGCGCACTTTCTGATTACTTTAACCCAGTAAGTAAGGAAATAGCTCTATCTGATACATCTTTAACTGATATATCTATAGCCTCAGTTGCAGTAGCAGCCCATGAGTGTGGTCATGTTATTCAATATAAGGAAGGTTATATCCCTTTAAGGTTAAAATCATATATAGTTCCTGCAGTAAACATAGGGTCAAAATTATCAATCCCCTTAATTTTACTAGGAGTATTTTTATCAATAGCAAATCTTATTACAATTGGAATATTTCTGTTTTCTTTTGTATTAATATTTCAACTTATAACACTTCCAGTAGAATTTGATGCATCAAAAAGAGCCTTAAATGTCCTTGAAAAATCAGGAATGCTTGTGGGAGAAGAAAATGATTTTGCAAAAGATATGCTAAAAGCTGCAGCCTTAACATATGTTGCTGCAACACTTTCAACAGCTCTACAATTTCTTAGACTTTGGCTTTTATTTGGAAATAGACGTGATGATTAGCTTGAATGTAGACTATTTTAGTGTACAATAAATATAAGATTCTTAAGATGAATCTTTATTTATTAGGAGAAAGGTCAGAGAAAGTCAAAGAAAAAGAGGAATTTATGGCAGGACTAACATCTGATATAGAAAGATTCTTAAAGGCTCTTTTAGAAAATACCACAGATGGATCTTTGGAGATAGGTAGAAATGACCTTGCAACAAGATTTGAATGTTCACCTAGTCAAATTAACTATGTGCTTTCAACAAGGTTTACCCCATATAATGGTTATATTATAGAAAGTAAACGTGGTGGTAATGGCTTTATAAGAATTATAACTATTGTAGAAGATGAAGATGATTATATAAAATATATTATTAAAAATTTAGATAAAGAACTTACAGAAGAAAGAGCTAAGAGCTTTTTTAAGGAACTTTTCAATAAAGGATATATGAATGAAAAGGAGCTTGGCATAGCAGTGTATGCTATCTTAGATAAATCCTTGATAAATGTTGAAAAGAAAAAAAGAAATTTGGTAAGACATGATATAGTAAAAAATATCCTACTAAGTTTTTTGATAAGGAGTTAAGTATGAAGTGTGATAGATGTGATAATGAGGCTGAAGTTACGGTAAAGGCCATAGTAAATGGTAGAGAACATAACTTTCATTTATGTAGTGATTGCGTAAATAAACTTTCCAAAGAGCCATTGGATGAAATAGATGGTTTTAAGGAAATAAATATCAATAATTTCGATTTAAGATCATTAATGGATAAACTTATCCCATCACTGGATGAGATAATAAATTCATATTATGAGTACAAATATAATAAGAACAACTATAGCTTTGACTATTTTACTTCACTTAAGCAAGAACATTGTCCAAAATGTGGAAATAGTGAGGCAAATATTAAATCAGGTATATTCGGTTGTGAATATTGTTATGAAATAGATTCTAATAATACTGACACACTCTTAAAGCAAATAAATAACTTTCAAACATATGAGGGAGATTATCCTAATAAACATAGAAATTTTAGAAAGATTGCTATAGAAATAAGGGATTTACAAGAAGAGTTACAAAAGTCAGTTGAATCCGAAGATTTTGAGAAAGCTCAGGATCTTAAGGAAAAAATAGATGAATTAAATATGAAGGTGAGAAATTGATAGATTATTATAAAGATATAATACTTGAAAGTAACTTATCTTTGAAAAGAAATATTGAAGGATATAATTTTCCTATTAGTCTATCAGAAGAAGATTCTCTTTTAATTATAGAAAAGTTTAAAGAAATCTACGAGGATGAACTCATTCTTTTAGAAGAGGTAGACGAAAATACCCTAAATAAACTTATAAATTCGGGTGTTTTATCAGAAGATTGTAAAAATAAGCAGGCAATAATAGGTCTAGTCTTCAAAGATGACTATATTATAGTTATAAATGATACAGATCATATTTCTATAAATGCATCAAACTTTGGTCTTGATTTAAAGAGCTCTTTCGACATATTATCAAGTGTGGAAAAATTCTTAGATAAGAAATTTGACTTTGCTTTTTCTGCAAAATATGGTTATCTTACAAGTTTTGCAAGAAATACAGGAAATGGAATAGAGCTTAAACTTAAGATGTTTTTATTTGCTTTAATAGACAACTCTCAATCCTACCTTGCCCTTAAATCAAATCTTGCTCATGATGGCATATACTTTACAAGATTTCTCCCATACTATTTCAAAAAATACAACAAAGATATCTACTTATTAAAAAACTATGGTAATTATAGAAAAGATATAAAATCCCAACTTGAAAAAATAGAAGAGATTGTAGATACTCTTGTAAGAAATGAAAGAAGATTTAGGAGAGACTACCTTATTATAAATGGGCTAGTTGATGATGATATAAAAGATAGGGTAAAGATTTTAAAAGAAAACCTAAAAAGTGAAAATTTAAAGTCACTTACAGATATGCTAGAAGTCTTATATGATTTAAAAAAATACAATATCTTAGGCTTTAATACAGGTCTTAGTGATGTTGAGATAGACTATTTAATATTCAATCTTACAAAGAATAAGTACAAGGGTAACAGAGACAGTGAAAGATATGAGTTTTTAAACTCATATATAAAGGAGCAGTAATAATGGAAAATAATAAGTTAAATAGACTAACAGGTCAGGCTAGAAGAGAATCTTATTCTCTAAGCCATGATTATATAGGCACTGAACATCTGCTTTTGGCCCTTATGAAAACAGGCTCTATAGCAACCAAGGCACTAGAAGAAGCTGGTGCAAACTATGAGCTTTTAAGGTCAATTGTTATAAATAACATAGGAAAGGGTTCTGCAGTAAGACCTGCCAAGGAATACTCCAACCAAGTTAAGAAAATCCTTGACATGGCAAGGAATTTTGCCCAAAAGAGAAAAAAGATAGGGGCAAGCGAAGAAGACGTCCTACTTGCTATCTTAAATGATGATGATTCATTTACCAACCTTATGTTTATGTTATCAGGTCTTGATAAAAAGACTATAAGGGATAATTTAATAAAATTACAAAAAGAAGATGAAAAGACAAGTTTTAAATCCAAAGAACTTGGAGAAAATATAGAAAAATTCGCCAAAAACTTAAATGATTTGGCTAGAGATAGAAGAATAGATCCAGTCATAGGAAGAGATAAAGAAATTGAAAGACTTATCCAAATTCTTATGAGAAGGACCAAAAATAATCCTATCCTCATAGGAGATCCAGGAGTAGGTAAAACTGCCATAGTAGAAGGTTTGGCTCAAAGGATTGTAATCGAAAAAGTTCCAGCCATAATGGAGGATAAAACAATAGTATCTCTTGACCTTGCATCAATGATTGCAGGAACAAAGTATAGGGGAGACTTCGAGGGAAGGCTTAAAAAACTATTTGAAGAACTTGAAAAAAGAAAAGATGTAATATTATTTATAGATGAGTTTCATATGGTTCTTGGAGCGGGAGCTGCAGAAGGAAGTATGGATGCAGCAAATATCCTAAAACCAATCCTTGCCAAGGGAGATATTCAAATAATAGGTGCTACAACTATAGATGAGTATAGAAAACATGTTGAAAAAGATCAAGCTCTAACAAGAAGAATGCAGCCAGTATACGTGGAAGAGCCATCTACAGAAGATACAATTGAGATAATAAAAGGACTTAAGGATAAGTATGAAGCTCACCATAAGGTGGAAATCAAAGATGAAGCAATTAAGGCAGCAGTAGACTTATCCAAAAGATATATCCAAGATAGGTTCTTACCAGATAAGGCCATAGATGTAATAGATGAGGCTTGTTCAAAACAAAGAATCCTAAATTACAAAAATAATAAAGATGATAAGTCTAAAAAAGATATTCTAGATGATTTAATTGCTCAAAAAGAAGAGGCTATAAATAATCAAGATTTCGAAAGAGCAGCAAATCTTAGGGATAGGATAAATGAAACAAGAGAAAATCTTGAAAAAGAAGAAGAAAACAAAAACCTAGACCTTGCTATAGGATTTGATGAAGTAGCAAAAATAGTTTCGGACTGGTCTAAAGTTCCTATAACAAAACTTACAGAAGATGAAAAGGAAAGGTACAGAGACCTAGATGTCGATCTTAAAAAAGAAGTCATAGGTCAAGATAAGGCAATTGATGAAGTATCTCACGCTATAAAAAGAGCAAGAGTTGGCCTTAAAGATCCAAACAAACCTATAGGATCATTTATCTTTGTAGGACCAACTGGAGTAGGTAAAACCTACCTTGCCAAATCTTTAGCCAAAAACTTATTTGGAGATAGCGAAAATCTAATAAGAATGGACATGAGTGAGTACATGGAGAAATTCGCAGTCTCAAGACTAGTTGGATCTCCTCCAGGATATGTAGGATATGAAGAAGGTGGACAACTTACAGAAGCTGTAAGAAAAAGACCTTACTCAGTAATACTATTTGACGAAATCGAAAAGGCCCATCCTGATATCTTTAACCTTCTTTTACAAATACTTGATGATGGAAGACTAACAGACGGTCAAGGAAGAACAGTAGACTTCAAGAATACCATCATAATCATGACAAGTAATGTAGGAGTATCAAGCCTAAACCAAAAACAAACTATAGGATTTGGAACAGGTGATGAAGAAGAAAAACAAAAAGAAGATAACAAAGAAATTATAGAAAAGGCTATAAAAGATACCTTTGCACCAGAATTTATAAATAGACTTGATGATATCATTATGTTCAACTCTCTTGATAAAGAAGCTATCAAGGAAATCACAAGAATAATGTTAGATGAAAGCAAAGAAAGACTTGAAAAACTTGGTATTGAGATAAACTATAACAAGAGAGTAGTAGACTATCTTTCTGAGGGAGGATTCTCAAAAGAATATGGGGCAAGACCACTTGAACGCCATATAACAAGAGAAATCGACAACAACCTAGCAGAAGAAATCCTTGATAACAAACTTTCCAAAGATATGGTAATAAACCTAACGGTAAAAGAAGGAAAGATAAATTTCGCCAACAAAAAAGAAAAAAAGACAGAAGATAAAAAAGAGAAAGCTTCTGTAAATTCATAAGATAAAGTGCGAGACTGTGTAAAGTTTTGTGTATAGAAACCTCCTGATTAGGGTAAAGAAAAACTAACCAGGAGGAATTTTTATGCCAAGAAAAAAACAGAAACAAAGTTAAACAAAATATCTAAGATGTTAATTGA
>NZ_VULQ01000020.1 GCF_009696575.1 Anaerococcus porci | reverse complement strand
TTACTGGAGTTTTTGAAGTCATAATTTGAGAAATGAATTTTTGCTTATTCTCTATTGTCTGCCACAAATAGGCATCGAAGGTATTTTCTGTTACATATCTAAAGATATTTACCTTATCATTTTCATTGCCCTGACGAACAATTCTACCACTTCTTTGCTCTAGGTCTGGTGAGTAGTCCGAAGTGGTCAATTTAATTTACCTATAAACTTGTAGTGAATTTCAACCTTTTGGCTAATTTGACCGTCTATTTCTTCCTTGTCATAGACATATATCTTATCTATTATTTGATTTAAAATATATCTGTTTAGCGATTTTATCTTAGCGTACTTGCTAATATTGTTCATGAATTTCTTGTAGTTATCTTCAGTTTCAAAAGATACTTCTATATCGCCCTCTAAGACCTTGATTTCCTCGATTAACTTGTCTTGTTTTTTAGATATGCTCACATTCATTAGATTGAAGTTTCTTTCGGTTATATTTCCCTCTAACCTATCTTCATATAACTGTTCATAGCTTCTGTCCAATTCTGCTAACTGGTTCTTTTTAATCTCCAGCTTATTAGATAGTTCTTTTCCCTCGTCAATTTTTTCTACTTCAATCTTTTCTATTATCTTTTCGACAAAGTCCTCTTTAGCAGATAGTGCCATACTTCCATGATATTGTATATCTTCAAGAACAATATTATATAGATCCCTAGCTTCAATTCTGTGTGATGAACAAGCATTTACTCCATATTTTTTATATGTGGAGCAAGAAAAATGAACAAAGTCTATGAGTTCTTTCTTTTTAAGCCTATAATCAGTTTTTGGTGTCAATGCATAGCCACATTTAGGACATCTTACAAGTCCTTGAAAAATGTTGTCATAATAGAGTCCCTTTTTATTGTTACACTTCCTCTTATCAACCATTGTTTGAACTTGTTCCCATATTTCCTCACTAACTATTCCCTCGTGGGTATCTTTAGCATAAATATAGTCACTTTTAGGAATATACATTCTTTTTGAGTTCTTAAATGATAAGGTAGGTCTTTTATTTCTTGCCATATTTCCACAATAAACTGGATCTCGCAAAACATTTAACACCATTCTATGTGACCATTGATATTTATTTTCTTCTGTTAGTCCATAAAGCTTTTCAGCATTTTCAACAAAAGCACTTGGTCTTGGAATTTTTCTCTTCATCAACTCCTGGCTAATAAGTTGAGTACCCTTACCCTCTAAACACAATTTATAAATGAGTTCTATAATAGGTTTAGTTTTCTCATCTATGATTAATCTGCGTTTATTATTAGGGTCTTTAAGATAACCAAATGGAGCTTTAGAGCCTATATATGTTCCCTCTCTCATTCTACTTTGAATTGCACTTTTAACTTTTTTGGAAGTATCCTTTGCGTACATTTCATTGAGAATGTTTTTAAATGGCATAATATCATTTTGATTGCTATTTAATGTGTCTATACCATCTGTTATTGCAATATATCTTATGTTCTTTTGTGGAAAGTACATTTCGATATATGCTCCACTTTGAAGATAGTTTCTTCCTAACCTTGATAAGTCTTTTGTTATAACACAATTTATTTTTCCGTTTTCAATATCAGTAATCATCTTCTTAAATGATGGTCTTTCAAAGTTTGTTCCCGAATATCCATCATCTACATAATAATCATAAATGGCTATACTGTTACTTTCTGCGAATTGTTTTAACATTACTTTTTGTGACCATATACTCATACTCTCAACTGAGTTTCCATCGTCTTTTGATAGTCTACAATAAAGTCCTGCTACATATTTTTTAGTCCTGCTCAATTTCAATCTCCTTTCCCTAAACAGGACTATCTCAATAATTTAATTATACTAAAATACTCCCGTTTAGTCAATCAATACTTACGCTTGCGTTTGTTTATTTTCTCTATCTTTTTCTAAGTTTCTTTCGACTACATGCTCGATAATATCTTCAAACACTTCTTCAATCGGCTTTTTGCCTACATATACTCGCTTTATTTCATAGTTGATTTTTCCACTTCGTTTTTTCTTTTTTAATTCCATATAATTCCTCCATTTTGTTGCAATAAAAAAAGGCGATTAGATTTTTAATTTTCTAATCGCCTTTAAAGTGTCATATTTATATTTTTATTATCTCTGGCATACTTTTATACCTTTTTAGACTTAAAGTCTTTAATAGTGCCTTTCCACCTCTTTTTATCTATAAAGATTCTCCTACATCATAGTTCATTTTTTTATTTAAACCTTTCTGTCTTAGTTTGTCTTTATCTTCTTCATACCAATTAAGGATTGTTACATAATGGTCTTTATAGGTTTTGCCACTGCTTTTCATGTATCTTGATAGTTTGTTTATCATTATTTCTGTGTGTGAGTTTAATTTTTCTTTAAGGTTTTTATATTCTTCTTGGCTTAGCCTTACATTTTTGAATTCTCCATAAAATATGGGGGTGGACTTTTTATCTTTTTCTATCTCTCCCTCTCTCTCTTTATCTATCTCTATATCTTTCTCTATCTCTATCTCTTGTCGGACATGGGTTGGACTCATTAAGGACAATGTCCTCTGTTTATTTTGTCTGTATCTTCTTTTTTTCTCTGCCCATGCTGTTTCTGATCCGATTAAGTTTGGTATTTCAGTTAAATAGTATTCATCATTTTCTGTTACAACTTCTAATAAGCCTTGATTGATTAAATAATTAACTGTAACCATTACATCATCGTCTGTTTCATCTATGGTTAGTGCTAACTCTTTTATAAAATCACTTTCTACTCCGTCATAATAGAGTTTGCCCTCATCTTTTAGGCTTAGTAGTAGAAGTTTTAGGTAGATTATCGTGTAGGTATCTCCTCCCGATATTCTTCTTAATCTTTTTATCCTTTTGTCTGTGAAAAATTCTTCTTTTAATTTTATCCAATAATATCTTTTGTTTGTTGCCATATCTGCTCCTTTCTTGACTTTCGATAATCGAAATTCTTGATTTCCGATTTTCGGAATTCTGGATTTCTGCTTTTTAGAAGTCTTGTTATTGTGGGGGTCTAAGGGTGTAACTTTTCGTTACTCCCTTAAATTTCTCTGGTCATATCTTTTTTACTTGGTTTCACTTTTTCTTTTACTTTTCTTTTGACTTTCTCTTTTGTCTTATCCTTTTTATTGGATAGGTCTTTATATTTCTTTATTTGCTTTAGGATACTTTCTTTTTCTTTTTTATTTTCTTTGGCTATGACTTGCTTAAAGGCATATTCCATTACTTTTATGTCTTTGGCTTGGAAAAATACTTCATAGTTTTTGCTTTCTTTGTTTTTTATTACTGAAAACTTTACTCCAAGTTTGTTTAGTTCTTTTTTTAAGTCTTTGAGGTCGCTTTGATCTATGCTTATATTTTCTAGTTGTCCTTTTTTATATAAGTCTTTTATTTTTGTTTCTCGTCCCACTAGACTTTTTAGGTTTCCATTTGCTTTTTCTAAAGTTTCATTCATCTTTTTTCGTATTTCTTTGTCTAGGTTGATTGATTCTTTTGCTGCCTTTATTGTGTATGTTATTATGGTTTGTGCTGCTTGACCTGCTTCTTTGCTTATTTCCTCGTTTATCATGTTTTCTCTCCTTTGTTTGAATTAAAAAAAGGGAAGTATAGGCTTCAATTTTTCTATACTTCCCTTTGCTTGTTTTTATTTAGTTGTTAATCTGGCAAACTGGGATTTATAATTCTACATAAATTCCAAAACACCTAAAAGAATGCTTGAAGCTGCTAATAATAAAACTCCAATAACTTCAAGTGTATTTTCAATGTTTTTGTCTTTTTTATATTGCTTGATAAATTTAGGAGACATAAAACCTAAACCTATACCAAATAATAGATAACCAATTCCTTTTAACATTTCGTTCCTCCAAATTGTCAAATTCTGATTTTATAAAAACATCTAATCTCTATTTCTTCTTTTCTATTAGTTTTCTGATTTCATTTAATACTCTATAACAATCTTCTTCATTTGGATGTCCTTTTGCTTTTCCACCTTTAGTAGTTTATGTGTGTCCTTTTGTCTGATAGATAGTTTTTCATGTTGAAATATATTATCTGTATTTCTTCATTGCTCATCGCTTTTATTTCTTCTGTGCTTTTATATGTTTTGTATGTTCCATCTTGATTTGCTTTTATGAGTTCATCTATTAGCTCTTGCCTTTTATTCATCTCTATTACCTCCTAGATCTGCCTTTATTTTCTTGGTCATATTATAACTTGGATAAGATATTTTTACCAGGTCTTATCTTTCTTGATTTTTGTAATAGTCTTTAGTCATTTGTCTTTTTTTATTAAAGCTATCACTGTTTTGCTTATATTCTTTTATCTTTTCTATGATACTTTCTTTTTCTCCTCTCTTAATCGCCTTGTCAATTTCTATTGATAGGTCGATACCATATTCTTTATTCACTACTTCTACTGCATATTTAATATGATTTATTTCCTTGTATCTTTCCCTTATCTTTTCTGACTCTGTATTTAATTTACTGATTTCATCTTCTAAGTTTTTAATTTCTCCTAACCATTCTTTTTCTCTTAAATTTTTCTTTCCACTGATTTTTTCAATTAATGTTCTTGCCCTTATATGTTGGTCTATTTCCTTTTGATTATTCTTGTAGAAGCCTTCTTTGAATATTTTCTTGCTTTCATATTCTTGGTAGGTTGCTTTTGTTTTTCTTACAGTCTTTGCATAGGCTAAGCACTTATTAAGGTCTTCTATCTTTTGACTGTTTTCTTTTATGGTCTTATATATTTCAGAGTTTTTGCTTCTTAGGGTATTTATATGCCCTTGTAAGTCTGATATAGTTTTTATTTTATATTCTCTTAGATAATTTATTCCACTTGCATATCTTTTTAGATCATAGATTGCTTTGTTTCTTTTCCCATAAAATGATAATTCAGCTCTATTATTTTCTTGCATTTCTTGATAGAAGCTTAAATATTCATAGAGGTTAAAGAGTCCTGATTCATTTTCGATTTGCTTTTTACTTTGGTCTTTATATTCCCTATATGATTCTTTTAGCTTATCTTTAAAGCCTGCTAACCAAGATGTTATTTTCTTTATTTCATTGCCTATGTTTTTTAATAGTTCATTCTGTTTTTTTATTTCACGATTTATATCTCCTTTTTCCGTTCTTATCCCTTTTCTTTCCATTGCACTAGCACTTGCTCCTAGATGTATTGTTGGTATTTGTTTTATGCCTTGTCTTTTAAAACTCCTATGGTCTACTCTTTTTTCTATCTTGTTTTTTGCTAGATATTCATTACAAAGTTTTGAAAAATTTTCTCTCCATTTTTCTACATTGCCTTTATCGTTCCAGGTTGTTAGTTCTACTTTTCTTGTCTTAGGTTTTCCATTTTTGTTTAAAATCTTTTCTCCTTGTTCATCTAGGATATATTCTTTTTTACTTTTTTGCCCCCATGTTCCGTCTTCATTTATTGGTCTTAATATGGTCATTATATGAGCGTGAATGTTTTGATTTCCATCTCTACTTTCATCATGAATTGCTAGGTCTACTATCATTCCCTCTTTTACAAAATTGTTTTTAATATATTCTTCTATCATCTTTTTATTTTCTTCTATGCTTAACTCTTTTGGTAAAGATATGATAAAGTTTCTTGCAAGTTGAGCATTAGAATTTTTCTCAAATAGTTCTACCGAGTTCCACAAGGTTTTTCGGTCTTTATATTCTTCTGGTGCGTGATCTGGTAAAAATATTTCCTTGCTAATTACTCCTTGTTTTTTGGTGTAGTCATGGGTTACTCCGTCCCATTCATTTTTTATTTTTTCTCCACTTATATATGCTGCACTTGCTACTGCACTTTTGCCTTTTCCTCTTGATATTATGTTTACTGAAAAATGAAAACTGTCTGCCATTTTTATCACTTCCTTTCTTTTTTTTGTTTTAGGTGGAGGCTTAATAGATTTTTATATCCACTTTGTGAATGAGCGTTTTGAAATACCCTTTGCCTAATCATTCAATCCACTCGCAAGCTCGTGGTGAATGATTGGCAGGGGCAGACCCTGATAGAATAGAAAAAGCCGACTACTGAATTAATTTTTGTTGTTTCAGTATGTCGGCTTAATTGTTTTGTTCATTTCAAATTTTAAAAGTCAAGGGCGAGCCTCAGCGAGTTTATTTACCCTTGACTTTTAAAAAGCGAATGGTTGTTGCTCCCTGCAAGGGTTTGGCTCTAAAGGCACGCAAGCACCCTTTAGGGTGTATAATTGCGCCCTTAGAAAATCTAAGGGAGATTTGTTGATTTTATTTTTCTAATTTTCTCTCATTATTTTTAGTGTTTCTTTAAATTCTTTTGTCTTTGTTGCTTCTTCTAGTAGGATTTTTATTTCTTCATCTGTTAGTTCTTCTGCATTTTCTATAAAGCTTTCTAAAATTTCTCCTCTTGTTATTAGCCTATGAGTTCTTTCTTTTCTTCTTTTTATTATGTCTTGTTTTAATATCTTTTGTTCTTGATTTTTTAGTTGCCTTAATCTTTCTTCTGTATCGTCAATTTTATCTTTTATTTCTTTTGACTCTTGTCTTATTTGTTCTAATTTTTTCATACTAATCTCCTTTCTTACAAAATGAAAAGACGATGAAGATATCCTCTCCCCGTCTTTAAGTTTCTCTCTCGACTTAAATGTTAACTTTAAAATGTTTGTATTCTCCTTTAAAACACATACTAAAACCTCTGCTATGCTATTATTTAAAAAACAAAAACGAATAATCTATCAGAATGAAATCATTTATCATCTAATAAACAGTTAAAATATTAAATAAAGCCACCCAACACTCTTGTTATGCTATTAAATCCAAAACAAAATGGATGCCACCTACAAAATATAGGCTAACATCCATGTAATAATAATTATTTAAATATTGTGTCCAGTCTTATGGGTGCACATCAATCTTAGGCACTAACCTTTTAATCTTTCTATTTATCTTTTATCTATATAGTCTGCCCTTTCTTTTTCAAAAATTCCACTTTCATATAAATCGTCGATGAGGTCTGCTTGAGGAAATCTAATTGTTGTAACTTCTTGATTTTCATAAAGGCTTATTTCTTTTTTCTCATTAAAAAGAACTCTTCCTTCAATTTTTCCTCTTTTTACAAAATCCAACCAATCTTTTTGAATTAAATCTCTGGCCCTTTTATTTTCCTCGCTGATTTCTATATTCATCTTGTCCAAATTTCCAAAGAAAAAGGCAAGCTCAGCTCCATGATAAGCCCCTCTTAAACCATCATAAAGATTTGGCACTTCATTTAATCTGTAGCCATAGACAGGGCATTTCTTTGAAAAATTTTCCATCAAATACAAGGCGCTGGAGTGAAAGATATTAAGTTCCATTATTTGTATTTGCAGATCTATATGGTCCTTAGATAGGGGCTTAAAGCTTTCTTCCAACCTTTCAGCATATTTTCCATATTTTTTCTTTAAAGTATTTTTCAAATCTTTTTCTTTTTTTGCAATTCCTAAAAATTTGTAATAAATAGGAATTTCAATCATGGAAAATTCATCCTGGTTGCTGCCAATCAAAATAGGTTTTTCTGGAAAATCAAGGTCCTGTATGACTTGTAAGGGATCTTTTGCAAAAAATTTCCCGTCCAAAACATCATTTTGTCCCTTTCTTATCTTCATAAACTTTTCTTTGGGCATCTTTTTTAATTCTTCTCGAGAGTTTATTTTATTATCCTTTAACATTTGATAGTAGGTCTTTTTTGCCTGATCAAGGCTTTTTAGCATGGGAAGATTGCCGCAGCAAATTATAAGCTTATCGAATAATTTATTGGATATAGGATTCAAATAATGATAAAGGGCTGCAAGTCCTCCACCGCAGTGGCCCATCAGAGTAATATTTTCTTCATCCCCACCAAAATAACCTATATTTTTTCTTATCCACTCAAGGGCCTTTTGCTGATCAAAATAAGTGAGATTTGCAGAAAAATCTTCACCCTCCCAAGTTGGCATATAGCCAAAGTTTCCTATCCTATATGTTATAGAAACTGCAACAAGGCCTTTTTTTGCAAGATTTTTCATAGTGTACATGGGAACAGTTCCTGAACCCTCTCCGCCACCGTGGATAAAAACCAAAACCGGCTTCTTTTCTTCAAAACCATCAGTCCAAATATTTACTACAAAGGCATCTTCAGTCTTTTGGTCCTTGATTGGTAAAAATTCAGGTCGCATCATAAAATGCTTTAAAAATACATTCATAAAAAGGGGGTAAGATTTTTGAGGAAAGGCAAAAGTTCCTTCTCTATTTATAAATTTTTCCTTATCGTCATAGTCTTGAATTAATGTCGGATATTCAAATCTTTCTGCCCTAGCATAATTTATGCTTAAAATTGAATATACACCTGAATCCTCATCCTTTTGTCCATAAAGCTTTCCAATTTTTGTATCTATTATCACTTATCTTTCTCCTCCTTTAGTTTATTAAACCTTCTATATTCAAGGGCTGAAACGTCAAAATGTTTCTTAAAAGCTGTGCCAAACTTGGACTGACTGCTGTATCCTACTGCAGAACTAATATCAGAAACTTTATCAGCCGAATATATAAAGTAAAGTTGCAACAATTCCTTATAAAATTTTTACCTGCTAAATATTTAATTATAAAATTCATCCCTACTTATTTTTCTCAAAATAATGCAATTCTTTCTCGACCCTTTCACTTACATAATCATTATTAGGGTAATTTGCATTTGCATTATTTATAACTAATTCTCTAATATTCATAAAAACCTCCTTGTCTTCTTTGCTACGCATATAAACTGTTCATGGCTTATATCTATTTCTGATAATTGGTTCTTTTTAAGCTACATCCCCTTAAAACAAATAGCCAAGAAGTTGAATTGAACATTACAAGTTATGAATTTTTAGTTAAACCAAAGCTGTCAGTAAATATGCCAAAATTAGGCTCACGAAAAAGAAGATTATAATTTTTGCAATCTGACTTTTCCCATTAAACCCAAAATTATCATATCCCTTGGCTCCAACCGTCTGTGGATAAACTTTAGTTGGTAATTTTAACTTGGTAAGCATGAGATAATCAAAAAATATAATATCAAAAAGCTTATATCCTTCAAATAGTATTAAAAATCTAACAAAGGCTTGCTGAAAAGTTAAACTAAATTTTACTGTATCAACAATTGCCCAGACCAGAACGGCTGCAATGGCTAGCAATCCAAGTATCATGATAAGTACGCCGATTATATTGACCCAAATCGGTTTATCTGGCAACTTACTCATCATAACTTTGATATCATCAGGTGCGCCGAAATACTTCGAGCCAAATTTCGGTATAATAAGTATAAAATTCACCATCATAATTGATGCTGTTAAGCAGATGATGAATAACATACCAAGTGTTTTCATCAATTTAGTTTACCTCCTCTCTCAAGGTATAAATCATTGTGCAATTAAAATCTTATGTCTTTTGAAATATCATTTATGTTTCTATAATGATTTTCTATTTCTTCTTGCTTCTTTCTTTTTAATTGTTCTTCTCTTCTTCTAATTTGTTTTTCTTCTTCATTTGTTTTCTCTACACACAAAATCAAGGTATCTCTATGATATTGTTTTACCTCTTCGATTGTTGTTCCATCTAAAATAATTCTATCAGAATCAACTCTAGCTATTCCAGGTCTATGCATTGATGTAAATCTTGGTGGGTAATCCCAATTTCTTAAAAACAATTCAGACCATGTGCTAGTTGGTTTGCTGGATAATCTAAAAGGGATACTATATAAAGCAGAACCTCTTGTTCCATCATTTCTTGGCAAGGTAACTTCATTTGTTATAATGCCTACGATTTTTATATCCTCTCCCTCAATTGTTATCGGTTCATATTCATCAACATAATATGATCTTATACCTACTTTTGGTTTCTTTTTAACTTTAAATATCGATGCAATAAGATCCTTATATGAATCTTCATTAAATGGATTACCTCTTAAATCTATTGCAAGTTTTCCGTCTAGGTAAGTAGGTAAAGCAGTATTGAAATCTCCTTGTCTAATGATTGGAATAAACTTCCTATCATTGTGATTATTGTATAGTTCCGCAGATATTATATGACTTTCATAACCTACACCTTTTTCTCTATTATTAGCTTTCCTTTTATACTCTTCAGTGCAAATTATAATTACATAATCACTATCTCTTATCGAGCTTTCCATAAATTTTGTAAGTCTATCCCCTGGACTTACATCATAGCTATCTATTATGGCTTCAATACCATCTGCTAATAATTTATCTGCTAGAGATTTAACCCAATCAGAGTGTTCTTTGCTTTCCCACGAATATGATATAAATACTTTTGGAACATTGTTTTCTATCATTTAACACCTCATTAAAATAAATCTTCTAGTCTTTTCCAATTCTCATTATTCATTTCTTCTGTGTAGTCTGTGTTATTAATATAAAGTCTTGTATCTTTATCTCTTACAAACCCCCAATTTATTTTATGCCTGTCTGCATAATCCTTAAAAGCATAGAATTTATTTTCGATCTGCTTATCAATATTTTTACTTACACCTTTTCTTTCTCCACCTTTAGTTTCAATTATCCATACATCTCCATTTTTCTTTTTGATTATATAGTCTGGATAAAAAAGATATTCTTTGCTTAGATTATTACCGTAAATAATTGATAGATATTGCCTACCTGTATCTCCATTTTTATAGTACCAATCTACATCATCTCTACTTTCAAGATAGTTTTCTAAGAGTTGTTCTGAAGTCGATCTAAACCCCGATGTTGTCATAGATGTGTTGTATTCTTTATAAGCATTTTTCTCATATGGGGCTACTTCTGTTTCATACGGAAGATACTTATAAAAATCTTCTAAAGGCAATTTCCATTTTTCAGTTTTCTTATCCAAGATTTGCATTTGTCTTGCATTAGAAATTGCAGCTAAATCTAAAAAGTCATCTCTAAGTTTATAGGCATTATTTATCATAAAAGCGTACCACTCACGATTGGAAAGATTTAACAACTTCTTGCTTGATGGTATATTTTTATGGAAAAGATGTTGGAGAATTGCCCTCATTTTGTTAGATGGCACACCCGTAACTTTTTTAATCATATCAACTGCGTGCAAACAATCAATTCCATGATCGTGAGTTGAAACTTCATAGGCAATCTCCCTATTTTCGCCTTGCTTTTCATCAACAATATCTTTGAGTTTTATAAACTTACCAGTTCTAAAGGTAGATATAACTTTTGTTCCCATTATAAAGCCATAAGACTCTAATAATTTTTCATTGTCCTTTTTAATGTTGGTTAGTTTGTATTTTTCTTTGAAATAGTCATAAGCTCTATCTCGAACTAATACTTCATCTACAAACTGATAGTCTTTATTTCTATATTCTTTAATAAGTTCAAAATCTTTACACTTGTCTTTTAAAAATAACCTCTTAACTTCATAGGCATTTCCACCTTGTATTACAGATTCTTTGTACTTTTCATCGAAAGTATAGAGGAAGCAAAAATCTAATAGGTCATTGTCATAGTGCCTTGCTCTTGGCATTCTCCTTATGCGTCCTATTGTTTGTGTTTCAAAGGTTTCTGTCATATTTTCACGAAGTTTTACAAGAATCTTTGCTCTCGGACAATCCCAACCAGTTGATATAGCTTGTTTCATAATTAAAAAGTTTGATTTAGAGTCTTCGTCTGTAACATCAAGTGTATTTATTTTCTCCTCACTTAACCATTTAGCAAGCATTTTATTTTTATAGGTGTAACCCATGTTTGTGAGATATTCTTCTACAAAAGTAACTAAGGACTCACTCATATCTGGGAATTGTATAATGACTAAAGGATTGATTTTTCCTCCTATTTTATCATACTCAGCTTTAATTTCTTTTCTCTTTTCATCTGCTTTTTGTATGAGATAGATAGTTTCACTTTCAAGGTCGTCCATCTCGTCTGCTTCAAGACCAGGATTGATGTAAAGTGCCTTTGTAATTAAACCAGAATTTATTACCTCTTCTTCTGGAATTTCATAAAATTCTGCCATAGGGTTTTTGACAGTTGTTGCTGATACTCGTATTTCTCTATCAGAATTAAGGGCATAAAGTATATCATCTGCCTTAGAGGTGTTGTTCAAATGCTCCTCGTCAATAATTGTAATAAAAGAAAGTTGCTCCCTATGTGCTTCTGCAATTCTTTCAAAAAGATTTTTCTTTTCACTATCTTTAAGTGCATTATTCTTTTTATTAGTTATCATTTCCCAGTTTATGAAATAGGTATATCCACCCTTGAAACCTTGTAGAAGAGCATCGTGTATATTAGCAGATTTTGCATGAGGAATAAACTTGTCCATTTTGTCCTTTGATTGTTCCTCTAAATCTCCCTTTCCTGGAGTAAGCCAGATAAATACCTTGTTAGGGTCCTGCCATAGAAGATAATCATAAATATAAGAAAGTAGAATTATTGTTTTGCCAGACCCGGTCGGACTTTTTACAATGATTTTTCTTTTTGCATTTGGATCTGTCGTTTTATCCAAAAGATAGTTTTTGGCATCTGTTTGAAAATCAAATAAATCTAACATCATAATTCGTTCACCTCTCTTAATTCTTCTGTGAAATAATAATCTGGGATCGTAACAATTTCAAGTTTCCTTTCCTCGATACTATCCTTGATTTCATTGTTAAGCAATATGAATGATGGAATATATAAAACACCACCTTCTTCCATTTCAGTAAGTGCTATCTTTAAATTTTCATCAGATAAAATAATTCTTCTGCTATTGCCATCAATCTCACACATATTTTCAAGCTCGACCATTTCCTTGATATAATCAAGAAGTTTGGAAGATAAAATCTCCTCATCTTCTGAAAGTTTAGGTATAAATTCTGTTTTATAGTATTTAAGGTTATGAGGTAGATCTTCTTGTATATTCTTCATTCTTTGATAAGTGATTTTTTCGCAAATATTGTTTTCATTGTTAGTACAAAGAATATATTTCCTATTTCCACCATCTTCTTTGTTTAATTCCATAACTGCATGACCTGTTGTACCTGAACCCTCTCGTGTCAAGGGTATGATAAATATTTTAATGATTTTTGATTTAAAAATTAAATTGTATTATATAATTGAATCTTTATATTATGCTATAAGTTCAGAGATAAAGTCCATATAATTGTGTAAAAGTATAAAAGGTCATGGCCCCCTTTTTTAAGGTACAATGTTTTTGACTACAAAACATACCTGAAAGGAGAACCATGACACAAGTACATTTTACCTTAAAACAAGAAGAAATCCAAAAATTAATTGAAGGCTCTGTAAAAGATGATCTTTCAAAGAATATTTTAACTACCGTCTTTAACCAACTTATGGAAGAACAGAGGAATCAATATATTGGCGTTGGCGCCTATGAGAGGGATGAAAATCGTGTATCCTCAAGAAATGGATATTATGACAGAGAGTACACAACTCGCATTGGTAGCCTTACTTTGCGTGTTCCTCGTACCAGAGATGGCCTATTTTCTACAGACATCTTCGATCGTTATCAAAGACATGAAAAAGCGCTTTTAGCGGCCATGCTCGAGATGTATATCTCTGGCGTCTCTACAAGAAAAGTTAGCCAAGTAGTGGAAGAATTATGTGGGAAAAACATCTCTAAATCATTTGTTTCCAACCTCACAAAAGAATTAGACGATATCGTAGAAAACTGGAGAAATGCTCCCTTTGAGAAAAGTTATCCTTATCTCATGACGGATGTCTTGTATATAAAAGTCCGAGAAAATTCTCGTGTGGTTTCTAAAAGCTGTCATATTGCCATTGGCTTCAATGAAGAAGGAGAACGAGAAGTTCTAGGTTTTCTCATCCAAGAAGGCGAAAGCGAAGCGACTTGGACCCATTTCTTTGAATACCTAAAGAGAAGAGAGTTGAAAGGGATTCAACTCGTCATCTCTGATGCTCACAAAGGGCTAGTACAAGCGATTCGTAAGTGTTTTACAGGCGTTTCTTGGCAACGTTGTCAAGTCCATTTTGTAAGAAACATATTTGCTACCGTCCCCAAGAAGAACTCCTCTCTTTTCAGAGAACAAGTAAAAGCCCTGTTTCGAATCACAAACCTTGAGCAAGCCCGAGCCTTAAAAAATGAGATACTAGAACAATTTAGTGAAGAAAAAGGATATCAAATTGCTTGTACATGTTTGGATGAAGGCTTTGAGGATGCCTTCCAATATGTAATCGTTGGCCAAGCACATACACGGATTCGCAGTACCAACCTCTTAGAGCGCCTCAATCAGGAAGTACGAAGAAGAGAAAAAGTTGTTCGCATTTTTCCAAATACAGCTTCAGCCACTCGTTTAATCGGGGCCATGTTGATGCATCAACATGAAGATTGGATAGGTGCTACAAGAACTTACATAAAACTTTAGAAAATAGCAAACATTGTACTAGGAACTTTTACACAAGATTTTGGACTTGACTAGTTCAGATTCAATTTTTTCGGTTAAGCTAGCTAGCTTATTAATAATATATGAGTAATCTTCACTGGTCCTTTTAATAAGATATATTGGTGGAGTTTTCATATTAAATTCTTGACCTAAAACTCCTGTTACATTAGGTGAATTTCTATGAGTCATTTGATTCCTGTAATCAGATAAATATCGATGATTGCCCTTCCAAGTTTCATCATCTACCGCTCCGTTGTCTCTACAATCCTGCTCAATATATCTTTTCAATTCACACATTTCTTTTCTTAATTCCTTATAATTATCTATTTCATGTATTTTATGTTCATTATAATATCTTTTGTCAATGCATAACAACTTCTTATAATATATATCTCTACTTTTAATATTTATCTCATAATATATATTATAAATGTTAGCTAGTATGTCCCAGAGAGTAGTTATACGAAATATTGCATTTTCAATATAATAATATAATAATCTTTCATCACTATATTTATCATTCGAAATAGCCTCGAATGATGAAGACAAATTAGTATCATACCAAATATGTAGTGCCTTTTTTAAAGAATACTTAATAGAAAAATCATTCTCATATATACTTGTGTTAAACGCTAGATATTTAGAAACTTTACCAAGCATGTTCTTTGGATCAGTTGAAGAAACACCTAAAATATATTTATTTTCTTCTATCCATTTTATTTTAAATCTATCTACATTAATAGCAGCTGTAGAATCTAATAACCCGTATAAGTATTCTTGTTCTTTTTTAATAATACATTTGTTATCCGACATACGCACACTCCTATTCATTTAATTTCCTTACAAAACTTTATGGAAAAGGAGACCCTAATAGTGGATCTCCTTCTATTTTACTATTGATATTCTATTCTTTCTATACCCTTGCCAGAAATATAAATTGTTTTGATATACTTCCTAACAATATCTTCAGTAAGGTTATCTATGCTTCCAGCTTGTTTAAGCTCTTCATCTATTGCTTGGATACGTTCTTTGTTCTCTTCATCAGACTCTTGTATATGATTTTTTATTTCTACAAAATCTTCTCTTGAAATTTTACCAAACTTATAATTTTCAAACTCTATCCTCTTCTTCTTTGATAGCTGGTCATTCCTGTCATAAAGTTCTTTTTGCTCATATAGAAGTTTTTTCTTTTCTGTCTTATCTGTATGAAACTTATCCTTAAGGATTCTAAATACCTCTTTTTCTAATTCCTTATAATGAGGTAGTTTTTCTTCCTGCTCAAGCATTCTACAGTAATAACAGTAAAGATTTATACCTATTAACTCTTTCCCATTAGAACTTTTACCAAATCTTATCTTATAACCACATTTATTACATCTTACAAAAGTTGCAAGAGGACTATTTTTATACTTACTCTTATTTCCTATAAAACTATTTTTATGCCTAGATTTTAATATTTCTTGAACTTCATCAAAGGTTTCTTTGCTTATAAGAGCTTCATGATTATCAAAAATTCTTATCCATTCTTCTTTAGGGTGATATATAACCTTACCACCATCTAGCTTACTCTTGCTTGATTTATTAAAGACAAAAGTCCCTGTGTATGTTTCGTTTTTTAATATCCTTCTAACCATGCTGTGAGACCATATTGTATCTTCTACAGTAGATTCCCACCTATTAGCATAGGCATCATAGCCTTTTATCTCTTTTCTCCTTGCCCTTGCTGTAATAACGCCCTCACTGTTAAGAATCTTTGCAGTTTCATTCAGGGTATGTCCTTCAAGGATAAGTTGAAACATATATCTAATATTATCAGCTACCTTTTCATCAACTATAAGCTTATAGTTATCCTCAGGGTCTTTCAAATATCCATAGGGTGGAGTTCCAGAGGTGTATTTTCCTTGCTTTTCGCCACAAGTAAAGCAGTAGTCATTTTCTCTGAAATATCCCTACTATAATAATCATTAAGAAGGTTTTTAAATTGAATATCTAATTCAGTTCCATTTTGAACTTCATTACTACTATCATAGCCATCATTGATTGCTATAAATCTAACTCCCATAAAAGGAAAGATGTTTTCAAGATAATCACCCATTTCTATATAATTTCTCATAAATCGTGACATATCTTTTACTATGATACAGTTTACCTTTCCTTGTTTTACCTTTAAAAGAAGTTTGTCTAAGCCTGGTCTTGAAGTAGTGCTACCACTATAGCCCTCATCAATAAATTCTTCTATATTTGTCTTTTTAAGCTCTTGGTCATTAAAGATGAAGTTCTTTATAATATTTCTTTGAGAATTTATAGTGTCTTCTGTATGCCCTAGATTCCCTTTTTCAAGTACGGATATTCTAAGATAAATAGCAGTATTAATCATTTGACCTCATCTCCCTTCCACCTAAAAAGCCTTTTAAGCTAATTTCTATAGTTTCATTATCATATACATCAATACGTTCAATATATTTATGAACAATATCTTCATCTAGCTTGATGTCTTTATTGGAAAATAGATTATCAAATAATCCTATTTCCTCTTCAGCTTGAGCTTCTATTGAAAGGATTTCATGTATTGTTATAATATTAATTATTAACTAGCTCCTCTTTAAATATTTTTGTTAAATGATTTAATGAGTAGTTTACACGATTTGGTTTAAGCCAATCATCTAAAAACATAATAAGCTCTTCCTAAGATCTTAAAGCATCCTCTGCTATAGCATATATATAAAACCTTATTTAGTATCCATAGTTATATACTACCACCATTTCTTGTTTTACGTATTGATGTTTATCCCATGGTTCATTTTTTTGTACATATGGTGAAAACCTTTATAGATATAGGTTTTATCCATATTTAACTGATAATTGCACTTAAGCTCCTTTCAAATTTCACTTTGTTTCTGAAATAAATATCTCAGTCCTTCTTTGCTACTATCATTATCATTATTTCTAATATCATTAGTTATAGACTCACCATTATATATATCATAACCATAAGGCTCAGTAATAAAAATACCTTTCCCATTTGAGTAGGAAAGCAATTCTGCTTGATATGACTTCGATGTATCAACAGGTATCTTTCCACTTAAAGTTGTCTCCTCTCCCTTGGCTATTATATCTTCAATAGAAGCCCTCATCTTTCTAAGATCACTCATAACCCTTCCGCAGAAATCATTTGGAACTTGAACTGTATATTTTAAATAAGGTTCTAATATTTCAGTTCCTGCTTTTCGAAGAGCTTCCCAAAATACATATGGTGTTAAATTCCTAAAGTCAGAGGGGGTACTTACCGGGCTATAGTATAATCCGTAGTCAAAAGTTACCTTTAAGTCTGTAACTTCCCATCCATAAAGCCCTTCTTTACAAGCCTTCTCTACAGCATCTTTTACTGCATTTTGAAATGAATTATTTAAATATCCATAGGACACCTCTGTCTTATATAATAATCCTGACCCTATTGGTAGTGGTTCTATTGACAGTCCAATAGATGCCCAATAAGGATTTGGTGGAACCTCTATATGGATTACTGCTTTAGAGTTTCTCTTAGGTCGTTCTTTATATATTGTTTTCAATTCACCAAATCTAGCATCTATTTTGTATCGGCTTTTAAGTAGTGATTCTATTACTTCCATTTGAATATTTCCAAATAGCTTCAATATGATTTCTCCAGTATCTCCGTTAATTTCACAATCGAGAAATGGGTCTTCTTCAGTTAATTCAAATAGTGCTTCTATCAGTTTGCTTCTTTTGCTTAAATCACAAGGTTTAATTGATGCTCTCAATGCCGGTTGGGCTATCTTTATATCTAAAATCCCGTCATATTTCTTACCAATATAATCACCTATCTTCAGAGAATTAGCATTAGAAATAATAGCAATATCCCCACTATTAACCTGATCTACCTTCACAATTTCACCATTCATAATTGATTCCAGACTTTTTATCTTGAAAGTTTCTTCTGTGCCATTTATATAAACATCTTGACGTGTCCTTATATTCCCACTGAATACTCTTAAGAAAGTCATCTTTCTAGATTTTTCATCCCTATCAATCTTATAAACATACGCTGATAAAAGGTCTTCAGTATTATAGCTCTTGGTAGGAAGATATTTAGTAATGGCAAATAATAGCTCGTCAATTCCAATATTTTTTAAAGCCGAACCATGAAATACAGGATAAAGATTGCAGTTATTAATCTCATCCAAAAATACATCATTATATTCTTTTTCTGCAATGACATCGCCATTTATATATTTTTCTGCTAGATAATCATTTATATCCAGTAACTTCTCTATTATTTGACTTTGAATTACTTTATCATCCCTTACATTTGTCAATTCAAAATCACCTTTATCTTTTATTTTAACTGATTGCATTATTGCAAGATTAGAAGTTAATTTCTCCTGTATTTGAGTGTATATTTCATCCAAATATACTCCCTTTCGATCTATTTTATTCACAAATATAAGGGTTGGAATATTTAATTTCACTAAGGTATTAAAAATCACTTTCGTTTGAACTTGTATTCCCTCTTTTGCTGAAATTACTAAAACAGCTCCATCTAATACTCTCAGTGTTCGTTCAACTTCAGCTATAAAATCCATATGCCCAGGGGTATCTATGATATTTAGCTTTGTATCATTGTAATTAAATGAAACTGTAGATGCTCGTATAGTTATCCCCCTATCTCTTTCAAGTTCCATCGAGTCCGTTATCGTTGTACCATTATCGACTCTTCCAATCTTATTAATTGCCCCACCTTTGTATAATAAACCTTCTGTAACAGTTGTTTTTCCTGCATCAACATGGGCTAATATTCCTATATTAATAATTTTCATTTTATACCTCCACAATTATATAAAAATCCCCTGTGATAAAATACTCTCTTCACAGGGGAACTTATTTTTTATATAACTGCTTAAAGTAAATATGACATATACAATTCGATATAGCATAATCGTGCTATATCTTTAATCTGGTCAATGCCTTATAATACATAAAAATATAAATTTATTATTATGAGAATATTTTTAAATAAAAGTACAATTAACAAGCCATACAAATATTAACTAGTATGGAAAATGTACTTGTTCTATTTTATTAATAGTTATTTAAAAATACTATGCCTCATATGATAAAACTCCTTTAATTAATACTACATATTATAATATTTGTTTTTATTATATTTGTCAAGGAAGATTTGATCCCTTAACGCATTTAACTTGTCATATTACTAATAACTCGTAGAGATTTTTATAGGAATTCATCTTTACATGATATATTCAAATCTTAATTTTCCAGATTAGATGATGTTGACCCTCTGCCCAATAATTCTCTAGGAAATATTCAGGTTCACCAAACCTTTTTCTCCATATTTTCTGTGCATTGGAATATCCACTATCCATACAAAACTCTTTGATTCCTTTACATTGTAATTCTTGAATCATAGCATTCAATAGTAAATTACCTATACCCTGTCCTTGGTAATCTGGTCTTACAAAAACTGTACCTATTTCATAAAGGTTCTTATATTTTCCATGTGTACAACTATTAATTAGGTCACTGGCAGGTCCATATTCTATTGTACCTACTATACAGCCCTCATATTCTGCTATTAGGAAACATCTAAGTTCTCCATTGCTCTTTAGATCATTTTCTAAATATTGCTTCTTAGATTCAATTTCTTCCTCTAAATCTTCTACCATTTCTTCGATACCTTCCTTGATAAAGGTATCGACCACTACAATTTTAAAAAATTTAACTAATCGGTCTTTGTCATCTTCAGTTGGTCTTCTAATCCTAATGTGCATCAATTAAATCTCGCCCCTCTAATCACTCTATACTTAGTCTCTTAATAGCCTGCTCTACATCAGATGTGAAAAAAATATTTTTTCCTTTATTACATTCATAAATAAAATCTTTCAAACTCTTACTTGTATATATAGAGAAATCTCCCACGATCATGACAAATCTTGTTTCAACCATGGTGCATACTCTGTTTTCTCATATCCATAAGACCTCCCTAGATAAGAACAACGGCCTTCCTCACAAGTAACCGTCACATTTACTGTATAAGGTTCGGGTAGTATTGGACTTTGTTTTGTTATGTAAACTCATCCACTTTATTTCACCCTGATGTGGCTTCTGTTCGCCAGTTCGGGATTTTGCCTCTAGTTTCCTTCAGATTCCATGTCGCTGTGGATAAATTTACTTTTAGCTAAAGGTTCCTACCAAATAGCTTTTACCATCAAGTTGTTGCCCATGTTGGGCACACAAATAAAAAGGAGTAGCAAATGCTATCCCTTTTTTCAACAATCGCGCCCTTTTGTTAAATTAAATTATTATTGAACAATTAACATAAACTGGTAGAATCTTACGTATGTATTCAAGTTGCTAAGTCACGACCACCTTTGTAGGGAAAAGAGAATAACGGCAGTGAGAGATCCACCCAGAATTGCTGCTCCATGTATATCATGAAACACCAACAGAGTTATCACACCAATGAAACCACCTATACTAGATAGGGTGCCTAATAATTTTTCTGGATTTTTCCTTTTCATGATAATTCCTGTAAGAACCCCAACCATAATGAAGAGTCCTATTGATACATAGATTCTTCCACTTGCAAAACTGACAAGACCAACAACAATATAAAGACTTAACAAGAGAGAAAGTGGATTTGCTACCTTTTTCCTACTTATCAATGTAATAATATATAATCCACCTAATAGGCCACAAAGACCTACTGATGCTCCAGCGCCATATGGTTCCCATGCATAGCCTGCAATCTCGCCAATCAAACCTCCCGCTAAATAAAGAAAAAGAAAATCAATTTTTCCATATAATCGTTCAACTTCAATCCCGATTACTATAATACACACTATATTGAAAATGTACTGTCCCCAACCATCGGAATGGACAAGTAAGGGTGTTATAATCCTCCACCACTCTCCAGATGCCAATCTTTCGGGGTCACGACGAAGTATGTTCAATACTTCAGGTTGAAAAAATTGAAAAATTGTTACAATGGAGGTAATTAAAACAATGACCATTGTCAAGGACAAGAAAAACTTGTTGTTTTTTATTGTTTTACCGTACATATATCTTCACTCCATTAAATTACCCTAATTCCCGTATTAATCGCTTGAATGTGTAGTATGCTGGTTTCGGTGAGTAATCATCTCGCATAACCCCAAATTGATGGAATAGATCATCTATGGAACTATTAGCATCCCGGAGTCCGAAAAGTTCGAAATGTGAAATGTTAAGTTCACTTCGTAAACTGTAGACTGTACGTATCACTGTTTCGAGTACCTTTGATTGATGTTCATAAGACCTATCTAAATCAGAAATAGACTTTTTCCCAGTAGACCACCCGTTTTCAGTAATTCGTATAGGAACTGAATTTGGTATACCAGCCTTAACGAGATCCACTTCCCTTAAACTACGAAGTGTATGTTCCACGACAGAAGGCACTTCCTGTAAAGCGAGAGTTTGCTCACCAAACACGTCTACATAAAAATTATGTCCAATAAAATCAACATATTTAACAAATTTATCATTTCCTTCTTTAGTGAGATTCTCCCAAAAAGTATGGAACTGATGCATCACCGCTTGGTACCGAACCAAATCCAATATTAATTGGGAGTTTAAGCTTTTGGGCTTGCTTTTTCGCTACAACCACTCCTTCTACCAATGCTTGAATAATATGCGGATTCGACCCCTCCATAAACGGTAAATTAGGTTCGTTGGTAATTTGAAGGGAGCCCAAATGTGAGCCAAAATCGTTTATTACTTTTTTAATAAAATTAAGCCAATGATCAAGTTCTATATCCGACCCTTGTTTCTTTGTCCAATCACCTAATACTATACACAAGTCTCCCAATAAACTATCATCGCGAAAAAATGCTATATTGGATAACATTTCAGATTCCCATTCTTTCGTATAAACAATGTACATTCTCGGAATTACCCTTTTTGCATCCCCTTGTAAATCCTTTAAAGCTAGTTGAATCTTATCAAAATCATCAATAGGTCCTTTAGCCAACCCAGAAGGTGTACCTACCGCACCTAATGGGTAAACTCCAAACGTTAAACTAGTTGGATTCATATACTCTACACTTCCTTTCAGATAATCAATTTCGATTACTTTAAATTCACCCAAGACAACAAATTATAATACCACAATCCACTCCGTTTGATGTGCAGCTCTAATTCCACAACTGCGCCTGATTGCTTAGTTATTATTCTTTATTTGATTGTCTGTATATAACCATTACCACATATAAAAAATTGAGGATGAATACTTTATATCTACGACATCAAAAGAATTACCATTTAAAAGATTATTTACTTTTCTGTCTAAGCCTGCCTCAGTCATCGCAGTAAAGGTTTTTACATTCATTTATCATTCTCCTAAAATTAATAATTTATTAAGTAATCTGTCCCATTTGTTGAACTAGTCTTTTATAAAATGGCTTTTACATTCCCAATTCCACATCTTTCATCATTCAATTCTGTAGCAATTTGATTAATCGCTATCAGGTCAAATGATTACGCATTGTAATAAATTCCCACATCTATATCAGAATCTTCTGTATGGGTGCCTCTTGCACATGAACCCCTAATATAATACCTCTCACGCAAGGCCAAGAAGATAATTTCTCTGTTACCATTTGAATAGCATTGTCTACCATACTAATACACCCCTTTAATATCAAAAGCTATAGTCCCTTTTATTGGTCCACTTACAATTTATCAGTACTAAAAATAAAATAATTATCGTTCCAGCATACCCTTTCATTAACACTTCCAGTGCCTCCAGGCTAGGTATATCAAGAAAATTACTTGGTTCATCCATTAATAATATATTATAACTACCCATAAGCTTTTTGGCCAGCATTAATTTAATAATTTCGCCCCCACTTAAACAGATGGTTTTTTGTTAATATCCCCATCTTTAATTCCCATGGAAGTGAGTAATGAGCGGTTTTTGGAAATATTGTAATCACAATCCTCCTGTATAAATTCCATAACCTTTCGATTATGGTTATATTTATACCCATTTTAGGAAAATTAGCCTACTTCTGCCTTAGGGAATATTGATATACCATCTTCATGGTTTAATATCATTTCGATTAGAGTTGTTTTCCAGTACCATTTTCTCCAGTTAGTGCCACATTTGCCCCGATAGGAATTTGGAAGGAGGCTTTTTTAAATAGCACATTATCCCCAAAGTTCCTATTCCCTTCTTCTCCAATAATAGGGTAGGGATTATGAAGTTCAAATGCCTTGCTCTGTTTAAAACGAATAGCGCTGACGTTTTCTAGAGCTTTTATTTCCCCCAAACCTTCAATTCTCTGCTCAATGGACTTAGCAGCATTATGCAATGTTTCTTGCTTGTTTCCTATAGTTTTCTGATGGAATATTTATTTTACTGGATTCTACCATTCCCTTCCCTAAAAGGATGTGCAACATTCATTTCTACATATTTTTCAATAATACTATCAAAATCGGACCCTGGCATCTTTTCAATAACTTCCAGGTTAGATTCTAAAAATCCAACAGGAGCAAAACGAAAATTACCTTTTGATAAATTAACTGTCCTTATTTTTCTTGCACAATCAAATACATCTTGAAATATATAATGATGAATTTGTTGCACTCCCTTAAATGTTCCTACTTCAAAGGTATCTATTATCCCGTCATCAAAAAGTTCATAAGCTCTTTTTTGTTAATTCTGTATTTTCCCACATAAATCATACCTCCTTTTCATATAACATATCTCTTGTTCCATATTCCCCCTGTTATTCTATAAACTCTTTTGGGATTATGCCTTCTGAAAATCTTACTCTTTTATGTAAGAAGTTATCAGCTTTTAACTATTAAAATTATCACTAAACCCAAAAGATTTGTTGCACATTTTTCTATATCCACGACGCAGTTTATAAACTACACGCTTCTTTAATTATAATATATTTTCATCTTTTAGTTCTTTTATTGCCTTTTTCACGGCTGTTTTTATTACAAAATATAGGATTATTGCTGGTATTCCTAGGTATAAAGGTAATGAAATAAAAAGTGAAGGTAAAACATTAATCATATGAGTTCACTCCTTTAATTTCAATTAAGTTCGCTTAATACTACATATACGTAATTATTATTATTATTTTAAATGTAATTATACTAACTAATTGTCAACTATTAAAGAACTAATATTCTTGCCCCCTCTCATACATTGCTTACAGCAATCAACTTTAATTACTCTAAGCAATACACAAAATATATTTATTTAAAGTTCCTGAAACCCTTGGTTTCATAACATTAACTGCACCCATCACTATTATGACACGTTCCCCTGCAAAGAAATCGATTATTATAGAGTTGCTGTTTGGAAACAGTGAGGTTAATTTTTTTACTAAAGATTTAGGCTTTGGATAATCAAATTTTGAATTTTTAAAGATAATCTTTAACTCTGTTGTAGCAACTGAATTCATATAAATATTGTCATTAAATACTAATGATGGAATAGTCATATATTGATTAATATTATATTTTGCATATCTTTTAAATATAAACCCTCTTTGATTTTTTCTCTTCTTTTCTCTAAATTTTATTCGACCATTACTCACATACCTGTTAAATGTATCTTTTGAAAAAGCCCAATACCTTCCACTAGGTGGGTAGTCGATTTGACCTGTTATTGGATTTTCTATAGGGAAATAAGTGCTTTCCCCTCCACTTCTGGCACTTGGATCTCCAGAAATCCAAGTGCCATTTGGATCGTTGTCAGGATTAGAATATCCTTTAAATTCATTTTTTTCGCCCCTCAGTTTCATTTGTAACTTATCTTTTGCATAGATTTGTATATAGTCATGTTGTATGTTTAGTCCATTACCATCGTCTCCAGTCATAGATTTAGTTTTTCTTACAAAAGAAGTTATATGATTACTTTCGCCAAAAATCTCATCACATAGCAACTTCAATTGTGCCTGTTCATTGTCATCAATTGAAATAAATATAACTCCCTCATCAGATAACAAATCCTTAGCAATTTTCAATCTCTCAGCCATAAATGAAAGCCACTTAGAGTGTCTGTATCCGTCATCCTCTCCGATTTTCGTGTCGTTATAGATAAATTCTTTATTTTTTGTATTATAAGGTGGATCAATATAGATTACATCAACTTTACCTTTATGGGTCTTTTCTAATAATTTAAGGGAGTGTAGATTGTCCCCCTCTAAAAGAAAATTAAAATCTGCATTTTCATCTGCTACTATTTTTTTATCTTCTATTTCTCTAAAAACTGGTATATTATGAATAAGTTGTCTGTCTACTTCTTCTTCGTGTTCTTCCCAAACTAATCCATATTTTTTCTCAGTTAATGCTGTTTCAATCTTGCTAAGTGCAATCCTACTTTCATCATCTGTGTGAATTTCTTTAAGATGATTTAGGTATTCAAGCATTTCAGCTCTTCTGATTTGTGATAGATTTCCCAATTTTATTCCACCTCATTTCTATGAATTTCTATAACATCTTCAATTCTGCAATCCAATGCCAAACAAATCTTTTCTAATGACTCTAAGTTCACATAAGAGTTTTTGCTCATTCTTGAAACTATGTTGCTTGTTATGTTTGCAGCTCTTTTTAAATCTTCTTTATTCATTTCTCTTTCTATCAATAAGTGCCATAATGGTTTATAAGAAATTGCCATATTATTACCCCTTATCCGTTTTATTATTAAAATATATTATATCATAAATAAGCTGATAAGTCACTTTAGCCTATTTTATACTTGTGCTTGCGTTAGTATTTGTTGAGATAGTCCTTGTTTTTTTCCTTGTCCCACTTGGAACTGCTCCAAATCAGACGGTCTCCATGGGACATCTAAATCGTGTAAGGCTATCAGTTTATTTTGTACATTAGTACCTGCACCCATTTTTTGAGTAGAACCTAATAAGACTCTTACTTCTCCTCTTCTTACTTTAGAGAACAATTCATCTTTTTGTTTGTCTGTATCTGCTTCGTGAATAAAGGCTATTT
>NZ_VULQ01000002.1 GCF_009696575.1 Anaerococcus porci | reverse complement strand
GTAAAGAAAATATGGTGACAAAAGCAGAAGGGATACACCTGTATCCATACCGAACACAGAAGTTAAGCCTTCTAACGCCGATGGTACTCGGAGGGAGACCTCCCGGGAGATTAGGAAGTTGCCAAACTTATTAAATATCTCCTATTTATTATAAATAGGAGGTATTTATATAAGAATGTATTTAGTATTTGACTTAGATAGTAACCTCTTACATAGGAGACTTATCATAGAATAACAAAATATTTATAAATTTAATAAGAGTGCTTAGGTAGCTCAATGGTGGAGCACCCGGCTGTTAACCGGTAGGTTGTGGGTTCGAGCCCCACCCTGAGCGCCAATATCGCGGGATGGAGCAGCTTGGTGGCTCGTCGGGCTCATAACCCGGAGGTCGTAGGTTCAAATCCTACTCCCGCAACCATGTGGCGAAGTAGCTCAGTTGGCTAGAGCATTCGGTTCATACCCGGAGTGTCAAGAGTTCAAGTCTCTTCTTCGCTACCAGATTATTGTTAGGCCTTGGGGCCTAACAAAATTTTATTTATAATGATAAGGCCCTATGGTCAAGCGGTTAAGACACCACCCTTTCACGGTGGTATCCCGGGTTCGAATCCCGGTAGGGTCACCACTTTTAACTAACTTATTTATTGTAATAAACTATAAATTTACTTATATTTTTAAATTGATTTATATATTGATATAATTGATAAAATAGACTATTTTATATAGCCTAATTTATGGCTCTATGGTCAAGTGGTTAAGACATCGCCCTCTCACGGCGGTATCCCGGGTTCGAATCCCGGTGGAGTCACCAAGTTATGTATAATATTATTATATATTTAATACTTCGTATAAGAGGATACATCCGTTTTTACGACAGTATAGTTTTCTGGATTCGCCATTTGGCTCATCTCAGAAATTTCAAATTCATAGAATTTGAAACTCTATAAGGGATAGGATTACGAATCCTGGTGGATTTACTACTTTTTTATAATACTAATATAATTTTTTTGGAAGTATAGCTCAGTTGGGAGAGCATCTGCCTTACAAGCAGGGGGTCACAGGTTCGAGCCCTGTTACTTCCACCATTAAACAAGCCGTCCGGTTCTGAGAAGATTCGAGTGGAGTACAAATTTAGCAAAGCTAGATTTTCTGGCTTAGGATTTTCTGGCTTAGTAGTTCAGCTGGTTAGAATGCCGCCCTGTCACGGCGGAGGTCGTGGGTTCGAGTCCCATCTAAGTCGCCAAAAGTCCTTTAAGCATTTATTGCTACAAAAGGATAAAGCCTTTGGATTTCAAAAGAGATCCAATGTGCTGATGTAGCTCAATTGGTAGAGCAATTGATTTGTAATCAATAGGTTGTAGGTTCAAGTCCTATCATCAGCTCCAATTTTATTGTGATTCAATAAAATAAAAAAATGGAAATAGATTTTTGAATTTCCTCAATGATAGTTATCATAATTGTTTTCGGTTATTTAAATATTACTATTTCAAAGATATATGCGGAAGTGGCTCAGTGGTAGAGTATCGCCTTGCCAAGGCGAGGGTCGCGGGTTCGAATCCCGTCTTCCGCTCCAAAATTCAATTTATGTGCGGGTGTAGCTCAGTGGTAGAGCCCCAGCCTTCCAAGCTGGTTGCGAGGGTCCGATTCCCTTCACCCGCTCCATTTTTTTATGTGCGGTATTAGCTCAGCTGGATAGAGCGACTGGCTACGGACCGGTAGGCCTGGGGTTCGAATCCTCAATGCCGCGCCATTTTTTGCAAGATAGCTTATTTTAAATGTTTATAGGCTGTCTTATTTTTTTATTGTTACGTTTTTTGTTACGTTAGCATGAATTTTTGGAATTTTTCGGCGCTTTTTTCTTCTTGGGATTTAGTTACGTGGACATATATATTCATGGTTGTGTTTGCTGTACTATGTCCTAGTCGATGTTGTACGTCTTTGATAGTCATTCCTGCTTCGAAGCATAAGCTTGCGTGGGTGTGTCTTAGTGAGTGGAGTTTTATTTTTCTTAGTTTGTATTTTTTGATTACTTTTTCAAATCTTTTTCTTGGACTGTTTAGGTTTATTAAATCCCCTGATTGTGTCGTAAAGATATATTGTTTTATATTTACTATTCCAGTTTCTGATTGTTCTGTATGCCATTGTTTTAAATTATTTAGGGTATCTTTATCTATTGATATTGTTCTATAGGAGCTTTTGGTTTTTGGGCTTGTTATTGCCTTTTTGCTTTCTTTTGTTTTTGATAGGTTTTTGTTTACTGTTAGTGTTTTATTTTTAAAGTCTATATCTTTCCATGTTAGGGCAAGGATTTCACCTTTTCTTAGTCCAGTATATGTTGATATTCTAAAAAATAGATACCACATTGTGGTTAGTTCTATTTTTGCTTTTTCTAGAAATTCTTTTAGTTCGTCTTTAGTCCAGTATTCTATTTCTTCTTTTTTAGGTTTTGTGTTGTTTGTAGGATAGATTATATTGGTACATGGGTTAAAGTCTGTGTAGCCTTGATTTATGGCGAATTTATATAGGATATTTAGATACATGTTTACTAGTTTAAAGTCTACTAATATTTTTGATTTTTGGTTTATTAGTTTTTGGACTGTGGGTGTTGTTATTTTGTCTATCTTTTTGTTGCCTAGGTATGGTAGTATATGATTTTTAAAGATTCCTTTTACTCTTGTAAGGCTTGTGTATTTTACTGTTGTTTCATATAGTGGAAGCCATTGTTTGTATATATCGTTTATGGTGTGGGTTGATATTGATTTTATGCCTCTTTTTTTAAGTCTAGCGTATTCTATTTGGGCTTGTTTTTTACTTGTAAAGCCTTGTCTATTTGTTCTTATTTCTTTTCCTGTTAGGGGATCTTTGCCTAAGTAGATGTTAAATTTATATAGGGTTTGACCTTCTCTGTCTTTGTAACTTGTTATTTTCATTTTTTGTCCTTTCTGGTTAAAAAAAGGCAATAGTGGTCCATGTTCTTTTGAATACATGATTTTTAAGGGTATAAAAATACTAAGAGGGGGTATAGTCATGAATCGCAATAAATTATTAAAGCTTTTCAAACAAAATTTAAAAGAATCTTTGAAAGAATCTAAAGATATTAATAACAATATAAAATCTTTTAAGAAAGATTTCTATTCTAAAAAAAGCAAATCTGAAGATTTTTCTAAGGGTTCTAATAATCTTTTAAAGAGGTTTGAAGAGGAGTTTGAGAATACAAAACTATAGGTCTTAACAATATAGTGTCATTAGGATTTATTCCTAATGCATTAGTAAGTATTTCTATAACTATGCTATTTATCATGGATTCAATTCCTGTAAATTCTCCTGCCTTAATATCAAAACTGTTTATTGAATTTAAATTTCCTATCACTTCACCTATAATATTTAAATCATTATTGAATTTATAAGAAATTTGTTTAGGGTCACATAATAGTTTTTGTGCATCTATAGGTATAAGTAAATTTTCAGTGTAGAACATTAAATCTGTAGGCATTATTTTTGTTAGAAATTCAAGCATTTCTACTAAATTTTTAAGAATGTTAAGTTCATTTGCTGAGTTTTGCTTTTTGTCCTTGCTTAATCTTCTACGCTCTTGTCTATTAAGTTTTTCTTTTATTTGGATGCCATTTATATCTGATTTCGCCTTTTCTTTGAAAAAGTCGTCACTCATAATGGTTTTTAGTTTTTTAAAGTCTATAAGGCTTAATTCTTTATTTATTAAAACAATGCTAGAATTTTGAAATTCATTTTCTTCTAAATGTATAGTTTCTATGAATTTATTTATCTTTGCGTAAGCGTCATATGTTTTTCTTATACTTTGACCACTTGATATAGAGCTTGCGTCTTTTAATGTGTCAGTAACACTTTCACTGCCTAAGTCTATTTTAGCTGATATTATAGGAAAGTTTGTTCCAAATTCTGTATTTCTGCTATTTTGTTGTAAGTTCTTTTCGTGTTCATTTGATTTGTTTGATGATTTATTTAAAATTAAACTTTCTATATCACCTTGAAAGATTTGTGATAGATATGAATTTATTAAATTTTCATCTATATATAAGTGCTTTTTTATTTGAATTTCTTTCATTTCCTCACCTTTCTATAGTATTACTGAGTATAACACTACTTTTCCTATTATTTCTATGTTTTCGTTTATGTCAAAGATTTTATCGTAGTAACAGTCTAGGGTTGAGCTGGGTTTGAAGATTAGTTTGTTTTTGATGTGGTAGAAGTATTTGACTGCAAAGTCGTTGTCTTTGGTTTTGTATACTACTATGTCACCGTTTTTAAGGTCATAGATGCTGTTGTAATTAAGTACTCCAATTATTGACCCGTTTGGTATTATTTTATTCATTGATTCACCATTTACTTTTATGAATGATAGGTGCTTACTGCCTGCAAATTTGCCGAGGATTTCATCTGGGATATGTATGCGTGGTAGGTTTTGCATGCCATCTATATTTACAGGACTGCCTGCTGAAATATAGTCGTCTATATAGGGATATGTGTACATGCTTACTGCTCTTGCTAGGGGTTCTAGGTGGTCTTTTTGTTCGCCTAAAAGGTAGTCTATACTGACATCAAATATTTCAGAATATTTTTTTAAAACATCTGTACTAGGAATACGTTCACCTCTTTCATACATGCTAACAGCTGACTTAGTTACGAATAATTTTTTAGCAAGCTCAAGTTGTGTCATCTTTGAATTTTTCCTTAGATTTTTTAATTTTGACGAAACATCCATAAAGTTTTCCTTTCATTTTCACATTAAGTGTATTTTTCTATATTATATACACTATTTGTGAATATGTAAATAGCTAAAAATAAACGATTAGTTAACTTTTTTTATAAAATCTTAAAAAAACATTTGACAAGTACACTTAAAGTGTATATAATATACTTAACAAATCAAGAAAGGGGGATTGAATGAGTAAAGAAGACAATAAAAAAGATGATCAACTCATAAAATTAGCATTAGCTACTGCGGTAATCAGTTTAATAGATAAGCTAATTGAGTTAATCATCAAAATAATAGATATAGTTAGGGCATAGCCCTACTATATCAATACTATACTCATTCTATAAGAAAAATGAAAGGTGATAGAGACAAACTAGAAAAAACTTTAAAAATGATTATCGGATTAGGCATTCTAAGTATTTTGTTAAGTTTAATTAATATGTTTAAGTAGGAAGGAGAGAAAATGGAAAAAAAGAAGATTAAAGAAATTGATAAAGATGTTAATTATTTTTTAGAGTTTAGGAAAAAATTCACTAGAGCAGAATGGTCTGAACTTAATCATGTGATTAATTTAGTAGAAAAAAATAGAGCCGACCAAGTCAAGTTGACCGACTCTGATGTTGAAGAGATAAAAAATAGATTAACTAGTAATTTTATTATTCATTCTTCAAGGTTTGTCAGCACACCAGAAGATGAAAAATTTGATTTACTGATGGATGTTGTAGATAAATTGGATGTTTGGAAGAAGTCTAAGTATTGAGGATCTCTTCAATCTTTTCAATGTTTGGATATGTCTTTTTTATAGAGTTAATAGTTTGTTTGAATAGTTGAGCATCTTCTTTACTAACTACAGCTCCTTCTTTAGAGTAAGTAATGAGAAGAAGCAAAAGTTTTGTTGCTTGGTGTTCTGTAAGACTAAATTCAACTTTACTAGACATTGTTATAACCTCCTTTCTGATTTTATTATAGCAGATTGGAGATTATGGAGATTTAATTTGGTGGTGTAAAAAAAGATGGAAAAAAAGAAAGGAGTGGGAATGGACAAAGATATTGATAATAAGGAAAATCTGGATGATAAAATTATCTATGATGAAAATGGAAAGGTTAAAGAGTTTATCATTGATGAAGTAATCTTGCCTGATTTACAGGAGTTAGGTCAACTTATAAAGGAAAATGAAAGAATAAAAGAACAGCGCAATATAAAATGCACTGTCCGTTCAATAAAGATACATTGTTTATAGTGTGTAAGGCTTGATATGACCTTTATGTTTGTCTTTTTCAAGTTCATAGATTTCTGAATAAACTTGGTTATATTTTTCTAGTAATTCTTGTGGTGTTAGTTTTGAAATATCTAGTTTTTTTAAATATAAACAAGTTAGGTATTCATATTTATTGCTTGGAAATCCTTGATTACTCATATACTCACCTCCTTTCTTGTTTGATAATTACATTATATCGTATATAGGGGGGGTAAATGAATGAAAACTAGTAAGAAAGAAAAAGAAAAAAAAGAGCCTTTGCTTGTTAAGCTAAGGCTCGGAAGTAAAATTTTTACTGGTAAAATTTATAAAATTGGTAGAAATTAATAAAATAGGAGATAATAATGGACATTTGTTTAATAACAATATTCGCCAATTTATGGTCTTTGTTAATAATATATGTTATTGATAATTTTGAATCTCGTTATAAAAAACTTGTGATATGTCTGCTAGTTTTAATTCTTTTGATAGTTGTGATGCTTCCGATAATATTTCCTGAGTCATTTCTATGAATGTAGTATTAATTTTATCTTTAGCATTAGAATAAGCTTTATTTCCATTACAGTATTCAAAAAAGTCTAACATAGCTAAATAATAATCTATAGCTAGCAAGGAAGAATTCTTTCCAAGGTATTCAATATTTTCTAAAGTAATAGAATTTATAGTTATTGCTACTTCGGAAGTGTTTATAGGATAGGGAAGTAGGGGGAAAGACCTTGCAAGCAACTGAATATATGGGATATATACAGTCTCATATCTTTTTTGTAAAGATTCTTTCTCTAGCTTTTTGTTACTTTTTTTCATACCTAAGTAATGTGAAATAAAAATCGATATTATTGACACTAATGGGGTTATCACATTTATAAATTTAAAAATCATATTCTCACCTCCTTGTATATATTATACATTGGAGATTGAGAAAGTTTAAAGGGGGTGGTTGTTTGAAAGAGTTTGATAAAAGGTTAGGGAATAAACTTATTCCTAAAGAAATAAAAGTTACTTCTGTTGTTGAAGTAACTTATGAGATAGAAAGTGATGTTGAAGTTTTTAATAGGGAGGTTAAGGACTACTACAAGGATAATGAGTTTGTGGGAAGAGTTGATCCTATGAATCAATTTGACAAGATACTTTGAGTACCATCTAGGTAGTTTATTTCAAAAGCTATTAGTAAGACAAGATTTTCAGTAAAGTTTCTCAAGTCATCAATATCTTTTGATGGGTGAAGCTTTATAGGGTGGGTTTGGTCATTGCCAAGGTAGGCACACATTCTGGCTAAATTTTCTAATTTCTTATTTTCGATTTTAGATATAGCTGAATTTAAGGTCAATTTTAGAATTTTTTCGGAATTGTCAGGGTCTTTATATATTAAAAAATCTTTGACAAGTATTTCTACAGATTTTCTATATCCCATACCTGCTATTTGTTTTAGGTCAAGCTGATAAGCTGTTTCAGATTGAATGTAGACTTCTTCAAAGTCTTCAGATATTTTTTTTATATTATCGGGAACATTTAAGTCTACAGTTGGGGAATAAGTATATGGAACTAAGGTTTGTTTAGGATTTTGCCTTGGGTTGTTATAAATATATTCAACAGCATAAAAACTTGAACATATATTGCATCTAAGTAAGATAGCAAATACCCTATTTTGACCATAAGTTTGAAGTTCAGATTTGCTAATTATTGTAGGAATCATTTCTTTGTGGCAATGTGGGCAGAGTTTTGGGACATCTAGTTCTAAATTATCATAGTATAAGATTGTTGTTGGTATATTCGTCATAGTTTTCTCCTTGGTGTTTTATTTATATTATACCATTGGAGATGTAGAAAGTTTAAGGGGGTGGTTTTATGAAAGTTGATGATGTAAAAGAATTTTTAGAGTTTAGGAAAAAGTTTAGTAAGTTAGAATGGTTTGAACTTAACAAAGCTATTGGAATTCAAGAGAATAAAAGAGCCGATGAGATTGTTCTCAACGACTCTGATATTAAAGAGATTCGAAAAAGAATAAATGATAATTCTTTTTTAAAGATCAGATAGTTGGATGAAAATAGGGTTTATCCTGTAAAGAACTCCTTTATAGAAGATCTTAACATAGTCTAATTGGTAGTAAGTATCTTCTTGTTCTTTAATGTTAGGAGACCATATTTCAGCATTTTGTTTGTACCATATATTAGGGGATTCCTTGTTTTCTCCTATTGTGCAATTAGGGTCATCATTAAGACATACCCAATTGCCGAGTATACATGCGTGTATTTTCATAGTTTCACCTCCCTTCTAACTATGATTATACTTTAATGAAAGAAGGGAGATTTAAGGGGGTGGTTGTTATTGAAAAGGTTAATAAAAGGTTAGGAAATAAGTTGAGAAGGTTGAGAGAAAATAATGGAAAAACTCAAAAAAGTTTATCCGAATTATTTGGTATTTCTGTAAGTGCAATCTCTATGTATGAAACAGGCTACAGAGTGCCTAGTGATGATATTAAAAAAAAGTATGCAGCTTATTTTAATGTACCAGTTGGCGATATTTTTTTTGCGGATTAAGTACACTTTAAGTTATCCAAAATTAAAAAAGTAAACATAGGAGATGAAATGAGTAATATTAAAATTTTTGAAAGTAACGAATTTGGCGAAGTAAGAACATCGCTTATAAATGATGAACCTTATTTTAGTTTGAATGATGTGTGTAGGATTTTAGATATAAAAAATACTAGAGATGCTAAATCTAGATTAAATCTAGATGGGGTCGGTACTGCCGACGTCATCGACAGCTTGGGAAGAACACAAAAAGCAAACTTCATTAACGAATCAAACCTATACAAGCTAATCTTCCAAAGCAGAAAGCCTGAAGCTGAAAAGTTTTCTGATTGGGTTACTGGTGAGGTTTTACCATCTATAAGAAAACAAGGGATCTATATGACTGAGCAAAAGGCAAAAGATATCTTAGCAGATCCTGATTCAATAATTGAAATAGCTAATCAATGGAAAAAGGCAGAAGCAAGACTTGCCTTAGCTCAAACAAAGATTGAAGAAGATAAACCTAAAGTATTATTCGCCGATGCAGTATCAGCATCAAGTAAGTCATGCTTAATGGGAGAATTAGCTAAGTTAATAAGTCAAGAGGCTATTAGGCAAGGTAAGAGTGATAAGAAGATTGGTCAAAATAATTTGTTTAAGTGGATGAGGAATAAGGGCTATTTGTGCAAGGGTGGAGAAAGAAGGAATCAACCTAAGCAAGTGTTTATTGAGCAAGGATTGTTTGAGATGAAGAAGGGGTCTTATATAGATAGTAATGGGACTAATGTTGTGACTACTACTACAAAGATTACTGGTAAGGGTCAGGTTTATTTTGTTAATAAGTTCTTAGGATAGGAGACGAAAATGGAAGCAAGCAAATTAGTAGGTGCCGTTCTCGAGATTGAAAATGAGAATAAGGAGCTAATTGAGTTATGCAGGTGTCTATATAGGTACAGTTTGGATTGTAAGGACGGTATTACAGATGATAAGAAGAGTTTAAGAAATAAGGATTTCTTGAAGCAGACAGAAGTGTATGACTATTTGGGGATAGGAAATGAAACTTTGATGAAAATGAGGATTGATGGTTTACCTTGTTACAGGTTATCAGAACGTAATATTTATTATAGCAAGGAAGATATTAAGAGGTTTTTATTTGAAAGGGAGGAGTAGATATGGAAAATAGCAAAAGAAAGATTAGAAAAAGAAGTGATGTTTTTAAGATGTTGGATGGTCGTAAGGTTGATGATGTTTGCGTGAAGTTTACAGCAAAACCAGAAAAAGAAAGGATTAGGGATAAGGTTTTAGGACTATTTATTGTGGGGTTAATGATGTTGTTGGCTTTATGTGGTCCTAATGAGATAACAAGGACTGCCGGAATAGCGCTTATGTTTATAGGTTCTTGCATGGCATTTTTGGCATAAGAAAAGAGCCTATGTTTATAGGCTCAAACGAAATTTTAGATATTTGTATTATACCCAAAGGGAGAAGATTATGAAAGAGTACGAGGAAATTTTGATGGATAAAGACCAAGAAGAAAGACTTCGAGAAGGAGCTAGAAGTCTTAATATAGATAGTCTTACACTAATTATTGGATATTTAGATAAACAAGGCAAAACAAGGACAAACAGTGCAACATTAAGAATCTTAGATGATGAACTAGAAAGAAAGTTAAGGCAACAAGAATTTATGCTTAGGTGAAAGGGGTTAAAATGGAGATTGAAATTATAAATTTAAAATTTAAAAACTTTAAAGGATTAAAAGATTACAGCTTAAATTTTAGCGAAAATGTAACAACAATAAGTGGAGAGAACGCAAGTGGTAAAACAACAATATTTGATGGATACTGCTGGCTTTTATATGGGAAGGATAGCTTTAATAGAAAGGACTGTGACATAAAGCCATATGACATTGATGGAGAAAATATACACAATGTAGAAACTAGTGTTGAAGGTGCATTTTTATTCAATGATAAAGAAGTAAAGCTAAAGAGAATATACAAGGAAATTTGGAAGAAAAAGAGGGGATCTAACACCAAAGAATTTTCAGGACATACAACAGATTTTTATATAAACGAAGTGCCAAAAAAGAAAAAAGAATATGAAGAATTTATTTCAGAATATATAAATGAAGAAGAGTTTAATCTTTTGTCAAACCCGCTATATTTTAATGAAATAATCGATAAAAGCGAAAGAAGAAATATACTTTTAAGCTTAGTAGATGATGTAAGTACAGATGATGTAGTAAAAGAAAATAAAGAGTTAAAAGAGCTTGATTTAGAGCAATACGCCATAGAAGAACTGCAAGCTATGTCAAAGTCTAAAACTAAAAAAATAAATGAAAAACTTAAAGAAATACCAGCAAGGATTGATGAACTCAACAGTACTAAAGTTGATGAAGATTTTAAAGAACTTGAAGATGAAAAAGAAAAGATTGTGAAAGAAATTGAAGATATAGATAGGGAACTTGCAGGCAACAAAAATGTATCAGAAGAACTTGATAAAAAATATAAAAGTATAGCAGAACTTAAAGAAGAATTTAACGCTATCAATAGTGATTATGAAGAAAGTAAAAAGAATAATATACAAAAATTCGAGAATAAACATACAGAAATACAAAGGAAAATTGATGCTTGTACTTTTGAAATAACAAACACTATAGACCGTATAAATTCGCTTGAAAATCGAATTGAAGAAAAAGAGAAGCTTATAAATGATGTCAATAAAGAACTTGAACAAATGAGAAAAGACTGGGTAGATATAAGCACAAAAAAATTTGATGGTAGTCTTAATTGTCCAACATGCGGAAGAGAATTTGAAGAAGATAAAAAGCAAGAAATACTTTCTAATTTCAACATTCATAAAAGCAACGAAATAGAAAAAATGGAGAAAAAGGGTTTTGAACGTAAAGACAAAATTGAATCTTACCAATCTAATATCAAAGAGTTTGAAACTGAAAAGGAAAATCTTCTAAGCCAAGAAAAGAAATTAAAAGATAAGAAAGAAAAGCTAAAAGAAGAAGAGCTTACAGTACTTGAAATAATTGAAAGAGCTAAGGCTTTAAAGATAATGCCAAGCCTTATAAAAAGACAAGAAGAAATTAAAAAAGAGATTGAAAGTATAGAAGAATCTATCAAAAATATAGATAAAAAAGACAATACCCAATTATTGGAGCAAAAAAGGGTCTTAAATCAAAAGTTAGATGAAATTAATACAAAAGTATTAGGTATAGGCTTTAATGTGAAAATAGATACAAAAATCGAAGAATATGAGCAAGAAGAAAAGAAGCTAAGTGCTGAGTATGAAGAAGCACAAAAAATCTTATATCTATGTGATGAATATACAAAGACTTATGTAGATCTAGTTAGTAGTAAAGTAAATAATTTCTTTACTTTTGTAAAGTTTAAGTTATTTGATACTCAAATAAACGGTGGAATTCAAGAAACTGCAGAAGCTACTTTCAAGGGAGTACCTTACGGAGTTTTAAACAATGCTGCAAAGATTAACGCAGGTCTTGATGTTATAAATGCTTTATCACAAAAATATGAAAAGCAAATTCCAATTTTTGTAGACAATGCAGAAGCAATAAATGAACTTACTGAAGTGGATAGTCAGTTAGTTAGGTTAGTAGTTAGTAAAGACGAAGAATTAATTGTTGAGGATTAAGGAGAAAGAAATGACAAATAGCTTACAAAATAAAAATACTAGTACAAGTGCAACTCAAATAGTTAATCAAGCGATTGATGAAGTTACAAAGATGTTGAAATCAGGTGTGTTTGATATGCCTGAAAATTATAGCTTTAAAAATGCTATACAACAATCTAGGTATTTGTTACAAGAACCTGATAAAAAAGGAAAAAGCATCATAGATAAATGTGATCCACGAAGCATATTGAATTCTGTTATGGAGATGGCACAAAAAGGATTGAATCCATCTAAAAAGCAATGTTATTTTATTCCTTATGGTGGAAAATGTACTCTATCTATTTCTTATCAAGGCAATGTTGCTATGGCAAAAAGAAGTGGTCAAGATATTGGAGATGTATATGGATATGCAATATACAAAGATGATGAATTTGAGCTTGGATACAACTTACAAAAAGGCATAACTGAAATAACAAAATATGTTCCCGACATCACAAAATGGACGAAAAATAATATTGTTGGAGCTGTTGCTGTAATAACTGATAGCAAGGGCGTTGTCAAGTATACAGAATATATGACTATGGAGCAGATAAAAGATTCTTGGAATATGGGTTATGCAAAAGGCGATTCTAAAGCACATAACATGTTCCCTGATCAACAAGCTATAAAAACTGTTAAGAATAGAGCGGTTAAGTCTTTTGTTAATACTTCAGATGATGGCGAAATAATGAGTGAAGATGATAAGCTAACAGCCTATGTAGATGAAAGCTTTAATGAAGAAAAAGAAAACGAAGCGAATTTATTAGAGCTTGACACTAATTCTCTTGAAAATAATGAAGAAGCACAATTTGAAGAAGTGAAAGAAGAAAAAAAGGAAATTCCAAGCAATGTCGATTCAGAAACTGGAGAAGTGCTTGAAGAAGATAATATTGAAGGGCAATCTGACTTCTTTGATAGTGACTTTGAAGCTTTAGATAAGGCACCATTTTAATGAATATAGAAGTTCTAGGCACAGGTTCTAGTGGTAATTGTTACAAAGTTTCTGATGGTGAGTCTACGCTCTTATTAGAGTGTGGACTACCTTATAAAATTATACAGAAAAAATTAAGGTTTAAAATGCACAGTTTAGACGCTTGTTTAGTCACTCACGAACATATGGATCACGCTAAGGCTTGTAAAGATATGCTAAAAAATGGAATAGACCTATATATGACTTATGGGACTAGTAAAGCTTTAGATTTAAAAGGTCATAGATTGCACAATTTTAGAGGGGTTAAAAAAGATGAGCTTGTATCTTATAAAGCTGAAAAAATAAAGACTTTTAAGGTATTAGCTTTTGAAACAATACACGATGCAGATGAGCCTGTAGGTTTTTATATAAAAAGCGTAAAAAATGGAGAGTCTTTGGTCTTTATAACTGATACGGCTTATATGAAATATAAGATTCCTGATTGTGATTATCTAATGGTTGAGTGCAATTATGTGAAAGATAGGCTTGATTATAACTTTAAACAAGGACTTATAAATATAAGTTTAAGAAATAGGATTGTGAAAAACCATTTATCATTAGAAACATTGCTTGAAGCCTTAGATATGAATAGGTTAAGCAAACTTAAAAAAATATATGTATTACATTTATCAGATGGAAATAGTGATGAAAAAGTTATTGAAGAGAGCTTAAAGGCTAAAACAGGAGTTTTGGTTTATATATGTTAGCAAAGAAAGGGGTTAAGAAACTAGATGGCAGGTATAAGCTGGATTAAGTTATCAGTTAATATCTTTGATGATGAGAAAATAAAACTTATAAGGTCTATGCCGGAGGGCGATGTCATTATACTGATTTGGATTCAGCTTTTATGCCTTGCTGGTAAGACTAATGATGGTGGTGAGGTTTATATAGGACAACACATGAATTATACGGATGAGATGTTAGCTACTATATGCAATCAACCGCTCAATACCGTAAGGCTTGCTCTTAAAACATTTGAACAGTTTGAGATGATAAATCTTGGCGATGATGGTCTTATAAGTATTGCTAATTGGGAGAAACACCAAAATATAGATGGTATGGAAAGGGTTAAAACTGGAAATGCTGAAAGACAAAAGCTTTATTATTGGAGAAAAAAACTTTTAAGTGTTGGTATTAACGCATATCAAGATGGTTTTACAGAAGATATAGATGAACTTAAGAAGATGTATGAGGATAAAAACCTAACGTTAGGTCTAACATCATCTCACAGACCAGATATAGATAAGAATAGAATAGATATAGATAAGATAAGAATAGATAAAGAATTAGACAATAATAATATAACTGGTTTATCCGAAGAGGAGAAGAGGACTATTATTTATTATTATCGTTTTATTAAAAATAATACTAGCACTAATGATTTAGGTATGATTGTAAACTCTGTTAAAGAGTATGGTTGGCAGGAGGTTATATATATTCTTTGGTATCTGAAAGAGGAGCAGAAGGCTAATATTACAAGTTTTAAGTATGTGAATACTGTTCTTAGGAGAAAAAAAGATTTAGATGAAGGAATAGTTGAGTTTATTTCTAAGAGAGAGCTTAAAATTGTTGAAGGGATATGATGAAGATGTTGTTTTAGAAAGTTATAGTAACTGTCAACTAATACTTGACTGTTACTATAATTATGATGGTGATTTAAGGGCTGATTGTGATGATAAAACAAAAATTTGACGTGAAGCTAGCAGTAGAAGATATAGATATAATTTTAGAATTGATTGATTGGATATATAAGCCTAATCAAAGTGATGTAAAATACAGCGATAAAAAAGCAAGGGCTTTGAATTTATACAAGTATTTAATGTGGACTAAGAACGAAATAAAAAGGGGTCAAGGAGGATGTTGAGAAGTGCAGCTGGTTTTGTATGGCAATCCTGCCACTAAGAAAAACTCTATGCAAATTTTTAGGAATAAAAAGACGGGGCAATCTTTTTTGTCTCAGTCTGCTAGGTACAAGGAATATGCAGAAGATTGTGGCAGACAAATTACGGGGAAATATAAGAAAGGGATTGATTATCCTATTAATCTTAAGTGTGTTTATTACAGGAAAACAAAACATAGGGTTGATCTTATAAATCTTTTGGCTGCTACTTGTGATATTTTGGCAGATTATGGGGTTATCAAGGATGATAATTGTAAAATTGTTGTTGGGCATGATGGTTCTAGGGTTTTGTATGATAAGAATAATCCTAGGGTGGAAATTGAAATAAAGAGGGTTTGAAGGCGAGGATAAGAAGGATTGAAGGAGGTGTTAGGTGAGGTTATGTTGTGTTTGTTTAAGTTTTGTTATATAGGTTTGCTTTTGTCTTTTGTAGGTTTGCTTTTAGCAAAGCTGGAGGAGAATAGGTATGTTGATTTTATGGCGGGGGTTGTTTTAGGTTTTGTTTTATCGATTTTTTTGATGTATGTAAGTGTTTATTCTTATTTGGGTTGATTTTGGAGGTATTTAAGGGGTAGGTGACATTTATATGGTTTTGGCGATTGATTGGTCATCTATCTTTTTGATTCGCTTAGAGCTTGATTTAGGAGGTTTAATGGATTATAGAGGTAATTTTGAGAAGAGGAAGAATCGTTTTAGGGTTGATTTTGTAAAGGCGTTTTTGAAAGGGTATGGGTGGTCTTTGGAGGTTAGGGAGGAGATTAAGCAAGAGCTTGGTTGTAAGAAGGACAGGCTGGATATGCTTAGGACTGGTTGGTCTAGTTCTGTGCCGGTTCATGGTGGTGGGTCTAGTCAGGAGGATGCTATTTGTTTTATTCTCGATGAGGTTGGTGATTTGGAGGATGTTATGGAGGAGATTAAGGAGGTTTATAGACCGATAAGGCTTGCTATTAGGTCGCTTGATGATTGTATGCTTATTAATATTGTGCTTCGCTTGTGGGTGTATAAGGATGAGTCTTGTAGGTCTTTGGCTAAGAAGTATAAGGTTTCTAAGAGTGCTATATGGAACAAGAGTAATGTTGCTTTGTTGTGTATTTGGAGGTTTTTGGTTAATTATGATGAAGATTAGGGTGGTTTTTTCCGCTCTTTTTTTATTTGATTTTTTTCAAAAAAAGTGTTGATTATTATATAAGTTGGTAGTATAATATAAGTATGAAAGGAGGAAAGTATAATGGTTAAGAAAAATAAAAAGAGCCTTAACGTCAAAGAATTCGAACTTGAGATAAGATTCTTTGGGTTAAGGCTCATAATCAAAATAGTTAGGGGTTAAGCCCCTAGCTTTTGATACCATTATACTAATAAAATTATGAAAATCAAAGTAGATTTATCTTGGGAAAAACCAAGCATTAGAGAAGTCTTTGAATCCTTAGCTATGATTGGAGCCATCGGATTAATAATTTATTTATTAAGGAGGTAGTATGACTGAGAACAAGACAAGTGATGCTCAACTTAGGGCTAGCAGAAAATGGGATGCTAAAAATCCTGATGTTAAGAAAAAGTCTAGAAACAAATCGGGTTGTAAGGCTTATATTAGGGATTGGGCAAATGAAGAGGATTTGCTTGAAGTTGAAGAATGGATTAGGCTAAGAAGAGAAAATTTATAAAAGGTGGACAAAAAAGGTTTTTTGTGGTATACTTTTTGTAGGATTAGAAGTGTATATTTTTTTTAAGGCGAACGAATGGGTTCGTCTTTTTTATAGCTTATTGACTTTCTTATCATGATGTATTACAATGTAAACAAAGATAAGGAGGATTTTATGAGTGTTGTATCATTAAGGTTAAATGAAGAAGAAAATAAGCTTTTTAAAACTTATTCTAAGCATACTGGTAAAAGTTTATCTGAACTTTTCAAGTCAGCTTTGGCTGAACAAATTGAAGATGAACTTGATTATGAAACGGGGATAAAGGCTTTAGAAAATTTCAAAGAAAATCCAAAGACTTATTCTATTGATGATTTGATTTCGGAACTTGAAAATGACTTATAGGCTTTTGATTTCTGATGATGTAAGGAAAAAGATTAAGAAGATGGATAAGCATTTAGGTCTTATGTTAGCTAGGGATATGAAGGCTAAACTAGATGGTCTTGAAAATCCTAGAAGTATTGGTAAGGCTCTTGTTGGTCAATATAATGGACTTTGGCGATATAGGATTGGTGCTTATAGGGTTATTTGCGATATTAGAGATGATGAACTTATTGTTGTTGCTATTGATATTGGACACAGAAAAAATATATACAAGTAAGGCGAGTTTAGGCTCGTCTTTTTTTATATAAATTTATGAGCTAAGCTGCCAAATGTTTCTCCTAAAATTATTATATTATTTTTTTAAAATGTGCGTTTGTATGTTTTTTTCATTTGTTTTTTGGCAGCCTAGTTGATGGATTTAAGAAATATTTAAATAACATTTTTAAGACAAGTTGTAAAAGGCTTGTCTTTTTTTGTACATAAAAGAAAGAGGTGATGTACTTTGAAGAAATTGACAATTAAACAAAAGAAGTTTGCTGATGAGTACATCAAGACTGGGAATGCTACTGAAGCATATAAGAAAGCTGGTTATAAGTATAGTAGCGATAATATGGCTAGCGTTGAGGCTCATAAATTACTAAGAAATCCTAAGGTAAAAGCTTATGTTGATAAAAAATTATCAGAGTTAGAAGCTGAGACCATCGCTGAATCAAAAGAAGTCCTGCAGTACCTAACTTCTGTTTTAAGAGGTGAAACCCACGATGAAGTTTATTATAAGACTGAGTTTGGAGGAGAAGCCTTGGGGCAAGTAAAGGTTCAGAACAAAGATAGGCTTAAAGCTGCTGAACTTCTAATGAGAAGATTTGGGCTTAATGATTCTGATCTTGAAAAAGAAAAACAAGAAATCCAAATTCAAAAGACTAAGACAGAAATTGAAATCATGAAAGGTATATCAGAAGAAGTTGAAGATTTAGACGATATAGATGGGATGATTTATGGAAAATATTAGAAAAAGAAAAACAATCCCTTTTAATTTTTCTGATAAGCATATTGATTATATAAGAAAGTGTGCAAGTAACACTTATAACATAGCAGAGGGGGCTGTAAGAGCGGGTAAGACTGTAGATAATATCTATGCTTTTGCACACGAATTACGAACTACAAAGGATAGAATCCACCTTGCCACAGGTTCTACTGGGGCTAATGCTAAGCTTAATATTGGTGATGCTAATGGTTTTGGTTTGGAGTATATTTTCCGAGGTCAGTGTAGATGGGGAAAGTATAAGGGGAATGAGGCTTTAATTGTTAAAGGACTTTTTACTAATTTTAGGGAAAGGGTAGTGATATTTGCGGGGGCAGCTAAGGCTGATTCATACAAGAAGATTCGTGGTAATTCGTTTGGTATGTGGATTGCTACGGAGATAAATTTACATCACAAAGATAGTATCAAGGAAGCTTTTAACCGTACTGCTGCAGCTAAAAAGCGTAAGTTTTTTTGGGATTTGAACCCGTCAAGTCCTAATCATTATATATATTTAGATTATATTGATAAATATCAAAATATGTTTGATGAAGGGGTTGATTTTGGTGGATATAATTATAAACATTTTACAATCGATGATAACATCAATATTTCAGACCAAAGAAAGAAGGAAATAAAGCTACAATATGACCCTAATTCTGTTTGGTACAAAAGAGATATATTGGGACTTAGGGTTGTAGCTGAAGGTCTAATTTATAAGCAGTTTGCTGATAGTCCTGATGATTATTTAATTGAAGAAAAACCTCACGAACTACAGATGATACAAATTGGAGTGGACTTTGGTGGTAATAATTCGAAGCACGCTTTTGTATGTACAGGTATAAGTCGAGGATTTAAAAAGGTATATGCGTTAAGGTCTGAGAGATTAGAACCTGATAAACCTACAGATCTATACAATCAATTAATAGATTTTGTAAGAGTTATCCAATCTACTTATGGTAATGTTGATCTTGTTTATGCTGATAGTGCTGAACAAGTTTTAATCAAGGGTATGCAAAAAGCTCTATTAGATGCAAATTTGAATATAAAGATTAAGAATTCTATCAAAAATCCAATCAATGACAGGGTAAGGCTTGTCAATACTTTGATTGCTTCTGATAGATTTTTTTATACAAAGAATTGTGAAAGCTTAGTAGATGCTTTATCTACTGCGGTTTGGAAGGAAGAGGAAATGGAAGATATAAGGCTTGATGATGGGACAAGTGATATAGATACACTTGATGCCTTTGAATATTCTATTGAGAAATTTATAAAAGTGTTGATGAATACATAGGAGTTTATATGTTAGATAGAGAAATTAGAGAAAGGCTGGGTAGTCTTTCTAATAACATTGACAATAATTATAAGATTTGGCTTGATTGCTATCATGGAGAGCCATATTGGTTAAAAAATGATTATGATATTGATAAGTCCCAATCTTTGAATTTGTGTGCATCTATATCAAGCGAGCTTGCAAGACTTGTAACAATGGAGCTTGAAACAAAGGTAGATGATGAGAGCATTGATTTGATTTATCAAAGATTTATAAGACATATTAGAAAGTTTACTGAATATGGATTAGCCTTAGGTGGAATTATCATAAAACCTTATGTAGAAGACTATTCAAAAAAGCTTATTGATATTGATATAGTACCTGCTAATAAGTTTATAATCTTAGGGTTTACAAGCTTTGGAGACATCAACCACATTGTTTTTATAGACAGGATTAAGAAAAAAGATAAGAAAGATAAAGATATATATTTTACAAGATTAGAAGAACATCAAATTGATGATAAATATATAATAACCAATACTGCCTATATGTCTAATACTGCTGAAACTTTGGGCGATAAGGTTAATTTAAACCTAATAGATGAGTGGGCAGATATGGCAGATGAAATGATTGTAGAATCGGATAGACCTTTATTTTCATATTTCAAAAATCCTCAGGCTAATAATTTAGATCTAGATTCTAATGAGGGTATATCTTGCTTTGCTAGAGCTTTATCTTTAATCCAAGATGCAGACGAGCAATATCAAAGGATAATGTGGGAGTATGAGGGCAGTGAGCTTGCAATAGATGCGGATATAACAGCCCTTAAAAATACTGATCAACTTCCAGTTGGAAAAGAAAGATTATTTAGAAATTTAGGATTAGATATGGGTTCAGGTAACAAAGATTTCTATAATGTATTTAGTCCTGCAATTAGGGATTCATCTCTTTTCAATGGTTTAAATGGAATAATTAGAAAGATTGAATTTATTTGTGGACTTGCCTATGGAACACTTTCTGATGTAGAATTTACTGCAAAAACAGCAACTGAAATTAATACAAGTCAGCAAAGATCATATTCCACAGTAAAAGATATACAAAATGAATTAGCAAGGTGTCTTGAAGATTTTGTTGATATATTAAAATATTGGTTTAAGGAATTATCAATTCCATTTAAGGATAATTGCCAAGTATCCTTTGATTTTGACGATAGTCTTGTAGTTGATTCTGAAACAGAACAAAAAATAAGGCTTCAAGAAGTGGCAGCAGGAATTCTTAAGCCTGAAGCATATCTTAAATGGAGATATGGTGTAACTGATGATGAGTTAGGGGAAATTCAGGCGAATGTTACTGAAAATAGAGATGATATAGCTGAGGAAGAATAATGCTTAGTCCAGAATATATGGGAAGAGTAACTGATAATTTAATAGAGTTATACCAAGATTTAGAAGATGAAATAATTGAAGATATAGCAAATAGGATAAGTAAGAATGGGTATTTAACGGCGACAGCCCAAAGGCAAGCAGAAGTTTTAATTCAGAATGGATATACTACAAGTGAAATTGAAAGTTTAATTGAAGATAGGCTTGAAGAAATTGATGGAGAGCTTAATAATATTATTGATATATCAGCTATTAAACACTATGAGGATGAACAAAAGGCTTATAGGTTAGCTAATAAAGAGATGGTGGATTATAGTAAGAATAGGAATGTTGAAAATACTGTAAATGTTGCTAGGGATAGGCTTATAGAAGGTAATGGGAATATTACTAAGTCGCTTGGGGTTGTAGTTAATGGTGAGGATATACTGTTAAATGATTTTTATCGAAAAACATTAAATCAAGCGGTTTTTAAGGTATCAAGTGGTGCTTTTAGTCGTGAGCAAGTGGTTAGAGGGTTAGTAAATGATATTTCTAATTCAGGTATTAAGTCTATTAATTATATGGGGAGTGGACGTAATTATACATTAGAATCAGCAAGTAAGATGATTGTAAGAACTACTTTAAATCAAATGACGGGTGAGATATCTATGGATAATGCAAAGGATATGGGGCAAGATTTGATGGAGATATCGGCTCATGCTGGAGCTAGACCAAGCCATGCGGTATGGCAAGGGCAAGTTGTTTCTATATCGGGTGAGAATAGTAAGTATTTAAGCTTAGATGATATTGGATATGGAGAAGTTACTGGATTTATGGGTGCAAATTGCAGGCATAATTGGTATCCATTCTTTGAGGGGATATCAGAAAAAGAGTGGACTAAAGAAATGCTTGACGATATAGATCCAGAGCCTTTTGAGTTTGATGGAAAGGAATATACTTATTATGAAGCAACCCAAAAGCAAAGACAGATTGAAAGAGCTATAAGAAAATATAAGCATAGGGTTATGATGTATGAAAGGCTTGGAGATGATGAAAGTAGGCTGATTGCACAAGTAAGGTTACAAAGGCAAAGACAACTTTATAAAGATTTTAATAAGGCTGGTAATTTAAGGGCTAAGCCTTATAATTTAGCTAAATATGGGTATAATAGGAGTAAGGCAAGTAAGGAAGTCTGGGCGGCTAAAAAAGCACAAAAGAAAGCCAACGAGATTTATAATCTAGGGTCTGATAAAAAGAATTTAGATATATACTTAAAAGATAGACCTCTTAGAAAATATATAAAAGAGAATAAAGACTTTGATAAATTAAAAGTCGGAAAACAAGAGAACCATTTAAATAATATGGAAAACATCAAAAAGAAGTCTCAATTTAAAAATACTATTGAAGAAATAGAATTAGTCTATAAAGAAAACAGGGGCAGTGGAGAATTTATTAGAAGAGATAAATCTCAATTGACTGAATTAATTGAGGATAATAGACTTGATGGATACTGTATTAATAGAGAAGGTAATGTAGTTACTACAATGAGGGCAATAATACATTATTCTAAAAATGGATATCATATAGTCCCAACATTAAGAGAATTCAAGGAATTAAGAAGATGAACAAATATACAGGATTAGAAAATCTTAAAAAATATTCTAATAAAAAAATAAGAGTTATTACTAAAAATCAAAATGTATTTACTGGAGTTTATTCTATATACACACCAGCAGGTGATAATGATCCTGAAATAGAAAGTATAAGCTTAGAAACCCCAAAAAGATATTACGATATTAATACACCTGATATCATAAATATAGAGGTGGTAGATTGATATGATTGAAAACTTTAAAATAATACTAAAAATTCTAACATCTTTAAATAAATCGCTTGACGAAGAATATTTTGATCCAGACTTAATATCAGCTAGTACACTAGGTATTACAGAAATCAGAAGAAACAATCTTCTTGAAATGTTATATGATGCTGGCTATATTAAAGGATTATCTATTAAATATTACGTGGACGGAGATTTTGTAGTTACTAATTTAGATAAAACTAAAATAACTTTAAAGGGTTTAGAATATTTAGAAACTAATACTATTTTTAAAAGAATTCAAAAAGCAGCTAAGGGAATTAATGAAATGATTCCTGGAGTATAGAAATATTAAATTAAGCACACTAGCAATTGTTAGATGTGCTTTTTAATTATAGGAGATATTATATGTATAAGGACGAAGAAAAAATCAAAGAGAGAATAGAAGAAATAGATGAGAATATAGTTATACCAATAGTGGTGTCAATTTTCACAAGCCTTATAACCAATGTCCTTCTGTTATATATTTTATAACAAAAGTAGTTAGAATTGTTGTTATAAAAGAAACTAGAATCGGGGTTAAGATTGAATGTTTGAAAAACTTAAACCTTTCGTAACGCTTAATATTTTCATAGTCTAAACCATATTTAGTGATTTTTACCATAAAGTCTCCAGATACGTATGGTTTGTATTTTATTAAGCCTAAATCATCAAGAAATTTAAGATTGATTAATAGTTCATTAATATCAAATGTGGATATTACTTTGTTTTTCAAGAATTTGTCTGAATGTATTATATCAGTAGTATTCATTTTCTTTAACTCTTTAAGAATCTTTTTAGAGTTTTTGGATAGGTACATAACTTTAACTCCTTTTTTAGTCTATTATACATTAATTAAAAGGAATATTTAATTATTTTCTTGACTTATGTGGGTACATAATGTATAATATAATTACAATAAGAAATTAACTTATTGAATACGAGCGAGAGAAAGGAGAAAATATGGACGAAGATATGAATACAAGCGAACTTCTAAAAGAGGTTGTGGAAGAAAATCAAACAAGAAAGATACTTGAAATTTTAAAAGAAAGTAAAAATCTTGAAGAAGCAATCAAAAAAATAGAAGCTTTACTAAATAAGTAAAACTTCTAAAACTTCTAAAGTACCAACGGGGACTCGCTCCCCTGTTGATACTTACATTTTACTTTAAGAGCGAGAGAAAGGCAAGGCATTATGTGAGTAAAGAAAAAAAGAAAATGGGTAGACCAATAGTTGGAGATGAACCTAAAGATATACAAATAAAATTCAGAATCTCAAAAACGGATAACGGAAAGTTGAAAAAAATATCTAAAATTACAAAGATGAATAAATCTGAAGTACTGAGAAATGGAATTGACATACAATATAACCAATTAGAAGATAAAAATAAGTAATAAAAAAGCCCCGTGGGCAAACACGGAGCAAAGTAGTGTAATAATAACCACTCATTGTTATTATACTACTTTAATATCAAAAATAAAGGAGTATAAAATGTTAAATTTAATGAAATATAATAGTAATGATGTTGAGATAATAAAATATAATGACAAAGTACTTTTTAATCCTTATGATGTTGGAAACTGTTTGGATATGAAAGAAGAAACAGTTAGATACCATATAAGAAATTTTAATGAAAATCAAGTTATAAAAATAAAAAAATCAGATGTTGGTTCAACAAACAATTTGAATATTCCACCATCTGGACGTAGTTTTTTAACTGAAAGTGGAGTATATAAATTATCTTTTAAATCTAGAAAACCAGAAGCAGAAAAATTCACTGATTGGGTAACTGATGAAGTGTTACCAAGTATAAGAAAGACTGGCAAATATGAAATAGATGGCGAACAACTAGAACTAGAACCTTATAAGCTAGAAAAGAAAACTTACAAGGGTAAACCTGTTATGACTGTAAGAGATATAGTTTATTTAACTGGACAAAGTAGAGATTCTTTAAATTGGACAATTAAAAGAGATGGTTTAGGTTTGTTACTTCAAGGTAGATCTCTTGAAGATTTTAGAGAAGAGAATAATTTTATTTCAAAAGCAACAAGAAGAATAAATATTCTTTATTATGATGATGTTTATGAGCTAACAAAAAAGCATAATATACCTGGGGAAATGAAATGTGAAATAGATGATTATTTTAATGATCCAAGTATTCCTATAGGAGAAAAGAAAATCAAAGTAAAGGATGTTGAAATTTTACAAAAGGTAGAAAGATTAAAATGTTTATATTTTCTCATTCAAAGAATGGGTATTGATGATAAGATGAAAGGCGACATGACTGAAATTATTTCTGAAAGATATGTTGAATTTGGATTTCTTAATAATAAGTGCAGAAGTTTAAGTATTAATAGTCTTGAGGGCTGGAATTTTGATTGTGTGTATGGAGATTTTAAAAGAATGATTAGAAATTAATTGAATAATATTAAATTAGGAAGCTTTCGGGCTTCCTTTTTTTATGGGAAGATACCGAAGTGGAAAACGGGACGGTCTGTAAAACCGTCAGCTTAGCTTTCGTGGGTTCGAATCCCACTCTTCCCACCATGGTCAAAGCAGACCTAAAATGCAAAAAAACAAATATCTAAGTCAGAGCAACGACTTAAAAAGCTTAAAAGGAGATGTTTTATGAAGACGGAAGAATTAAAAGAGATAGGTTTAAATGATGAACAGATAGCGGCAGTTTTTAAGTTAAGAGGAAAAGAAGTTGAAGATTATAACCAACTTAAAAATAACTTTGAAACTTTAAAAACTGAAAATGAAAATTTTAAAAATCAAGTTGCAAGTGCAAATGAGCAGATAGAAGCGTTTAAGGATATGGATATTGAATCAATTAAGGCAAGTGCTGAAGAATATAAAAACAAGTATGAACAGGCACAAATCAAAGCTAAAGAGGATATGGACAATATAACTTTAAATAATGCTATAGATTTAGGCTTGGTTAATGCTGGTAGTAGAAACTTAAAGGCAGCTAAGGCTTTACTTGATATTGATAGTCTAAAGGATTCTAAAAACTTAAATGATGATTTAAAGGCACAAATTGAGGGGCTAAAAGAAAGTGATTCATACCTATTTAAAACTGAGGAAGAACCAAAGCAAAGAAGCATGGGTAAGTCTGGATCTATAGGAGAAAAGGAATTAAAAGATATGACTTATGAGGAAATGCTTGAAGCTAACAAGAAAGGTATTTTATAGGAGGATTTAGATGCCTAAATTATTTGATAAGACATATTTTAATGCAGAAGTATTTGAAAAATACGTTGATACAATCGAAAGAGAAAGAACTAATGAATTACTTAATTCATCCGCAATTGTAGAAAGAGCAGATTTAAAAACTAGAATGGATGAACAAGTTGGGGGAAATATTATTGTTACTCCAATCGCTGGAATTCTTTCTGGAGATGCTGACAATTACGATGGACAAACAGATATTAAGTCTGATTCTACAAATACTTTTTATCAAAAAAGAGTTGTAATTGGTAGAGCTCACAGTTGGACTGAGAAAGATTTTGTGTTTGATATTACAGGTGGACATGATCCAATGAGAACTGTAGCTAATCAATTATTAGATTGGTGGGCGGATTTAAAACAAGATTCATTGTTAGCTATTATTGAGGGGATTTTTTCTATGACTGGGGGAGAAAATAAGAAGTTTGTTGATACACATACTTATAAAGAGGATGTGTTTGGTCAAGTTACTTTAAATAATGCTTTACAACAAGCTTTCGGGTCTAGGAAGAAGAGTTTTGCGGCGGCTATTATGAATTCGGCGGTATCAACTCAATTAGAGAATTTAAATTTAATTCAATATGCAAAATATACTGATTCTAGAGGAATTGAGAGACCTTTACAATTAGCTAATCTTAATGGTAGACCAATTATTATTGATGATTCACTACCTGTAAGCAAAGAGGGAGAATATACAACATATATCTTTGGTCAAGGTGCTTTTGAATATACAAAAGCAGGTGCTAAAGTACCATATGAAACTGATAGAAACCCAATGAAAAATGGTGGAGAAGATACTTTGTACACAAGAGACAGATTCTGCTTTGCACCAAGAGGAATTTCTTTTACTGAAAGCTCTATGGTTTCTCTATCACCAACTGATGAAGAATTAAAGAAAGGTGCTAATTGGGAAGTTGTTAAAAACGAAGATGGAGCTTTTCCACTTAAACAAATTCCAATAGCTAGAGTTATTACTAAGTTAGGGGCAGATAAAGCAGTTTCAACTACACCATCTGGGACTATTTAAAGTAGGAAGGGGTTAATGTATGTTAACCTATAAAGAGTTTAATGATAAATACCCTGAGATTGATGTATCTGAGGGTATTTTTTATTCACTTAATAGAAGAATAAGGACAAGGATAGATTTTTTTACATTTGAGAGAATTAAAGATGATGATGTGAGGTTACAAAAAAGAATTGATGATGTAGTTTGTGATATCATTTGTGAGCTTTATTTTAGCGATATAGGGATTAAAAAAGAAAAGGAAGGTAATTCCCTATCTAATATTAAATCTGAAAGCGTAGGCGAATATAGAGTCGAATATGGCAGTAAGAATGAATTAGATACAGATAAGAAGATTAATCTACAAGATAGATTGATTGATGATAGGATAAGGGAAGCTTTTATTCATACAGGTTTAATGTTTAGAGGATATTATGAGAACTAACGCAAGCGTGACAATTATTAAAAGAATGGTGGTAAATAGGCAGGATGTTTATTCGGAGTTGGGAACTTATCCTTGCCATTGGGAAGAAACAAGGGGGATAAATGCAAATCGTACTGGAAGAAGTAGAGACGATATTGATAAGATAACTTGTTATATTCCTAATCATTTATTAAGAATGGTTGATGTTGAAGATTTAATAATAAGAAATGATAATTTAAAAGAAATAAAGCAATTAAAAACATTTAAAGAGTATGAGAAAGAATATGGAGCTAGAAAAATAACAGTCTGTGATGTGTTTGATTTTGGCTCTAAAAATATGCAATATACAAGGATAGGGGCGAAGTGATGATAATATTTAATAGATTTGAATTTAATCAGGTGCAAGCCCTAAAGAAAAGAGATTTAGAAACGGGTGGAAAGGTGCAAAGCTTTATAGATAGCGAATGTATAAGATTAATGGCACCTTATACACCTATGGATATAGGAACTCTTATAGGTTCGGCGACTGCTCAGACTGCAATAGGAAGTGGGAAGATAGTACAACAAACGCCTTATGCCAAGAGATGGTATTATGAAAGAGCTAATTTCCAAGGTGCACCAATGAGAGGGAACAAGTGGTTTGAAAGGATGAAAGCAAGCCATAAAGATTCGATTTTAAGGGGTGCTGCAAGTATAGCAGGAGGTAGAGCAGGTTGAAAACAATAATCGAAAGTATAAGAGAGTATTTTTTAGAATGTCCATATTTAGAAGATGATGTAAGGCTAAATATAGATTTTTTAGGAGATAAGGCTCTTGAATATGGAATATACACTGAACCTATTAATCCTTTGATTAAAAGATATGTAGATGGCGATGAATTAAAGCAATTTGCTTTTATATTTGCCACTAAAAGCGTGATGAGTGGGGATTTAATTACACAGTTAGAAAATTCTGCTTTTTTTGATAATTTGATTGAATGGATTGAAGAACAAAATTATAAAAAAATATATCCTAAATTAGATGGAGAAAGATATCCTACTAAATTAGAGATTGTAACGAATGGATATTTGTCTAGTGCTGATGTAGGGACTGGACAGTATCAAATACAAATGCGATTAGTATATATGGAGGTTAATTAATGGCTACTAATACAAAAGAATTACAAAATTTAAAAGAATTTAAGGGGTTAGTTTTAAGGGCTGATGTGGTTTCTTTTATGGAAATTGGTGAAAATTACTATAGAATGAAAGGTTTTACAGATTTACCAACTTCAAAGGAAACTGAAGAATATTCGAGAAAATATGTAGATGAAAAATCAGAAAGAACTTCTGTAACTGGTATGACTTCAACTACTGATTTTACACTTGATAGATATAAAGACAATCCAGTACACAATAGAATACAAGAGGTTTTTGATAAAGAACAACTAGCAGATGACGCTACAGTTAATATTGTTACGGTTGATTTTTCGAAGAAATTAGCTGAGGGAAAATTTTATGCGATTAAGAGAAATCATACTATAGTGCCTGATTCAGCGGGAGATGGTACGGATGCATATCAATATTCTGGATCGTTTAAAGCAAATGGTGCACCTATTGATGGATATGCAGAACTAGGAGAAGGAGATAAGGATTGGTTAACTATTAAATTTACTGAAGGAAGTCCATCAGGTTCTGTTTCGGGAGTTGGATCACATTAGATAGGTAATAGTTAAAATTATAAGGGGGCGTAAGCTCCCTTTTTTATTGGAGAATTTAAGGAAAAAGGAAATATAGATATGGTATTTAAGAGAAAAAATAACAACATAAAGTTTGAGTTTGAATGTATAGATGGAGAGATTCTTAAATTTGAAACGATATTAAGTGAAGATTTAGCTAATAAGCTTATAGATATAGGGAAGATAGATTACAAAAATTTAAGTGATGAGGAATATAAAAATATTTTAATTAAGGCATATGATCAAATCCTTGGCAAGAATGCGATGGATGATATAAAAGAATTGGTTTTTGGTGGAGATGATTTAAGTTTAGTAGATATTATCGATATAGGGGTTTATATAGCTGGGGAAGTGAATAAATATAATGATAAAATAAATAACCTTCATGGTGTGTTAGATAAGTATAATGGTGAAAAAATGAATGCTTTATCTAAGTAGTGGTTTACCCACTTTTATTAAAGTTAATGATGTAGAAATAAACATAAATACAGATTTTAAAATTTGGATAGAATATGAAACTATAATGCTTGATAATGATATTAGTTCGATTGAGCAGATAGAAAAAGTTTTAGATTTATGTTTGAAAGATGATATACAGTTAGAAAGTTTAGGAGAACTTGAAGAATTGTTTAATGGTCTTTTATGGTTTTATGGTTGTGGAAAAGAAAGAAAAGAGAATAAGAAAGACAAAGATGATAAGGAATCTAATTCTAATAGTTCAAAAATGATTTATTCATATGAACATGATTGGTCTTATATTTATTCTGCTTTTAGAGAATGTTATAACATTAATTTATTTGAAGAAAATCTACATTGGTGGGAATTTAAATCACTTTTTGAATCTTTGAATGATAAGTGTTTATTTTCTAAAATTTTATCTTATAGGTCTATGACTATATCTTCTAAGATGAGTAAGGAAGAGAAGAAATTTTATAGGGAGATGAAAAAAATTTATGCTTTACCTGATATGCGAAGTGAGGAAGAAAAAGAATCTTCTTTTGCAAGGGCTATGATGGAAAGTATGAAAATTGAATAAGAAAGTGGGGTGAGAATATGGCTAGTGATGGTAAATTGCTATTTGATACTAAACTTGATACCTCAGGTTTTAAGTCGGGTTTATCTGCGTTATCAGCTATGGCGAATGCTGCTGGAAATGGTTTAAAGGATATAACAAGCAAAGCGGTAGGTGCGGTTAAAACAAGTATGAAGGCTGCTGGATTGGCTGTGGGTGCTTTTGGCGGATATTCTATAAAGGCTGGTATGGATTTTGATTCAGCAATGAGTCAAGTTGAATCTATTTCGGGAGCTTCGGGGAAGCAATTACAGGCTTTGAGAGATAAAGCTAAGGAAATGGGTGCTACTACTAAATTTTCTGCTACACAGTCGGCTGAGGCTTTAAAATATATGGGTATGGCTGGCTGGTCTAGTCAAGAAATGTTAGATGGGTTGCCTGGAGTTATGAATTTAGCGGCAGCAAGTGGCGAAGATTTGGGATTGGTTTCGGATATAGCTACGGATTCATTGACGGCTTTTGGGTTAACGGCGAAAGATACCAATAGGTATGTTGATATTTTGGCGGCAACTTCGACAGCATCAAATACTAATGTATCAATGCTGGGGGAGTCTTTTAAGTATGTAGCTCCATTGGCTGGGTCTTTAGGTTATAAGGCACAAGATGTTGCGGTTGCTTTAGGCTTGATGGCTAATGCTGGTATTAAAGGGTCGAGTGGCCCTGCTATTAAGTAATTAATAGAAAAACAAACCTTTTGAATTCGGGGAAAGCTAAGTTATATAATGGATAATGCAGGAATTAAGAGTATAATATACTATATAGAAAGGCATTATCTAATGAAAAAATTAACTCACGCAGAAGTGCAATCTAGAATAGATGAAGCACATGGAAAAAATAAATATATATTATTAGAAGAATATAAAAACAGGAGAACTAAAATCTTAACTAAACACACAGAATGCGGTTATACTTATCGAATCTATAATATATTATATAATAAGCTAATCCCGAGCTAAGCCTAGTAGAAATACTAGGAAAGTGTAACGACTAGATTAAGTAAGCTAAGTAAACTAACACGATGAAAGTCGTGTTTTTTATATGCAGAAATATCCACGAGCGGAAGGCACCGTACTATTAAATTAGCGGTGAAGATATAGTCTGAACTTATAGGAAACTATAAGAAGTAAAAGATAAAGAACTTTTACGATAACATAAGCACAAGCTGGTACTTCCTTAAAGGCGGCTTTAGCAAGGCTTGCAGATCCGACTAAACAAGTGCAAGAGCAAATGAATGCTTTGGGGATTTCGATTACTGATTCAAATGGGAAAATAAAACCATTTAACCAATTGATGAGGGAAATGCGTACGAGTTTCCAAGGGTTAAGTGAGGATCAAAAAATTCAGGCGGCGTCAACGTTGTTTGGTAAAGAGGCTATGGCTGGAATGTTAGCTATTTTAAATGTTAGTGATGAAGATTTTGATAGCTTAACTAATTCTATTAATAATTCGGCTGGTGCAGCTGAAAGAATGGCTAAGACTATGAATGATAACCTAAAGGGGGATATAACAATACTTATATCTGCTTTAGAGGGTCTAGGTATAGCTTTATTTGAGAATGTAGATACACCTTTTAGAGAGGTTGTACAATCAGTAACTAAACAGGTTGATAGGCTTAATACAGTTGTACAAAGAGATATAAGTCAATTGCCTAAAGTACTTGGGGATATGATAGCTGAGGGTGCGGTTTATATAGCTGAAAAAGCACCTAAATTTATTGAGGCTGGAAAAGGTATAATTTTATCTTTTTTACAAGGATTGCAAGATAATTCGAGTAAATTGGCAGATAGTGCAACTAAAATAATAACAAGTCTTGCGTCAGCTTTTATGGAAGTGGGGGCAAAGCTTTTTGAAGTTGGAGGAGAAATTCTTGTAAAATTAGGCGAGGGTTTAATAGATAATGCACCTATATTAGTACCAAAGGCTATAGAAATATTAGGAAAACTTGCTGAAACTTTTAATAGAAATGCGGTTAAACTTTTAAAAGTGGGGATAGATTTATTAAAAGCTATAGCACAAGGAATAGTTAATAATCCTGATGTGGTTGTTAAGGCGGTTCCTCAAATTTTAATGGCTTTATCTATTGCTTTTGCAGCTTTCAAAGGTCCACAAGTAGCTAAAAAGATGATGGCTTCGCTAGTTAAAGGGCTATTAGGGGAAAAGCCTGCTGTAAGTAAAGCTTCTGATGGGATTATGGATACTTTATATAGGAGTTTTACGACTAAAGGAAATGAGCTTAATGAGGCTGGTGGAAAGTTAATATCTAAATTAATTGATGGTATTAATGCTAAAAAAATACCAATGATGAATGCTGGAGCAAAAGTTATTGGTCCACTTATAGATGGAGTATCTAAGGGGGCTGGTAAGCTTAATGCGACTGGTGGAAAGATTATTGATATTTTATCTGCGGGAATGAGTAAAGTTGGTGGCTCGAAGTTTATTACTATTGGTAGTGGAATAATAAGCAAACTAATTGGTGGTATGACGAGTGGATTTGGTGCTATAGCTGGTGTTGTGGCAAAGATAATACCATTAATAGCGGGATTGTTGTCTAATCCGGTTGGGCTTGTAATTGTAGGAACGATTTTAATTGGTGCTATTATAAAAGGGTTTAATGTTGACATAAATAAGTTGGCAAATAGTGCTGGTAAGATAGTAGGTTCTATCGCTAATAAAGTTAAGCAAGGGGCTTCTAAACTTATTGATGTGGGAAAATCATTAGTTGGTAAAATTGGTGATGGAATCAATGCTGCAAAAGGTTTATTCGCAGAAATACAAGCTAAAGGCTTAATAGGAGTGTTAGGAGATAAGCTTAAGGCTGGAATTAATAAGCTAAAGTCTATTGGTAAAAGTTTTATTGAAGGTATTAAAGAGGGCTGGGACGAAAATGAAAATAAAGTTTCGGACAAGGCTAAAGAATTGCCTGAAAAAGTTAATAGCGAAGTAGATGGGTCAAAAACAAAACCAACTGGCGAAAATATGGTTGGTGGAGTGGTTGATGGACTTAAAGATGGAACTACAGATATATCAACCGCCTATAAAGATTTGATTAATAATGGAATATCAGATACGGATGCTAGAGCTATTTTAAGACAAGAAGGCAAGGCGAGTGTAGATGAATATGCTCAAGCGATTTATGAGGGTTCAGGAAATGTAAGAAGTGCATATACAGCTATAAGAACATCAGGTCTTGATACTATGGAAGCTGCTGAAAAGTTTTTTGAAATTGCAGGTCTAAATATTGATGGATATGTAAATGGAACTGAAGAAGGTGGGCAAACATATAGAGAAAAGCTAAAAGAGTTGATGGACGGTGGAATGAGTGAAATCGAAGCCGTTGAAGAAATGACCAATATAGCTAAGAAGAATATGGATGGCTACAAAGCTGGAGCTTCTGAAAGTGGTACAAGTATAGTTGATGAATATAAGACTATGATTGATATGGGTCTTAATGAACTTGAAGCTTTTGATGAAATGTTTGTAAAAGGTCAAATAAATGTTGATGCTTTTGGTCGTGGTTCTTCCGCTGGAAAAGAAGCTGTAATAGGAATATACCAACAATTAAGAGAATCTGGACTAACACAATTACAAGCTATTGAAGCACTACAAAATATAGGTCTTTTAAATATGAAAGGCTTTGGAGCTGGAACTAATGCTGGAAAAGTAAATGCTGAACAAGCTTATCAATCTTTAAAGCAATTAGGATTAGATGAATCAAATATAGCTGAAATATTAAGAGGTATAGGCTTTGCAAATGCTGATGCTTTTAGTCAAGGTATAAGTTCTGGTCAAGGTAATGTTTCAACTGCTTATACTAATACATTTTCTAATCCTTTAGAAGCAAGGTCAAGTATGTTAACAGGAACTGCTAATGCTCAAGGTTTTAATACTGGTACTTCGTATGCTGATGGTATAGAATCAACGACTATGGATGTAACGTCTAGGTCTCAAATGCTAGGGGCTAGTGCGGTTAACAATCTTAAAGGTGGCGAAGGTGTAGCAAATTCAAAAGGTCAAGAAGTAGGTGCTGAATATGCGACTGGTATTGGGCAATCAAAAGCGGGAGTTGATACAACAGCCATTGGGGTTGGACAAAGTGCGGCGACACAATTAAATAATCAACAACAAGCTTTTGCTAATGCTGGTAATGAATCTATGGATAGTTACCAAAATGCTATAAGTGTAGGTGCTAATAAAGTTACTAATGATATAGGTGTGATGGGAAATAATATTACATCTTCTTTAAGCAATACTACTAATGCAGTTAGAGCAAGTGCTAATTTGATGATGAATAGCTTAGTTTCATCAGTTTCTAGTGGAGCTAGTAGAGTAGATACTGTGTTTAGAAGTTTAGGAAATAATGTAGGTTCTACTTTTACAAACTTAACATCTAAGGTATCAAGTCAATCAAGGCAAATGATGAATAACTTTACTAACGCAGTTACTCAAGGAACTAATAAAGTTAGAAATTTATTTGAAGCTATGACTAATAACATGAAGTCAAAGATGAATAGTACTTCAAGCCAAGTTAAAAGCCAGGCTAGATCTATGATGAATGGTTTAGTATCAAGTGTTAGGAGTGGGGCAAGTCAGGCAAGGTCTACGATTTCTTCTATGTGTTCAAACATGGTTGGTATTGTAAATTCCTATAGTGGCTCATTCTCTTCTGCTGGATATAATCTTATGGCTGGATTAAGAAATGGTATTTATGGGGGTAGGTCTGGAGTAATATCCGCTGCTATTTCCGTAATGAGGTCGGCTGTAGCTGCTGCAAAAAGAGCTGCAAGTATACATTCACCTTCCAGAGTTTGGAGAGATGAAGTCGGTGCAATGTTAACTAGAGGTCTAGGAATTGGTATAGAAGATGAGGAAGGTTTTGTAGTTGATAAAATAAAATCCACTATGGAAGCTATAAGGAATAAGGCTAAAAATGCAGTTTTATTTGATAATAATAAAATGGGAGCAAATTTAGCATATAGTTTTGCTGGTGGTTATATACAAAATAAACAAGAAGTTGAAGTACAAGTTACTAATGGAGCTATAACAAGCGTTATAAACCTAGATTCTAGAGAAATCGGAAAGGCTGTAGCTCCAATCGTAAGCCAAGAAATAAGTAAGGATGGAAGACGTAGGAGAGTATGAAATCAATTAACTTAATAAGAGATTTAAAGATATATAATGCTCATGTTTTAGCCTATCCTGAGATAGGGAATACAGAGATTGAGCGTGATACATTTGAATCGGATACAGGCTTAATATTTTATAGTGAAAAGAGGTTGGCATTTACGCCAGTCTCTTTTGTTATAGAGTTTAAAGGTGGTAAAGATGAAATAAGGAAAAATAGAAATAAGTTATCTAAAGAGTTAGAATTAGCTAAAGTAACGTTTAATGATGAGGTGTACTATAAAGGCAGGTTTTTAGCAGAAAGTGTAGATACAAGATATTATTTTCAAAATGTAACTTATAAAGGTAAGGCAATAGCAATGTTGAATGTGCAAGAAATTGTTGTACCTATTAATAAGACTATAAAGATTTATAATAATGGGAATCTACCCACACCTTGTAGGTTATGTTTGAATGGAAGTGGTGATAATATAAATATTAAAGGATTTGATGATGATATAAATATAAAAAAATTATTAAATGAGATTATAATCGATTCTGAGAGAGGGGTTTATAGCTTAGAGGGTAATAGTTTTATTGATATAAAAAGCTTTCCTTATATTGAGGATAAGGTGGAAATATTGGTATCAGGTAGTGGGGATTTTATTTGTGTAATTGAGTTTGAGGGTAGGGTTTTATGTTAGTTTATGAAAATAAAACAAAGAATAGAAGTTTTTTTTCTTTTTTTAAACATTTAAAAATAAAAAGTGAAATAAATGAACTTGACCGACTTATATTTGAAATACCTAAAGAATATAGATACCTTTTTAATGTTGAAGCTTATGTATTGGAAAATAAACAATATTATGATATCAAAAATATTGAACCATATTATGATGGATATAAGGTTGAGTGTGAGCAAAAGATATTAGAGTTTAAAGAAAAGTTTAATAAAAGTATTAATTTCTCTTATAAGACAATAGAAGATGTTTTAAAGGCAATTGTAGTATCTCTAGGATATACTTATAAGATTATAGGTAAAATAGATAAAAAAAGAGTTATAACGGGAGATCACAAAAGTAGTTGGGAAATTTTTCGAGAAGCTATAAAAAAATATGGTGTTGAGTATAGGGTTGATAATTATAATAAGGTTATAACTATAGCGGAAAAATTAGGAAATGATAAGGGAGCATACTTTATAGATGATTTTAATATAGATGATAAAGATATATCTGTAGAATCGTTTGACTTTGCTACAAGAATTATTCCTGAAGGAATGAATGGTCTTAAAATTAATCAAATTAATGATGGAAAGGATTATATAGAAGATAAGTCTTATTCTGATAGGACTATAACTTATTATTGGAAAGATAAAAGATATACTAATATTGAAAATCTTAAGAAAGATGCAGAGGAGAAGTTAAAACAGTTAGCTAGACCTAAGATTGATATTAAATTAAAAGTTAAGGATTTATCTAGTGCGATAGATGTGTATGCTATAGATTATGATGTTGGGGATTTAGTTTATTTAATAGATAAGGATAGGAAGACGAAAGAAAGGTTTAGGGTTGTTTCTATTATTAAAAGACCTTATAAGCCATTTGAAAATGAGATTTCTCTAACTAATAAGCCTGTTGATTTAATAGATGATAAAGAAAAGATAATTGAATTAACAGATAAAATGTGGGAAGAAACAAGGGGCAGATTTGAAACTACTGATAAATCTATTGAAGCGAGTGTAGCGACAGCTAAAAGGTATACAGAGGATAGTTTTAAGATTTATAAGAGTGAAAGAGAACAGACGGATAGCAAGATATATGAAGTTATTAAAGAAACAACTACTTATATTGACCCTGAAACTGGTCAAACAAAGCCGATTGTAAATAGGCAGTTGGAAATTGATAAGAGTTTGAATGGAATTAATATTTCGATTGAAGCTCAGGGGAAGATAAATAATAAATTTACTGAAGAAATTAAAGATAGATTATCAAAGGATGAAATTTTAAATGATGAGGAAATTATAAAAGTTTTAAAAGGAAAAGATGGGAAAGATGGTCTACCTGGAAAGCAAGGGACACCTGGTCGAGATGGTAAAGATGGTATGCCAGGTAAAGCTGGAGCTGATGGGAGAACATCATACATGCACTTTGCCTATGCTGACAGTCAAGATGGAGCTGTTGGATTTACATTAACAGCAACTAATGGCAAGAAGTATATAGGCTTTTATACAGATTTTGAAAAAGCTGATTCTATAAATCCTAGTAAATATGAATGGTCTAAGTATGTTGGAGATGATGGAAAGCCTGGCAAAGATGGAAGTCAGGGAATACCTGGTAAGGCTGGAGCTGATGGTAAGACACCATATTTTCACACGGCATGGGCTAATAATTCTACAGGAACTAGTGGATTTTCAACTTCTCAAGCTGGTGATAAGGCTTATATTGGTACTTATACAGACTATATTAAGTCTGACTCTACTGACCCTAGTAAATATACTTGGCAATTGGTTAAAGGTAATAAAGGGGATAAGGGAGAGGCTGGAAAGCAAGGGATACCCGGTAGAGATGGAGAATCTAGTATATATACTTGGAATATGCTCCGCAATAGTCGAAACTTCACAAAATTAACAGCATATAAGGATTGCACCTATAAAATTTTAGATAATAAATATAAAATATCAAATACTAATATTAATGATGGTATTCATGTTACAACTTCTGGAGGAGATTCACTTTTAAAGGTTTATTTAGGATTTTCTAACGATGATGTTGACGAATTAATAGCTGGAGAAAAGTATACATTTTCACTTTACGTATTAAATTTATCAAATCAAAGCTTCTTTTTAAGAATAAATGGATTCCTTTTTGAGCGTTATGAAATAATAAGTGGGTACTCGGGTCGTATAAGTATATCAGGTGTGTATTTAAAGGATTTAGTTCCACAAATACAATTCCAGGCGTCTAATAAAGATGATAGGTTAGATTTAGTTTATGCTGAATTGAAAGTAGAACCAGGTGAGATAAAGAATACAAGTTGGACACCACATAAAACTGAAATAAATGGCAAAGATGGCAAAGATGGAAAGACAGGCAAGATAGGTCAAAATCTTTTGAGAAAGTCTAATGTGCCTATTGTAGATAATGTAAATTATGTAGGAGGCACATGGAAACTATGTGAAAGTTTAAAAGATGATGAGCTTGTAACTTTTACTTGCAAAATAAAGACACAAAAGAGAGATGGCTTTAATTTATATAATTCAGGTGGTTCTATAATTCTTAAAGGTAAATATATTTATCCAAGCGATGATTATATAATAGAATCTTTTACTTTCCCTTGGAAGACTTTTGCTGATGTATCTTGGGGAGCAAAACATTATGAACAAACTAACCCACCATATATTAATTTATATGTTTGGAGTAATGGTAATGGAACTGATAAGAATAACAATAAAGTATCGATAGAATGGGCGGTATTAAGCCGAGGTGATATTCCCGCTATTGAGTGGTCTCCTTGTTATAAAGACCTAGAAGACATAGTATCAGTAAGCCAAGAAGAAATTGAAAGAGAACTGATAAAAGTAAAAGCAGATTTTAAAATAGAAAATGACAAAATAAAGGCAAATGTAGAATCCCTAAGTGTGGGGACTATAAAAGAATTTGGGAAACTAAGAGATGATTTTGATAAATCAATAAATGACGCTAAAAACAAGGTATATCTAGGCACAAAAGAATTTGTAGAAAAGAACTTTACAAGCAAGGAACAAACAGATAGACAAATAGCAAATATAGCTGAACAAATAAAAGTAACAGTAGGAGAGAGATTTGATAGCCTACAAACAACAATAATCCAAAATAAAACAAGCATAAAACAGCTAAGTGATAGTATAAATTTAACTGTATCAAGCGTTAGAAAAGACATAGATACTAATAAGAATGATATAAGGCAAAGAGTAAAAAAGAGCGAATTAATATCTGAAATAAACTTAACACCGGGTACAGCCCTAATAAGAGCTGATAAAATAAGATTTGAGGGGGCAAATATAGATGTACAAGGAACATTTAGCACTTTAAACGGGTCTAATCAGGTAGGGGTTTATATTAACTACAATCAAATTCAATTTAGAGATAATCGTTGGAATGGTAAGACATTTGGAATGATATCAGTTTCGAAATTTATAAATCATAGTGGAATGGATTTAAATATAGGACATTATGCAACTGGATCTTTGGGGATTGCGTATTTTGAAAATGATTTATGGCATAATTATATAACCTTTGATAGGTGGGGGTTAAGTCCTGATAAGGTATATAACGATAGCAGTATTATTTTTAACGAAAACGCAAGTATGCAATATAACGCCCTAAGATTTGGAAAGATGGAAATATTAGCCAGCTCGTCTAATGTATTAAAAATTAAACACATTGATAAAAAATTAGGATATTTATTTTATTTTGGAGATAACGAAACCAATTTTTATTATTATTACGCAGCAGATAACAAAGACCATCTACAACCTGTAAGTTGGGATAGTCCGAAAGGAGAGACATTATAATGGATAAGTTAACACAATTGTATATTGACGAACTGGCACAAGCCACACATAAAAGCTTGCTATTGCAAGCAGAGGTAGAAAAGCTACAAGAAGAAAATAAAAAACTACAAGAAGATATAGACAAAATAAGAGAAGAAAACAGACCGTTAGTATTAGACCAACCAGCAGAAAAGACAAAAGAAAAAAGTGAAGCAAAAGAGGTAAAAAATGTTTAAAATTGAAAAAATGTATTATAGTGGATTGAATGAAACAAAAGTAAGACTAATGCAAGAAGATCCATACAGGGATTTTGTAGTAAGCCTAATAGGAGATAGGACAAAAGATAACGATGATATCCTAAGGCAAGAGGCTATATCAATATTAAATCTAGAATTAAATCCGACCTTTGCAATAGGAGAAATAAAAAAGGAATTAATAAAACAAAAAAAGATGATATTAGACCTACAAACTACCATAGTAGGTGGAAATCTGACAGATAGTAAAATAGATGATATGTTAGGGGATATAAGCGATAAATTAGGGGTGGAGGAAACACCAAAAGAAAAAGAAACCCCTAATCCAACTGAAAGTAAAATCACCATAGAAGACCCAAAAAATCTAGATACAGATAAGAAAGAAGGACAACAATGAGTATAGCTTTTTTAAGAGTAATAACATCAAATTTTGTATATAGAATGTATTACAAAGGTGAGGATTTAGAAGATATAATGAATTCTTTTTCGAAAGTTAAAAATAATGAAAAATTAAAAGCGATAATAAGAAAATCTGTAGAAATATATATAGAAGAAAATAAATTTGACTTAGAAATAATAAAAATGAAAAGATTAGCGGGAATATTAAAATATTAAAATATAAAAGAGTAAAAATGCGAACATCCGATATTCCCCCACTCTAAGACAGACATATATTTATTTGCATATATTGACAAGGCTATACTCTTAATGTATAATTGTATTACAAGTAATACAATAGGGAGGTCAATATGGCAAGTATATCTTTTAGAGTAAGTAAAGATGAAGAAAGGCTAATTAAAGATTATGTAAAAGTTAACAATCTGAATTTATCTGAAACTTTAAGAAATTTAATACTAGATGAAATTGAAGATGATTTAAAATTAGATGAAGAAAGAATATTGGAAGCCCAAAATAGGATAGGTAAAGAAAAAGCCTATGACCATACAGAAGTCTGGGAGAAGTTAGGTGTATAAAGTAGAAATCTTAGAAAGTGTTTATAAAAAGCTATCTAAGATGGATAAGCAGACAGTAAGAGTAATTAAGAATTGGGTGATAAAAAACTTAGTAAATATAAAAGACCCTAGAACCAAAGGAAAAGCTTTAAAAGGTAATTTAAAAGGCATATGGAGATATAGGGCAGGAGATTATAGGATATTTGCTAAGATAGAAGATGACAAAATGATAATCTTTATTATCGACCTAGGACACAGGAGAGAAGTTTATAAATAGAGTAGTTGGCAATTAAGACAGTTTAAAAACTGTCTTTTTTAATATAAAAATAAAGAAAGGAGTTGATAAATGAGTACTCCAACACCAACAGAAGTAAATACAATAATAACCGACAATGGGGCATTACAGGCAATAGCAGTATTTGTTATTGCTATTTTAGTGTTTTATTTTGTCGGAAAGATTTTAATGGAAAGACAAAAAATAAAACAAGAACAAAAAATGAAAGACGAAGACCGAGCGTTTGAAAGAAAACAAAGGGAAGAGGACAGAAAGGAGCAAAGGAAAAGAGATGAGAGAGAAGAAAAAACAAGAGAAGAAAATACAAAAGCCTTGCAGGATTTAATAAAAGAAGTGACAAAAGCAGTAGAAAATAGCAACGCTAGTGTTTTAGCATTAGGGGATAAGTTATCAGTACATGAAAGCAACGCTAATTGTAGCTTTAAAGAAGTAAATGAAACTATAAAAGAATTAAAAGATATGCTTAATATAGCTATAAACGTGCAAGATGACCTTGCAAAAAAAGAAATGATAGAAGAATTAGACAAAAAAATAGATAAACTTTTTGACGAATTAAAAAAATAATAGGGACTAGGCTACAAACCTAGTCCTTTTATATAACAAAAAAATAAGGAGGAAATTATGGCAAGTGTAGAAAATATGATTACTTATGCTAAAAGTAGATGGCATGTACCTAAGTATGTAATGGGTGGTGGAAGAATAGGAGCAGAAGCCTCTTATAACTCTAATACAGATGATTGCTCATCTTTTGTTTATAAGTGCTTAAAAAAGGGCGGATTTATCCCAGAAACAATGTGGAATGGCTCTACCGAGGATTTATTTAAGCTTGCTAGACAAGGCAAATATCTTAAAGAAATCTCTTATAAAGAGGTAAGACGAGGTGATATATTCGTAAAAGGACGTGAGGGTGGTTCTGGTGGTGAATATGGACATACAGGTATATTTTTAAGAAAAGGTGAAATAATACATTGCAACGCTGGGCAAAATTGGACAGTAACAACAAACAACGAATCCGAGGGATATTGGTATTATTTAGACAATAGCTATTATCCTGTAAGATATTTTAGACCGATAGGCAATGTAGATAATACTACAGAAAGAACAGAAATAAAACAAGAAGAATATAGTGGTGGAAAGAAATTTATTAAAAACGAAAATTGGTATGGTATAACCCAAGCTGTATGTAACGTAAGAGCGGATGCAAGCACAAACTCTGCAATAGTTGCACAATATGGCAAAGGACAAAAAATAAACTATGACAGTGTGTATGAGGGTGATGGTTTTAGGTGGATATCTTATATTGGATATTCGGGCGAAAGAAGATTTGTAGCTTATAGACAATTAACAGGAGATACTACACCTTGGATAAAGTTTTAATTGACTTATAGTATTATATGTAGTATTATTTAATTAAAGAACAAACCCATTTATACTAGAACAGTTTAACCACGCTGTTCTTTTTTTATGCTTAATACTTGAAATATGATATCATATATAGTATTATATAAATAGGAAGGAGGTATAAATGGGTAAAAAAGTGGTTAAACTCATTATTAACCCACCTATTTATGACATATGAAGAAGGATTTGCAATACTATTTATCATTACCATATACTATAATTACTAAAGAAATTAATGATGAAACAGGTCATTATTATGCTGGTAGAGTGGAAGAATTATACGATGTAAAAACAGTTGGTGGTACAATAGAAGAATTGTATAAAAATATTCGTGAATTATTAGAAATGGCAATTGAAGATAGAATCGAAGATGGTGAAGAAATACCAGAACCAATTGAAGAAAAATACTCTGGTAGGATATTAGCAAGAATCCCTAAAAGTTTGCATAAGTTTTTAGCGGAGCAAGCACAAAAAGAAAATACATCATTAAATCAATTAATTTTGTATAAATTAAGTAAATAAGTTTTAAGCGATTACATAAGTAGTCGCTTTTTTAATGAGAAAATATTAAAAAGGTTTTAAAAATTATTTGACACTATGCGTATTAATGTGTATAATAATAGTGTAAGGAGGAAATCATTATGCCAATGACGTCAAAGCAAATGATTAAGTTCTTAAAGAAAAATGGATTTACCTATATACCATCTGGTGATGGTTCTCACAAGAAATTCAAAAACTTTAAGACAGGTAAGATTACAACAGTACCTGACCATGGAGGAAAAGACCTACCTAAAGGTACAGAAAATGTAATCTTAAAACAAGCGGGGCTAAAATAGCCCCTCCTTACTAAATTTAAAGGAGTGTATTTATGTTTATATCTTATCCAGCTGTATTTTTAAAAGATAAAGAAAGTAATGGCTATACAATTTTATTTCCAGATTTACCAGGATGTATTTCATGTGGGGATGATATAAAAGATGCCTTATATATGGCTAATGATGTCTTGGGTGGCTACTTATTTGATGATTATTCTAAATTAGAAGATCTACCCAAATCATCAAGGTTAGAAGATATTGACATTATGAATAGCATTGATGAAAATGGTAAAGAATATTTTTCTTATGAAGGAAGTTTTAAATCATATGTAGGTCTTGATTTGACAGATTATGTTAAAAAATATGATAATAGAACGGTAAAAAAGAATGTAACTATACCATCTTACTTAAACGAAATGGGGAAAAGTGCTAATATAAATTTTTCTAAGCTTTTAACAGAAGCTTTAGAAAAGGAATTTGAAATAGAATAAATTAAGTAAATAAAAAAATTTTAAGCGATTACATAAGTAGTCGCTTTTTTAGTGTTTAAATTTAAAGGAGTTTAAAAATGGAAAATATATTAAATAATTTAGGTCTAACTATTGTTACTATAGCTTTATTTGCAGTAATTAAAATTGCTGTAGATCAAGTTAAAGAGTATACAAAAAATAATATTAAGAATGAGAAAGCAAAGAGGGCTATTGATAAGGCTTTGGAGATTGTAACTCTTGCTGTTAATACTACTAATCAAACTTTTGTAAAAGAGTTAAAAGATAAAAATGGATTTGGTAAAGGAGAAGCAGAAGAAGCTTTTAATTCATCTAAAAGGGCAGTATTAGATATGTTGGATAAAGAAACTAAAGAAATCTTAGAGGAAGAGTTTGAGAATACTGATAAGTTTTTGAATTCTGCTATTGAGTCTAAGGTTTGGGAGAGTAAGAGAACTTGAAAAAAGATTAAGGGGGTATTATAATGTTTGTAAGAGAAGCAACCTCTTAGACCACAAAAAAGCCCTTGATCAACCCTCAAGGAAATTAGATAAGATACGATTCTTCATGAATCAAAGACAAAAAAAGACGGTAGCTGCAACTACCGTCTTGTCTTTTACTTGTTTTTGCTTTTCTTATTAATATATCTTAAGATAAGAGCAACTAACAAGGGAAAAATAAAATTTTCCATTAGATAAGATACTATCTCCATATAATCACCTCCTTTATAGGAGATGATAATATAATAGCATATATTATTATGGTTTAAAAGGATATATATTATCAGTCCCCTTAAGTGGGGGCTTTTTTGTGCGAAAAAATAAAAAAGTTTTAAAAAGTGCTTGACTTATGGGTAGCCTTATATTATAATATAATTAACAAATAAGAAAGGGGGCAGTAAAATGACAAATGAACAGTTTCAAAAGGTAATTCAATTGATTTTAATAATACTTGAAAAAAGTAAAAATCTTGAAGAAGCCAAAGAAGAAATAAGAAAGTTACTATAAGGCTAGGGGCTTAGCCCCTTAGCTAATTGTTAGGAGGATATTATGACAGATAAGGAATTTAAAGAGTTTTTAAAAAGTGTTTTGGAGCTTTTAGAAGAAAGTAAAGACTTAGAAGAAGCTAAGAAAAAACTAAAAGAAAAATACTTAAAATATGAAAGATAAAAAGAAAATGGGTAGACCAATTAAAGGTGATTATCCAAGAAATAAAAGACTTTCGTTGAGGATTTCTGAAAAAGAGATGAAAGATATAGAGTATTGCTCAAAAAAATTAAAGAAAACAAAAATAGATACTGTAATGGAAGGTATTTATTTATTAAAAGATAAAATTAATTAAAATAAAAAAAGAGATAGATTGACAAATGAACAAAATAGGCAAACTATCTCTTAGGTAACGACATATAAAATATCGTTACTCTTATTATACCATATAGGAGTTAAAATATAAATGAACAACATAACAATTAACAATAACAGTATAGAAAGAAAATTATACAATAACCAACCAGTAGTAACTTTTAAAGATATAGACTTGGTGCATGAAAGAGTATCAGGAACAGCAAGAAGAAATTTTTATAAGAACCAAAAACATTTTATAGAAAATGAAGATTATTATCTTGTAACTGTTGAAAATGCTAAATGTACGAAATTCGTACATTCAAATATACCACCTAAAGGGCAATACTTTTTCACAGAAAGCGGATACCTAATGTTAGTAAAATCTTTTACTGATGATTTGGCTTGGGAGGTTCAAAGGCAATTAGTAAATTGTTATTTTAGAGAAAAAGAACAAACTTATCAACAATTAGAACTAGAGCCTTACAAACTTGTTAAGAAAACATATAAGGGTAAGCCTGTTATGACTGTAAATGATTTGGTTTATTTAACTGATTTTGAAAAATCTACTTTAAATCTTCACATTAGAGCGTATAAGATAGGAACTTTACTTGAAAAGTCTGAATTATATAAATTTAAGCTTGAGAATACTAATATTTCTAATAGAATAAGTAGTTTATATGTTTTAAACTTTGATGAGGTTAAAAATATTTTGAAATATTTTGGTCTTTTAGATAAGTGCAATAATGAAGTTGATAAGTATTTCAATATTTTTGAAGTAAAAGAAAATAAGGATAGCAAGGCTATTACTCTTTTAAGATTTTACAATTTGATAAACCTTGAAAGGTCATTGAATATGTTTTTTGTGGATAAGAAGTTAAAAGAAGATTTGACTGAGGTTATTTCCAAAAAATATATTGAACTTGGTTTATTGGATAAGCCTTGTAGAAATTTGAGTATTAATACCTTAGAGGGGTGGAATCTTTTTGTAAAGAAAGATGAATATAAAAGAGATTTGATTAAGTAATTGTAGAATGACCACTGGCTTTTTACTGGTGGTCTTTTTTTGTGTGCTTGTTTTTTATAAAAGCACTTGATATATTTTACTATCGATAGTATAATATAAATATAGAAAGGAGGTAAGCAATGGATATTATTGAAAAAATAATAAGCCTTGTAACTGCGATAGTAACACTAACAACTGCTATCATACAGTACAAGGCAAGCAAGAAGGATAAATAATTATCCTTCCCCCTTATGGGGTCAATAATATAATACTTCATCCATTGTTAAAAGCAAATGACTTTAAGGATTATAACTTTAATAATATCAGTAGTAGCTTTAGTTATCTCAATAAAAGCTTATAGCAATTCTAAGAAAAGGTAGGAGAATGTATGAATAAGAATAGTAGTCAAACAGAAGCTAATAAAAAATGGCAGGATAAGAATAGGGAGTATACAAGATATCTTAACGCTAGGAGTGCAGCTAGGGGGTTTATAAGAAATAAAGCTACACTTGATGATTTGGAGGAGTTGAGATTATTGATTTCTGAAAGGGAAGAAAAGTTAAAGGATAATTAAGTTTAAATAGCCGCTATTTCATTATAGTGGCTATTATTGATTTAATAAATTTTAATAAAGCCATACGCTATATATAGATATTTTTTTGTATTTTATATGTAATTGCTTATTTTTAAATTAAAGTAATAGGATAAGGTATACTCACTAAATAAATTGTCTTAAATCATAAAATATGAAGTGTTATTGGAATTTCAAGAATAAAAAGCATAATAAAAATAATTTATCAAAATATTTGACAATATATACCCTATAGGGTATACTAATAATGAAAGGAGGATAGTATAATGATTGAATTAAAAAAATGGAAAATAAAGACTTTGAAAATTACCATTACAATCTTTATTTTCCAAATTGAACTAGAAATAGTTAAAGGCTCTTAAGCCTTTGACTATTCACAATCATTATACTTATGAAATTATGAAGTTCAAATTTGAATGCAAACTAGTAAAGCCTACAGTTGAAAGTACAATTAATTTCATTATATTTATATTAATTGTTATCTTGATTAAAAAAGTATATTTCTAGGAGGTATTATGTCAGAGAATAAAACAAGTGAAGCACAAAGAAAAGCCAATGAAAGATGGAGAGAAAAAAACAAAGAGAAGAATAAAATCTATCAATTAAGGTCTCAGGCTAAAAGATTTATTAATGAATATTCAGATGAGAAAGATCTAGATGATTTAATTGAATTGTTAGAGGAAAGAAGAAAAATATTAAATAAATGAGGGAGCTTGTTTGCTCCCTATATTTTACTATTGTCTTTTTGTTACGTGTTACGATTGTTGTTACGTTATTTAATATTATATATGGTAATATGGTTTTAACGGTTTTAATTAAATATTCATTTTTCTATATATAAAGCTATATATGGTTATATAGAATTTAGTTTATGAGAATCCTCAATGCCGCGCCATTTTTTGCAAGATAGCTTATTTTAAATGTTTATAGGCTGTCTTATTTGTGACTTGCCATTGTTTTCAGAACCTTTCTGTAGTTGTTATATTTTAATTTTTAAAGGATAGTATAGGTTTACACTATATTTTGTCTTTTTAATATCCATAATTGAATGTTTTGCGGTATTTCTTTCATGTTTCATCTTTTAAGTTTTTAAACAAATAAAAAAACAGTAAACCTTTTTTGATTTACTGTTAGACTCATTTGGATTAAGTTTTTTAATCACAAAATCAGTTGCAACGTTAAATTTATGCTATTACAAATTCTTTATTTTCATTTTATCAGCAGCGGTATTTTTTCTGATAAAAAAACAATCCTCAATGTAAAAACAAATTATCATAAGCGCTTGTAATAATGATGGGAATGCTACTAATGTTAGAGAATATGGAATTGCAACTATAATAGAAATAGTCCAAACAATAATTGGCAAAATCCATCTGTTCATTTTCTTCTTTTTTACAAGTTGAATCTCAAGTCCTGCAAATATAACTCCAAAAATTATAACAAGTATCAATAATTCTTTATTCATTTTCTTGACTCCTTTCCCTATATTTATCAATTAACTTTTTTGTTGTGTCATAATCATATTTATCCTGTAATGCTAAAGATTTGATAAATTTAATATATGGATCTTCATCTGTTTCCATAAGCTCTATTTTTTCAATTAGCTGATTGAGATTATTTCTAATAATGTGATAAGAAGTATCATAATACTTCGCTATACTCTTCAATGAACCTGATTCTAAAATAAATTGCTTTATAAAGGATATCTCATTGTCATCAAGATTAAATATCCAATCATTTTTCATAATCTTATCACTCCTTTTTGTTTTATTTATTATATCATATTTTAAAAATAATTCAAGTTTTTGCTATATTTTTAAATTTTATTTAATTAATATTTTATTTTTTTGTATTTCATATTCTCCTTATTGTAGTTCTAATATTTAATTGTATAAGTTTCTTTTTCTCTTTAAAAATTTTGTAGCTTTCAATATGATTTTCTCTATTATTTAAGGATAAGATTTTCAAAAACTCCTATTAAATTTTCTTTTTGTGGCGAAGTAGATTTATTATTTTATATTTTTGGCGTTTTGTAATTGCCATTTTTTAAATTTATTTTCTAATTATTTTCATAAAGAATATATTTTTTGATTTTTCTTTCTGTTTTTTATATTCCTTTAATGTAACATTATTAGTTGAATATGACAATGCGGTTTTTATCTTTCTTATCGTTTAAGCAATATCTAAATAAATTCTGATTTTTACTAAATTTTCTTTAATACGTTTTTTACATGCTGATTAGCTAAATAATCAAGTTTTTATTGGAAAATCCTTGTGGTATAATTGTAATGAGGTAATTATGGAAAGAAAATGTTATGCTAAAATTAACTTAAGCCTTGATTCTCTTTACAAAAGAGAGGATGGTTATCATGAGATTGATAGCATTATGACAAGGATTAGTTTATATGATAAGTTAATAATAAATAAAAATAAAAATGGAAAGTTAAATATTAAAACAAATAAAAAAGAATTAGATAATATTAGTGATAATCTTATATATAAGGCTTGGGATTTACTTAAGGACAAGGTAGAAGATCCAGGTCTTGATATTGTACTTGAAAAAAATATACCCATAGCAGCGGGTCTTGCAGGAGGTTCAACCAATTGTGCAGAAACTTTAATGGCTTTAAACGACTTATGGAATCTAAATTTATCCATGGAGGGTTTATTTAATTTAGGAAAAAAACTTGGTGCAGATATACCTTTTTTCTTTTTAAAAAAGTCAGCAAGAGCTCAAGGTATTGGTGAGATTTTGACTCCATTTGATATAAATCTTGATATGAAAATACTTCTTATAAATGATGGGACTCAAATATCATCTAAGTTTGTTTACGATAGGCTTAAAGATTATGGCACAATTGATAATATTAAACTTATAAAGGGTCTCGAAAATTCTCGAAAATCTGTTGTAAAAAAATTTGAAAATGTCATGGAAGATGTGGTGTATGAAGCATATCCTCATCTTAGAGAAATAAGAGATAGTCTTTATAATTTTAAATGTGAAAAAGCTCTTCTAAGTGGGAGTGGTGCAAGTATTTTTGCTATATTTTTTGATGAAGATGATATTAGTAAGGCATATGAAAATCTAATAAATAAGTATAAATTTGTAGAAAGGGTGAGTTTAATAGATGACTAATATAGGAGTTTTTGACTCGGGACTTGGTGGTCTTACAGTACTTAGAGAGTTAGTAAAGGAAAAAAGGGCAAACTATTACTATCTTGGAGACAATAAAAATATTCCATATGGTAATAGGACTAGAAAAGAAATTAAAGACTTATCTAAAAAAATTGTTAAATTTTTAGATAAGAAAGATATAGATTTTTTTATAGTTGCTTGTAATACTATGTCTGTTCTTGCCCTAGATGACTTAAAAAAATATTTTAATAAAAAATTCATATCTATATCTGAAGCAGGTGTAAAAGAGGCTTTAAATGTCGATGGTGATGTTTTTGTAATGGCAACAAAAGCTACTTGTGAAAGGCATTTTTATAAAGAAAAAATTGAGGAAAATTCAAATAAAAAAGTTTATGAAGTAGCTTGTAAAAAATTAGTAGATTATATAGAAAGCGGTTATATAGAAGGTGAGAAGCTTGATAGAGATCTAAAAAATTACTTAAAGCTTGCTAATGAGAAAAAAACAGAGAATATAATTTTGGCTTGTACTCACTATCCAATTATTGAAGACCAGATTAGAAAAAACTTGTTATATGAAGCAAATATAATTGATCCTGCTAAGGTTCTTAGTGAAAATATTAAATTCAAGGAAAGCAAAGATACAAATATAGAGATTTATATGACTGATGCAAATGATGTAACTGAAAAGATGGTTCAAAAAATTATGAATATGGACATAAGTGTAAAACAAGCCAATATTTAAAAAATATTACATAGATTTTACATGAATTTAAATTAAATAAAAAGGGGAATATATATGATATATGCAGTTATAGATATAGGATCAAATACAATTAGGCTTTCTGTTTATAAGGAACGAAATGGCAAAATTTATAATCTTTTTAATGAAAAAGAGGGAGCAAGTCTAAGGTCATATATAGAAAATGGAAAGTTAAATGATAAAGGAGTAGAAAGGCTTCTTCAAACTTTAAATGAATTTAAGTTACTTATTAATAATTTTGATGAGATTGACAATGTTTATCCATTTGCTACAGCTACAATTAGAAATTCTTCAAATAGGACTGAGATTTTACAAAAGGTAAAAGATGAGATTGGTTTTGAAATAGAAATTATATCTGGTGAAGAAGAATCAAAGCTTGCCTTTATTGGTGCCAACTCATCCCTTGCTATTGATAAGGGAGTTTTAACTGATATTGGTGGTGGTTCTAGTGAAGTTGTGATTATTGAACAAGGAAAGGTTATCAAATCAACTTCTTTAAATACAGGTTCACTTTCAGCCTATAATGATTATGTAGATTTTTTATTTCCTAATAAAAGGGATATGAAGAATATAGAAGCAGAAATTGAAAATTCTTTAGTTGAAAATAAGTTTTATAAGGAATATCATGATACACTTTGTGGTGTAGGTGGATCAGCAAGAGCTAGCCTTAAACTTTATAATGAATATTATAATTTAGATAAGTCTAATTCAAGTATGGATAGAAAAAAGCTTAAAGATATGACTAAGGATATTATAGATTATGATAGTAAGAAACTTTTAAATTTGATTTTATCTGTAAAAGCTGATAGAGTTCATACTCTTATACCAGGAATGATTATACTTAATAAGATTGCTAAGTACTTTGATTCAGACATTATAAATATTAGCCAAACAGGTGTAAGAGAGGGGTATGTATATAGCAAAGTTTTAAGAAAGGAATAATTTTATGGATATATCTTTTACTCAAAATAGAGAATTATCATGGCTTAAATTTAATGAGAGAGTTTTAGATGAAGCAGACGATAAAGAGGTTGAACTTTTTGAAAGGCTTAAGTTTTATTCAATTTTTGATACAAATTTAGAAGAGTTTTTTATGGTAAGAGTAGGATCTTTAGAAGATTTGACCAGACTCAAGAAAAAAGCTGTTGACAATAAGTCAAATATGACACCTGAAAAGCAACTTGAAGCTATAATGATTGAATGTAAAAGATTATATCAAAAAAAAGATGAAGTCTATAAAAGGATTATTAATGACTTTAAGAGTGAGGGAATCTTTATTAGCAAGGTATCAGACCTTGATAAAAAAGACTATGATACAGCAAGATTCTATTTTGATTCAAAAATAGAGCCCATCTTAAATTTTCAAGTGGTAGATAGGGTAAGGCCATTTCCAAGACTACCAAACCTATCAATAAATGTTATTTTTAACCTAGTCAAGGAAAGACTCAACAAAAAAGATAGGAATTACTTTGGAATAATTTACGTACCAGATAAGATTGATAGATATCTTAAGGTAAGCCAAACATCAATTGTATTACTTGAGGATATAATTAAAGAGTTTGGAGAAAATGTATTTGATAATTATAAGTGCCAATCTAAACACATAATGTCAGTTACAAGAAATGCAGATATTTCCTATGACGATGATGATTATGATGTAGATCTTGATTATAGGTCTTATATGAAAGATGTGCTTAAAAGGCGCAAAAGACTTCAACCTGTAAGACTTGAATTAGATGAACAGATAGAAGAAGAGGTATTTAATCTACTTTTAGAAAAATTATCTCTTAAGAAAGAAAGTGTTTTTATCACATCATCTCCCATGAGGGCAGGATTTATTTATGATATGCTAGAAGATATGCCTCAAAGTCTTATTGATAAATGCTCATATAATAGATTTTCTCCACAAGAATCCTTTATGGTAGATAAGAATAGGCCAATGATTGATCAAATAGATGAAAAAGACATACTCTTATCTTACCCCTATGAGTCAATGGATTCAGTAATAAGACTTTTAAATGAAGCAAGTGAAGATGAATCAGTTATATCTATTAAAATAACCTTATATAGGATAGCAAAAGATTCAGAAATTGCTAAGGCCTTAATAAGGGCAGCTGAAAATGGTAAAGAAGTATTTGTTCTAATGGAACTTAGGGCAAGATTTGATGAAAATAACAATATAATATGGTCATCTAGACTTGAGAATGCTGGTTGTAAGATTGTATATGGTTTTGATGATTATAAGTGTCATTCTAAAGTTTGCCTTATAACAAGGATTAAGAATGATAAGATAAATTATACATCCCAAGTTGCAACAGGCAATTACAACGAAAAAACTGCCAAGCTTTATACTGACTTTTCTTTTATGACATCAAATAAAGAAATTGGCATAGATGTTAAGGAAGTCTTTGACAATATAATGATTGGAAACCTTGAAGGAAATTATAAGCATCTTTTAGTTTCTCCAAAGCCTATGCAAGAAAGACTAGATGAGTTAATAAATGAGCAAATTAAAAGGCAAAAAGAAACAAAAGATGGCTATATAAGACTTAAGATGAATTCTATATCAGATAGAAAACTTATAGATAAATTATCTGAAGCCTCAAACGAAGGGGTTAAAATTGATCTTTTAATCAGAGGAATTACTTGTATTTTACCAGGAATTAAAAATAGAACAGAAAATGTTAATGTTCATCAAATAGTAGGAAGATTTTTAGAACATCACAGAGTATATCAATTTGGGAAAAGTGATAATTGTAAATTGTTTATATCATCTGCTGATTTCATGACAAGAAATATAAGAAATAGGATGGAAGTTGCTTGCCCTATTTATCAAAAAGATATAAAAAAGAGAATACTTGAATTTATGGATATAATGTTTGCAGACGATGTAAAGACTAGGATGATGAACTCTAAAGGTGAGTATAAAAAGGTTGAGAAAAAAATAGGCCTTATTGCTCAAGAAAAATTCATAGAAATTTCCATAAAAAGAGCTAGAGAAAAAAATAAGGTTAAGGAATCCAGAATAATTCCAAATAATATAAATCATAATAAATTCAAAAATTCTAAAAATAAGAAAAATAACTTTTTTGATAGATTGAAACATTTATTTAAATAACTATAAAAGCTGCTATTTCAATAGCGGCTTAAATTTTAAAAAAATATTCGATAAAATATGATTATAGTCTATATATTTATTCTTACTTGTGTTATAATAGATTTGAAGAAATATTTAATAAATTTTTAAATGAATTTTACTTATAAATTGAAATATATTTATAGTTTATTTAAAAATTTCCCTTTAGATGTAAATTTTTATTATATTGAAATAAATGTAAGGAAGATAAAAGAATGGCTAATAAAAGCATTAGAGATTTAAGACGCAAAAAAAGAAGAGAAAAAAAGAAAAGACTAAAAAATAAGATAATAAAAGTAGGAATAGGCATAGGACTTTTAACCGCTGCCTTTAACATAGATTTAAACTCTGATAAAACAGAAATTCCAATAAGAAGAAGTGTTGAAAATAGAACAGCACAAGCAAATAAGAAAGATGAGATTGAAAAAAAGAAAGAAACTAAAACTCAAATAGCAACACCACTTGGCTTTGAGAAAGTTGAAGTAAAAGATGGGCTTAAAATTGAAAATGATGGATATGAAAATGTTCAAAAATCATTTGTAAGAGCTTTAAATACCCAATATTGTTATCAAAAACCAGAAGATTTTACAAAAACTGACCAAGTTATTGAAAAGGGAGATTATGTAGCTTACTATGGAACTGAAAACTCTTTTTCTAAAATTAAAGTTGGTGACAATTTTTACTATGTAAATAGATATGGATTATCTAAATTAGATGAGGAAAGTCAAATAAATGTAATAAAGGGAATAGTTTTTGTAAATGAGAACAATCCCTTGCCAAAAGACTTTAGACCAGGACTTGATGCTACAAGTAAGAGTGCCCTAGCTACTATGATTAATAATATGCAAAGAGAAGGTCTAGATTTAAGAGTTGCATCCGATTATAGACTTCCAGAGACAGAAGAAAAATTAAATAATCAAGACCATGTAGATAAAGATTTACCTTTTACAAGTGAACATCAAACAGGTACAGCTTTTGACTTTTTTACTGATGAGGATAATAAATATTCTGAAAAGTTCAAAGATACAGATGAATATAAGTGGCTTAAGGAAAATGCTTATAAGTATGGTTTTATAGAAAGATATCCAAAAGAAAAAGAGTCTATTACAAAGCACAAGGAAAGGTGTTGGCACTTTAGGTATGTTGGTGTAGAAAATGCCAAATATATGTATGATAATAACCTTTCACTTGAGGAATATTTGAAAATCAAATAAAAATTAAAGCACAGGAAGGAATTCTTGTGCTTATTTTTAATTTATTATTATAATTTGATATAATATCTAAGTGATACTAAATTATAATAAATTTTATAATTAAAGAGAGGTAATTATGGGACAAACTGCTTTTATGTTAATGTTAGTTACAATTCTATCCAAAGTATTTGGCTTTGCTAGGGAATCTGTAATGGCATATTTTTATGGTACAGGGGATGTTGTAGCGATTTATGCTGTAGCAAATACTCTACCAGTAGTTATAGCAAACTTTGTTGCAAGTGGTATTATTTATGGATTCATACCCATATATACCAAGGCTAAAAATGAAGAGGGAGAAGCTGCAGCAGAAGAGTTTACTTCAAATATTTTTAATATACTTATGATATTTGGACTTGTTGCAGTAGTATTTGGCTTTATTTTTGCAAGGATATTTTGTAAGATATTTTCGCCTGATCTTGAAGGTGACCTTTTAGATATGGCAGTTATATTCACAAGGATAATAATGTTTGCGATATTTGCATACCTTTATTCTGCTGTATTTAGGGGATATCTAAATTTAAAGGGTAATTTTTTTATTCCAGCAATTACAGGAATAATAATGAATGTAATTATCATAGCTTTTACTATAGTAAGTGGTCTTAGCAAAAACCCATATTTTCTTGCTGTAGGTTGTCTTCTCGGTAATGCATTACAATATATATTATTTCCTAAAACTGCAAGAGAGCATGGATATAGGCATATTAATAAAATAGATATACATAATAAGTATATAAAATCACTAATAATGATAGCAGTTCCGGTTATAGTTTCTTCAGCTGCAGGTGAAATATCTCTTACAGTAGATAACTCTATGGCATCTTACTTTTTTGGGAATGCTTCAATATCATTTCTAAGATTTTCAAAAACCTTACTTGCTCTTATAACAGGTGTTATTACAGTTTCAGTGACCACATCTATATTTCCAACTATTTCAAATCTTGGACAAAGTGGAGATATTAGAAATATGAAAATTCATTTAAAATCTGCTATAGTTACGACTATGCTTTTAGTAATTCCAGCAACTCTTGGAATGATGAGCCTATCTGAACCTATAATCAGGTTGGTATTTCAAAGAGGAGCCTTTGATGATGATTCAGTTATAAAAACAGCATCAATGCTTGTAATGTATGCACCATTTGTAATATTTCAGTCCTTATCTGATGTAATAGATAAGGGATTTTATGCAGTAGGAGATTCCAAGACTCCAGTTATAATTGTGGTTATTCAACAAATAATAAATGTTATATTTAACTACATTTTACTTAAGGTGTTTGGATTAGAAGGTCTTGCACTAGCTACAACATTTTCTGCAGGTCTTGGAGCCTTGATGATATTTTATAAGTTTAGAGATAATTTTGGGTCTATGAATTTTAAAACCAGCCTAAGATCATTAATAAAAATTGCAATATTATCTATAATGATGGGTCTTATTGCTCACTTTTTATATAAAAGCTTGAACCCTAAATTAGGCTATGTAATTAGTTTATTTATATCCATAATTATAGCTGGTATTTTTTATTTATTTACCATACTCTTGGCGAGAATTCCAGAGGTAATGAAGCTTGTAAACCATATTTACCATAGATTTTTAAAAAAGAAATAATAAAAAAAGACTGAAAAAAGGATTAAGGCGACCCAAAAAGTTGTACCAAATACCAGATTGAGTTTTTACTTACTCTGGTATTTATTTACCTTTCCTACCCCTAGGGATAGGAAAATTTTCATGCTGCATTCTTTTTTCTAAATTCTACTGGACTTAAATATCCTAATTTCTCTTTTATTCTTTTTTCGTTGTAATATTAATATATTTTTCTATTGTTTCTTTTAATTGTTCATATGAATAGAATTTTCTACCATAATATATTTCTTGTTTTAAAATTCCAAAGAAGTTTTCCATTGGTGAGTTGTCTAATCAATTGCCTTTTCTTGACATTGATTGAGTTATTCCATTTGACTTTAATTTGGTTGTGTATTGTTTTACTTGATATGCCCATCTTTGATCTGAATGAAATATTCTCTCTTCTTTGTTTTCATTGGTTTTTTCTATTGCTTTATCTAGGGCTTTTAATATTGGTTCTAGATTTGGATTTTTTGATATTTCGTAGCTTAATATCTCGCTGTTGTACATGTCTAGATATGGATTTAGATAAAGTTTCTTTATTTGATATGTGCCTGATTTATCCTTTTCTAAATACTTGAATTCTGTTGTATCTGTTATTATTTGTGTATATGGTTTATTTGTTTTAAAAGATCTTTTTATTTTGTTTTCTGCTATCTTGCCTACAGTTCCTCTGTATAATGAATATTTTCTTGTTTTTTTGGAAAAGCTCTTTACTTGTATTTTTAGTTTTTGTACTAGTCTTTGTACTTTCTTTTTGTTTATGATTAATCCTAATCTTTTTAACATTGCTGTTATTCTTCTATATCCATAGTTTGGATTTTTTTCTGATTTCTAATATCTTTTTTTCTTCGTTCTTAGTTTGATTTTTTTAGGCATATTTGAAGGTCTTCCTCGTTTTTTGATTTTAGTCCTTCATAGCCTTGAGATTTGTACGCATTTACCCATTTCCTTACTATGCATTCTTGTGGTATTTTATATTTTTAGCTAATTGACTGTATCCTATTGTGTTTTTTAGATACTCTTTTACGACCATCACTTTAAATTCTGTACTGTATTTTGCCATTAAAAAACTGACCTCCTCTAGTTAGTTTTTTGGTCTAACTTTTGGGGGTCAGTTCAGATTAAATAATCCGTCTTTTCAGTCTTTTAATTTGTCATTATATTTTTCATATATATTGATACAACTTTTGAAAAATTTTCAAGTTTAGTAATTCTACAAAAATCAGTTCCATATATTAGTTTGGCATTTTCTATATCTTCATCTTCACCTGTAAAAACACCAAGGACACTTATCCTATCACTTTTAAGCTTTCTAATTTCTTTTGCAGTATCATCTACAGCCTTTTTTTCTATATATTGATCTTTTATCTTGGCATTTACATTATTTATATTGTGTTTTTCATCATTTGGTCTACCGTCTGAAAGAATTATAAGAATTTTTCTTACATTTTCATCCATATTTTCATTAATAAGTTTATGAATAGTCTTAAAGGCTAAACCATCTCTATTAGAACCTGATGCAAAAAAGTTAAATATTTTGTCATTTTTCCCTTTATCCTTATAGTCCCTATAAAGATTAAATACTGTGTAGTCTCTTAGGGTTGAAAAAGACATGATTCTTATAGGAATGTTGACTTTGTCCATAGCACTTGCAATTATATAAGCTTGATCTGCCACAACTTCTTGTCTTTTTATTTGGCTAGCTGATCCATCTATTAATAAATCAATTTGAAATTTAGGCTTAGGATCTTTATTATTTGAAAAAAAGATTTTAGAGTCATTTAAAATTTCTGCTTTCCAAACATTTATTGAATCAAGAAGTCCATAGTTTTTCCTATAAAGCTCATCTTCTTCATAGTTAGAAAGTGAATTTTCTATAGTTCTTTTAAGCTCATTTATAGCTCTATTATTTATAGATAGGTTTATTTCTATATATTTTTTATTTTTATCACTTTGTTTTTTTCTAATCTTTTGATTAAATCTAGCATTTGGACTGTCTGTGTATTCTCCATTTGTAAAGTATAGTTTTTTACCTTTATGGATTCCTTTAGCAAGTTCTCTTTCTAGAAGTTCTTGTCTTTTCTTACTTATAGAAAGTTTTCCATAAAAATCTTCTATGAAATTATCTTCTCTTTTATTTTTCTTATCATCCCCTTCAAATATAAAGATATCCTTATTAGTATCTTTCTTTTTTTCTTCAAAATATATATATCCATTAAATTCTGCAGATTGGATTTCAAATTGGTCATTTATATTTTTTTCAATCTCAGAATCATCTAAATCCTCTTTATCAAAATTTTTGGGTTTTTCTTCTTCAATCATTTGATCAAAGAGTTCATTATATTGTTCAAATCTTTCAAACAAAAAGTATTTTTTAAAAAGCACATCCAAATCTTTTATAATCTCAGGACTTTTGTAAGTATTTATTGAAAAAAGCTCTTTATAAAAATCTCTTACAATTTTTCCCTCTTTTATAGTCCTACCAAATACTTTTTCATAGTAGGCTTTTTCAATCTGTTCAAATACATTTTCAGTTTCTTTTTTATATCTATATTTATTGAGGATAAAATTAGCATAAGATTTTCTCAAATCTTCTATCACTAAATTTCTTTCTTTAAGCTTTCTAAAAGCTAAGTCATCTAATAAAAGTAGGCTAATATTTTTAAATTCTTCAAAAAATGGATTATCATTTTTAAGATAAGAGAAAAAGGATGAAAATAGGTCAAGTCTAAAATTTTTAAATTTGAAACCTTCTATTATATTTTTATAATTTTCATCCATTGGATAGTAATTTTTTGGAAAGATTGAATAATCACCAGCATAATCCCAAATAACGTTCATAGCCCTTAATTTTTCAAAAGTATCAGTCATTAAAGACGCTCTCATATATATTTTTTGGTAGTTTATTATCAATTGTATCTCTTACAATTTCTCTTTCAAATTCATCAAATGACTTGTTGATAAGCCCCATCTCTATGGCATCATAAGGGTTAAGACCAATTCTCATTGTTTCTATTGCTGAAATAAGGCCTCTTAAATCTACAGACTTAGTAGAAATTTCAGAATTTTCGCTTTTTTCTTGTAGAGATTCAAATATATCTATAAAAGTATTAAGGTATTTTTCTTTAAGTTTTGGGAATTTGTCTAATAGTAGAGATTTTAAATTCTCCCTAGTAATATTAGGCATATTTATTACCATAAATCTTGAAGCAAGAGCTTCATTTATCTCGCGTGTTCCAACATAACCATAGTTCATTGTTGCAATAAACCTTGTCTTGTCATGAAGTTGAATCTTATCATAACCAGGAATATCTATAATTCTCCTGTGATCAAGTGTTGCATGAAGAACCGATATAGCTTCATTTTTTGCCATATTTATCTCATCTAAGACTCCAAAGCCGCCTTTCATTGCACATTCATATACTGGTCCTTTTCTAAACACTACTTTTCCATCTTTAAATGTATCAGCACCAATAAGAGAATTATAATCGGTATTTACATGAAAGGAAATATCCCGTGAAGGTCTGTTAAAAATATAGGAAAGATTTTGGGCAAGGATATTTTTACCTGTTGCTTTTGGACCTGATAAAAGAATATTTTCACCAGATAAGATTGCAGTTATTGCCTTATTTAATATATTTTTACCATAATATTTAAATTCAGGTTTTCTTATCCTTTCTTGATCTTTATCCTCTATATCATTGCTATCTCTAAAATCCATAATTTTTTCTATTAATTTATCATCTATATTTAATTCTTTTAAATAATTTATCATATTTCACCTCAAGTGCTATTATACAACAAAAATTCAACATGGCTATTGACAAAGTCCATTTTAGGACTATAGTAATATATATGATTATAGAAAGGATATAGATGGAAAATCAAAAATCACTTTATATTTTTAAGTTGTTTTCTCTAATTAGGAAAGTGCAGGGATTAAAAAGCCAAAGCTTCAAAGATATGAATGCTAATGGCATAAAGACTGCTATTTTTTTAACCCTAATTTATGAGAAAGGTGTAAGCCAATCTATGATTGTAGAAAAAATGGCTGTTGCCAAACAAACTATAAATAATATAATTATGGAATTATGTGAAAAAGAATATGTAAAAACAGTCACTGATGAAAGTGACAAGAGACTTAAAATTTTAGTTTTGACAGAAAAAGGAAAACAATATGCCAGAAATTATCTTAATCCACTTATCGAATTTAATGCAAAACTTTATGATAGGTTGGGGGAAGAAAAGATAAAGAAGATGGCAGATGACTTTTCTGAACTTGCTGAAATTTTAATGGAAGTAAATAGGGAGGTAATTTGAATAGTTTAAAGGAATTTTTTGTCAATTTCAAATATTTGATGCCTGCTGTTGGAGAGTATAAGAAAAATGCCAAGATCTCTATGGTTGCAACAACAATAGAGACAATTCTAGAGCTTATTGTACCTACCATAATGGCATTTATAATTGATATGGCAGTAAGTAAGTCGGATATAAAGATGACATTTATCTTAGGTGCAGTTATGATTTTAGTTTCACTATTTTGTATGTATGCAGGTATGGTTGCTACAAAACATGCTTCTGCAACATCTTCAGGGTTTGGTGCAAACCTAAGAAAGCTCGCATTTGGTAAAATCCAAGAATATGGTTTTGAGGATTTAGAAGAGTTCCAAACTTCATCTTTAATAACAAGGCTTACAAGTGATATACAACAAATTATATTTTCAGTATTTTTAGGAACAAGATTTATAATTAAGACTGTAGTTACAGGTATCGTTGCCGTAATTTTATCTGTAAATGTATCAGCTAAGCTATCATTATTATTCTTAGTTACCATGCCACTTTTAGTAATAGCCATATTTTTCACTATGTCGAAGGCTATACCTGGATTTAAACAATTTAGAAAAGAATTTGATAAGCTAAACCTTATTGTTCAAGAATCTTTAGCAAATATAAGAGTGGTAAAGTCATTTGTTAGAGATGATTTTGAGATTAAAAAACTTGCAAAACAAAACTTTACCATGTATAAGCTAATAGACAAGGCAAGTGGTGCAATGAGTTATGTTGGTCCAATTGCAAATATAATAATGTTTGGAACAATGGCATCTCTTGTGTGGTTTGGTGGTAATGAAATTATTAGTGGCAAAATCCAAGTAGGAGAGTTAATGAGTTTTATTATGTATGCTATGATGCTTTTAGCTGCCTTTATAGGAATCTCTATGGTTTTAATGCAAATGATGGCATCAAGTCCAGGAGTTGTCCGTGTAGCAGAGGTAATAGAACATGAGCCATATATGAAAAATCACGAAAAAATTGATGGACTTGAAGTTGAAAACGGCTCAATTGATTTTTCTAATGTATCATTTAAATATAAAGAAGATTCTGACAATTATGCCTTAGAAAATATAAATCTCCATATAAAAGAGGGAGAGTCCATAGGTATTTTAGGACCAACTGGTTCTGCAAAATCAAGTCTTGTCCAACTTATACCGAGACTTTATGATGTTAGTGAAGGGGTTGTTAAAGTTGGTGGAGTTAATGTTAAAAATTACGATATCAAAAAGCTTAGGAATGATGTAAATATAGTTTTACAAAAAAACACCCTATTCTCAGGAACGATTGAAGATAACATTAGGTGGGGCGATACTGAAGCTAGTTTTGAAGAAGTAGAAAAGGTTGCTAGAATTGCTTGCGCCCATGACTTTATAAAAGAAAGAGCTGATGGATATCAGTCAGTTTTAGGTCAAGGTGGAACAGGTGTTTCGGGTGGACAAAAACAAAGAATTTGTATAGCACGTGGACTTTTAAAAAAGCCAAAAGTTTTAATCTTAGATAACTCTACAAGTGCAGTAGACACAAAGACTGAAAGTCAAATAGTTGAAGGAATAAATTCTTATTCTGATAAACTTACAAAAATCATAATCTCTCAAAGAGTATCTTCATTTAGACACTGTGACAGGATTATGGTTATGAGAGAAGGTAGAATTGAGGCTATAGGTAGCCACGACGAACTTTATAAGGAAAGTGAATTTTATAGAAAAACCTACGATATGCAACAGAAGGGAAGTGATATAAATGAGTAATAAATTAAATTCCTCAAGAAATCAGAATTCTTTCAATGGTGGTATTGTAAGATTATTAAAATATCTTTTCAACTATAAGTGGCAAATGATAGTGGTAATTATATCTGTAATAATTTCTACCCTAACTCAAATTTTGGGTATGTCTTTACTTCAACCGACAATTGACGAGATGATTTTAAATTCAAATATTGATGGACTTAAGAAAAATGTTTTGATGATGGTTGGGCTATTCATAATATCTGCTATAACATCTCTTATTTTTTCAAGGTTAATGGTTAGGGTAAGTGAAAAAGCTATAAAAGATATAAGAAATGAACTTTTTGAGAAAATTCAAAGTCTTGAATTAGAATTTTTCGACCAAAATACTCATGGGGAAATAATGTCAAGGTTTACAAATGATACAGATATGTTAGGTCAATCTCTATCATCATCTATCCCAAATCTTCTTCAATCACTACTTTTATTTATAGGAACTTTTGCTATAATGTTTGTTATAAACTTTAAGCTTACAATCCTTACACTTTTGACCATAGGTCTTATGCTTTTTATATTAAAAAAGATAATAACAAAATCAACAAGACTATTTTCAAGAAATCAAGTTGAACTTGGAAAGATGAATGGTTTTATAGAAGAGACTCTTTCAGGTCAGAAAGTTGTAAAAGTGTTTAACTTTGAAGAAAATTTAAAAGATAGGTTCAATAAAACGGCTGATAGAGTAAGAGAGCTTATTTGGCAAGCTAATACTATAACGGGGAAGATAATGCCTTTTCTTAAAAATGGTATCAACATATCTTATGCCATAATATGTATGGTTGGAGCTGTTTTAACAATTCTTGGACAAATGACAGTAGGCACACTTGCTACATATCTAACATATGTAAGGCAATTACAAAATCCAATTGCAACAGTAAGTCAACAAGCGAATGTTATGGCTCAAGCTATTGCAGGAGCTAATCGTATATTTGAAATACTTGATATGGAAGCTGAAAGTGATGATGGAGATATAGACCTTGTTCATGCAACTATTGATAAAGATGGAAACTTTCATGAAGAAAATACCCTTACAGGAATCTACGCTTGGAAGAGGATAGTTAATGGAGAAATAAAATATAAAAGGCTTGAAGGAAAAATTGACTTTGAGCATGTAGACTTTTCATATGATGGTAAAAATAAGATATTAAAGGATGTAACTTTTTATGCAAATCCAGGTGAAAAAATAGCCTTTGTTGGTTCAACTGGTGCTGGAAAGACAACTATAACCAATGTTATAACAAGATTTTATGACATAGATAAGGGTTCTATAAAGGTAGATGATATAGATATTTATCAAATTAAAAAATCCGCCTTAAGAAAAGCTTTTGGGATGGTACTCCAAGATGTAAGCTTGTTTACAGATACTATTTATGAAAATATAAGGTATGGTAGACTTGATGCAAACGATGATGAGATAAAGGCTGCAGCTAGGATGAGTAAAGCTGATTCATTTATTTGTAGGCTTCCTCATGGTTATGATACAAAAATCCATGGAAATGGGTCATCCTTATCGGATGGTCAAAATCAACTAGTATCCATATCTAGAGCAGCTGTAGATGAGCCATCTATGTTAATTTTAGATGAGGCTACTTCATCAATAGACTCAGCAACAGAGCTTATAGTAACAGATGCCATGGATAATCTTATGACAGGTTCTACATCAATAGTTATAGCTCATAGGCTTTCAACAATAAAAAACTCTGATGTAATAATGGTAATGGATAATGGTAGAATTATAGAAAGAGGAAACCATGATTCTTTAATGGCTAAAAAAGGCACATATTATCAATTATACACAGGAAAGCTTGAACTTGATTAAAGATAATAAAAAATACACTTGTTTTCAAAAACAAGTGTATTTTTTTATTTACTATAAGCATTTAAAATTGCTCTTTCTATTAAGTTTCTGTATGCAATAGAACCTTCTACATTTGGATGAACAAAGTCTTTTGCAAACAATTCAGGTCTTTGTTTAGCATACTTATACCAATCAACCAAATATACATTATCATTTTCCTTACAAAATTTTTCAATATCTTTATTAATTGAACTTTCCCAAGATTGACTATGTACAGTATTTACAAAAAATAATTTTTTTTGCTCAGATATTTTCTTTAAATCAACCAAATTTTGATATTCAAGTTGACCATTAGAACCAAGCGCTATTAAAACTATATCGCCAAGACCAGTGCTGTTTTTTATATTGGTCAAAATTTTAGGACCATCTATCATATCTCTTCCAACTTCACCATCAAGGTAGAGATTTGGGTTAAATTCTCTTAGATATTTATCTATATTTATTAAAACAGAATCTCCTACTGCTGTCACAGACTTACTTTTTAGGAAAGATTTTTCATAATCAGTAAAATTAAAGTCATCGTATGATTTATTTTTTATTTTTTCATTATTAAGTTTATTATCAGTACTTAAATTAGATATATCATTAGAATTTACCTTAGACTTGTTTTTATTATAGTCCTTATTTTTTTTGCTAATTTCTTTTTTGTTTTTACTTATATTCTCCTCTAATTGTTTTATATCATTATCTTTAGGATTGTCTATAAAAAATGCAGATATATTTAAAAGAGCAAGTATTATTAAACTTACAAAAAAATAGGATTTTTTATTTTTTAGCTTTTCATAAATCTGATAAGTAAGCTCAGACAATACTATTACTATAATTACTTGCAAAATATAAAAATATATGACATTGACTCTTGAGGATGCAAGAAAATATGTTATAAAGGTATTTATTACATATTGCCATATATAGATATAATAAGATCTTAGTCCTATATAATATAGAAAACTTCTAAAAAAACCAAACTTTCTTTTGTTTATTACAATAATATTTGATGTTTCAAAGGAGAACAAGGTTCCAATTAAAATAGCCTGCAAAATTGTATAAGCTGGCATTATTAGCCTATAAGTATAGATGGAATTTCCATCTACTAGAAAATAAGCTATAAAGGTAAAAAATAGAATTGGACCTATAAAATAATAGAGGGTTTCTTTTTTATCTTTTAACAAAAGACTTAAGTTTATAAATTTATCTTTAAGAAGGTATACTATAGCACCTAAGAGAAACGCATAAATTCTAGTGTCTGTTCCATAATAAACCCTTGATATATTACCTTTATCATAAGAAAAATAAATCATTAAAAGCATACTACAAAGACTTAAAAATGAGAGTATGCATAATCTTTTGTTTTTACTAAACTTTCTAATCAAATAGCTTACCAAGGTAAAAATCACTATAAATTGAATTTGCATAGATATATACCAAAAGTGAGTAAACATTGAAAAGTATCCATTTTGCTTAAAATAGGATCCTCCTACTAGTATTTGATATATATTTTGGAATGAAAGAGCACTCGGTATGCTTGATTTTATAGAATCATGAAAAACAGTTTTCGAAAAAATTAAGGAAACTAATAATGATACTATCAAAACAAAGTACAAGGCTGGCATTAAGGATTTTAATCTTTTTTTGATATATCTTATGTAATCTTTTAACTCATTTCCTCTCAAACTTTCCAACTTAAGCATTATTAAAAATCCACTCAATACAAAAAAGCTATTCACTGCAATAAAACCGCCACTTAGTGAATGAACTCTGGTGTGGAAAATTGAAATTGCAATAATAAAAATAGCTCTTAGAAAAGTGAATGAATCAATATATTTAATTTTATTCATTATTTCCCCCATGTGTATCATTATAATATTTAGTTAGATAAATAGCAAGATATAGAGAGATATTGTAACACTTGTAACAAATTAGAATCAAATATTCAGTTTAAGTATAAATAATCAAAAAAACAAAAGTATATTCTATAATATATTATAAAAATTCATTGAATATAAGCTGTATATATTTAAATATTGAAACAAGAAGATAATATAAGTTATAAAATCCTAAAAATAAATGATTTATAGGAAAATATAAAAAAGATTTGACAGATATTCAAAATTATGCCATAATTATTATTATAAATTTTTATTTGTATTTATACTTATTAAAAGAATAAATATTATGGAGGAAGAAAAAATGGGAAAATCAAAAAAATTAATGGCATTGGCATTTGCATCGATATTTGCACTTGCGGGATGTTCAAGTGGATCAAATGATTCTAAAAGTACTAGTGAAGATTCTGATACTATAAAAATAGGGGCAATTATTCCTCAAACAGGACCCGTTTCTAATTATGGTAACTCATCAGAAAAGGGAGCTTTAATAGCGATAGACGAGATAAATGAAGCAGGGGGTATCAATGGTAAGAAAATAGAATGGAAATCTTACGATGATAAGGGAGAGATTACCGATGCGACTTCGGCTTATAATAAGCTAAAAGGTGATGGAGTTTCTGTAATAGTTGGAGCAATAACATCTAAACCAGCTCTTGCTGTTGCAGAAATTGCTAAAAAAGATGGTATACCAATGATTACACCAACAGGTACACAAGAAGATATAACTAAGGATAAGAAAAACATCTTTAGGACATGTTTTACAGATCCTTACCAAGGAAGACTTCTTGCAAAGTTTGCTTCAGAAAATCAAAAAGCTAAAAAGGTAGCTATTCTTAGAAATACATCATCAGATTATTCAAATGGGATAGCAGATGAGTTTAAAAAAGAGGCTGAGAAGCTTAATCTTGAAATTGTAGCAGATGAGTCTTATGGAGAAAATGATACAGACTTTAAAGCTCAACTTACAAAAATTGCAAGTGCAAAACCTGAAGTATTGTTGGTTCCTGATTACTATGAAAAGATTGCTCTTTTAGCACCTCAAGCAAGAGAAGCTGGTATTGACGCTAAATTTATAGGTGGCGATGGTTGGGATGGGGTTATAAGTGTTATGGATAAGTCTCAACTAAACTTAGTTGAAGGTTCATGTTTTTCAAACCACTTTGCCTTAGATAGTGAAGATGAAAGAACAAAAAAATTTGTTAGTAAATATAAAGAAAAAAACAACGAAGATCCATCATCATTCTCAGCACTTTCTTATGATACAATTTACTTAGTAAAACAAGCTATAGAAGAAGCACAATCTATCGAAAGTGACAAAGTTGTAGAAAAGCTTAAAAATATTGAATTTGATGGTATAACAGGTAAGTTCAAATTTGACGAAAATAATAACCCAATCAAATCAGCATCTATGATGGAAATAAAGGATGGGACTTATAAATTTAACTCAACAGTTAGCCCTGATGAAAACTAAATTTTGATAGGCTGTTGCATTTTTTGCAACAGCCCTTAATTTTAAGGAGAAAGTATGAATTTTTTAACCCAGTTATTTAATGGTCTACAATTAGGATCTATATATGCTCTTATAGCTTTAGGTTACACTATGGTTTACGGCGTTGCAAAGCTTATAAACTTCGCCCATGGGGATATCATAATGGTTGGAGCCTATACAATTTTTTTTGTAGTACAGACAAAATTATTTCAAAGTGGACTTCCACTTTATCTTTCAATAATTCCAGCGATTGTTGCATGTACATTATTGGGAGTTGTGATTGAAAGAATAGCTTATAAACCTTTGAGAAACTCATCTTCTATATCCATATTAATAACAGCTATAGGAGTTTCTTTATTTTTGGAGAATTTATTTGTAAAGTTCTTTACAGCCAATGCAAGACCTGTGGCATCACTTTTTAGTAAAGAAAGTATAAATTTACTTGGTATAAGATTATCATTTCAAACTGTATTTACTATAATAATTACAATAATATTAACTACTATATTGCAATTATTTGTATCAAAAACAAGTCTTGGTAAGAGTATGTTAGCTGTAAGTGAGGACTATAAGGCATCAAGTCTTGTAGGGATAAATGTAGATAACACTATGACAATGACCTTTGCAATAGGTTCAGCTCTTGCAGGTGTTGCAAGTCTTCTTTATGTAGCAAGTTATCCACAAATAACTCCTTTTATGGGATCAATGCTAGGAATTAAAGCTTTTACAGCCGCAGTAGTAGGAGGGATTGGTTCAATTCCTGGAGCGGTTATAGGTGGTTTTATATTAGGAATGATAGAAGTAATGACAAGAGCTTATCTATCAAGCTCCTATGCAGATGCTATTGTTTTTATGGTATTAATTGTAGTTCTTATAGTAAAACCAACAGGTATACTAGGATCTATGGAGAAAGAGAAGGTTTAATATGGATAAAAATAAGAAAATTTCGTATATAGCAACAACTCTTTTAATTTTACTTACATTTGTAATAATACAAGCTTTAATTATAGGAGGAGTTATAGACTCATATTGGCAAGCTATATTATTTTTCCTTTGTATAAATATAATACTTTCCATATCATTAAATATAACAGTGGGAAATCTTGGACAAATTACCCTTGGTCATGCAGGATTTATGTCAATAGGAGCCTATACAGCAGGTATATTTTTAAAAACTGAATTAGTAGGAGGAGTCGGTGGTTTTATAATATCGCTTCTTCTTGCAGGCCTTGTAGCCTTTTTATTCTCGCTTATAATTGGTATACCAGTATTAAGATTAAATGGTGATTATCTTGCCATAGTAACTCTCGCCTTTGGTGAAATAATAAGGGTTCTTGCAGAAAATTTAACTATAACTGGTGGTGCCCAAGGTATGACAGGAATTCCTACAATCGATAGCTTCGCCTTAGTATTTTTTGTAACAGTACTTTCTGTAGTTTTTATGTACTCTATAATGACATCTAGGTTTGGGAGGTCAGTATTAGCAATAAAAGATAACGAACTTGCAGCCGAAAGTTCTGGAGTTAATACTACAAGATATAAGACTTTTGCTTTTACTTTATCAGCACTTTTTGCGGGTGTTGCCGGAGCTATATATGCCCAAACTACTGGAGTTATAGCAGCTGGTGTATTTAATTATAATAAGAGCTTTGATATCTTAGTAATGGTAGTTTTGGGTGGTATGGGCTCTTTTACAGGCTCTATAATATCAACTATTGTACTTACTATAGTTCCAGAAATTCTAAGAGCCTTTGCTGATTGGAGAATGATAATTTACTCAGTAATACTTGTTTTAGTAATGATATTTAGACCACAAGGATTGATGGGAAGAGAAGAGTTTTCTATATCAAGGCTATTAGCTAAGATAAAAAGAAAAAAAGCTTTAAAGAAGGAGAAAGATGATGGAAAATAGAAAATCAATATTAAAGTGTGATAATATATCTATCTCTTTTGGAGGACTTAAAGCAGTAAATGGTTTTAACCTTGATGTAAAAGAAGGAGACCTTATAGGATTAATAGGACCAAATGGTGCAGGTAAGACCACAGTGTTTAATATGCTAAGTGGTGTTTATAGTCCTACCGAAGGGTCGATATTTTTAGATGGTGAAAGTGTGGGGGGACTTGGTGTATATAAGGTATCCCAAAAAGGAGTTTCTAGAACCTTTCAAAATATAAGGTTGTTTGATTATCTTTCAGTAATAGATAATGTAAAGCTTGCTATGAACCAAGATATGAGATATAACGTTATATCAGGTATGCTAAGACTTAAATCTTACTGGCAAGAAGAAAGAGAGGCTACAAAAAGAGCACTTGAGATCTTAAAAATCCTAGATTTACAATCCTATGCCAACGATAGTGCAGGCAACCTCCCATATGGAGCTCAAAGAAAGCTTGAAATAGCAAGGGCTATTGCAACAAATCCTAAACTTTTGCTCTTAGATGAACCAGCTGCAGGTATGAATGCTATAGAAACTGAAGCTTTAATGGATACTATAAGAATGATAAGAGATAAGTATAAACTTGCTATAGTTTTAATCGAACATGATATGAAACTTGTATTAGGAATATGTGAAAGACTACTGGTGTTAAATCATGGAATAGTAATCGCAGAAGGTAATCCTAGGGAAGTTGTTAAAAAAGAGGAAGTAGTAAGTGCCTATCTTGGTTCAGGTTATGGAGGAGATAATGCTTAAAGTAGAAAATTTAAATGTATATTATGGAAATATCCATGCTATAAAAGATGTATCTTTAAAGGTTAATAATGCAGAGGTTGTATCACTTATAGGTGCTAATGGTGCAGGAAAGACAACAACACTTCAAGCTATTTCTTCCCTATTAGATAAAAGAAGTGGAAAAGTAATTTTTGAAAATTCTGACATAACAAATGCCAAGGCTTATAAGGTTACAAGACTTGGTATAGCCCAAGTTCCTGAAGGAAGAAGGGTATTTTCAAATCTTTCTGTCCTTGATAATATAAATTTAGGCTCTGTTGCAACAAAAATATCAGATAAAGAAAAAAATGAAAAGATAGAGAGAATATATGAACTTTTTCCTGTTTTGGAGGATAGAAAAAATCAAAAAGCAGGTACCTTATCAGGAGGTGAGCAACAAATGCTTGCCATGGCGAGAGCTATAATGACAAATCCTAAACTTTTATTGTTAGATGAGCCTTCTATGGGTCTTTCACCCCTATACGTTGAAAAAATATTTGAAACTATAAAGATTTTAAAAGAAGAAGGCTCTACAATATTATTAGTTGAGCAAAATGCTAACCTTGCTCTCGACATATCAGACAGGGCCTATGTACTTGAAACTGGTAGGATAGTAAAAGAAGATAAGGCAGAAAACTTAAAAAACGACCCAAGCGTTAGAAGTGCATATTTGGGAATATAATTATAGGAGTCTTATTTTAGACTCTTATATTTTTTTCTTTAATTTAAACAAAATATCTTGATAATTCAAACAGAATAATTACACAATTATATAATAAACTTTACAAACTTGTTTTATAGTAATGATAGATAAGAAATAGGAGGTTATTTATGAAAAAAAATAAGTTAATCTTAGCTTTAATTATTGCAAGTACAAGTAGTATAGTTCTACCAACTTCAAATGTCCAAGCAGCTAATATTACAGATGTAGAAGGTCAAGAAACTAAAGAAGTTGTAGAAAAAAATATAGCTGATATTCCAAAAGATGATGAAGTTACATATCCAAAAAATGAAAAAGATACAAGAGAATCCGATGGAACAAATAAATTCAATAGGGCTACTGAAACTGAAAGGGAAACTTTTGGTGAAGATAAGAATGTAGTAAATATTGATAAAAATGTTAAGGCTAAACTAGATGAAACTAAGGGAGAATATGGTAAAAAGAATGGTGAATATGCTAATAATAAGCTTAAAGCCATAGATACTCCTGTTAAAAACGTAGTTATAAATCCAGGTGAAAATGAAAATAAAGTTGCAGTAACTTGGTTTGGCAAGTCAGAGATAAGGGATAGTTCAAGACTTTACTTTAATGGAAAAGAATACAAACCTGAAAGGGCAAGAAAGACAGGGGACTCTAATGGTTACTCTACTTATACAGTTCTTTTAGATATAAAACCAGGTGAAAATTATGAATATTATATAAAAAATGATAATTATAAAACTGAAAAGAAAACACTAAAAACTAAAGCTTTAGGAAATGATAATGAATTCTCCATGGTTTTAATTGGAGATCCACAAATAGGTTCTGGTGATAGTGTATGGGATTCTAAAGGACTTAATAAAAATACCCAAGCTAAGGTAGATCAAGATAAAATCGACTTTGCTAAGACAATAGAGATTGCAAGAAAGCTTGACCCACACTTTTTTTTATCAATGGGTGATAATGTTGAGATTGCAGGATATGAAGGAGAATATGATTACTTCTTTGATAATGACCTATTTAGAGAAAAAATATTCTCATCAGTAGTTGGAAATCATGAAACTTACATTGATAAGAATGATACAAGCTTACAAAATACTGTATTTTCTGATCATTTTTATCTTCCAAATGAATCAGAACTTGGATCAATTTCATATGAAAATGAAGATGGAACAAGAACATACATACCTGGAGATTATTGGTATAGCTATGGAGATACTCTTTTCTTAAATATAAATTCAAATGAAAGAGATTCAAATATCCATTCTAAATTTATTGAAAAAGCAATAAAAAATGCCGAAGAAAAAAGAGGTTCAAACTTCTCGTGGAAAGTTGTATCCTTCCATCATGCTCCATACTCCACAGCAACCCACACCTCAGATGATGACATACTTCAAAGAAGAAGTGAGCTAGTAAAAATATTTAATAATAACAATATAGATCTAGTATTGAATGGACATGATCATATTTATGTAAGAAGTGGTCATATGCTTGCAGGTGAACAGGCCCTAGATTTTGAAAAAGCTTATGGAACACACAAAAATGATCCTAATGCAGGTATTAAAGATAACTTCACAAAAACGTATAATAACTATATCTATGATAATGGTAAAGTAGTGGTTGATGGAATAAGTTTAGATTATGGTTCTAATGAAGTTACAGATCCTAGGGGAACACTGTTTTTAACAATGTCTGCATCAGCAGGAGCAAAATTTTACAATCCTATTGGAGAAGATCAATGGTTTGTTCAAAGATCTTTAGATGATAGAAGTCAATTATTCTCAAAACTTACTTTCTCTAAAAACCAGTTTAGACTTCTAACAATGGATACTGATGGTAATATAGTAGATTCATACACAATAAATAAAACTGACGAACATATTAAAAATCCTAATAATAAAGAAAAAACTAACTTTAGCAAGCTTGAAGCATATATAAGAAAAATTCAAGGAAAAAAGCTTTTACTTGATAAGGAGAATATAAGAGCATATAACTATGCAATTGAAAATGCAATCAAGGTATTAAATGATAAGAATGCAAGTCAAGAAGAAGTTGATAGTGCAATAGAAGTTCTTAACACAAGATTATCAGGTGTAGAATTTCTAAGAGAAGATAATAAAAATACAGACAATAAAGACTCAAAAGTGGATAAGAATGTAAAAGATTCTAAAGATAAATATTGCCAAAAAGATAAGGAAGTATCTATAAAAAAAGAAATAAAAGCTCAAAAGACAAAAGTAGAGAACTTTAAAAAAGACTCAGACTTTGAAAATAAAAATTTCATTAAATCTTCTAATGTAAAAACAGGTGTCACATCCCTATCTTCAATCTTAGGATTAATTTCAATATCAATACTTGGCTTATCTAAAAGTAAAAGAAAATAACATTTAAGTAAGAAGACCTCTAGCAGGTCTTTCTTTACTTGTTTTTTTATTTCTTTTTCTGTAAACTAGATATAGTTTAGAAAGGATATGAAATGAGACTAAGGTTTAAAGAAAACGCCATTCCAGAAATGAAAGAAAATCCACAAATATTTTTTGGTGGAGAAGATAAAAAGGGAAAGTGGCACGAAGAATTTAATAATAAAGAAGAAATTCATTTAGAAATTGGGGCAGGACGTGGTGATTTTATAAGTCAAATTGCGTTTAATAATAAAAATACCAACTTTATAGCCCTTGAAGTAAATACTAATGCCTTTGTAGTAGCAAGTAGAAAGATTAAAGAAAATGAGCTTAGAAATGTAAGAGGACTTATAGCAGATGCAGAAGACCTTGAAAAAATTTTTGAAAAAAATGAGATAGATAAGATATACCTTAATTTTTCAACCCCATGGCCTAAAACCCGACATCACAAAAGAAGACTAAGTCATAAAAGATTTTTAGATAGGTATAAAAATATAGTGAAAGACAAGGCTGTAATTGAGCTTAAGACTGATAATGAAGATTTTTTTCTTGCATCAATTAAATACTTTGAAGATTTTAGTATGACAATTTTAGAAGTTGATAGAGATTTAAGTGAGGAAAAAAGCATTTATATTAGTGAATATGAAAGAAAATTTAGAGATAAAGACATGCCTATTTTTTATGTGAAGGCAAGGTTCAATCTATGAATATAACTATAGTAAGCGTAGGCAAAATAAAAGAAAAATATTTTAAGGATGCTATAGATGAATACAAAAAAAGGCTAAGTCCCTTTACTAAGCTTAAAATCACAGAAGTTTCAGACGAAAAAGCTCCAGAAAATTTATCAGAAGCTGAGATTGAAATCGTTAAAGATAAAGAAGGAGAAAGAATATTAAAAAAGATAAATGATACTGACTTTGTCATAAGTCTTGAGATAGAAGGCAAAAGTATTTCGAGTGAGAAATTTTCTAATATGATAAAAGATGAGATGAACTTTGGTGGAGGTCGAGAACTAATTTTTGTGATAGGTGGTTCTAATGGTCTTTCTAAAAAGATAAGTGATAGGGCAAATTATAAATTGTCTTTTTCAAAAATGACCTTACCTCATAAACTTATGAGACTTGTTTTAATTGAGCAGATTTATAGGGCATTTAAAATAATAAACAATCAACCTTATCACAAATAAAACTAAACAAGCTATTGTAGTATGAAAAATTCATATTACAATAGCTTATTTTTATTCTTCTATAATTTCAATTGAAAAACCTTGTGGATCTTTAATAAAGTAAAACTTTGCTGATCCATCAGATAAGCTGCCTATTTTTTGGCTTACAATACCCATTTTTTTGTGTTTCTCGTAGGCTTTTTTAAAGTTTTTTACTCCAAAGGCCATATGTCCATAATATGAACCATGTTTATACTTACGTCCATCATGATTATAAGTTAATTCTAGCTCATATTTCTCATCTTCACTCGCCATATAAATTAGTGAAAATTCATCATCATCATCATCAAAATCCTTTCTACTTGTTATATGCATATTTAACGCATCTTCGTAGAATTTTATACTTTCTTTATCGTTATCTGTGTATATACATGTGTGTAAAGCTTTAAATTTCATATTACCTCCTAAGTATTATTACTATACCCAAATATAAAGGAAATTATAAGTTATCTAATTAAAATGAATATTTATATAGGTATTGCTATACTTTATTTAATTTTTAAAGTATAAATTAGCAAATAAAACGAATGAGAAATTCTTAAATTAATGGCTAGCTTTAATATACTTATCTTTTGCCAAAACAAACGGAAGTGGTATAATTAAAAATATATCAAGCAAAATTTTATATAATAGTATTACAAAAAAATAAAAACTCTTAAAAAATATTTGACAAGATTGCAAATAAAGCTTATACTATTAAAGTAATGTTTAGCCCAGATAGCTCAGTCGGTAGAGCAGGGGACTGAAAATCCCCGTGTCGGTGGTTCGATTCCGCCTCTGGGCACCAGTATATGCGGAAGTGGCTCAGTGGTAGAGTATCGCCTTGCCAAGGCGAGGGTCGCGGGTTCGAATCCCGTCTTCCGCTCCATAAGGCGCCATAGCCAAGTGGTAAGGCAGAGGTCTGCAACACCTTTATCCCCAGTTCAAATCTGGGTGGCGCCTCCACACAACAAGTCCTCGAAGAGGGCTTTTTTTGTATCTAAAATGAAAGGATATATATGTTAATTATTAGCCATAAGTCAAGAAAAGAATTTACAGATTATTTAGATTTTAAAAAAATCCCATATATAAAAACTATAGACAATCCTAATCTTGATGAAAGAATAGCAGATCATCCAGACCTGTCTTTGTGTAAGGTAGATGAAAATACTATTATTATAGATGCTAGTGTAAGCTCGTACTATAAGGATAAACTTCCTCATATTAGAATTATCAAAGGAGAAAAAGTGTCATATAAATATCCTAATGACTCTATATATAATGTAGTTTCCTTTAAAGAATTCTACATTCACAATAATTTTACTGAAAAAAATATAAGAAAATATTTTAAAAATAAAGACCACTTGTTTGTAAAACAAGGATACACTAGATGTTCTACAATTGTTTTAAATGACTCATTACTTACATCTGATTTAGGTATATATAAAAGACTTAAAGATAAGCTAAAAATTTATCTTTTAAATGAAGAAGAAATTGAGCTTGATGGATTTTCTAAAGGTTTTTTGGGAGGATGTTTTGGGCTTGTAGATGAAAAAATTGCCTTATTTAATGGAAATATAGAAAGATTGTCCTCATATGATATAATTAAAAGTATAATAGTTAAAGAAAAATTAGATTTATTATATCCAGACAGTAATTTATTAGATACTGGGTCATTAATTTGGATTTAGTAAGGAAGGAAATATGAATATAGTAAAACCACAAACAATAGCAGGAGTTATGGAACTTTTGCCAGAAGATCAAATAGTATTTGATAAAATCAAAAATACAATAGAAAAAACTTTTTTATCTTATCAATTTTTGCCAATTGATACACCAGCAATAGAAAAAAATGATATTTTATTTGCCAAGGGTGGTGGAGAAACTGAAAAACAAATATTTGCCATAGATTCATCAAAAAAAGATATGTCTTTAAGATTTGATCTTACAGTTCCTCTTGCAAGATACGTAGCAGAACACTTTTCTGAATTAAATTTTCCATTTAAAAGATATCAAATAGCAAAAGTTTATAGGGGTGAAAGAAATCAAAAGGGAAGATATAAGGAATTTTACCAATGTGACATAGATATAATTGGAAATAATTCTTTATCTATCCACAATGATGCTCTTATACCTAAGGTTATTTATGATATATTTCAAAAACTTAATTTTGATGGGATAACTTTTCATATAAACAATAGAAAATTATTGAATGGATTTTTTGAATCTCTTGATATAGAAGAAAAGGAAGAAGTTTTAAGGACAATTGATAAAAAAGCTAAGATTGGTGATGAAAAAACAAAAGAACTTTTAGATGAAATTGTTGGAAGTGAAAAAAGTGAAGAGATTTTAAAGCTTATTAACACAGATAAAGGCAATGAAGCAACTTTATCCTACCTTGAAAACTTAGATTTGAATGAAAATTATAAAAAGGGTTTGAAAGAGCTAAAGGAAGTATATAAGTATATGCTTAAATTTGGGATTGATGATAAGTCAATTCTTATAGACTTATCTATTACAAGAGGGCTTGATTATTATACATCTACAGTTTATGAGACATTTTTAGATGGATATGAATCAATAGGCTCAGTTTGCTCTGGTGGAAGATATGAAAATTTAGCTGAAAACTTTTCAAAACAAGCCCTTCCTGGAGTAGGATTATCAATAGGTCTTACTAGATTATTCTACCAATTTCAAGAACTTGGGCTTATTGAAAAATACAGGGAGAATTTTACAGATTCTCTTATTATACCAATGGATGAAAGCCTAAATTTCTATGCAATAGATATAGCAAATAAGTTAAAAGATGAAGGGTTTAAGATTGATATTTATCTTGAAGATGGCAAGTTTAAAAAGAAGATGAATTATGCAGATAAGATAAATGTCAAGAAAGTAATAATAATTGGTCAAGAAGAATATGAAAAGAAACTAGTTTCTATTAAAAATATGGAAAATGGTGAGCAAGTAAGTGTCGATATTAATAAAATATCAGAATATTTAAAATAGAGGAGTATTATGACCTATAAGATAATTACCGACAATTCAAGTGATATGAATGTTGAATTTTTCAAAAATTCTAATATTGTAACCATTCCTATGCAATCTAGTATGGGGGATAAGATTTATGAAATAACAGGAGATAAAATTGATCTTTTAAATAGTTTTTATGAGCATATGATAGAAGGAAATAGTGTTTCTACAAGTCAGGTCAATTTAAAGGCTTTTGAGAGTTGTTTTGAGGATATTCTAAAAGATGGGAAAGATGTTCTATATTTAGGTATATCTGATAAGCTATCTGGAACTTTTCAAAATGCACAAACAGCAAAAGAAAATTTAAAAGATAAGTATAAAGATAGAAGAATTGAAATCTGTAATCCTCGTCAAGCATCAACTGGCGGAGGTCTTATGATGGAAATTTTAGAAAAAAAACAAAAAGATGGTCAAAGTCTTGATGAACTTTTGGAATTTATAAAAGAAAATTCTAAATTTCTTGCATCCCAATTTGGTGTGGATAGTTTAAAATACCTATATAAGGGTGGAAGAATTAGTAAAACACAAGCGGGAATAGGAGATTTCTTAAGAGTAAAACCACTTATTCATATTGATGATGAAGGTGCGTTGGCTATATTAAAGCTTGAAAGAGGAAACAAAAAAGCTTTAAAGACTCTAATAAGTAATTTTAGGGATAATTGGAGAGATGATATATCTAATAAAGTTTTAATAGGTTATGCCTACTATGATGAAAATGCCAAAAAGTTAAAAGAACTTTTAGAACAAGAATTTCCAAATGCAGAAATTAAGCTTGCACCAATAGGTTCTCTTATAGGAAGTCATGTGGGTCCAGGTATGTATTCAATTTCATATTTTGCTAAAAAAAGATAGGAGATTCATGTTAAAAGATAAGAAAAATGCCATAATTTTTTCCTTGATTGCAATGTTATTGTGGGGAAGTGCAATTCCTTTAATAAAATCAACATATATTGAGCTTGGTGTAGAAAGTTTTGATACCTTTTCTAAAGTATATATAGCTGGAATAAGGTTTTTTATGGCGGGTATACTTGCCTTTTTATACGCAATTATATTAGGAAAAGAAAAAATATCTTTATCGAGAATAAATTTAAAGTTTGTTATTATACTTGCACTTTTTCAAACAAGCCTTCAATATTTTTTCTATTATATAGGACTTTCTAATACTACAGGTGTTAAGTCATCTATAATCCAAGCATCAAACTCATTTATGATTGTCTTGATATCACTTGTACTTGTTCCTGAAGATAAGTTATCCATAAATACAATTTTTGCCTTGATTATAGGAACATTGGGTATAGTTTTAGTAAATTCGAATAAGGGATTTGGTGGTGGATTTAAGATAACAGGTGAAGGTTTTATTTTTACATCAACGTTTATAAATGCCCTATGTTCAGTTTTAATAAGAAAATATTCAAAAGGTCAAAGTCCATACCTATTAAATGGCTTCGCTCTACTTATAGGCTCCTTGCCTTTGTTAATATTTGGTAAAATTCTACAAGTTAATGAACTCTATTTTACTCCTAAGGCTCTTATTATGTTATTATATGGTGCTTTTATAACGGCTACTTCATTTACTATATGGACAATAGTGCTACAAAACCATTCAGCGAATAAGTTTGGAGTATTTAAATTATTTATACCAATCTTTGGTTCAATCTTATCCGTTATAGTATTGGGTGAATCATTTACAATAAGACTATTTTTTGGACTGATTTTAGTACTTTTAGGTTCATTAGTATTAATAAAAGGAAAAACTAAGAAAAAAGTTATTGAATAATTAACTGGCCCCATAAATTGTTTTTTGATATGTAATCTTTTTATTGGATAGACCTAGTAAAAGGACCATATATAATTAGATACAATTTATGGGGTTATTTTATTGATTCTTATTAGATTTTTTTATTATTGGTCTTTTTAAATTGTTTGAAAGCTCATAAATAGGTCTTATTAATTCAAAATTTTTTTTATCCTTATATCTTACAATCTTCATTAAGTCGAGTGCCCAATTTATAAGATATTTTGATAGGTAGAAAGCATATATATCATTTGCAAGTATAGATCGTCTACCATTTATAACTATATCGTTTCTAATTTCTTTAAAGTAGTCTATAAGTACCCTTCTATTGTATTTATTAAATAGAACTTCAATTAATGCTATAAGGGATACTATATATTTATCTTCTATATAATTTATGGTAAAAACTATAGTATTATCAAAATTTAATACTATATCTTCATTTTTTTCATGTCCTTTATAAAATTCAAAATATTTATCCCTATCAAATCCTTCAAAAAAATTAGGATAAAGTCCATAGGTGAAATTTGAATGCTTAAGATATTCTTTAAAAAAAGAAAGGTCATTTGAATTATCAAATATAGTTATGAAAATTGGAGAAAGAATTACTAAAAGTCTTAAAATTTCATCATCTTTATCATTTTCTATAAGAAGTTTTATTCTATCAGATTCATTTGATTCACCAAATTTATAATAAGAAAGTTTTTTTAAATTTTTCCTTATTTCAAATGAATTCTTACCTTCATAAAAAAAAGCTTTCCCATCCTTAAATATTATTACTTTCATTGTCTAATATTTTCGAATTTTGCCTTAGTTACTTTTGCCAAATCTTTTGGATTAAGAACTATGGAAACACCAACTTTTCCACCTGATACAATCATTTTATCAAGCTCTTTTGCACTATCATCAATAAAGACAGGAAAGTTTTTTTTCATAGCAAGAGGACTTGTTTCTCCTCTTTGGTAGCCTACAGTTGACTTTAACTTCTTGGTTGGAAGGATTGATATGGATTTAACCCCAGCAATTTTAGCAGCCTTTTTCATATCAATTGAGTCATAACTTCTTACAAGATATATTATTACATATCCATCCTTAGAAAGACAGGCTATAGTCTTAAACATAATATCAAGGTCTTCATGAGCTTTTTCACCTGCATCCACAGCAGAGATAAATTCTCCATCTAAGTCGTATTCTATCTCTTCATATTCTATATTATTATTTTCTAATATTCTCATCGCATTTGTTTTAGTATTTGCCATAATTAACTCCTCATAATTTTATATTACTCTAATAATCCAAAAAATCATTTTTTATGATTCTAAATGGGTATAGATTAATTATAAGAAACTAGGAGATTATAAATGATTGAAAAAATTATAATAACATATATCTATCATTCATGTTATACTGTAGAGATAGGAGACTATTTTATTATATTTGACTATTACAAAGGAGTTTTAAATATACCAGAAGATAAAAAGGTTATCTTTGTAGCAAGTCATGGACATTCTGACCATTATACATCTGAAATACTTAAAATACCTAATATGGAAAAATATACCTATATTCTTTCAGAAGACATTGCTTACTTAGAAAGTGAAGACAATATTATATATATAAAGGATAGTAAGCTTGGTATAGACCAATTAAAATCACTTTATTCATCAAAAAATGTTCTTTTGATAGGAAAGGATAGGTATAAAGATATTAAGATAGGTAAGGAAAGCATTGGGATAAAAACATTTGGGTCAACCGATGTAGGAATATCTATTCTACTTTATGTAAGTGGAATATCTATATTTCATGCAGGAGATTTAAATTATTGGGCATGGAAAGATAATGATGACAAAACTGATAAGAAGGAGTATTATTCTTTTATCGAAGAAGTTGAAAAGATAAAAGAATGCTCAATAGATATAGCCTTTTTCCCAGTGGATTATAGACTTGAAGAAAATTATTACAAAGGACCAAAGATTTTTGCTAATAGCGTAAGTCCACAATTGATGTTTCCCCTTCATAGTGGAGATCATGAAACAATAAGTCAAAGATTTAAAAGAGAAGTAAAATTAGATTCTACTATTTTTAGGCCAATAATAGATAAGGGTCAAAAAATAATAGTAGATATAAAGGAATAAGAGGTAAAAATGGAAAAAATTGCAATTTTGGTCGATTCTGGATCTGATATCGACATAAAAAAAAGCGAAGAATTTGGCATTTATATGATGCCTTTTTATGTGAATTTAGATGGAAAATTTTATAAGGAACAATTTGAGCTAAGTCCAGATGATTTCTATAAGTGGATGGAAAAAAATGAAAAATTACCAAAAACTTCAATTCCATCACCTGGAGAATTAAAAGAAAAATTTGATCAGATAGTAAATGATGGATATGAAAAGTTAATTATTATAACAATTTCTAAAAACTTCACTGGTTTCTATAACTTATGTAAGCAAATGGACTATAATAAACTGGATATTAGGGTGATAGACTCAAAATCAGTGGCCTTAACTACAGGTCTTTTGGCTATATATGGTAAAAAGTTAATTGATGACTGCTTAGATATTGATGAAATTGTTGAAAAAATAGAAAAAAAGAAGCAAGAATCAAAAATATTTTTTACCTTAGATACCTTTAAATATATAATAGCTGGTGGTAGGGTGCCAAGAGCCTTTGGCAAGGTTGGAGAATTACTAAATATAAAACCTATAATCTTGTGTGACCCAAATGATGGGAAATATCATATAGTTAAAACATGTAGAGGTGAGAAAAAGGTTATAAAAGAAATGGAAAAATTAGCCAATGAATACTTGGGTAAGCTTGATAAATATTATATGATAATATCCAATGCAGGATATAAAAGAGGGCAAGAAATTTTAGAAGAGAAGCTTGAAAGTTTTAAAGAAAAATCAAGTCTATTTTTAACATCTAAGATAGCACCAAGTCTTGGGGTAAATACAGGACCAGGTCTATTTGGTTTTGGATTTTTGCCATTGGATTGATTAATAGTAATAAATAAAGACCTGGCATCGCCAGGTCTTTTGTAAAATTCACTTATTTAATTTCTAATGAGTTTTCCCATAAACCATGAATGTTGCAATAGCTTAGTGCAAAAAGTGTACCTTTTTTCTCGGATTTAAATTCACCTACTGCCTTTGGTACTGAGTAAACTTCGGATTCACCATGAGCTGAGAAATTATAATCTGCTACTTCTATAGGTAACTTGCTACCTTCTGGAATGAAAAATACTTTTATCCAAACTATATGGTGCTCTAGTGTATTAGGGTGTTCAATTTCTGTTCCTACAGCAGCAGAAACTTCATATTTACCTTCATCTAGTTCTTTGTATTCTAATTCTGGTACGTGTTTTTCGTTTTTCCAATCACCTGATTGTACTGTTTGTGTTAATAACATTTATTCCTCCTAAAGTTTTTATCTACATTTTTATTATTACCCTATTTTTATGAAAATTAACATTAGTTTTAATTTCTTTTTAAAATGAGCTCTTATTTGATATAATAAACTTATTATGGAAAAAATTTTAATTACAACAAGCTTTGGACTTGAAAGTTTGGTTAAAAGACAATTACAAGAGGAAAATTTCAAAAATATAAAAGTAGATAATGGAATGCTAACTATAAACGGAAGTCTAAAGGATATGGCATATCTTAACCTATCATTAAGAGAGGCTGATAGAGTCTATTTAGAAATAAAATCTTTTGAGGCAAAAACTTTTGATGAACTTTTTGAAAAAATGAAGGCTATTGATTGGTTTGATTATATAAGAGAAGATGATAATTTTATGGTCAATGCAAGAACATTTAAGTCAAAACTTCATTCAATACCATCTATTCAATCAATAGGGGAAAAAGCTGTGATTGAATCTTTACGAAGAAAGTATAAAATAGGAACTTTCAAAAAGACAAACGCTAGGGTAAAAATTGAACTAATGATTGAAAAAAATGTGGTATCAGTATGTTTTGATACATCTGGAGATGGACTTCATAAGAGGGGCTATAGAGAAGATTCTGTTAAGGCACCTTTAAGAGAAAATCTTGCAGCGGCCTTAGTTGATCTTTCATTTTATAAATATGATAGGTTTCTAGTGGATGGATTTTGTGGATCTGGAACTATTCTAATAGAGGCTGCAAGGAAAGAAAGAGGAATACTTCCTGGAATAGATAGGAATTTTGATTTTACTAAGTACCTATTTTTTAATACTGAAGAATTTGAAAAAATAAAAAAGGAAGCATATGAGCGAATAGATTTTTCTAAAAAGCTCAATATTTTAGGGTCTGATATTTCAAAAAGAGCAATAGAGCTTTCTAAAATTAATGCCTTAAATGCTGGAGTTGAAGAAGATATAACATTTATAAATAATAACTTTAAAGATATTAATCTGAGGGATAATTATGGAATCTTTATATCAAATCCACCCTATGGAGAAAGACTTTCAAGGTTTGATACAAAAGAAGTAAATAATCTTATAAATAATAAGTTTAAAAAACTTTCTACTTGGTCTTTGTTTATTATTTCATCAGATAAGAATATTGACAAAAATATAAAAAAAAGACTATCAAAGAAGAGAAAACTATATAATGGAGGTCAAAAAGTAGATCTTTATCAATATTTTGGAAAAAAAGCCCAGATTTAAATAGAAAAATGTAAATTTAAGGGTACTATAAATACAGCAATAATTGGAGGTGCTTATTATCACAAATGAAGATAAAAAGACAAGTATAAGACATAAAATCTTAGTTTTTGCTCTTATTGTACTTGGAATATATATTATAGGAGGAGTAATATTTAATTTTATTACCCTACCAAATACTTATGTTAACGGTAAAAATGTATCTTTTGCTTCAAAAGATACTGTAGTAGGAGATTCAGTTGATGATTTTGAAATTAATATTGAGGGAGAAGACGAAAGAAAATTAAACTTTAAATCCCAAGATGTAGATTATAAAGCTAATATTCCTAAGGAAGCAAGTCTTGATCAAAATCCCTTAAAGTGGCCTATAAGTTTTTTTACTAAAGAAAATTATAAATTTGATTATAATATAAATTATGATGATAATAAACTTGAAGAAATAATTAAATCATCAGAGCTTATGAACAATATAACCAAACCAAAAGATGCAGAAATAGCATATGATGGTCAAAAATTCATATTAAAAAAAGAAGTTTTAGGAAATGAAATTGATTATAATAAGCTAAAAAGTGCAGTGGTAGACGCCTTACAAACTAGAAATGCAAACATAAAACTTGATGATTCTTTTTATAATAGACCTAAAAGGCTTGCAAATGATTCTAATATTAAAAAAGAATTAAAAGATGCAAACGAAGTTTTGGCTTTGAGTTTTAAATTTAATATTAATGGTTTTGATAAGAAAATTGAGGGAGAAACTCTTGCTGGCATGATTGAGGATAAGGATGGAAAGCTAAGCCTTAATTATGAAAAAGTATATTCTTATGTAGAGAATATGGCCGAAGAAACTAATACCTATGGAAGAAATAGAAAGTTTAAGGCAACAGATATAGGAGAAATCACTGTAAATCCTGGAGTTTATGGATTCAAACTTAATATAGATGAAACTATAAATTCCCTTTATGATGCTTTTAACCAAAGGAAAAGCCAAGAAATTGAGCCAGTTTATGAAAGGTATGGATTAAAAAGACTTGAGGATGGAACAGATTTAGGAAATACCTATGTAGAAGTTGATCTTTCTAGACAGCATATGTGGTATTACAGAGATGGCGAATTATTATTATCAACTGATATAGTTACAGGAAGGTTATCAGAAAATGCTCTAACTAATGTAGGTGTAGGTTCAATTCTATCAAAAGAAAGAAAATCAACACTTAAGGGTACAGATTTTGATGGGTCAAAATATGAGACCCCAGTTGAATATTGGATGCCTATTGGTTGGGATGGTGAAGGATTCCACGATGCCCCATGGAGAGGAGCCTTTGGAGGTAATATTTATCAAAATAATGGTTCTCATGGTTGCTTAAATATGCCACCATCACAAGCACAAAAATTATTTGAACTAGTAGATGTAAATACACCGGTAGTAGTATATGAATCATCTACTTCATATTCGCCACAAATGGCATATTAAGGATTTAAAAAGTGCTATCTTAATGATAGTCACTTTTTATCTTTATATAAGAATATATAAGTGAAAGGAAGAAAAATTGATAAAGATTGAAAATTTAAATTTTTCTTATAAAAATGAATCTGATGAAAATATTGAATATACTCATGCTCTGAAGAGTTTATCACTTGAGATTAATGATGGGGAATTTGTTGCAATTCTTGGTCACAATGGATCTGGGAAATCAACCCTTGCAAAACTTTTAAATGGACAAATATTTCCTACAAGTGGTGATATATGGATAGCAGGTATGAATACAAAGGATGAGGATAAAATTTGGGATATAAGAGAAAAATGCTCTATGGTATTTCAAAATCCTGATAATCAAATGGTTGCAACAACTGTAGAACAAGAAGTTGCCTTTGGACCTGAGAATCTACAAGTTGAAAATCCAAAGCTAAGAGAAAGAGTAGACGAGGCTATAAAGCTTGTTGGTATGGAAGATTATGTTAAAAAATCACCATCAGAGCTTTCTGGAGGTCAAAAGCAAAGAGTTTCTATAGCAGGTGTAATCGCCATGTTATCTGATTGTATAATATTTGATGAGCCAACAGCTATGCTTGATCCACAAGGTAGGGCTGATGTAATGAATATAATAAAGACTTTAAATAAGGATATGAATAAAACTGTAGTTCATATTACCCATTACATGGAAGAGGCAGCTATGGCTGATAGGATAATAGTTTTAAATGAAGGTAGAAAGGCTCTTGAAGGAAGTGCTAGAGAAGTGTTTTCTAAAGTTGATGAAATGAAAGCTTTAGGACTTACAGTCCCTCAAGTTACAGAAATTGCTTTTAAACTTAGGAAAGATGGCTATAGATTTGATAAATTACCTTTAAATATAGAAGAATTTTTGGAGTTAATATGAATATAGAACTAAATAATGTTGACTATATCTACAATGAAGATACTAAAAATCCATCTTATGCCTTAAAAAATATAAATTTAACCATAAAAAAACATGAAATCATAGGTCTTATTGGTCAAACAGGTTCAGGAAAATCAACCCTTGTTCAACTTTTAAATGGACTTTTAATCCCAAGTAAGGGTGATGTTATTGTAGATGGAGTAAATACAAAGGAAAAAAATAAAAGAAGAGATATTAGATTTAAGGTAGGACTAGTTTTTCAATATCCTGAAAATCAATTATTTGAAGAAACTGTAGCAAAGGATATAGGATTTGGTCCTAGAAATATGGGACTAGATGATAAAGAAATAGATAAGAGAGTAAAATCATCTATGGAAGCTGTAGGTCTTGATTTTGAAAAAATAAGTGAGAAATCTCCATTTGAACTTTCAGGAGGTCAGCAAAGAAGAGTTGCTGTAAGTGGTATTATATCAATGAATCCTAAAGTATTAGTCCTAGATGAACTAACAGCAGGACTTGATCCTAAAGGAAGAGATGATATATTCGAAGAGATTTTAAAGCTTTATAACAATGATCCAGAGCTTACAATTGTTTTAGTTTCTCATTCAATGGAGGATGTGGCAAAGTATGTGGATAGGGTTATTGTAATGAATAAGGGAAAAGTATTTTCAGATAAGTCAACCTATGAAACATTTACAGAGACAGATTTATTATCAATAGGCCTTGATATACCACAAGTATCAAAATTTATGAAAGCTCTTAGAAAAAATGGTGCAAATGTTAGAGATGATATATATACTGTAGATGATGCAGTAATTGAGCTTAAAAGATATTTGGAGGCAAAAAATGAATAACATAGCAATAGGTCAATACCTACCATATGATACCTTTATTCATAGACTTGATCCAAGAGTTAAGCTTGTTTGTTCATTATTATTTATAATAACAATATTTTTTGTAGAAGACTTTATTGGATACATTCCATTTGTAATTATTCTAGCTTTAATGATTTGGGTTGGAAAAATACCTGTAAAATCTCTTGTAAAAAGTATTAAACCTTTGATTTGGATACTACTTATAACTGGACTTATTAATTTATTTACAACAGAAGGAAAAGAGCTTTTTACAATATTTTCTTTAACAGCAACATATGAAGGTCTTTATAAAACAGTATTTATGTTTATAAGGATTATAATGATTGTTGTATCCACATCAGTACTGACATTTACTACAAGTCCTATGGAATTAACTGATGGACTTGAAAAGTTATTTGGACCTTTAAAAAGATTTGGTTTTCCAGCTGGAGAGCTTGCTATGATGGTTTCTATTTCTTTAAGATTTATTCCAACTCTTTTTGAGGAAGCTCAAAGAATAAAAATGGCACAAATGGCAAGAGGAGCTGACTTTGAAAGTGGAAATATAGTAAATAGGGCAAAGAATATGATTCCTCTTTTAGTTCCATTATTTATAAATTCTTTCAAAAGAAGTGATGATCTTGCAACTGCTATGGAGGCAAGATTATATAGAATAGGACGAAGGCGAACTAGACTAAATGAAATCAAAATGTCAAATATAGATTATGTAGTTCTTATTTCTTTTATAGTATTTTGTGCTATTGTAATAGCTATATATTTCATATAATATGTCTATACAAAATATTTTACTAAGCATCCAATATGATGGAACAAATTTTTCTGGATTTCAAATTCAAGAAAACAAAAGAACTATACAAGAGTGCCTAGAAATTGCAGTAAGAAACGTAACAGGTGAAAAAAATAGGATAATTGCTGCAGGTAGAACTGATAGTGGAGTCCATGCAAATTTAATGTATGTAAATTTTTTAACTGCCACAGATATCCAGGCAGATAAGTTTCACTTCCACTTAAAAAAATTCTTACCAGATGATATTCTGGTCCTATCATCAAGAAAGGTAGATAAAAATTTCCATGCAAGATTCTCTGTAAAGACTAAAACCTATAAATATGTGATATCACTTGAAAAAGTTCTTCATCCTATTTATAGAAATTATATGGAAAATATAACTTATAAACTTAATTTTTCTTTATTAGAAAAAGGACTTTTAATATTAAAGGGTGAACACGATTTTAAAGCATTTTGTATTAATGAAAAAAATGATACAATAAATACAGTTAGAACTATTAAAGATTGCTACTTTAGAGTAGAAAATAATAAGCTATATTTATTTTTTATAGGTGAAAGTTTTCTTCATAATCAAGTTAGGATTATGGCAGGTAGTTTAATTGAGCTTTCTCGAGGTAAAATAAGCTTAGAAGATTTTAAAAATTATTTTAATGAAGAAAATACTAAAAGAGCTAATCCTACTCTGAAGGCAGGAGGCTTGTACCTTGATAATATAGACTATAAGTTTTTGATAGGAGACAGTGATGAGTAAAGAGAATAAAAAAGAAAAAAATAAATTCAAATTAGATAAAAAGCAAATTGGCTTGGGCTTATTTGCCTTACTTATACTAGCCTTAATATTTTTTTTAACTAGGAATATAAATTTTTCACGAGGCTCAGAAAAGTCTTCTGATGAGATAAGCGAAAACTCTTATAATTCATCAAAAATCATGAGAGTAGACTTAAATGATATCAAAGAAATCCAATTTGACCTTAAGACTTGTGATGTAAGGATAGAGGAATCTTCAACAAATCCTTATGTTGAATATACAAATTTATACAAGGGTGATTCGTCTTATGAAGTAGATGTAAACTTTAAGGATGGAAAATTAATAATTTCTTCAAATATAAAGGGAAAAGAACTTTATATGAAAAATAAAATCCAAATAGTCAGGATATTTCTACCTAAAGATAGTACTATAGAAAAGTTAAGTGGCAGTGTAGGAGCAGGCGATATTAAGATATCATCTTTAAATGTAAATGACATGGATCTCAAACTTGAAAGTGGTAATATAAGTTTTGAAAATTCTAAACTTGTAGGTTCAGTCACAAATAATGTAGGTTCTATATTAGTGAAAGAGTCTGAACTTAAAGATACGTTATTTAAAACATCTATTGGAAATATAAGACTAGAAGATTCTAAGCTTTTAAGCAATGAAAGTTTCACATCTGATAACGGAGATATAATAATAAAGACAAAAGATCCTATTGAATCATTTAATATAAAGGCAAAACTTAATATAGGAAATTTTGTTATCGGGAATGTATCTTATAGAAATATATTAGATGGGTATGTCTTAGATAATAAGAAAGACAAGACAATAGATTTAACAACTAAGGTGGGAGATATATTGTTTAACAAAGGTGAGGGAGATAAAATAGAAGATGAAGAATATTTCACATCCCCTAAGTCAAATAATAGTGACGAAAACTTTGAGACTCCAGTTGATAAATCAGAAATTAATAGTCCTATTAATAAAGATGAAAAAGATAAAAATGTGGAAAATAATGATAATAAAGAAAATAATTAAGTTTTATGCTTAATTATTTTTTTTACCTAAGAAAAGGTGGAGAATGGATATTTTAGAAAATTTAAAAAAGTATTTTGGATATGACTCTTTTAGAAAGGGACAAGAAGAGCTTATAAGAAATATCTTGAATGGGAAAGATTGTCTAGGGGTACTTCCAACAGGAGGTGGTAAGTCAATATGCTATCAACTACCAGCTTTAATGATGGAAGGATTAGCCTTAGTTATAAGCCCCTTGATTTCACTTATGAAAGATCAAGTTGATTCTTTAGTTGAAAATGGTATAAAGGCAGGATTAATAAATTCAAGTCTTGATATAGAGGATTATAGAAATACCCTAAGGAAAATTAAAAATGGAGAATTAAAAATCTTATATATATCTCCAGAAAGATTAGAAAATGATTTTTTTATCTCGTTTATTAAACAATGTAATATATCTTTTATAGCTTGTGATGAAGCCCATTGTATATCACAGTGGGGACATGATTTTAGACCATCATATAAACTCATTCCTAAAATTTATGATCAACTTGGAGGAAATCTTCAAATTACAGCATTTACTGCTACAGCTACCAAAAATGTAAGGGATGATATAATTGAAAATTTAAAACTTAAAGACCCCTTTGTAAAAATCACAGGATTTGATAGAGAAAATATACTATTTGAAGTGAAAAAACCTAATGATAAACTAAAATTTTTAGAAAATTACTTAAAAGACAAGGCTGATTTATCTGGAATAATTTATGCATCTACTAGGAAAAGAGTTGATAAGACCTATATGAAACTTAAAAATAAAGGATATAGGGTAACAAGATATCATGCAGGTCTTAGTGAAAATGAAAGAAAAAATAACCAAGAGGACTTTTTATATGATAGGAAGAATATAATAGTAGCAACAAATGCTTTTGGTATGGGTATTGATAAGTCAGATGTAAGATATGTTATACATATGAATATGCCAAAAGATATGGAGTCTTACTACCAAGAAGCTGGTAGAGCTGGAAGAGATGGGGAAAAGTCTGATGCAATTCTACTTTATTCTGGACAAGATATAATAGTTAATAAGTATCTTATATCACAATCACAAAATAAAGAGTATCAGTTTGTAAAGCTTAACAAACTACAAAGTATAATTTCCTATGTCAATACAAATATGTGTTTAAGGAAGTACATCCTAAATTATTTTGGTCAGGATGCAGAAGATTCATGTAATAATTGTTCAAATTGCTTAGACACTTATGAAAAATTAGATGTAACTATAGACAGTCAAAAAATCCTATCTTGTATATATAGGCTAGATCAAAGATATGGAATGACTACTGTAGTTGACTGTCTTAAAGGATCTAGAAGTCAAATATCTAAAGAAAAAGGCTTAGATAAGATATCAACCTTTGCAATTATGAAAGATTCATCAAAAAAATATATCAAAGATTTAATAGGTGTTCTAGTTGCAGATGGGTATATAAGGGTATCAGGACTTGAATTTCCTATTTTAAAACTTACTGAAAAGTCTAAAGAGGTCTTGTTTGACAAGAAAAATATATTTATTAAAAACATAAAAGAGGATAAGTCAAAAATAAAATATTCCACAAATTATAGTAATTATGATTTATCCCTCTTTAATAGGCTTAAAAAACTCAGATTAAATTTATCCAAAAAAAGAAATATACCCCCATTTATAATCTTCTCTGATGCATCCTTAATAGATATGGCAAAAATAAAGCCACAAAATGATGAGGATTTTTTAAGAGTAAAAGGAGTAGGAGAAAAAAAACTTATCCAATATGGGGATATATTTATAAAAGAAATAAGCGAATACCAAAATGAAAATAGGTTAAATTTAAAAAATTCTCCTAAATTAAATGATATTAAAAGTTAGGCTTATACATGTACACATTTATCAGTTTTATTCAAAAAAGAGTATACATTAATTCGAAAAGCTAGGTTTCTTGATGAATAAAATTCAAAATAAAAGCACTATGAAGTATTTGTAAAGAAAAATTAAAAATTAAATTTCAATAGAAATAAAAAAGAAGAGTAAAATACTCTCACTGCTATATTTAGAATAAAAAATACCAGAGATAGTAATAAACTAACTCTGGTATAAGGTTTAACTTTATTAGCTTACCTTAAATTTTTTTAAAAGATTTTGTATAGTGATTATAATAAAGTAATAGAATTTTTTCTTAATTCATCTAACATTTCTTTTGGCCAATATGAAACTTGCACTTCTCCAATATGAGCTTTTTGTAAAAAGAACATACATAGCCTTGATTGGCCAATTCCACCACCTATAGTTTGAGGTAATTTACCTTCTGCAAGCATCTTGTGGTAGTCAAGTTTCATCCTATCTTCGCAATTTGAAATTTTTAATTGTTTTTTAAGGGTTTCTTTATTTACTCTTATTCCCATAGATGATAATTCAAGTTGCTCATCTAAAACTGGGTTATAAACTATTATATCTCCATTAAGTTCCCAGTCATCATAATCAGGAGCTCTCATATCATGTATTTTATTATTAGAAAGCTCTTTACCTATTTGCATTAAAAATATAGCCTTATATTTTTCACATGCAAGTTTTTCTCTTTCCATACTATCTTTTGCATCAGGAAACTCATCTAATAGCTCTTGTGAAGTAATAAACTTTATGTCGTTTGGTAAAAGTTTTAATCTTTTTGGAATAAGCTTGCATAGATATTCATCTAGAGCTCTTAAAGTATTAAATATAGTTAATACTGTAGCTTTTAGATATTCGATATTTCTATCTTCTTCTTTAATGATTTTCTCCCAATCCCATTGGTCTACATAAAATGAGTGGGTATTATCAGGAATTTCACATCTTCGGATAGCATTCATATCAGTGTATAAGCCTTCATACATTGCAAAATTATATTCTTTTAGTGCATATCTCTTCCATTTAGCAAGTGAGTGGACAATCTCACATGACTTATTGTCAGCTTCAGGAAGGGTAAAGCTTACAGGAACTTCAACACCAGATAGGTTGTCATTTAATCCAGTTGAATTTTCTACAAATAAAGGCGCTGAAACTCTCTTTAAATTCAAATTGTTAGATAGATTTATTTGGAAAAAATCCTTTATTTCTTTAATTAATAATTGTGTCTTATATAAATTTTTATCACTTTGATAGTTTTCTGGTATTCTTAACTTAGACATATACTCTCCTATATTAAATTATTTACTATTAAATTATATTGTTTTTAACCTAAATTACAAGAAAAACTAATAATTAACATAAATTTTACAATTACCTTATCTAATCAAAATAAACTTTCCTTATTATCTATTGTGAAGTTACAAATATTAAAGGAGTAAATAATGAAGATTAAAAATGCAAAAGTATTAGTAGCTGCTCTTTCTTTATCAATGATTTTGGTGGCTTGTGGAAATAGTGAAAAAAGCAATAAAACTAATGATACATCAAGTACTGAAACAACCGAATCGTCAAACACAGATAAACTTACTTCTGAAAAAGGTAAAACATCTGAATCTAACCAAGAAGATTTTGATATTACTGTAGTATCAAGAGAAGATGGTTCTGGAACAAGAGGTGCATTTATAGAACTGGTAGGACTAGAGGCTAAAGAAGGTGGAGAAACAAAAGACCTTACTACTGATGAAGCTGTAGTTCAAAATTCAACTAATAGCGTTATGCAAACTGTATCCCAAGATCCATCAGCTATCGGATATGTGTCATTAGGTTCTGTTAATGATAGTGTTCAAAAAGTTAAAGTAGATGGAGCTGAAGCTACAGAAAAAAACATTGAATCTGGAGAGTATACATTACAAAGACCTTTCAACCTAGCTTTTAAAGAAGATAAATTAGATGAACTTGGAAAAGACTTTCTAAACTTTGTATTAAGTGAAGATGCTCAAAATATAGCTAGTAAAGAAGGATATATTAAAGTAGAAACAAAAGACTATAAACCAAAAGAAGTTGAGGGAAATTTAACAATAGCTGGTTCTACATCAGTGACTCCTTTAATGGAAAAACTTGTTGAAAAGTACAAAGAAATTAATCCGAAAGCTAAGATTGAAATTCAATCTACTGGTTCATCTGCAGGGATAGAATCAACAATATCAGATGTAAGTCAAATAGCTATGGCATCTAGAGAGTTAAAAGATGATGAAAAAGAAAAATTAACTGTTGAAGTTATTGCTAAAGATGGTATTGCAGTTGTAGTAAATAAAGATGATACAAAAATCAATAATCTTACAAAAGATCAACTTAAAAAAATATTTTCAGGAGAAATTAAAAACACTTCTGAATTAAGTAAATAATTAAAGTAAAGGTGGGATTGTTGCAAAATTATGAATATTTAATTCATTTTGCAACAGCCCGTTTTTTTTGAAAATTTTAATAAATTTTACATAGATTTTACAAAAGATTTATCTATTCGATACAAGAATTTAATAATATTATCTATAGAAAAATATTAGGAGTATATATGATTAAAAGAATTGTATTAGGCTTGACCTTAATATTTTTTCTTAGCTCTTGTTCATCAACAAAGTCCAACGTTGATGAAGGTGATAATTTTGATATTACTGTAACAAGTAGGGAAGATGGGTCAGGAACAAGAAAAAGTTTTATAGAACAAACTGGACTAGTTAAAAAAGGAAAAAATGGAGAAGAAGAAGATATGACCACAGATAATTCAATGGTAGTAAACTCGACAAACGGAGCAATAAAAGCAGTATCAATTGATAAAACCGCTATAGCCTATGTTTCACTTACTGCCTTAGATGATTCTGTAAAGCCTGTAAAAATTGAAGGAGTAATCCCTAGTAAGAAGACTATTGAAAGTGGAGAATATAAACTTCAAAGACCTTTTTCCTTAGTTTATGACAAGGAAAATTTATCAGATGTAGCTAATGATTTCTTAGAATTTATAAAAAGTAAGGAAGTTAAGGATATTATTGAAAAAAATGACTTGGTAGCACTTTCAACAGAAAAATCATATCAATCAAAAAACCTTGAAGGAAAATTAACTATAACTGGCTCTTCATCCTTAAGTTCTATTATGGAAAAACTTTCTGAAAAATATGAATCTTTAAATAAGGATGTTGACATAGAAGTTTTATCAAATGAATCCCTTACAGGACTTAAAAATGTAAAAGATAATGTTGTAGATTTAGCTATGGTTTCAAATAAGCTAAGCGATGAAAGTTTAAGCTTTGAAGTGTTTGCAATAGACGGTATAGCAATAATTGTTAACAAAGAAAATAACTTTATAAATGATTTAAGTATAAAAGAGCTTAGAGATATTTATAAGGGAGAGATAATTAATACAGGAGAGTTGAAAAAATGAAAAATACAAAAGAAAGAATAGGGGAGATTATATTTTTATTTTCTGCTATTATGGCTATTTTTCTAATAATTCTTATAACATTTTTTATATTTAGGTCTGGTATAAGTTTTATTAGCCAATATGGTTTGATTAATTTTATATCTGGAAGTAAATGGGCTCCAACTGCAAAACCACCTTATTTCGGTATTGGTCCTATGATTATAGGTTCAATTATTGTAACAATGCTATCAGCCTTAATAGCTATACCTTTTGGTCTATCTATTTCAGTGTTTATGGCTTATTATTCTAAAAAATCTTATGGATTTCTAAATGGACTTATAAATTTAATGGCAGCTATTCCATCAATTATTTATGGTTTTTTCGCAATGATGGTACTAGTACCGCTTATAGCAAAAACATTTAAAACTGGTGGGATGAATATGCTTACAGCCAGCCTACTTTTATCAATTATGATCTTACCAACTATGATTAATATTTCTCAAAACTCCCTTGAGCAAGTTCCTAAAACATTTTATACAGGTTCTCTAGCCTTAGGAGCTACTAAAGAAGAAACAATAAGAAAGATTATGATTCCATATGCTAAAAGTGGTATTTACTCATCAATAATACTAGCCATAGGAAGATCTATTGGTGAAACCATGGCGGTTTATCTAGTAATTGGTAATCAACCAAGACTACCGGGATCTTTACTAGATGGTGTTAGAACTCTTACAACAAATATAGTTTTAGAGATGGGATATGCTTCAGGACTCCATAGAGAGTCACTAATTGCAACTGGTATGGTATTATTTATATTTATCTTAATTATAAACATAATATTCAATTTTATTAGAAATAAAGACCAAGCTAAGATGTAGGAGTAAAAAATGAAAAAATCATTTAAGATATTAATTTATGCACTATCAATGTTGGGATTTGCAGCAGGTGGGATTATTATAGCCTATATACTTATAAATGGTATACCTAACATTTCACCTTCGTTATTTGAATTTGAATATACATCTGAAAATGTATCAATAGTTCCTTCACTAATTACAACATTTTTTACAATTGTAATAACCTTAGTAATTACACTACCAATAGGAATTTTTACAGCTATTTACTTATCTCAATATGCAAAAAATAAGTATTTAATAAAAGCTGTTAGATTTGCTACAGAAATATTATCATCAATTCCTTCAATAGTATATGGTTTATTTGGTTATTTATTTTTTGTAGATACCTTAAAACTAGGCTACTCACTTATAGCGGGATGTTTGACTGTAGCAATAATGATACTTCCAACCATAATTAGGACAACAGAAGAGGCTATACTAAATGTAAATCCACTTCAAGCACATGCTTCTCTTGCTCTTGGAGCAACTAAAATACAAACTATATTTAAAATAATTATTCCAGAGGCAATCAATGGTATACTTGGAGGAATATTTTTATCAACGGGTAGAATAGTTGGTGAGTCAGCCGCTCTAATATATACAATGGGTACAGTAGCAAAAACACCAATCTCACTTCTTGATTCGGCAAGGACAATGGCAGTACACATGTATGTTCTTTCAACAGAAGGTTTTCACGTTGAGCAAGCTTATGCAACAGCGGTATTACTTTTAGTATTTGTCATAATTTTGAACTTTATATCAGGAAAGATTTCAAGGGCTATTGTAAAATAAGGAGATATTAATGGAAACAAATAAGATTAAAAATGAGGATTTAAATAGTTTAGATAAAGATAAAAAAAGAATTAAAACTTTTTTTGGAGATGAAATTTATAAAACCCCAAAAAGAAAGACAGCTATAAATGTTAAAGGCCTTGACTTATATTATGGAGATTTTCAAGCTCTTAAAAAAATAAATATGGAAATTAAAGAAAAAGGTATAACAGCCTTCATAGGTCCTAGTGGTTGTGGTAAGTCAACAACACTAAAATGCTTCAACAGAATGAATGATCTAGTTGATGATTGTAAAATTGAAGGTTTAATTGAAATAGATGGGAAAGATATAAATAAAAAGGATGTTGATGTTGTAAGATTGAGAAGAAATGTAGGTATGGTATTTCAAACACCTAACCCTTTTTCAAAATCTGTTTATGATAATATAATTTATGGGCCAAAAATAGATGGAATCAAGGATAAAGATGAGTTAGATTACATAGTAGAAAAATCTCTTAAGGCAGCAAGTGTTTGGGATGAGGTTAAAGATAAGCTAGATCGAAATGCACTCTCTTTTTCTGGTGGACAACAACAAAGGATTTGTATAGCAAGGACTTTATCAGTAAATCCAGAAATAGTTTTAATGGATGAACCAACAAGTGCACTTGATCCAATATCTACTGCTTCTATTGAGGAATTATTAGAAGACTTAAAAGAAAAATATACTATAGTAATTGTAACTCACAACATGCAACAAGCTGCAAGAATTTCTGATCAGACAGCGTTTTTTTTGACAGGTGAGGTTATAGAAATGAATGATACAAAGGAAATTTTTAATGACCCAAAAGACAAAAGAACTGAAGATTATATAACAGGAAGGTTTGGCTAATATGAGAACAAGGTATATAGAAGACTTAGCTAATATTAGAAAGATGGAAAAGAATGTATCAGAGTTAATTAAACTTTCTTATGATAGGTTTAAATTATATATAGAAAATGGACAAAAAAACAACCTTGAAGAGATAATTGATCTTGATCATGATATAAGACAATATGCAGCTGATATAGAGAGATTTTGTTATGACATATTAGCCTTACAGCAACCAGTTGCAAGAGACTTAAGATTTTTACAAATGTCAATTAAACTTGCCTCTACTTATAAGAGAGTTTCTAATCACATAGCTCAAGCAGCAGCCATACTGTTGGAATTTCCTTTAAGAGATGAAGAAAAAGACTATGTTGATGCCTTTATTAAAAATCAAAAATTAATGAATGAAAATGGTATAAAAAGTTTTGAAAACAATGATAATGAGCTAGCCTTAAGGACAATTGAAGATGATGAAATAAACAATGAATTATTTGAGGATTGTATCCATTATTTAGTAAAATTAACCAAACAAGACCAAATTTCTCCAATGGAATTATCTGAAAAAGTTTTATTCTACAAGTATTTTGAAAGACTTGGAGATAGGCTTGCTAAAGTTGCAGATTACACTACAAGATTATGATATATGTGGTAGAAGATGACAAGGCTATAAGAAATTTAGTTATGTATGCCTTGTCAGAAAAGGGATATGATGTAAGAGGTTTTGAAAATGGTCTTGATGTAGTTGATCAGGTCAAAGATGATAAAGTAGATTTGTTGATACTTGATATAATGCTTCCTGGAAAAGATGGTATGGAGATTCTTGAACAAATAAGAGAATTTTCAGATATACCAATAATAATGCTTACAGCAAGAAATGATGAATATGAAAAAGTCCATGGTCTTGAAAGTGGAGCAGATGATTATATAACCAAGCCTTTCTCAATTCTTGAATTGATATCAAGAGTTAAAGCGGTTTTAAGAAGAAGTGATAAAAACGATAGGCAACATTTAAACTATGATAATATTGAAGTTAATATAAAAAAGAGAACAGTAAAAGTTGATGGAGAAAAAATAGAGCTTACCTATAAAGAATTTGAAATGCTTTTACTATTCTTATCAAATATAGGTAATGTTATCACGAGGGAAGACTTTTTGCTTAAAATATGGGGATATGATTATGAGGGAGAAACAAGAACAGTTGATGTTCATATAGCAAGTCTAAGAAATAAGCTAAAAAATGCTGGTTTACACATAAAAACAGTAAGAAACTTAGGATACAAACTTGGAGAAATATGAAAAAGATAATAAATAGAAATATTAATATAATTTTCACATCATTAATAATTCTATGCCTTGTTATCACTAATTTTCTTTCATATAAAGATAAAGTAAAGGCCCAAGAAGAATTTATAATGTCTTCTTTGGGCTTTATTTCTTATAGAGAAATTAGTAGTAATGAGCTTAAAAAATTTAAAGAAAGTTTTAATGATTTGGAAATACTTTTAAAAAATGAAGATGGTCAAATAATATATGACTCTGGTATTAATAAGATTAAAATAAAAAATTATGAATTTGAAAACAATAATATGGTAAAAAAGTCTAAGAAAAATTATTTCTCTTATAATACAAACCTTTATGCTATGAAAATTAATAACAAAATACTGGCTATAGGTTTTAAAAGTCCATCATTTATAAATTATTTGATTAGAAGGACTCACATATATTTATTAGCTATAGTTTTTATTTTATTTATAAATAAAATTCTAAGCAAGTCAATATATAGGGATTTGTTATTTCAATTCAAAGATTTATTTAAAAATAGCGAAATATTTGATGAATTTTCAAATAATCCTAAAGAATTTTTACTTAAGGAAAAGAATAAAATAGAAAACTTAGAAGCTCAAAATGAATCACTATTATCAAAAATCATGAATATAGAAAAAATCACATCTAATATGGAGGAAGGTTTTATATATTTTGATAAGAATGGGAAGGTAATTATCATAAATGACCAAGCTAAAAACCTTTTAGGTGTGGGTGATGATGTAAAAATAGATAATTTAATTGATAATGATGATTACAAGCTTACTTTAAGACAAACTAAGCTTTTAAAAAAAGGTAAGGATATAGACCTAGACCTTGATGAGATTTCTATAAAGCTATTTATAGATCCTATAGTTTATGAAGAAATAGATTCATACATTATTTTAATTATTGATGATTCAAAAAATAAGAGAGCAGAAGTTATGAGAAGAGAATTCACTGCAAATGTAACACATGAACTAAAATCACCCTTAACTTCTATAAATGGATATGCTGAACTTATAGCAACAGGTCTTGCCAAAAATGATGATGTTAAAAAGTTTGGAAAAATAATTAATGAAGAAGGAAATAGGCTGTTAAATATAATTGATGATATTTTAAAATTATCTAAGCTCGATGAAGAAAATTTAGAAGAGGACAGAACAATTATCAATGTAAAGGATATTGCTGATAAAGTTGTTATCAAATTTAAAAGAATTAGTGATAAGAAGAATATAGAAGTAATAAATGAAATAAATGATATATGTATAAGAACACATGAATCGCTTTTTACAGATCTAATAACAAATATATATGAGAATGCCATCAAGTATAATAAGGTTAATGGAAAAATATTTTTAAAATATCAAGTTGATAAAAGAAATACTAATTTAATTATAGAAGATACGGGTATAGGTATTAAAAAGGAAGATACTAAAAGAATATTTGAAAGGTTTTATGTGGCGGATAAGCAAAGAACAAGAACACTAAAGTCTACAGGTCTAGGATTATCTATTGTAAAACACATATGTAATTATCTAAACTATAATATAAAAGTAGAGAGTAAGTATGGATATGGGACTAGATTTGTTATTTCCATTCCTAATAATTGATTTTATTATTTCAATATATTTGATATAATTATGTCAAGTAATTATTAAGTTTAAGGAGAATTTATGAAGATACAAGTTTGTGCAGGAGCAAGATGTACTATGTTAGGCTCTGACATAATTTTTAATAGACTTTCGGAGTTTGTTGAAGAATTTAATAAAAGAATTGAAAATGATAATTTAGAAATAAGTGATACAAAAATTGAAATATCCATGATTACCTGTTATGAGGAATGCAAAAAGAATAAGAAAAATGCACCTATTGTATTAGTAGATGATAAGGTATTTACTAATGCTAAAACCGAAGTAATAATGGAATACATACTAGATACTGCTTTTGAAGCAAATTTTAATTAATATTTGTAAGAAAGATTGGATTAATTAGATGAAAGAAACATACATAAATATTTTAAATATTAGAAGAATGGCGTTTGAGCATATAGCTAAAATTGCCTTTGAAAATAGGCCATTATATGATATAGCTACAGAAGTTTTTGATATTCTTCCAGGAGAAGAGGCATCATATAGGGAAAATATCTTTAGGGAAAGAGCTGTTATGGGTGAAAGACTAAGGATGGGAGTAGGTCTTGATGCAAGAACTGCTGATAAGACAGGAGCTATTACAGATGGACTAGATGATGAAGATTATGATACAAGAAAGTATGAACCACCCCTAGTTTCTGTTATAAAGATAGCCTGTGAATCATGCGCTGAAAACAAGGTAGAGGTAACCAATACTTGTAAGGCTTGTATTGCCCATCCATGTGTAAATGTATGCCCAAAAAATGCTATTACATATACATCAGATGGTTCTATTATAGACCAAGATAAGTGTATAAAATGTGGTAAATGTGTTCAAGCTTGTCCGTATAATGCTATAGCTCATACAAAAAGACCATGTGCTGAGTCATGTGGAGTTAAGGCAATAAATAGTGATAGTCTTGGTAGGGCTGAAATAGATGAAGATAAGTGTGTAGCATGTGGTAGGTGTATAACTGCTTGTCCATTTGGTGCTATATCTGATAAAACAGAGATCTACCAGTTGGCTAAGTCACTTTTAACTAATAAGCATGTTTATGCTATAGTTGCTCCATCCTTTGTTAGACAATTTGGACCTATGGCATCTACTATTCAAATAAAAGAAGCTATTAGACAACTTGGATTTAAAGATGTTATAGAAGTTGGGCTTGGTGCTGACCTTACAACATTAAATGAAGCTCATGAATATGTAGAAAGTGTCCCAGATAAAATACCATTTATGGGAACAAGTTGTTGTTATTCATGGAAACTAATGGTAAAGAAGAAATTCCCTGAAATAAATGATAAAATTTCAGAGTCTTCAACACCAATGATTTATTCAGGAAAACATATAAAGAAAATGGACCCTGAAGCAAAAGTTGCTTTTATAGGGCCTTGTATATCTAAAAAACTCGAAGCAAGAAGACCAGAAGTTGCAGAAACTATAGACTATGTAATAACCTATGAAGAACTTATGGGAATGTTTCTAGCAAAAGATATAGATCCAGCTGAAATAGAGATTGATGAACAGTGGCAAGATGCATCAGAAACAGGAAGAAACTATGCTGTAAGTGGTGGGGTAGCAGAAGCTGTTAAAAAAAGAATTGCTGAAATTAACCCAGATCTTGATGTGAAAGTAGAAAAAGCAGAAGGATTAGCTGATTGTGTAAAGCTTGCACAAATGGCAAAATTAGGAAAAAAAGATGGGCTTCTTCTTGAAGGAATGGCGTGTGTAGGTGGATGTGTAGGAGGTCCTGGTACCTTGATATCAGAACTTAAGACATCAAAGGCTGTTAAACAATTTGCTAAAGAGTCAATCTATAAGTCACCATATGACAATAAAAATATTCCAGAAGAAGATAAACCAAAAGATTGATAATAAAAATGGGAATGTTGCAAAATGAATTAATTTTTGCAAATTTATTACAAGTCTATCTATGGCAATTGTTAGCAAGTATTCTTGTTCTCAATTGCCTAGAAAGTTACTTGTGATTTCATGCAAATTTTTAAATTCATTGTTGTGCAATGATCCCATTTTTAATTCTTATTAAATTTCTTGATTGTCTAGGTCTTCTTTTATAGCTTTAGCTAAATTTTCAATGTCTCTTTCTTGGTTTTCAGTCATGGAGGAATTTATAATAAAATCTTCTCCTATATATTTATGTTTACCACTTTCAAGAATGGACTTAGCTATATCTAATGATTTTCCACCCCAAGAATAGTTGTGGATAAATGAAATATGTCTGTTTTTATAACCTGTACCTACAAGTTCTCTTAAAAAAGCGTCCATTTTGTGATAAAGCTCAGCGTTATAATTCATAGCAACAAAAACTTGATTAGAATATTTGTGACTATCTGCAATTATATAAGAAAAATCAATATCTGATACATCTCTTAACCTGATATTTTCAACTCCGAGTTCATCAAGCTTAGATGCAAGTAGATCGCTTGCAAGCTCTGTATTTCCATACATAGATGAAAAAATAATATTAACACCCTTAGTTTCAGGTTTAAAGTTTGCCCATTTGTCATATTTATCCAAGATAAATGAAATAGAATCCTTATCTTCATAAACAGGTCCATGAAGTGGGAAAATAGCGTTTATTTTGAAACCTGATACTTTTTTTAATAAGTTTGTAACCATTTTTCCATGCTTGCCGACAATATTAATATAATATCTTCTATTCTCATCAAGCCAAGAATCATTATTAATATAGTATTTAGCTTGAATGTGTCCTTCTATGACATTAAAAGAACCAAAAGCATCAGCTGAGAAGAATAATCCTTCAGTAGTTTCATAAGTCATAAATACTTCTGGCCAATGTACCATAGGTGCAAATATAAATTTGAGATTTCTTTTGCCTATATTTAATTCATCCCCATCCCTTATCTCAATAAATCTACCATCAACAAACTTATCGTTTGGATAAAACTGTTTAAAAAATTTGATAGATTTAGCGTTTCCTACAAATTTACAATTAGGATAAGTTTTTAATATAAAGTCAATAGAACCACAATGGTCAGGTTCCATATGTTGAACAATTATGTAATCTAAATCTTCACCGTTAAGAACATAGTCAACATTTTCTAAGAAAGTTCTTAAGGCAGAAGAATCTACTCCATCCATAAGAACATTTTTTTCATCTTTTATAATATATGAATTGTATGATACACCATTAGGTAGAATGAACATATTTTCAAATCTTTTAAGTCCTCTATCATTGGTTCCAACCCAATAGATATTTTCATAAACTTTTTTTGTAAATTGCATATAACCTCCAATATTTTTACTACAGATATTATACCTTAAATAGGTTAAAAATAAATATCTTTTAACTATTATTAATAAAATCTTTATTAGCTAATTAAAATATTTTTAAAAATTAAAAAAACTTTTTCATAATATGAAAAATAAATTTTTAATATCTATTGTAGAGAAAAAATTTTGAATCTTATAAAAATGATTAAGAATCTAAATTTAGGATATATATTAAATGGGGTACTTGATAGTTGACAAATATCAAATATTTTTTATTAATATTCTTAAAACATATAAAAAATAAATATATTTGACAAAAAAACATTTTCAAGATAGAATGATACTGTAAAGAAAAATGGATATTATATTTTTTTAGGAGGAATATATGCGTTTTAAAACAACAGCAGAGCATGAAGCTTTACGTAAAAAAGTAAGAGAATTTGCTGAAGAAAAAATAAAGCCAATTGCTTTTGACTTAGACCAAAATAACGAATACCCAGATGATATTGTAAAAGAAATGGGTAAATTAGGATTTTTAGGAATTCCTTATCCTAAAGAATATGGTGGTCAAGGTCTTGATGTTATAAGCTATGCTATAACAGTAGAAGAATTATCTAGAGTAGACGGAGGTGTTGGTGTAATTTGTTCAGCACATACATCTTTAGGAACATGGCCAATTTTTGCTTTTGGTACAGAAAAACAAAAGAAAAAATATTTAATTCCACTTGCTAAAGGGGAAAAGATTGGAGCATTTGGTTTAACAGAAGAAAATGCTGGTAGTGATGCTGGTGGTACAGAAACAACAGCTGAACTTGATGGCGATAATTATATATTAAATGGTAAAAAAATCTTTATAACAAATGCGCCTAAGGCTGATACATATGTTGTATTTGCAGTAACAACACCTGGTATTGGAACTCATGGTATATCTGCATTCATAGTTGAAAAAGATTTCGAAGGATTTACTTTCTCAGACCACTATGATAAGTTGGGTATAAGATCATCAACAACTGCAGAACTTCATTTTGAGAATGTTAAAGTTCCTAAAGAAAACTTACTAGGTAAAGAAGGACAAGGATTTAAAATTGCTATGGCAACCCTTGATGGTGGTAGGATTGGTATAGCATCTCAAGCATTAGGTATAGGTCAAGGAGCTTATGAGTCAGCTCTAGGATATGCTAAGGAAAGAGAACAATTTGGTCTTCCAATAGCTCATCTTCAAGTAAATACCTTTAAACTTGCTGATATGGCAACATATCTAAAAGCTGCAAGACTTATGATTTATTCTGCAGCAGAACTAAAAGAAAATCACGAAAGATATTCAGCAGATGCAGCTATGGCAAAACAATTTGCATCAGATTTAGCTGAGAAAATAACATCAGAAGCTCTACAATTATACGGTGGTTCAGGATTTATCAAGGGTATAGATGTAGAAAGATTCTACAGAGATGCAAAGATTACACAAATTTATGAAGGTACAAATGAAATAATGAGAGTTGTAGTCGGAGCTCACACAGTAGGAAAAGCACCTAAGATGAAAGCGGCAGGTTCAAACAAGAAGTCTGGACCCATCGCAGGAGTTAGAAAACGTGAAATCTATGAAGGAGATCCTAAAGAAGCAGTTAAAAACCTTGTGGCAGCACTTAAAAAGGACGGATATGACTTCACTGTAGGCATTGATCCTTATACACCTGTTCAAGAAGCTGAAAGAATAGTAGTAGCTGGACGTGGTATAGGTGATAAAAAGAATATGAAACTTATAGAAGATTTAGCATATCAAGCAGGAGCAGCTATTTCATCATCTAGACCAGTCGCAGAAACATTAAAATATGTTGATCTTGATAGATATGTAGGTATGAGTGGTCAAACATTTAAAGGAAACTTATATATAGGTGTAGGTGTATCTGGGGCAGGACAACACTTAAAAGGAATTAAAAATGCTTCAACAATAGTTGCAATAAATAACTCTAAGAATGCACCAATCTTCTTAAACTGTGACTATGGTATAGTAGGTGATGCTATGGAAATTCTTCCACTATTAATTAAAGAACTTGACAATGGTGAAGAAAAGAAACCAGCACCACCAATGAAGAAAATGAAAAGATCTAAACCAAGAAAAATGGCACCTACAAACCCAATCTATGTAGATACAGGTTCTGGATACGAATACAATCCTGAAGAAGGAGATCCAGAAAATGGAATAGAACCAGGAACACCATTTGATAAATTACCAGATAATTGGGTATCTCCAGTTTCAGGTGAAGCCAAAGATCAATTTATTAAAATGGATGTACCAGAAGATAGAAAGTAGTTGGAGGAATATATGTATACAGTTAGAAAAGTTACAGACGACTTATATTATGTAGGTGGAGACGATAGAAGACTAGCTCTATTTGAAAATATTTTTCCTATAGATGGTGTATCTTATAACTCATACCTATTAATGGATGAAAAAACAGTATTAATTGACTCAATAGATTGGGCTGTTACTAGAGAATATATCATAAATATATCTAGAGTTTTAGGAGATCGTGATCTTGACTATATGATAATCCAACATATGGAACCAGACCATTGTTCTGCTATAGAATTAATTCTTCACTATTATCCAAATGTTAAAATAATTGCTAGTGAAAAAGCTGTATTATTTATGAGACAATTTGGATACCATATAGATGATAGATATATAGAAGTTAAAGAAGGGGATTCAATCTCATTTGGTAAGCATGAATATACATTTGTAGAAGCACCAATGGTTCACTGGCCAGAAGTTTTAATGACATATGACCTAACAGATAAGGTACTATTTTCAGCAGATGCTTTCGGATCTTTTAAATCAAATGATGGAAGACTTTTCGCAGACGAAGTTAATTGGGATAGAGATTGGTTAGATGAAGGTAGAAGATACTATACAAACATAGTTGGTAAATATGGTACCTTTGTTCAAGCAGTACTTAAAAAAGCTGCAACACTTGATATTAAATATATTTGTCCACTTCATGGTTTAGTATGGAGAAAAGACTTTGGATACATTCTTGATAAATATGATAAATGGTCAAGCTATCAACCTGAAGAAGAGGGTGTACTAATAGCTTATGCATCTATGTATGGAAATACAGAATATGCTGCACAAGCTCTAGCGTCAAAATTATGTGATAGAGGAATGACAAATATTTCCTTAAGAGATGTATCAAATACAGATGTTTCATATTTGATAGCTGATGCATTTAAATATTCAAATATAGTACTTGCTTCAGTAACATATAACCTTGGTATCTATCCAAAGATGAAAGACTTTATCCATGATATGGCAGCACTAAATATCCAAAATAGGGCAGTATCACTAATGGATAACGGTACATGGGCACCAACAGCAGCTGATAAGATGGAAAAATTCTTAGATGAAGAAATGAAATTAATAGACGTTCTTCCAGAACAAGTTAATATAGTTTCATCACTTAAATCTAATAAAGAAGCTGATATGGATGCATTAGTTGATGGTATATTTGAATCTATGAAGAAAAGAAGAGAAGAAATCCAAAAAGCTAAAGAACAAAAGAAATAAAAATAAAAACAAAATTGCCACAGGAAACTGTGGCAGTTTTTTTCTAAAAAGATATAATTAGAAAGTAAAGACTTTTTATGAGAGGTTTTATTGATGGATTATTTAAAATTAAGAGCAAGTAACTTTGAAATAAAAATAGGAGATATATCCTATAATAAAGAAATAATAAAAAAAGCTATAAAAGCGGCTGAAAAAGAAGGGGTAAATATCCTACTTTTCCCAGAGTTATCCTTAATAGGAGCAAGCCTTTATGATGGGTATAAAAATGAAGAAATTATAAAAAAATCCAAGGATGCTTTGATAGACTTAAAGAGATTTTCTAAAGATTATGACCTAATATTTAGTATAGGTCTTGTAATAAAAGATGGCTATGATCTTTTTAATACAGTCTTACTTATTAAATCTGGAGATATCTTGGGAGCATTTACTAAAGATAAGTTAAAAGATTATGAAAAAAATATCTTTTCTACTAAAAAAATAGACTGTATTAACGTAGAAGATGATTTTGTTGTAATTTTCAATCAAAAATCAATAAATATAGATGGTCTGAATATAGCACTTTCTATTGGGGAGAATGAGTATAAGGAAATCGCTGATTCTCTTATTTCAAAAAGTGAAGATAAAATTGATATAGTCCTAAATCCAGCATCATATATTAGATATGCAGGCTCTTTTAATGATGTTAAGAATAAAATAGAATTTTTATCCCAAAATACACTTTATTTATCAGCAAATTCAGGTTTGGGAGAAAGCTCAACAGACTTTGTATATGAAGGATTAAATATTATAGCAAATGATGGAAAAATCAAAAACTATAAGAGAAACGAAAGTGTGGATATAGTAAAGGGATTTGACCTTAACAAAAAAGAATTTCTAGATGGGCATCACTTTAATAATTTAGTAAATGATTTAGAATATTATGATAAATTTCCATATCTTCCAAAAGATTGTGATAAGAAAATGTATGTAGAAGATGTATTTGACATAGTTTCATCAGCTCTTATACAAAGAATGAAGGCTATAGGGTGTGAAAATGTAATTTTAGGATTAAGTGGTGGTCTTGACTCAACCATGACACTTTTATTTATAGTCCATGCTTTTAAAAAGGTGAATTTACCTTTTGAAAATATTCATCTTTATACCATGCCTGCTTTCGGTACAAGCAAGAGAACAAAATCAAACGCTTATAAACTATCCGAAGCTTTGGGCATAAAACTTAATGAAATAGTTATAAAAGATTCTGTAAATCTTCATTTAAAAGATATAGGACATGATGGCATAACTAAAGATATTGCATATGAAAATTCTCAAGCTCGAGAAAGAACCCAAATTCTTTTTGATATAGGTAATATGAAAAATGCATTGGTAATTGGGACAGGAGATAAGTCAGAAATCTCTCAAGGTTTTGCAACCTACAATGGCGATCATATGTCATCTTATACCCTAAACTCATCACTTACAAAAACTGAACTAAGATATATAGTTTCATACCTTGTAGAAGTTACAGAAAATGAAGATTTAAGGCAAGTATTAGATGATATTCTAAAAACCCCTATATCACCAGAACTTAAAAGCAATGATGATGGAAACATAAGCCAAAAGACAGAAGATATAATAGGACCTTATGAACTTATAGACTTTTTCACATATGAATTTTTAAATAATATTAGTGCAAAAGAAATTTATAAAAAAGCAAGTGTAGCTTTTAAAGAAGAATATAGCAAAGAAACTATTAAAAAGTGGTTAATATCCTTTTATAAGAGGCTTACAAATAGTCAATTCAAAAGGTCAGTATCTGTTGATGGACCAGCTATAACTAAGATATCTTTTTCTCCTAGGACTGGATTTATGTTACCATCAGATATGAGTTCTAAAATATTTGTAGAAAGCTTAGAAACTATATAATGAGAAACTTAATATTAATATTATTTTTGATTTTACTATTAGCTCTTGGTCTTTACCTATACATATATTATCAATGTAGGTGGGCTAAAGAAGTTAAGGTAAATTTATTAAGTGATAAAGTAGATAAGAAGTTAAAAATCACTCAGGTAAGCGACTTTCATTCCAATGTATTAAAAAATATGGATTATTTCAAGAATAAGATATTAAAATTTAATCCAGATATTATTATTCTCACAGGAGATATAAATGATTATGGAGTAAAAGAAAAATTTGATAAGGCAGTTGATTTTCTAAAGGAAATATCAAGCCTCGGTATAAAAACGTATTATATTACTGGTAATCATGAAGAAGCAGGACCTATGCTTGATGAGTTTATCAGTGAAATTGGGATGTTAAATATTGATTATCTGAAAAATGAAGGGGAGATTTTAAAACTTAAAGATAATTTAGTATATGTATATGGTATTACTTATTACAATTATGATTTTAGTAAATATGAACCTGAAGATAATAGTTTAAATATAATATTGAGCCATTACTCAAAAAATGTAAGAGATAATATAGATGATAGTATGGACTTTGTATTTTCAGGTCATACCCATGGTGGTCAGGTTAGAATTCCTTTTATAGGGGCCTTATTTGCTCCTGGAGAAGGAGTTTTTCCCAAATTTGATAAGGGAGTAAAGAGATATAAAAATACGACAATATATATTGATTCAGGGCTAGGAAATACCCTCATGAATTTAAGGTTTTTAAATAGGATACAATTTTCAAATATTACTATTAATAAGCGTCAGTAGTTTAATGGTAAAACAAAAGTGTCCGAAGCTTAAGATGGGGGTTCGATTCCTCTCTGGCGTGCCATTATTTATAAGATAGCTTATTTTTAGTATTTACAAGCTATCTTATTTTTTGTTCTTATGTTAGCATGAATTTTTGAAACTTTTCGGCGCTTTTTTCTTCTTATGCCTTGGTTATATGAATATAGATATTCTCGCTGTACTGTGACCTAGTTTATATTGTAAATTTTTGATACTATCCCTACTTCAAATAACAAAGATACGTTAGTGTGTCTTAAAGAGTGGAGTTTTATTTTTATTGATTTGTATTTTTTGATTACTCTTTCAAATCTTTTTTTGAACTGTTTAGTATTTTAAGTCACCTGATTGAGTAATACAGATGTATTCTTTTATATTTAATATTCTTGATTCTAATTGTGTTAGATGTCATTATCTTAAATGATTTGCTTATTGAAATAGTTTTATATGAACTTTTGGTTTTAGGACTTGCTATGACCTTTTTGCTTTGGATAGATTTTTGTTTACTATAAGGTTTTTTAAAAAAAGTCTATGTCTTGTACTTTAAGGTAGGATTTCTTCTTTTCTTAGTCAAGTATATATTATATAGACTAAAGAGGAATAGAAAGAAGGACAAGCCTTATTGTTAGTCAAGATTATTACAATGCCCATTTTTCTGATAGGGTTTGGCGAGATACGAGGGAATTATCAAGACGAATTGAAAGAAATATTGAATCGGTTGTAATTCAAGGTAAAAATCCTAGAGAGTTTGCAAGAAAACTAAGGGATTTAGTTAGTAAGGATATTAAAAATATCACAAGTGCTACTGAAAGGTTAGCCTATACAGAAAGCGGCAGGGTATGGATTCAAACACAAATAGACGCTTATAAAGAAGGTGGATATGAGTATCTAGAAGTAATGACAGAGCCTACGGCTTGTCATCATTGTAGTCCTCACGACGGTGATATTGTGAAGATATCAGAGGCAGTGGAGGGGGATAATATTCCACTTTGGCATCCAAGGTGTAGATGTACTACTGTTGCTTATTTTGATGATAAAATTGACTTGGGCAAATTTGGAAATGTAGTTGATGTTGATGATTTAGATGTTGATTGGGATTTATCATCAATTCATGCATTTGAAAAAATGGAATCTAGGAATATTAGTAAAACATTAGTTGAAGATATTATTAAAAATGGTAAAAGCGTGGAGCAAATTCCAAACGAAAAATACGCTTATGTATCGCCAAAAGGTGTTGTAATATTGCGAAAAGATGGTAAATTGATAACAACATGGAGTGAAAAAGATTTTGATGATAATATGAAAAATATTGTAAAAAAGTTATTTGGAGATGATAAGTGATGAAGATAGATAATATTATAAAGGAATGGGATCCATATTCTCTATTTCCTTATGCACCTCAAGATGAGTATAACTACGAGATAAAGCAAATTAAGAGTTTTATAAAATATGATAAAAATATTGATAACTTAGCAAAATTTTTAGAGAGTATTTTTGATGTAGAAGTTATTTATGATGAAAACAAGAAAAACTTTTTGGAAATTGCAAAAGAATTAGTATAATAGAATTAATCATAGAGGTTAAGAAATCTGCCGATAACGCTATTTTATAGAAATGTGGGAGAGGAGGCAGTCCCACCTATGTTTAAAGCACATTCGAGTTAGGATGTGCTTTTTTAGTACGAATTTATCTATTATTTAATTTCTTTCTTGACGCACTACTAAAACAGTAGTATTATTGTAGTGCGAGGAGGGATTAATGGCAGATAAAGTGTTAAATTTTAAAATACCTGAAGAATTGCACAAAAAAATTAAAGAAGAAGCTGATAAAAAGAGCTTATCAATGGCTGCATTAGTAAGGTTAATATTAATTGAATATTTTAAAAACAAGTAAAGAAAAAGACTAACCACCATCTCCACCATAAGGTTTCACGGACAGTGATTAGTCTTTATTTACAATAAATATACCATAAAAATTAAAAAAATCAACAAGACACATGGTGCGACCCGAAGGAAATTCCTTTTAAGGGGGTCACATATGTGTCTTGTTTTGTTTATATTATACCATCGTTTTAGAAATTAATCAAAGGAGAAAGATATGGATAGTTACAAGTTTCAAAAAGCATGTAAGGAATGGCTTATAAAATATTATTCTGAAAAGTTTGGTAAAAGTTTAGAGATTGAAGATATTTTTGTGGTTTGGTCTTGTAAGACTTTGCAAAATAATAAAGTGTTGATTTCTACCACCTTGTTTGATGGTGTGTATGTTGAGTGTACTTATAATGGAGATAAACAAGAAACTTATTTTGATATTTATAAAAAGCAAGAAAACATATTAGTTAGTAATGGAGAACTAATAGGATAAAATAATTAATTAATTAAGGCGGTTTGTACCGTCTTTTTTATTGTCCAAGCTTTAATGACGTTAAACTTTAAGGATAGTTAAGCATTATAACTTTAAATTATGGAGGTAATTATGGCAGAAGAGGTAAGATAAATTGATAGGAAGTACACTATATATATTGTTGTGAGTGTTTTACAAGTATTATTATAACTTTGGCTATTTGAGAAGTTTTGTGTGTCAGCTCCCCCCTGATTGAAGTGTACCCTCTTTACTGGACAAACCAGTAAGGAGGGTATATATCAGATAGCTTGTGAGCTGATACACAAAATTTTACACAGTCTCATTTCATTAGGTCTAACTTTATAGTCACCTTAGATTGCAACAGCTTTTATATGAGACTTTCTCTTCTTATTTCTTTAAAAAGTATAGAGTTTTCTTTGAATATATGAAGGTAAATATCTTCTGTTAGCTCTTTTAGTTTTGAGAAAGCACGTTTGTAAGTGTTACAGGCATCTTTTGGTGGGGTGAAATTTTTTGTGACTTTTTTTAGATTTCCTATTAAGTCTCCCATATCTTCGTGTTCTTTTTCTAGGTCATATATATGTGAAAGTATATTTTCACAATCTAGATTTTCAAATTTAGGAAAGGTAATTTTTTCTTCTTTTGCAAGGTGAGCTTTTAGGTGTCCCTTTATTTGTAAGAATATAGTATAGGTCTCTTTTAGCTCATATCCATGATTTTTATAATGAACTAGAAGAATCTTACTTAAAAGTTTGTCGATATCTTCAAGCATCTCTCTTTCTATGTCATGGTGGTAACTTTCTATATGACTTATCTTATCTTTGGTATTTTTATCTTTAAATTCATCAATACTTAAGTTTTTGATACTTTTATTTTCTTTTATAAATTCTTTAAGTTCACTTAGTATTTTATCTTGATTTAGCTTTCTTTTTTCTGTTGCAATTTTAAGACTGTCATCTCCATGGCAACAATAGTCAATATCTTTTTTGTTGAAATAATCTATACTTTGTGGTAATTTTTTTACTATATCATTTAATCTATCATCTAATTTTATTTCATTCATAATACTTCCTTTCTTTTTCTATATATAGAATAATATAAATATAAAAAAATTTCTGTAACTAAAGTTACAGAAATAGATTGTAGAAAGATTAGATAAACATCTTAGTTTTATTTAATTTTTTTGTTTCACTTTAGTGAGTTAAGCGAGCACGAGTGAAACAAAAAACCACCTGCTATGCAGGTGGGGGAATTAAGCTTTAGCTTCAAGCAACAAAAAAACTACAAAAACTATAATTGTTATATTCTAAACTGACCTTCCAAATTGTTTTTTTATGTCCGACTTTTGGGGCTAAGTTCATTGTCCAGTAAAGAGGGTAAATATCAAAATTTGGATATTGTTGCCAGTATTCATATTTTATAGGTTATTCAAACTACCAGCTAAGCTGATAGTTTTGTTTATTTATTTTCTTTAATATATGATATTACATCTTTAATTAAATCTTCTTTTTTATGATAAATTCTTGGTTTTTCAAATATATTTCCCTTCTTGTCAGCATAGGAAAGTCCTGTAACAAGTTTATTTATATATAAGAAATCATTCTGAAATATATCATTTTTCATTTCATTAAATTTATCATCTTTTTCATTTCCTTCAAGTCTAATATCAGTATAAAGTTGAAAAATAGCCATACCTCTCTCAAAGGCTATGCCCATTTCTGCTGCAAGACCCAAATCTTTGGTATCCATAAGGCCTATTAATATATCAGATTTTTTAAGTCTATCATAATCTGCTAAAAGTATCTCATAATTTGCAGCGAATCCTTTTGATTTATCATTTATATCCTCATTATCTGCAGGATTGTATAAATCAATTTCTGGAAATTCTTTTTCTATTTTTTCTTGTATTTCTTTAGCTTGCCATCTTTGACCTTCTGTGAAAAGATCACATCCTAAATATACTTTCATTTACTTATCCTCCTTATAATCATATACTAATTATATTATATCAAAAAAATTTTTAAAATTTACTATCATTAACAATCAAAGTATAATGTTATAAAAATAAATATTATAAAGGTGGGATTCAATGAATAAAATTGATTTTCTTAAAAGAATTGGACTATTTATTTTAGGTCTTTTTATTATGAGTGTTGGAATTGCAATGATAAAGTTTGCAGAACTTGGAGTTACTCCAATATCATCAATACCTAATGTTTTTAGTATAAAAACGACAGATATTAGCCTTGGAAAATTCATTATTATATGGAACATATTATTAATTATAGGTCAAATTTTGATTCTTAGAAAGAATTTTAAAATATATCAACTTATACAAGTTCCAATTTCGTTTTTATTTGGATACTTTACAGATTTAGGACTCTATTTTATATCTAATTTCAGAATTGACTCTTACCTACAATCTCTAATTTTTCTAATTATAGGTATTCTTATCCTAAGTCTTGGTATAAGTATAACTGTTGTAGCAGATGTTATCTTAAATTCTGGAGAGGCTTTTGTCAAAGTTATATCTGAGAAAAAAGATTTAGATTTTGGTAAGGTTAAGATTGGATTTGATACATCATGTGTAATACTTTCAGTTATTTTGTCACTAATATTTTTTGGAAGTATAGAGGGAACAAGAGAGGGGACAATTCTATCGGCCCTACTTACAGGTTCCATAGTAAATATTATCTTAAAACATATAAATGATCCTTTGCTTTCAATACTAAATATAAAAAAATAAGGGAGGTATCCCTTATTTAAAACTTATATTTATTTTATACTCTTCAAGATTCGCATCTACATTAAGTATCTCTTCAATTGCTTTCTTGCATTTTTTATTGGCTTCATCAAGTAAGCCTTTATCTATAGCTTTTTTTTCTACGACTTTCTTTTGAGTTTTAGAAAAATCATTATAATCTTCTACCTTAATTGGATTAAAAATAGAAGTTTTTTGATCAAAAACTTTCAAAGAATCTTCATAAATTTCATGGGAAAGAACCTTTGAATCAGGAAGACTTATATCAATATTCTTTCCTCTAATACTTATATCCATATCATCTAAGTCGACTCCAAAATTAATAAGACCATCATATGCTACTATAAATTTCTTTTGGGTAAAGGGTATATCAAATCCATTAAATTTATTTGAATTTTCAAATTGAGCCATATTTGTATAAGAATATTTAAGTGTAGTTAATTCTTTAACTCCTTCAATTTTACTTGTGATTATTTTATCATCTATTCTAGTTTTTTGATTTTCCTTATAATATTTAAATCCAAGAAATATAAGAGCTAATAATAAAAGTATTGTTAATATATTTTTGATTTTTTTACTTAATGAATTTCTCATAACTCCTCCTCCAATTATTTATCACTATACCCTTATCTTAAAATTTTCAACTTGAGAATTTTAAGATGTTTTAAAAAGTTTGAAATTGTTCTTGACTTTTAATTTTTACCTTGGTATTATGAACATGAACTAAGGATAAGCTCAAGAAAATTGGGCGAAAGTGTACCTAGGGATCTGTTAATTCAAGACCAAGCGGTACGATATTTTTTTGAAAGTATTACACCAGAGGGATAAAAGCCCAGGAGGATAGGTTTCTTAGCCTATCCTTCTGGGTTTATTTTGTGCACTTTAGTGAGTTGAGTGAGCGAATGCGAGCGAAATAATAAACCACCTGCTATGCAGATGGAGGAATTAAGCTTTAGCTTCAAGCACCAAAAAATCCTCCAAAAAGTATAATTGTGATAGTCACATGCACAATTAAATAAAGGAGGATAAGTTGGACAAAAACACTTTATCACATACCAAATGGAGATGCAAATATCATATAGTTTTTGCACCGAAATATAGAAGACAAGTAATATACAAACAATTAAGAAAAGATATAGGAAGTATACTCAGAGAACTATGTACAAGAAAAGGAATAAATATAATTGAAGCAGAGCTTTGCCCAGATCATGTGCATATGCTATTGGAAATCACACCAAAATATTCGATATCACAAATAATGGGATATTTAAAAGGCAAAAGTTCACTGATAATCTTTGATCGTTATGCTAACTTAAAATATAAATAAGGAAATAGACACTTCTGGTGCAGAGGATATTATGTAGATACAGAAGGAAGAAATGAAAAGAAAATAAAAGAATATATACAAAATCAATTAAAAGAAGATTACTATGCAGACCAAATAAGTATAAAAGAGTACTATGACCCGTTCACGGGAGAGTCAGTAAATAAAAAAAATAAAAAAACTGCTTAAGCAGTAGTTGGGATAGTGTTGCATGTGACAGAATACTCGACAGCCCCAATAGGGGCGTGCCTATATTCGCGCCTTATAGGAGCTGTGCAAACTACCAGCTAAGCTGGTAGTTTTGATTTATATATAATCAAAATCTTATTAGAAAAAATAAATGACAAATTAATTGCAATATGATATAATACAATATATTAATATATTTAGAAAGGAAAAACTATGAGAATAAATACAATATGGATAACAGGTGCTCATGGTAGATTAGGCTCTACCTTAGTTAGATACCTAGATCCACTGGAAGCTGAAATTATAGCTACAGATAAAGAAGAAGTAGATATTACAAATCAAAATGAAGTTAATTTATTTATAGATAGAAATAGACCAAAAATTATAATTAACTGCTCTGGACTTTCTAAAAGACAAGAATGTGAGGATAATCCAGATAAGGCATATTTATTAAATGCGTTGGGAGCAAAACATATTGCCATATCATCCAATAGAGTAAGGGCAAAATTAGTTCACTTATCGACAGCCGATGTATTTGATGGAGAAACAATTCATCCATATAAGGAAATTGATACACCAAAGCCAAAAACAGTTTATGGAAAAAGTAAATATTTGGGTGAAGAGTTTGTAAAAACATTTGCTAATAGTTATTTCATAGTTAGAGTATCAAGACTTTATTCTAGAGAAAATAACTTAGTTGAAAAAATTATTGAACAAGCCAAAAGTGGTCTTGTTAAAGTTCCTAAATCAAGATATGGATCACCAACTTCCACTTACGAACTTACGAAATTTTTATTATCCATAATGGGTACAAATGCTTATGGAATATATCACGCTTCATGTGGAGGAACTTGTTCTTTTAAAACTTTTGCCCAAAAAATAATAGATTTTACAAAGATAGAAGCAGAAATTGAAGAAATTAGGGATAGTGATAGGGTAGAATTTGAACCTGCTTTTAGGGGGATGGATAATTACTTCCTAGACTTACTAGGTAAAAATACTTTTAAATCTTGGGAAGATGCCCTAGAAGACTATCTAAGAAAGGAGTACGGCTATGGAGCGTAAAGTAAATAAAAAAACAGGTCTTACTTCAAAAATATTTATAGCACTTATATCTGGTATGATACTAGGAATTATAATGCACTACTTTGTACCAGCAGGACATATCAAAGATGACATCCTAATTGAAGGGGTCTTTTATGTGATTGGACAAATGTTTATAAGGGCTATGCAAATGCTTGTTGTCCCTCTAGTATTTTTCTCAATCGCAGATGGTTGTAGAAATATGGGAGATACGAAGACTTTAGGTAAGGTTGGTATAAGAATAGTATCATTTTATCTATTAACCACAGCTTTGGCTATAGTTATTGCATTAATTATAGCATCAATAATTGGACCTGGTAAGGGAATGAATATGAGTCTTGGATCAAATGAATTTGCAATGGAGACAGCTGAGAAAACTTCAATGAAAGATACAATTCTTAATATGATTCCAACCAATCCAATAGAAGCCTTAGCAAAGGGAAACATGCTACAAATAATAATATTTGCAGTTATAGTCGGACTTTTGATAGCTGGAATGGAAGATAGGATGGAAACTTTAGGAAATATTATAACTGAAATGAATGATCTTATGATGAGCATGACCATGGCAGTTATGAAAATTGCTCCAATAGGCGTATTTTTCCTTATTGCAAGAACTTTTGCAAATTTAGGATATGATGTAATCTTATCCATGTTATCCTATATGGCGTCAGTTATATTAGGTTTAGGATTCCAGCTTTTTGTAGTCTATTTATTATTACTTACCGTTTTTGTAAGAATAAATCCTTTTGTTTTCTTGAAAAGGTACTTTCCAGTAATGACCTTTGCTTTTTCTACAGCTTCATCTAATGCAACTGTACCAATAAATATACAAACCTTAGAAGACATAGGTGTAGATAAAAAAATATCATCATTTACTATCCCATTAGGAGCTACAGTAAATATGGATGGTACAGCAATAATGCAAGGTGTAGCTGTTGTATTTATAGCAAATGCTTATGGAATTAACTTAAGTTTAAATGACTTTTTAACAGTAATATTAACAGCAACTATAGCATCAGTTGGTACAGCTGGTATACCATCAGTTGGTCTAGTAACACTTTCAATGGTACTTACTTCAGTAGGACTTCCAGTTGAAGGTATAGCAATGATTATGGGTATAGATAGAATTCTTGATATGGCAAGGACAGCTATTAATATCACAGGAGATGCTGCAGGTACAATAATAGTTGCAAATACTGTAGGAAATTTCGATAAAGAGAAATTTAATAAAAGAACATAAAAATAGGTTTTTAATGCTTTCATAGTATAGATAAATTTATAATGAGTTAGAAGTGAAATTCTAGGAGACTGTGTAAAATTTTGTGTATATAGACCTCCTGATTGGGATAAAGAAAAGCTAATCAGGAGGAATTTTTATGCCAAGAAAAAGACCATAAACAAGAGTAAGTAAAATAGCGAAAATATTAATTTAAGAATATCAATCCCAAAATATACAAGATATTCAACAAGAACCTAAAGAACTTTTAGATAGCACAATGGAAGGAAATATTAAAGTCCTAACTTGATGAGCATATATACTATAAATACCGTCAAAAAACACTAAGTATAAAAACAAGAAATGGTTCCAGCAAGAAAAGAGTTAGGTCATCATATGGCAACATAGATATATCTATTCCACGAGATAGAGAAGGAAGTTTTAAACCATAGACTTTAAGGAAATATGAAAAAGATATTTTCAACATAGAAAATCAAATAGTATCAATGTATGCAAAACACATGGAACATAGTCAAAAAAGTAGACAAATAAATAGAACTGTAGGTCATTTGTCTAGACAAATGATGCGAAATATTTTATTGTATTGTTAGGAGGTCTTTTAGGACTATTAAACGTTATGATGAAGATTTTAAAATGTCCATTGTTTCTCTTCATGAGAATGGTCGCTCCATTAATTCTCTCGCTAGAGAGTATGGTGTTTCAGTTTCTACCGTTGCTAAATGTACTAAGCTGTATGCTAGTGTTTCTACTGAGACTGGCGAGGTTTTTACTGCTAAGCAAATTAAAGTATTGCAAAAAAGAAATGCTATCTTAGAGAAAAAAATTTAATTTTAAAAAAAGCCATTGCCATATTCAAAGAACGATTAAATGCTATTCACACTCTTAGGTTTGAGCATAAATTATCTACTCTTTGTAGGGTTTTAAATGTTAATGGGTCTACTTATTACAAGCATTTTTATGCTCCTGAGTCTAATAGAAGGGTTAGTGTAAATGATAGTGCTTCTAGATAAAATTTAGTTAAACAAGATTTTTCTTCCAGTATGCCTAATTGTGTTTGGGTTTTAGATATTACCTATCTTAAAGTTAATGGAAGGCATGCTTATCTTTGTGTTATTATTGACTTGTTTTCTAGGAGTGTAGTTTCCTAGAAGCTTGATTTTTCTATAAAATCAAGTCTTGTTTGTGATACTCTTAAGTCTGCCTTTATAAGAAGTGGTAATCCTGAAAATCTTATCTTTCATTCTGACCAAGGTAGCCAATATACGGGCATGATTTTAAAAATTTACTTGATGAATTAAGCATTACAGCTTCTTTTTCTAAAAAGGGATATCATTATGATAATACTGTTTTGTGAGTCTTTCTTTAAGTTTTTGAAGAAGGAATGTACAAATAGAAGGTCATATGAGTCTTTGGATGAGTTAAGAACTGATTTATTTGACAAAAAATTATACTGAGTGGGTCTGTAAATAGTTTTGTGTATCAATAGATGTTCATTCCTATAGGAATGGAGCCTATCTTAATTTTATATGAACTTAACAAACTGTCAAATTTTCATGAAAATTTGCAGCTGATTTTATAGTTTTTTTACCTGTTTTTAAAACCTCCCTTCAAAAAATATTGATAATTGGGATAAGATTTGATCCCAGCCACAAATTCTACTTGCCCATTTGCTTGAGGCATCTACCATTGCAAGGTACAAGCTTTTTTGTAGTGCGCAGTCATTTGGAAATATTGTTTTATTTTTAGTTACTTTTCTTAGTTGTCTATTGAAGTTTTCCTTTGTCTTTGTTGTATGTATTAATTTTCTTATTCCTTCTGGGTATTTGAAGTAGGTTAGAAGTTTAAGTCCAATTGTTTTGCCATGAATTTACACACATAGGATACTTTTTACATCACTTATCTTCAAATATGTCTAGGTTTGTTAAGACTAGTTCTTCTGTTGGTGCTTTACACAATCTCTTTGTCGACAATCTGAGGCCATCTGGCCTAATTTTTTTTGAGCTTTTTTTGGCAATCAGGACATATTCCTGTAAATTCAAAATTGTGTCCTTTTATCAAAAAGCCTGTTTCTGATTCTATTTCGTCTTCTATATTATGTATAGGACAATTATCTAAAATAAACCTCCTATTACAACTTATGCAAGTTATGAAGTGTTTATGGTTAATATCATTTAATTGAAAATATGATATACCGTCTGAATTTGTATTTTTTAATAGAAGATTTTCATCAGCCATTGTATTTAGATTTCTATAAATAGTTGATAGATCTAGATTTTTATTCTTTTTTTTACATATATCAAAAATTTCTTCAGCAGAAACAGGTTCTTCATTTGCAATAATAATTTCTAAAATTAATATTCTTTTTTTGGTAACTCTCAACTTCTTGTCTCTTAGTATTTCTTCTATATTCACCATTTTCACCTCTATTTTAATAATATACCATATTGACAAAAAATAAAATAATAATATAATATTCACTGCAAATGATTTGCAAGAAGGAGGTTATATGAAAAGAAAATTACTAGGTATCTTGTTAGTGCTTTGTGTATTTATAACAGGGTGTGCAAAAAATGAAACGAAAGATAAAATAAATTCAAATGAAGTAAATAAAAGTGAAAACAAAGAAACTATTTATGCATCTTTTTATCCTATATATAATTTAACAAAACAAATTGCAGGGGATAAGTATAATGTAGAATCTTTTACTAATCTTAATACAGAAGTTCATGATTTTGAACCATCAGCAAAAGAAATGGCAAAACTTTCAGGTGCAAAGCTTCTTATCTTAAACGGAGCAGGTTTGGAATCATGGGCAGATAGTGTGAGAAATTCAGTAGATGTAGAAATTTTAGACTCATCAAAAGGTGTTGATTTAATAAAATCAGAAGAAGATGACCATCACCATGAAGATAAACACGATAATCATGAAGATGAGGATAAACATGATCACCATGAAGAAGGGGATCATCATGAGCATGGTTTATACGATCCACACATTTGGTTGTCTCCTAAGAATGTAATAATTCAAGCTAATAATATAGCTAATAAATTAGGAGAAATAGATTCAACTAACAAAGAATATTACCAAGAAAACTTTGAAAAAATAAAAAAAGAACTTGAAGAAATTGACAGTAAGTATAGTGACTTATTAAAAAATAAGAAGAATAGAAAGATTTTAGTTGACCATGAAGCTTTCTCATACCTTGCAAGAGATTATAATCTCGAACAAATTGCCTTAACTTCAATTACATCTACTAATGAAACAGATGCTAATACTATGAAAAAAGCTATAGACTACATTAAGGATAATAATATAAGTGTTGTATTTTATGAAAAAGGTGGTTCTGATAAAAATGTAAAAACTCTTGCCGATGAATTATCTATTGATATAAAGCCTATAAACACTATAGAATATGCTAATGATGAAGATTTGAAAGAAAATAAAACTCTTCAAGAATTACTTAAAGAAAATCTCGAATTAATAGAAAGCAGTCTAGAATAAATGAAAGAGGTAGAAGTTAAAGACTTATATTTTTCCTATAATAAGGAAGATATCCTTAAAGGGTTAAGTTTTGACCTTTATCAGGGAGATTTTTTGACGATTCAAGGTGAAAATGGATCGGGAAAATCTACTTTAATAAAATTGCTATTAAATGATTTAAAAAAGAAATCTGGAGAGATTAAGTTGTTTGGAGAAGCTATAGAAGACTTTAATGACTATACAAAAATTGGTTATGTACCCCAAATCAATGATTCCAGTAAATTGTCCTTTCCCATAACTAGCAGGGAATATGTAGTATTAAACTTATATAATAAGTTCAATATTTTTAATAGACCAAGTAAAAAGTGCTTTGAAAAGGTAGATGATATTTTCGATATTTTAAATATAGGGAATTTGATAGATGAGCCCTTTAACAAGCTTTCAGGAGGACAGGCTCAAAAAGTTATGATAGCTAGAGCTATGGTCAATGATCCAAAAGTACTTCTTTTAGATGAGCCTACAGTTGGGGTTGATGAAAAATCTAAAAGAAAATTTTTAAAGCTTCTAACACACTTAAATGACAAACACAATATCACAATTCTTATGATAAGTCATGAGATGGATATTGTAAGAGATTTTTCAAAAAGAGAAATTAGACTTAAGAATGGAAGGATAGTAGATGCTTAGTTATGCATTTATGCAAAGAGCCCTACTTGTAGGACTAATGCTTTCTATAATAATACCTATGATTGGTATTGTGATGATAAATAGAAGGACATCAATGATAGGTGATGCTCTTTCTCACTCATCACTTGCAGGGGTTGCCCTAGGACTTATAATTGGTATAAATCCTATATTTACATCTGTATTAATATGTATTATAGCAAGTTTTGCAATTGAGTTAATAAGGAAAAAATTTAATAGTTTTGGAGATATGGCAACAGCAATTATAATGAGTCTTGGTATAGGACTTGCAGCTATTATGTCGGATTTTACACCTGGTGGAACGAGTTTTGAATCATTTTTATTTGGTTCAATAACAAGTGTATCTAAGGAAGATTTAATTATAGTAAGCGTGATTTTTTTACTAGTATTATTATTTAGTCTTTACCTTTATTATCCACTTCTTTATAATTCTATTAGTCCTTTAATGGCGAGACTTTCTGGAGTTAATTCAAAACTGGTATCATCTATATTTACATTTTTAACTGCAATAACGGTTGCTATTTCAGCAAAAACAGTAGGAGCTTTGATGATATCATCTTTAATGGTTTTACCTGTTGCAAGTTCACTTATGATATCAAAATCATATAAGGAAACTTTTATAAAGTCTATAATTATAGCAATAATTTATATGATGTTAGGTATATCAGCAAGTTTTTATCTAGGAATAAAGCCAGGAGGGGCTATAGTTGTTATAGCAGTAATTGGAATGGTACTTTCTTTAATAATCCAAAAATTCAAAAAGATGGGTTGATGCAAATTGAATTAATCTTTGCAAAATCAATTACAAGTCTCTCTAAGATAGTTTGATCTTAATGAGAAAGTAAGTTTGTTAGCAAATTATCTAAGAGAAACGTGTAATATTGCAAAGATAGAAATTTACAATATGCATTGACTCTTTTTTTGTGCTTATTTTTCTATGTTATAATTATTAAAAGAGATAAATAGAAAGGTTAGATATGAAGATTATAATTTCACCTGCAAAAAGGTTTATACAATATGATAGAGAAAAAACAGAAGATTTAATATTTGAAAGAGAGACAAGAGAGCTTGTAGAAATGATGAGACAATATAGTATTTCGGATCTTGCCAATATGTTTTCTTGCAACGATGAGCTTGCTATAAAGGCATATTATGACTATAAGGAGTTTGATTTTGATAATTTAAAAAATCCAGCTCTTTTTTCCTATGATGGTTTAGTTTTTAAGCAATTTAATAAAGAAGATTTTAATGATCTAGATTATTTAAATAATCACGTTTATATAATATCAGCACTTTATGGTTTATGCAGACCCTTTACAGGTATAAGTGATTATAGGCTCTACATGGATTCTAAAAAATTAGATATGCATGGATTTTGGGCTGATAAGATTTATAAAAAAGTATATGAAGATGAAGACTATATAATTAATCTTGCCAGCAAAGAATATTCCTCTCTATTAAGAAAATATCTAAAAAAAGGGCAAATCCTTCTGACCTTAACATTTAAAGAGAATAGAAATGGCAAGATAAGGTCAATAGTATCTTATACAAAGCAAATGCGTGGAAAGATGTTGAAATATCTTATTAATGAAAAAATAAGTGATATTGAAGATATTAAAAAGATTCAGATAGATGACTATATTTATGATCAATATAACTCAACAAAAGATGAACTTATTTTTGTGAGGGAAAATTAATGAGAATTCTTCACTTATCAGATCTTCATATAGGTAAAATGATTGGAAATTACTCTCTACTTGAGGAGCAAAAGTATGGATTGGATCAGATTCTTGATATTGTTAAAAGAGAAAATGTAGATTTAATTATCATTGCAGGAGATATTTTTGATACATCCATTCCAAAAAATGAAGCTATGAAAGTTTATGATGACTTTATAAATAGTCTTGTTTTCAAATTTAAAAAGAAAGTAATTGCTATAGCAGGCAATCATGATTCAGGAAAAAGGTTAGAAATTTCTAAGAGTTTTTTTGAAAAATCAAATTATTTTGTTTATGGAGACAGTTTTTTTAACAAAATTAGTTTTGAAGATTCATTTGGTACTATTAATTTCTATCCTATACCATTTATATCCCTTGCTCGTGCAAGAAGTGAAATAGATCCAAATATAGAAAGTTTTAATGACTTATATAAGATACTACTTAAAGATATTGATTATGAGGATAGAAATGTTCTTATAAGCCATTGTTATGCTAATGAAAGTGCAAATGAAGATACATTAGAAATACAAGAGGGAGAAAAACCCTTAAGCATTGGTGGAAATGATGCAATGGATGCTCATTTATTTATGAAATTTGACTATGTAGCATTAGGACACCTCCATAGAAAGCACTTTGTTCTAGATGAAAAAATAAGATATTCTGGAAGTTTTATGAAGTATTCTTTTTCAGAAGTAAATCAAAGAAAAACTGTGAGTATAATAGACTTAAATGATAATCTAAAGATAAAAGAAATAGAGATTAAAGCTTTAAATGATTTTAGAGTAATAGATAATTATTTTGAGAAAATCTTAAAAATGAAAGATTCAAATGATTATATACAATTTATCTTAAAGGATAAAAACCCAATTGATTCACCGATGGCAAAGTTAAAGCTTAAATTTCCAAATGCTGTTAGTATAAAATATCAATATGATCAAAACCTAGATATAAGTGACAAAATTGATATAGATATCAAAAATTTATCAACTCTTGAAATAATTAAGAAATTTTATGAATTTAAAATGGATGAGAAAATGCCGGAAAATGAAGAAAGTATACTAAAAAGGGTGCTAGAATGAAGCCTATAAGTTTAGAAATGTATGGTTTTATGACATACAAGAATAAAACTTCTATAGATTTTACAAAGCTATATGATTCAAAGATATTTCTAATATCAGGAGATACTGGTAGTGGAAAAACTTCAATTTTTGATGCTATTAGTTTTGCCTTATTTGGAGAAATTCAAAGAGAAGGTTTTGATAAAAAAGATATAAGAAGTGATTTTTTAAGTGGCAATGATAAAGAAACTTATGTAGATTTGAAATTTGAAATAGATAGAAAACTTTATAGGGTAAAAAGAATTCCAAATCAAATAGCCAAAAAGACAAGACATAATGTAAGTGTAAAACATAGTGCACAATTGTATGAATATAAAGATAGTAAGGAAATACTATTAGCTGATAAGATAAATGATGTTGATAGGCTTATAAAAGAAATTATTGGCCTTGATAACAATCAATTAAATAGGGTCATGATTCTTGCCCAAGGAGAATTCTCAAAGTTTTTAAAATCCTCATCTGATGATAAGGCGGAACTTTTATCAAAAATATTTAGAACTAATATCTATAAAGATATAGAAGAATTATTAAAGGAAAAAAGTAGGGACTCTAAAAAAAACCTTGATAACATATCAAAAAGTTTGAAAATAGAAATAAGAAAAAATGAATTTCTTGATGATATAATTACTGATGAGCAAATAGAGCTTAAAGACTTTAAGATAATCTATGATATTATAGATAATTATAGTAAAAAAGCAAGAGAAAAATTATCTAAAATAGAAATTGAAAAAAATAAGGTAAATATTAATCTTGAAGATAAAAACAAAGAATATAGTTTATACAAAAATCAAAATGATCAAATTAAAAATCTTAATAACTTAAAAAATGATAAAAGTAAACTATTAATAAAAAAAGAAGATTTCTTAGAAAGAAAAGAAAAATTGTACTTAAGTCAAAAAGCAGATATGCTTTATCCTTACTACAAAAACTTGTGTGAAAGTAAGAAAAATATTAAAACATATGATGAGAAAAAATCTCAAAATAGAAAAAAATTAGAGTATTTAAAAATATCAAAAGAGTCTTTGGATAATGAAAAAGATGAGATAGATAAAGTAAAATCATCACTTGGTAAAAAAAGAGAAAATATTTTAAAGGCTAATGAGATATTAAAAGACTTTGATGAATTAAAAATATTAGCAGATGAAGTAAATAAATTTAAAAAAGACTTTGAAAAATCGAAAGAATTAAAATCCTTGATAGAAAAAAAAGATGAAGAAAGAAATTTACTTAAAGATAAAATCAATGAAAAATCAGATATTATAATTAAGCTTAATGATAAAATTCAAGAATTAAATGATAAGGGACTTAAAGCAAATAAGATAAATCATGAAAATAAAAATTTATATAATCTTTCTGTAGAAAATGATAAAAAAATTGAAGAATTTAATATATCTAAAAAAAATATTGTAGACTTATCTAAAGACTTAGAAAAGTCTAAAAGCTTACTTAAAAAAGCTAAAAACATAAGAAGAAACAAAATAATTAATACTTTTAGAAAAGAGATTGATGAAAGGGGAGTCTGCCCAGTCTGTGGAAGTATCCACTATGAAAAGATTACCTTTCTAGATATAGAAGATTTAGACTTTGATAAGATAAATGAGGAATATATAAGTATTAGAAACAATATAGAATATGAAAAAAATAGAAAGTTTTCTATAAATTATGACCTAAAAGAATCTAACTTTTATAAAGGAAGACAAATAGAATTAGATAAAAATCTAGACAAATTAAAAGATGAAATAAAGGAAGCAAGAGAGAAGTCAAAAGATATAAGTGATGAGAAAGAAATCTTAGATAAAAAATTAAATGACTTAAATGAAGAAATAGATTCTTATAAAAAAGAGCTTTTAAGATTTAAAAATTTTGATGATATTGAAAAACTTGAGCAAAAATATGATATAAAAAAAGAGGAATTAGGGATTTATAATAATGATGAGATTTTAGAAAAATCAAAAAAAGAAAAATATTTACTAGAGCAAGATGAAAAAATGATTAAAGATTATGAGGAAAAACTTTATGCAATAGATAAAGAATATGAATCATTAATCTCTTTAGATAAAACATATGATAGTTTTATAGAGGAAAATAAAAAAAGAAGAGACTTACAAGAGGGGGAATTTAAGGAGAAATTGAATAAACACTTTGAAAGTAAGAAGGAGTTTTTATTAGTACTTAGTAAGGCTAAAGAATATTTATCTAAAAAAGATGAAATTGAGGAATACTTTAATAAGCTTAAAACTATTGAAATAAAAATTGAAAGTTTGGAGCAATATAAAGATAAGGAACCAATTGATTTAAATATTGTTTTAGATAGGATAAGTTTATTAAAAAGTAATGTTAAGAAAATAGATGATAAAATATTTGACTTAAAACTAAGATTATCTAAATTATCTAATACTAAAGATCAAATAGAAAGTATAGATAGAAACCTAAATGAACTTCATAAAGAAGATGCAATTTTGTATAAGTTATCAAAGATATGCGATGGTTCATTGTCTAAGAAAAAAGGTGTAGAAAAACTTAATCTTGAAACATTTGTCCTTACTAATTATTTTAGAAAAATTTTACATTATGCAAATATTAGGCTTAAAGATATGACTGATGGACAATTCATTATGAAAAGAAAAACTGAAAGTTCTGACAAAAGAAAAAACTTTGGTCTTGATATAGAAATATTAGATGCCAATACTGGAAAACTTAGGAGCGAAGCTTCACTTTCTGGTGGAGAAAGTTTTATTGCATCACTTTGCTTAGCCCTTGGTCTATCAGATGCTATTAGTCAAGAAAATGGTGGTATTAAAATAGATACTTTATTTATAGATGAAGGTTTCGGAACATTGTCTGATGATTATTTAGATAAGACTATAAGAACTATAGAAAAACTATCTTATAACAATAAATTTATAGGTCTAATTTCCCATGTTAAGGAATTAAAAGATGCAATTGATGCAAAAATTGAAGTCACATACTCAAAAACTGATGGTTCAAGTTTGGAGGTCATTGTATGATTAATATAATTATGAGTAAATTTCCAGAAGAAAATTCACTTTATATATATAAGGAAATAGAAAATAAACTAGAAAATAAGGAAAAATCTTTTTTAATAGTTCCAGAACAATATACTCTTGAAAGTGATATGGATTTTATAAATAGCATAAAATTTAATGCTGTTATGGATGCTAAGGTTTTATCATTTAAGTCTTTAATTACTTACTTAAAACAAAGACTTACTATAAATAAAAAAGAGAGCTTGAGTAAAACATCTAAGACAATTATTATTACATCTATTTTATACAAATTAGATGATAAGCTAAAACTTTTTTCTAATAAAGCTGATGATGTAGATTTTGTAAATGAGTTATCTGAATTTTTTTCAAATATCAAGGAATACTATTTTGATGATGATTTTTTTAAATCAATAGAAGAAAATGACAATATAGACTCTATGACAAGACTTAAATTTAAGGAAATTAAGCTTATTTATGACAAATACTGTGAGAAGATTAAAAAAACTTATCTTGATAGTGAAGATGAGTTATCTTTTATAAAGGAAAATATTAAAAATTGTGAATTTTTAAAAAACACTAATTTTTATTTTGATAAGTTTGATTTATTATCTGATTTAAGACTTGATTTTATTAAGGAATTAATAAAAATAGGAGCAAAAATAAGTGTATCTATATCTGTAGATAAGGAATATTATGAAAATAATATGTCAAATGACTTGTCCATATTTGATCAAGGATTTAATTTCATAGAAAGATTAAAAGAACTTGATAAGATAAGGATTATACCAATAAATAAAAGAGATTCTTTTGAAGATATAAAACATCTTTATGAAAATTTTGAAAAATATAGGCCAAAAATTTATCCTAAAGAGCCTCAAAATATATATTTTCTCGAGTCTATTTCATCAACAAATGAAGTCGAAAATGCAGGTTTAATTATAGAAAAACTAATAAGAGAAGGAACTTCTTTTTCATCAATAGCCATAGTAATGGCAAATGCCAGTGAGTATGAAAATATTATAAAAAGAATTTTTGATAGGCTTAATATAGCTATATTTATAGACAAGTCTAAAAAAATGACAGAAAATTCTGTTCTCAAAACTTGGCTATCTTTACTTAGGATAATCGTCTTTAACTTTAGAAAAGAAGATTTAGAAAGCTTTATTAGAAGTGGTTTGCTAGATTTTGGAGAAAATTCCCTTCAAAGAGTAATTAGCTTTCAAAATTATATGAGTGAGAGAAAAATAAAAGGTTCTATGATTTTCGAAGACAAGTATTTTGAACTTGATGAAGAATATTATGAAGGGAAAAAAGAGCTTAAAGATGAGAAGCAAAAAGAACTTTTAGCTGTAAATTCTATTAGAAAATCAATAGTTGAGCTTATAAAACCACTTTATGAGTATAGGAAAGACATACATAAGGCAAGTGAACTTGTAAATCTTATATATTATACACTCGACAACAATCTTATAAAAAATGGATTTAGACATTATCAAGACAATATTAAAGAAAAAGATCTTTCTATATATGAAGAAAATAGTCAAATATGGAATAAGTTTATGACTATATTAGAGCAAGTTGTAGCTATTTTAGGTGAAGGTATGATTAGTTTAAATATGATATATAAGCTTATAGAAAAAGCTTGTGAAAATACTACAATATCAATCATTCCACCTGCCATAGATCAAGTATTAATTGGGGATTTTGATAAAGATAGAATCAATGATAGGGATATTAAAATCTTTATTGGTATGAATGACCTATATTTTCCAAATTCTAACAATTCATATACTTTAATTTCTGAAAAAGAAAAAAATCAACTAAAAAATGAAAATATAAATCTTAAAATATATGAAGACAATAAGGATGATAAGAAATTACTTAATTTATTGAGGATGATAACTACATCTAAGAAAATTTTCTTTTCTTATTCTCTCATAAATAAGTCAAATGAAGCTATGAATATTTCATCAAGTCTTGCTGATATCATACAGATTTTTCCAAAAGCAAGTATAAGAAAAATAACAGGCCAAAGATATGACCTATTGAAGTATTCAAAAGATAAGCTTGATGAGTTTTCTTATGCAAATCTGTGGAAGGTTAAAAGAAATGAAAAAATAAAGGATGATGAGAAAAATATAACAAGAACCTATCTAAAATTTAAAAAAGATTCAAAGGAAGATAAAATTTACAATGATGCCAAAACAAGATCTTATGGCTTATTTTTAAAGGGCTTTAATTATAGTAAAGATAAAAAGATCTTAAATAAAAATATAGCATTTAATTTATATAATAAAAATAAGTTCACTGTATCAGAAATAGAAGCATATGCCAAGTGTCCTTATAAGTATTTTGTAAATTATGGACTTAAAGCAAGAGACTTAGAAAGCTTAGATATTGACTATATGGAACTTGGTAACATAGTTCATTATAATATGGAGAAGATTTCTAGAAAACTTATAAATGAAGATATAGATAAGATAGATAAGGAAAGTTTAGATAAGCTTGTAGAAGATAACTTTAAGCAATCCATTAAGCTTTCACTTGATAAGGTTAGGGCAAGTGATAATAAAAACAAATTTATTCTATCAAATATATATGAATCTAGTAAGAATTCATCTAAAAAAATACTAGAACAAATTAAACAAGGTGAATTTAAGATAGATACTGTTGAAGAAAAGTATGGAAAAAATCAAGCCTACCCAGAAGTCTATGTAGATGGTAAAAATTATCTTGAAGGAAGAATAGACAGAATAGATAAGTATGGCGACTATATAAGAATAATAGACTACAAAACTGGTTCAAAAGATATAAAAATTGAAAATATCCTTAATGGAATTGAACTTCAATTGTTTGTATATATGATTTCTGTAAAGGGAAAAATTTCAGAGAAAAGTAAAGATTATTTAAAACCTGTAGCAAGCTTTTATCTTCCTCTAAAAGATGAGGTCAAAAGTCTTAAGTCAAGTTATGATAAAGAAAATATAGAAAAAATTTATAATGATAAACTTAAAATGAATGGACTTATAATTAAGATAAATGAAGAAGTTTTAAAACTTCTTGATACAGATTATGATGGGAAAAATTCAGATATATTTAAAATTCAAAGAGGAGCAAAAAATATATTTACTGTAGAGGAAGAAGAAGTTCTTGAAAGGTTTATTAAAAAACTTATTTCAAATTATATAATAGAAATTAAAAGTGGAAATATAGCCCTAAATCCTATAAGGATAAATGAATCTACTTATGAATGTCAGATTTGTCCATATAGATCTATTTGTAAATTCGACTATAGTATAGATCAAGACAAATTTAAGGATATAGATAAGAACTTAAGTATTAAAGATATAAAAAAGGAGCTCGATAATGAGTAAGTTCAATCCTACAAAAGATCAAGCCTTAGCCATTAATGAAAGAGGTAAAAATATAATTGTTTCGGCTGCTGCAGGAAGTGGTAAAACGAGAGTTTTAGTTGATAGGGTAGTAGGACTTATGCTTGAAGAAAAAATCTCAATTAAGGAGATGATTATAGTTACCTTTACCAACAAGGCTTCAGTTGAGATGAAAGATAGGATAAGACTTAAATTAAATGAACTTTTAAATAAAGAAAATTTTGATAGGTCTTTTATAAAAGAGCAGATTAGATCATTAAATGATGCTTATATAAAAACTCTTCATGCTTTTTGTGCTGATATGTTAAGGGAGAATTTTTATCTAGTAGATAAACTATCTCCTAGCTTTAAGATAGCAAGCGATTCACAAGAAGCTATATTAAGAAAAGATGCAGTAGATGAATTATTTGAAGAAAATTATGCCAAAGATTATGATTCATTTAGGCAATATTTACATAATTTTGCTAAAAGTCGTAATGATGAAGATGCTAAATATGTAATAGAAAAAGTCTATGATTTTAGCCAAAGTCAAATTAATCCAGAAAATTGGCTTGATGAAAAGCTAAATATAGATAATGATTTTAATAAATTTACTGAATTCATAGAGAAAAAGGTAAAAGATTTACTTAAAAAAGCCATAGTCCTTGAGACTTATATAATAGATAGGGCTATGAGAGATAAGTATATTTCAATGATTGAAGAAGATAGGAAATTATTTGAAAAAATATTAACTCATATAAATGATGGCAATTGGGATAGAGTGGTTAATTTATTTGATAATTCGCTAGCACGTATGGTAACAAAGTCAAAAGCAGATGATCCTTATAATAACTCCTATATAAAGCAAAAAAAGAATTCATATAAGGATGATTATAATGCTTTAAAGGAAATGATTAAAAATACAGATTCTATTACAAGGTCATTTTTTAATCCTTTAGAAGAGAGATTACTAAAAGAGATAAATAGACTAGTAAAAGATTTTTCGAAGATATACAAAAGAAAAAAAAGAGAGAAAAATTATTTGGATTTTTCTGATATGGAGCATGAATTTATAAATTTATTAGAAAATGAAGGTTTAAGAAATAAACTTAAATCTGAGTTTAAATATATATTCTTTGATGAGTACCAAGATTCAAATGATATACAAAATTATATAGTTGATAAAATTAAAGGAGATAACAATTTGTTTTTTGTAGGAGATGTTAAGCAGTCAATTTATGGCTTTAGAAATGCAAGACCAGAATTGTTCTTAGAAAAACTTGACTTATATGAGAAAGATTCAAAATCTACAAGGATAAACTTATCTAAAAACTTTAGAACTGATAAGGATATAATCGATTTTAATAACTATATATTTGATAGGCTAATGACAAAAGATTTATCAAATATAGCCTACAAAGATGATAATCATAGGTTAAATCCTCACAATAAATTTGACGATCCATATCCTAAGGTTTCTATAAGAGCATTAAATAAAAATATAAAAGAAGAAACATATATAGTAAATGAGATAGAAAATCTTATAAAATCTGGAATCGAATATAGAGATATAGCAATCTTACTTAGGTCATCATCAAAGTCCTATCTAATTGAAAATGAGCTAAAAAAAGCGTCTATACCTTTTGTATCTGATATATCTAAAATATCATTTAACACAATAGAAGTTGATTTCTTTATTAATATATTAAAATATATAGCAAACCCAAAGGATGATATAACCCTTTTAGCTATACTTAGAAGTGAGATATTTAACTTTAGTGAAGATGATTTATCTCTTATAAGGCTAAAAGGTGAGGGAAGAGAATTTTATAAGGCTTTTGAATCCTATCATGAAATGTTTGATGATGAAATTGCCTTAAAGATTTCGGATTTTTTAACAATCTTTACAGACTTTACCTATATATTATCTTTATCAAACCTTTTTGATTTTGCTAATACTATTTTTGAAAAATCAGGACTATATGATTTTCTTAAGGCAAGAGATAGGGGTGATGAAAGGGTAAAAAATATAGAGGCTTTTATAGAACTAATGGATGATTATGATAAGACTAATGATAATTCATTATTTGGATTTTTATCATATGTAGATAATCTTAAAGGACAAAATAAAGGAAATCTTCAAAGTTCAAGAGATTTATCAGATGAAGAAGATCTTGTAAGAATTATGACAATACACAAGTCAAAGGGTCTTGAGTTTAAGGTTGTAATTCTTGCAGATTCAGCTAAAAGATTTAATACCCAAAATAGCAAAGAAGATTTACTATTAGATAAGGATTTAGGAATAGGAATAAATGTAGCTGATTGGACTAATAAGGTTAAAATCTCATCAATAAGAAGAGATTTAATACTTGAAAAGTCGAAGCTTTCTGATAAAAGAGAAGAAATGAGAGTGTTATATGTAGCCCTAACTCGTTGTGAAAGAAAACTTATAATAGTTGGTAAAAAAGATTTGGATGAAGACAGCCTATTAAAACTTGATAGTAAAGATTCTCTTCTAGATTTGAATTCCTATATGGATTGGATTATAAAAATTCTTATGGAAGATAAGATTATGGGTGAGTTTATTGATAAGGATTTTACAACAGATTGCTTTTCAGGAGGTTCTTTAGAAATTTCTTATATAAACGAAGAGATTAAGGGTATAGAAAAAGAATACTTGTCTGTAGATGATTTCATAGATTCAAAATCAATTGATGAAAATATTTATAAGGATCTTAAAAAAATCCACGATTTTACTTATCCTAAACTTGATGAAACTAATAGATCTTTGAAAAAATCAGTAACAGAAATTGCTAAAGATTTTGATAAATCTAGTGAAGGGTATGAAAAATCATCTTTTGATATAAAGGAGATTGAATTGGATTTTAGAAAACCATCTTTTATTGATGATAAGATTAAACTAACTCCAACAGATAAGGGATCTTTAATTCATAAAGTTTTTCAAGAACTAGAAGTGAAAGTTTACAGTGAGAATGAAGTTAAAGAACAGCTAAATAAGTTGGTAAATTTGGGAAAAATCAAAAAAGATTATTTAGCTTATATAGAAATTGATAAGATTTTGGCTTTTTACAATTCAAAAATAATAAAAGATCTTATAAAGAAAGATATAAATATAAAGAAAGAAGAATCTTTTCTTATGAAATATTTTGACTTTTATGTAAATGGTCAGATAGATATGATGTTTGAAAAGGACGACGTTATACTTATAGATTTTAAAACTGACACTATAAAAAGAGAAGGCTTTTATGATAGACAACTTCAAATATATAAAGAAGCTATCGAAAAAGCCTTATCTAAAAAAGTTTCAAAGTTATATATATACTGGTATAACTTTAAAGAATTTGAGGAAATTAATAAAATCCACCATTAATATCAAAAATAGAGCCAGTAATATAAGCTCCTTTATCTGATATTAAAAATTCTATAAGATTTGCAACTTCTTCTGAATTTGCAAATCTTTTTTGGATTAAATCTTCTTTAAGATATAATATATCCTCATATGTAAGGTCATTTTTTGTCATGTCTGTATCAACTATACCAGGAGCTATGGCGTTTACCCTTATATTTGATGGTATAAGTTCTTTTGAAAGAGCTTTAGTAAAAGCATTTATACCTCCCTTCGACGCTGAATAAGCAACTTCCATACTTGATCCGAACTCACCCCATATAGATGAAATATTGATAATGACCCCATCTTTATTTTTGATCATATTTGGAATAGCTCTTTTTGAAGTAAGGAATATAGAAGAGAGATTTGTATCTATAAGTTCCCTCCATTTTTCATATTTCATATCTTGTATTAGTCCAAAGTATGAAATTCCAGCATTGTTAATGAGTATATCAACATTGTTGAAGTTTTTTTCAGCTAAATCAAATAGTCTATTTATGTCTTCTTTCTTTTTTACATCACATTTAACAGCTATAACAAAAGGATTGTCCTGTCTAAGTTCTTCCATAAGCTTAATAGCTTTTTCTTCACTTTTATTATAAGTTAAGACCAATTTATAAGATTTATTTAATTTTCTTGCTATAGCTTCACCAATTCCTCTTGACGAACCTGTAATAATTACTGTTTTCATACTTTGATTATAACATAAGAATAAGGGTAATATATAAAAATAGGAGGTTTATATGAAGTATATTAAGTTAAATGATAATAAAAAGATACCTCAAATAGGTTTAGGAACTTACAAAATAACAGAAAGAAAAGTGATGGCAAATGTTATAGAAGCTGCCTTTGAGTCTGGCTATGAATATATAGATACAGCCAAATTTTATGATAATGAAGATATAATAGGGGCTGAGCTTAAAAACTCCAATAAGAAAAGAGAAGAATATCAACTTGTAACAAAGGTTTGGCCAACATATTTTGGAGAAGACTTAACAAAAAAATCTATAGATGAATCACTTGAAAATTTGCAGACAGATTATATAGATATTATTTTATTACATTGGTATGGTAAGGATTATGATAAGGCTTGGAAGGTTTTTGAAGAATATAAAAGGCAAGGTATTGTAAAATCTATTGGAGTATGTAATTTTGAAATAAAGCAACTAAAAGAGCTTTTAAAAATAGGAGAAGCTCCAGTTCTTGATCAACTAGAATCAAGCCCTCATTTTCAAAACTCTAAAACGCTTGAGTTTTTAAAAGAAAATAAAATTGTCCACCAGGCATGGTCACCTCTTGCTAGGGGAAGATCTAATCTTTTGGAAGAAGATGTAATAAAGAATCTTTCTAATAAATATAATAAAACACCTGCCCAAATAGTTTTGCGTTGGCATATAGAAAGAGGAACCATGGTTATACCAAAATCATCTCATCCTGCAAGGATAAAAGAAAATATAGATATATTTGATTTTGAACTTAGTGATGATGATATAAAGGCTATTAAATCATTGGATATCCAAAAAAGATATTCTAATGATCCTGAAGATGAAATTTGGCTTAAAGAGCTACTAACTAAATAAGTTGATAAATTGTTTAAATTCACTTGTTTTAGTTGAATATTTATTAATTAAAAGTTTTTAAAAAAAGGTTATTTGGATCTGTAAACAATTCACAGATCCTTTTTTAACCTCAAAAACACTTTAAGTTTATAATAGCAGTAGTTTTCGGATTATTTATGATTTAAATTTATCTCATTTCATAGATTTCTTTTATTTCATTTTCATTTATTCCAACCATGGCTTCTCCCAAATCTTTTGAAATCTCAAGAATTATCTCGGGATTATCATAGTTTTCTACAGCTTTTACTATAGCTTTTGCTCTCTTTTCTGGATTTCCAGATTTAAAAATACCACTTCCTACAAAAACGCCATATGCACCTAATTGCATCATGAGGGCAGCATCAGCAGGTGTTGCAACTCCACCAGCAGAAAGATTTGCTACAGGAAGTTCTTTATGTTCTCTTACATATCTTAATAGATTAACATCTACTGCCAAGTCTTTTGCATAAGAATAGATTTCATCATCATTAAGAACTGAGATTCTTTCAATTTCTCTATTTATTTCTCTCAAGTGTCTTACAGCTTGAACTATATTACCAGTTCCTGCTTCTCCTTTTGTTCTAATCATAGAAGCACCTTCTGAAATTCTCCTTAAGGCTTCTGATATGTTTCTTGCTCCACAAACAAAAGGAGTTTTGAACTTTGTTTTATCAATATGGTTATAGTCATCTGCTACTGTTAAAACTTCTGACTCATCTATATAGTCAACTCCTAGAGCTTCAAGAATTTGAGCTTCAACAAAGTGCCCAATTCTTACTTTCGCCATAACTGGAATTTTGACAGCTTTCATAATTTCTTCAATCATCTTAGGATCACTCATCCTAGATACACCACCAGCTACACGTATATCTGCAGGAACTCTTTCAAGAGCCATTACAGCACTTGCACCTGAATTTTCTGCAATTTTTGCTTGTTCAACATTCATTACGTCCATTATTACTCTTTTTTTATATCTTTCATTTAAATTTTTACTAGTCATAATTTTCTCCTTTCTTTAATTACCTATAATTATATGTTAAACTGTAACTAATAAAAGCAACAATATATAGAAAATAAAGAGGTACAGATGTATTTAAATTTAAAAAATGATGAATCTTTCCTATATGAGAAGATATATAAAGCTTTAAAAGAGAAGATTATTAATGGGGATATTATGGCATATGACAAGCTTCCTTCTATTAGAAATTTATCAAAGGACATAAATGTTTCTGTTAATACAATAAAAAAAGCTTATTATAAATTAGAAGAAGAAGGTTATGTTGAAGCAGAGGATAAGAGTGGCTTTTATGTAAAAAAAATTGATGATTTAATTGTCTTAGATAAGAGAGAAAATTTTAAAGAAAGTGATTATATAAAAGTTTATAAGTATGATTTTGGTATAAGTGGGGTAGATTATGAAAACTTTCCTTATAAGATTATGCAAAAATACATGAAAGAAGCTATCGATAAAAAAGATATTAAAATTTTAGATAAGGGATCTTTTAAGGGATATAAACCTTTAAGGGCTGCTATATCAACTTATCTTAAAAGTGCAAGGAATATAGATATATCTTATTCAAATATCATTATATCATCATCAACAGAACACTTATTTACCCTAGTGAAAATGCTTTTAAATGACCAAAGTCTTTATGCCTTTGAAAATCCAGGTTATGCTTTTGGTAATAAGTTTTTCACCTTTGATTTAGAAAATCCAATTCCTCTTGATATGGATAAGGATGGGGTAAGGATAGATAAGATATCAGACTTTAAGTCAATTTGCGTTTTTGTAACCCCATTTCATCAATTTCCTATGGGTACAGTTATGTCTATTCAAAGAAGAGTGGAGTTACTTAATTGGGCTTCAAAGTCTGAAAATAGATATATAATTGAAGATGACTATGATTGTGAGTTTAAATTTAGAGGTTTTCCTATAGAAAGTTTAAAGTCTATGGACAAAAACTCTGATGTTATATACTTTGGATCTTTTTCAAAGCTTCTAGCCCCATCTTTAAGAATTTCTTATATGGTTTTACCTGATAAGTTACTTAAAAAATATGAAGAAAATTTTAAAGATTTATCAAATACAGTTTCCAACTTTTTACAAAAGGCCCTAGCATCATTTATAGAAAGTGGTGAATTTGAAAAACATATAAATAGGATGAAAAATATTTACTATAAGAAATTCGAATTAATAGTAAGAAAAATTGGAGAAATTAATGAAATTAAATTTATTTCAAAACCAAATTCACTTATACTTCCCATTGAAATAGACGAGTCTGTCGATATTGGTAAATTTATGTCCTTACTAGAAAAAAATTCCATAAGGATAATACCTTTAAGTAGGTTTTTATTTAATAAAAAATTTAGCCTAGATTGTTTTTTTATATTAGGTTTTGCCAATTTGAGCGAAAAAGAAATTATGGAAGGATTTGAAATTATAAAAGATATAATTTCAAAATCAAAAAAGAATAGGACCTAAACCTATTCTTTTAAATTATTTATTCTCTTTGTTTTTGATGTATTTATCAATATTTTCAGCAGCTTTTTTACCAGCTCCCATAGCAAGGATTACTGTTGCAGCACCACTTACTGCATCTCCTCCTGCAAATACACCATCTTTTGTTGTCATTGTTGAATCATCTATTATAATTCCACCCCAAGATTCGGTTTCTATATCATCATTGGTTTGTTTGATAAGTGGGTTAGGGGATTGACCTATTGAAATTATTACAGAATCGAAGTCTACTTCTTCATATTTTCCAGTAGGTATTGGTCTTCTTCTTCCAGACTTATCTTCTTCTCCTAATTCCATTATTTCAAGTTTAACTTTCTTAACCCAACCATTTTCTCCTTCTATTTCGACAGGATTGTGAAGGTTCATAAAGTTTATTCCTTCTTCTTTGGCGTGGTGACTTTCTTCAGCTCTTGCAGGCATCTCTTCAAATGATCTTCTGTAAACAACAGTTACATCAGCACCCATTCTTTTAGCACTTCTTGCAGCATCCATTGCTACGTTACCACCACCTACAACACATACTTTCTTACCTATGTGAACTGGTGTGTCATATTCTGGGAATTTATATGCCTTCATTAGGTTCATCCTAGTTAAAAACTCATTTGCAGAGTAAACTCCATTTAAGTTTTCACCCTCAATTCCTAAAAATTTTGGAAGTCCTGCACCTGTTGATATATAAACTGCCTCATATCCTTCTTCAAAAAGTTCATTTATCTCTTTTGTTCTTCCTATTATAGTATTTCTTTGAAGCTTAACTCCAAGACCAATTACATTTTTAAGTTCTTTTTGAACAAGGGTTTTTGGTAGCCTAAATTCAGGTATACCATACATTAATACTCCACCAGCAGTGTGAAAAGCTTCAAATAAAGTAACCTTATATCCAAGTTTAGCAAGATCTGCTGCACAAGAAAGTCCTGAAGGACCACTTCCTACTACAGCGACTTTTTTATTTTGTCCTGTAACTTCAACAGGTTTATTATAATCTTTATTCATATGATAATCTGCTACAAATCTTTCGAGTCTACCTATTGCTACCGCTTCTCCGTTTTTAGCCCTAGTACAAACACCTTCACATTGATTTTCTTGAGGACATACTCTTCCACATATGGCAGGAAGGTTATTTGTACTTGCTATTATTTCATAAGCCTTATCAAGATTACCTTCAACAACTTGATGGATAAATTCTGGTATTCTTACAGATACTGGACAACCACCTACACAAGGTTTGTTTTTACATTGAACACATCTTTGAGCTTCTTCTTGAGCCATTTCTAAATCATAACCTAAGGCTACTTCCTCAAAGTTTTTATTTCTAACACTTGGATTTTGTTCAGGCATAGGAACCTTAGTTTTACTCATATTAAATTTTGCCATTTCTTATATCTCCTGTTAGTCTACAAATGTGTTCTCTTTCTTCTTGTTGGTAATTACGACCCCTATTCATAGCTTCATCAAAGTCCACTTCAAAGGCATTAAAATCAGGTCCATCTACACAAGCAAATTTCATTTGACCACCTACAGTTACCCTACAGCATCCACACATACCAGTACCATCAACCATAATTGAGTTTAAAGATACTATAGTTGGTATATCATATTCTTTTGTTACAAGAGCTGTATTTTTCATCATAATCATTGGACCTATTGCCAAGACTAAATCATATTTTTTTCCATTTTCTATATTTTCTTTTAAAACTTCTGTAACAAATCCTTGTTTTCCATAAGAACCATCATCTGTTGTAATATATAGATTATCAGAAGATTTTTTTAGTTCATCTTCAAGTATAATTATGTCTTTGTTTTTAAAGCCCATTATTACATCAGTATGGGCACCTATTCTATGTAAGTATTTTGTTTGAGGATAAGCTATAGCTGTTCCAAGTCCTCCACCGACTACACACACGTTTTTACCCTTATATTGATCAAGTTCAGTTGGTTTTCCTAAAGGACCTACAAAATCTAAGAATCCATCTCCTGCCTTTAATTCATTCATCCTAATGGTAGTTCCACCAACAATTTGAACGATAATTGTAACATTTTCATCATCGGTTTCAGAAATAGTAAAGGGAACTCTCTCACCCTTTTCATCTATTCTTAAAATTATAAATTGACCAGGTTTTGCTCTTTTAGCAATATCTGGAGAATTTACAACAAACTTAATGGTTGAATTATTAAGGTTTGTTTTTTCAATTATCCTTGCCATGTTTCCTCCTATATGTTTCTCATTAATATTTTAACAATATATCAAAAAAAATCAAGTGAATTACTTAATATTATATAGTAAAATAGTATAATATCTATGATAAGGAGGAGAAATGGAAAATAGAACATATTCTGATAAAGAATTAATCAAAAAGTTTATTCCTTATTATAAAAACTATAAGGATATACTTGCTAAAGATTTGTTTTCTGCATTTTTGACAACTGTATGTGAACTTTTGCTTCCTATACTTTTATCAATATTGACAGACAATGCATCAAACTCTAGTTTAACTTTTGATATTATTATAAAATTAACATTACTTTATATTTTGACAAAATTAGTTGAAGTAGCAGGTAGGTATTTTATGCAATCATATGGACATATTATGGGAGCTCATATAGAAAAGGACATGAGGGCTGATATATTTAAACATTTTATGACTATGTCAACAGCCTTTTTTAATGAAACAAAGATAGGTCAGCTAATGAGTAGGATGACTACAGACCTATTTGATATAACTGAATTTTCTCACCACTGTCCAGAGGAATTTTTTATAGGTTTTATAAAATTAAGTATATCATTTATTGTTTTAATGACTATAAACATACAACTTACACTTTTGATATATATAATAATTCCGATTATGGTTTATGCAGCGAGGATTAAAAGAAGAGCCTTTTCAAAATCTGTAAAAAGTGAGAAAAAACAAATAGGCGAAATTAATGCTTCGATTGAGGATACTCTTTTAGGAATTGATGTTGTAAAATCTTTTGCTAATGAAGAACTTGAAAAGAAGAAATTTAAAAAAGGAAATGATAAGTTTGTAGATATTAAAAAGGTAAAATACTACAACATGGCAAGCTATAATTTGATTAATCAATTATTTGCAGGACTTATGTATGGAGTTTTGATCGTAGTCGGGGGATATTTTGTTATCAAAAAAAGCATGAGCCCAGGTGACTTGGTTGCATTTGTTTTATACCTTAATACTATTATTGCTACAGTAAATAGACTTGTGGAGTTTACTGATCAATACCAAAAAGGTATAACTGGTATAGAAAGATTTAATGAGGTTATGAATCTTAGAAGTGATATTTTTGATAGAGAAGATGCGAAAGAGCTTAAAAATGTTAAAGGTAGCATTGTATTTGATAAGGTGTTTTTTAAGTATCCAGATCAAGCTGAAGATGATCCTTGGATATTAGATAATATATCCTTTAATATAAATGTAGGAGAAAATATTGCCTTAGTAGGTCCATCTGGTGCTGGTAAGTCAACAATAACTAAGCTTATACCAAGATTTTATGAAGTAAATAAAGGTGAAATTAGAGTAGATGGAATAAACATTAATAATTTAACTTTAGAATCTTTAAGAAATAATATCGGTATAGTTCAACAAGATGTTTACCTATTTGGGGGAACCATAAGAGAAAACATTGAATATGGTAAGGAAAACACCACAGATGAAGAAATAATTGAAGCTAGTAAGCTAGCAGGAGCCTACGACTTTATTATGGATTTTCCATATGGTTTTGATACCTATATTGGTGAAAGAGGAGTCAAGCTTTCAGGAGGTCAAAAACAAAGGATATCAATAGCAAGGGTATTTTTGAAAAATCCGCCAATATTAATCCTAGATGAGGCTACATCATCGCTTGATAACACAAGCGAGGCAATAGTTCAAGAATCTCTTGAAAAGCTAACCAAGGGAAGGACTACTCTTACAATAGCTCATAGACTTTCCACAATTATTAACGCAGATTCAATTATTGTATTAACAGAAGATGGTATAGCTGAAAGAGGAAGCCACCATGAACTCTTAGATAAAAAAGGTGTATATTATAAGCTTTATAATTCTAATAACGAAGATTTATTTGGTTAGACATTGAAATTATAACTTGGTATAATCAAATAATAGGAGAGAAAAAATTGAAAATTATATTTGGAAAATTCATCCATAGTATAGCTTGTGCATTAAATTCAATATTTAATTTATTAATTAATATATTAAATGCTATAGTTATGATTTTTGAAGGATTAGGCCAAGTTCTTATGCTAATAGGTTGTTCGGTTATTTTTATATTTCCGATATTTTTCATAGCCTTGCCATCTGAGCTTGTGTTTTTAATCTTACTTATAGCAGTAGTTCCCTTTTTAGGAAAGTCCTTTATTTCACTTTTAAGGTATGGAAACTATACCCTAATAGAGTGGATGTATGATAAGGCGGATAGCCTTATTACTGGAGATAAAAAGGGTTTTGATAATATATCTGATTATGCTAATAAGTATAGGATGGAAAAAGAAAGAGAAAGAAGAAGAAAAGCTGAAGAAGAAAGACAAAGACAACAAGAAGAATTCAATAAAAGATTTGAAGAATTTTTCAAAGGATTTAGCTTTACAGGCTATGATTCTAATGAAGGCTACAGTGGATATAGGAATAATAATGGATATAAGGGTGCCTTTGTAAATGATTTAGGCTTTAAGGAAAAGTATGAAAATTATTGTTCTATTTTAGGGGTTAATCCTAATGCAGATCAGTATGAAATAAAACTCGCCTATAGAAAGCTTGCAAAAAAATACCACCCAGATGTAAGTGATGATCCAAATGCCACAGAAAAGTTTCAAAAAATTAATGAAGCTTATAATTTCTTATCTCAAGAAAATATTAAAAAGTATAAAAATATGTAGGACTATATCTAAAACTTTCCTTATTTTTTTGAGGAAAGTTTTTTATATTAGAAAAGGAAACTAATATGAAACATAATGAAGATGATATAAATAAACTTTTAGAAATTTCGTCAAGAGCAGGAGCTATGATGCTTAAAAATGGAGCGGAAATTTATAGGGTTGAGGATACTGTAGAAAGAATTATAAGATCTTTTTATGATGCAAGAGATATAGATGTATTCGCAACCTTCAATGCTATGATGTACTCATTTAATGTGGATGGTAAAACCTATGCAAATGTTAAGCGTGTAAAAAATAGGGGTAATAATCTTATCTTGGTTGATAAAGTTAATACTTTTTCTAGAAATTTTTGTAACCATGAATACAGTCTTGATCAAGCTCTATATGAATTAGATAAGATTAGGGATTCATCAAAAATTAAAAAATATATAAATATTATAGGAGCTGTTCTTGCATCAACGGCCTTCCCTATTTTAGTTAATAGCAAGAATCCTAATTTTATAGACTTACCTGTAACCTTTATAGTTTCTTTAATAACTTATATCCTCTTTATAGGAGTAGAAAAGAAAATGTTCGGTTATTTTATAGAAAATTTCATTGCAGGGCTTTTAGTTTCAATCTTAACTATTATAATAGGTAAGTTTGTTGTAGGATTTAATTCGGCAAATGTTATAGTATCTTCAATGATGCCTTATGTTCCTGGATTTACCTTAACTAATTCAATAAGAGATTTAATGAGTGGAGATTCTACAAGTGGACTTGTTGGAATAACTATGAGTTTATTTGTATCCTTAGCCTTGGCTATAGGTGTTGCAGTACCAATGACGATTTTTTAAGGGGGAAATATGCACTTATTTTTAGGATTTATCTTTTCTTATATTTCATCAGTAGGATTTGCTATGTTATTTTCATCCCCAAAAAGAGCTATTAAATTCTCAGCACTAGCTGGTGCAATAGGATTTTTAATCTATAACATAGCAGGAGATTTAATAGGAGGGGTTTTTCTTCCAATATTACTTGGAGCTTATGTTACAGGTATTCTTGGAGAGATATTTGCAAGAGTTTTTCACATGCCTGCTATATTATTTATAATTCCGGGCATAATAAACTTAGTTCCAGGAAAGGGAATATATAACACCTTATTTTATTTTGTAGATAACCAAAAGTCCTTAGCTTTCACAAATCTATTTGAAACACTTGTAACAGCAAGTGCAATTTCATTTGGGATTTTATTAGCGTCATCTATATCTAAGTCACTCATGGGTTTTAAATTTAGAAAACCAAGTAAAAAATATGATTGGAGAAAGAAAAAATGAAAAAAATAATATATTTAGCAGGTGGATGTTTTTGGGGAGTTGAAGCATATTTTAAGGACATTAAGGGAGTTAAAAATACTAAAGTAGGTTATGCTAATGGAAATACTGAAAAAACAAGTTATGAAGATTTAAAACAAACAGACCATGCTGAAACTGTAGCCGTTCAATTTGATGGAGATGAAAAAACACTTAAAAGAATACTTGACTATTTTTATTACATTATAGATCCATTTTCTATAAATAAACAAGGTAATGATGTAGGACGTCAATATAGGACAGGTATCTATGCTGATGATGAATTAAATTTATCATTTGCTAAGAAATTTTTAGAAGAAAAGCAAAAAAATGAAGATAGAAAAATAATGGTTGAAGTAGATAAACTTTTAAACTTTGTAGTAGCTGAAGACTATCACCAAGATTATTTAGAAAAAAATCCTAGAGGATATTGCCATATTGATTTATTAGATAAACCGGATCTAGACTAATCTAGGTCCTTTATTTTTTCCAAAGTTTGCTTAAAATAAATCTTTTGAAATTTTTATTAAATATCTTTCTAATACTTAATATATAATAATATACAAAGAAATTTTGCTTTTTAAAAACTTTACCATACAATGCTTGTACTAGAATATTTTTTGTGATATTATTCTAAAAAGAAAGGATAGTATGGATTATATCAATAGAAATAATTTAACTCAAAATCAAATAAAATTAATGGATTTAAAGGTTCGATTAGTTAAGGCGTTTTTTGAGCTTAACTTTTCAATTACAGGTTACAATAAACTTAGTCAAAAATCTTATGATTCCAAAAGTTCAAGCGATAGGATATTTATGGATTCTTATATTTACTTGTCTAAAGATAGGCTTTTTGATTTTGTTTATAAATTTGATAAAAATAAATTAGATAATTTTTCTTACAATCCAAATGACCCATCTATTGCAAGTTTCTTAAAAGAAATTGAAGATATTAAAAAGTTAGATGATGATGAAATTAAGATATTAAAAACTAAAATAGAAAGAAGAATTAAAAAAATAGAGGGGGCTGCAAATGATATTGAATATATGTTATTGGGTTCTCTTCCAAAAAATTACTATAAAAGTTAGGAGAAGATTATGGCAATTAAATATGATATAGTTGAAAATTTAGGTGTACTTTCCACAAATGCTAAGGGTTGGACAAAAGAATTAAACCTTGTTTCATGGAATGAAAGAGATCCAAAATATGATATTAGAGACTGGAATGAGGATCATACAAGGATGAGCAAGGGTATTACCTTAACAAAAGAAGAAGCTGAAGTGCTAAAAGAAGTATTAATTGATGAATTCAAGTAAAAAAGAGGCTGTTGCGAAATTATGAACTTCTATCATTTCATCATTACAAGCGACTAATAGACAGTTTGAAAATAGCCTGCCAGCTCATGGAGGCCAAATTGTCATTGTAATGATTTTGGAACTATTAATTCATTTTGCATCAGCCTCTAAATTTTTATTTTAAACTCGCTTTTATAAACCAAATTTCTTTATTATAAGCTTCAATGTGCTCTTCCATAGTATTAGTTATTTGAAAATCATCATTTTTATCTGCTTCTTTTCTTATTTCTAGAGCAAGTTCTTTAAATTTATTTAAATCTTCTAGATAAATTTCTAAAGCTTTTCTAATTTCTATATCTTCAGATTTTGAAATTTCATCAATTGTTGTAAGATTAAGATATGATTTTAGGTCTGCGTTTGGATAGTAACCTTGCATTTTTTGAATTTCTGCAATTTCATCATATCTTTCAAAAAATGCATTATATTGGCTTTCAAAGTATTCGTGTACTCTAACAAAACTTTTGCCTACTATATTCCAATGAAGATGGTGTAGTTTTATGTTTTCAACCATTATGTTTGCTAAATATATATCCAATTTTTTATTCATTATATACTCCTTTTTTAATTTGATTTTTAGAATCATTTTAATTATAGTATGATTATATTATAATAAAATATATTCAACAAGGAACAAATATGTTAGTTAAAAATAGGAGATTTATGAAAGAATATAGTAAAGGTTTAGAGCTTATTGAAGATTTATTTAGCAAAAGATGGGTGCCTGAAATAATTCATTCTATAGGAATAGGTAATAATAATTATAAAAAAATTCTAGATTCTATATCTTATATTTCTCATACAGAGTTAAGTAGGAAGATAAAACTTTTATTAGACTATGGAGTCATAAAAAGAGACGATAAAGATAAGGCGTATAAGCTTACTCAATTTGGCTTTGATGTAGACCATGTTTTTGGTCATATTTATGACATATCTGACAAGTATTTAAAAAGGGATTAAGATTTAAATTAAGAGATTTTAAAGTATAATACAGCTTAGGTGATATTATGATTTATTTTGATTATGCTGCAACTTCAATAAAAAGAAATGAAATACTAGAATATATTTTAAAAAATAAGGAAAATTTTGATGGGAATCCAGATTCTCTTCATACATATGGAAGAAAAGCTAAAAAAATCCTAGAGGACTCAAGAAGAAAGATTGCAAAGTCTATCAAAGCAGATAGCAATGATATAATTTTTACATCTTCTGCTTCGGAGTCTAATAACACAATCTTATCTAATTTTAAAGATGATTTAATTATAACATCTAAGATAGAACACGATTCTATCTTAAATGCTGTTAATAAGGATAAGACTATTTATTTAGATGTGGATAAGGATGGATTTTTTACACTTGATGATTTAAAAGAAAAGATGACAAGCGATGTCAAGCTTGTATCTTTGATGTTTGTCAACAATGAAGTAGGCTCCATTGAGCCTGTTAAAGAAATAGGGAAGTATCTAAAAGAAAGAGATGTTTTCTTTCATATCGACTGTGTTCAAGCTTATGGACATATAGACATAGATGTTAATGAACTAGCTTGTAACTCTCTTTCTCTTTCAGGGCATAAGATAGGCGGTATCAACTCATTTGGAATACTTTATGCTAATAAAAGTATAAAACCTCTTATAAGAGGAGGAGAGCAAGAAAAGAATAGGCGTGCTGGAACAAGTTTTGTGATGGGAGCTTATTCTATGGCAGAATCTATAGAAAAAACCATAAAAGAAAGAGGGAAAATAAAAGAATTAAAGACTTATTTTGTAGAGAAATTAAAAGAATCTAACTTTATTTTCGAAATAAATGGAAGCCTAGATAATTCGTCAAATCACATACTAAACTTATATTTTCCTTATGTTAAAAATGAATTTTTGTTAACATTTTTAGATATGCATGGTGTATGTATATCAGTTGGTTCTGCTTGTAGAGCAGGAAGTATAGAAGCAAGCAATGTAATTAAGGCAATGTATAATGAAGATAGGGCCATGCATTCAGTAAGATTTTCTTTTGGTTTTACAAATACAAAAGAAGATATAGATTATACATTTGAAATTCTTAAAAAGGTTAGGGGTATAGATGGAGAAAACTGATAAGAAGGATATAAAGGTGGTAGTTGGCGTAAGTGGTGGTGTTGACTCATCAGTTGCAGCCTTACTTTTAAAGCAAGAAGGTTACGATGTAACTGGAATATTTATGAAAAATTGGGATGAAGAAGATGAAAATGGGGTTTGTACTGCAGAGGTTGACTATGAGGATGCAGTTAAGGTATGTAATCAGATAGGTATTCCATATTATTCTATAAATTTTGAAAAAGAATATTATGATAGAGTTTTTTCATATTTTCTAGATGAGTATAAAAAAGGAAGAACTCCTAACCCTGATATAATGTGTAATAAGGAAATTAAGTTTAGAGCCTTTCTTGATTATGCCAAAGATTTAGGAGCAGACTATCTTGCTACAGGTCACTATGCAAGAGTTGAAAGAGATGGAGAAGAAGTTAAAATGCTAAGGGGAGTTGATAAAAATAAAGACCAAACTTACTTTTTATCTCAACTATCCCAAGATCAAATAAAAGACGTTCTTTTTCCAATAGGAGAACTTGAAAAGAAAGAAGTAAGAAAAATAGCCAAGGAAAATAATCTTGCTACAGCAGATAAAAAGGATTCAACAGGAATTTGCTTTATAGGCGAGAGAAATTTTAATGAGTTTTTATCAAACTATCTTCCTGCTAAGAAAGGCAAAATTGTAGATATAGATGGAAATGTTATGGGAGAACATTATGGACTAATGTATCACACCATAGGTCAAAGAAGAGGTCTAGGCATAGGTGGTGAAGGAGAAGCGTGGTTTGTTTGTGGTAAGGACTTAGAAAAAAATGAACTTATAGTATGTCAAGGAAAGAATAATGAGAGATTGTTTTCAAATAGGCTAATCGGATCTTTACTTTCAAGTTTGTCATCTAAGGGCTTTGCTAAAGAATTTGATTGTACATGTAAGTTTAGGTATAGGCAAAAAGATATAAAATCTAGGGTAAAAATCTTAGAGGATGGTAGGGTTGAAATAAAATATGATAAGACAAAGGCTGTAACTCCAGGTCAAGCTGCTGTATTTTACGATAATGATATTTGTCTTGGTTCATGCATAATAGATGAAGTTTACAATGATGATAAAAGATTGAAAGTTTAAAAGAGTAAGTTTGCTTGCTCTTTTTTATTTATTTAAATATCTTAACTTTGGACAAAAAGTCTTAAAATGCTATAATTTATATATGAATATACTAGCAGATGAAAATATTAGAATAGACAAATACATATCAAATAAATTTGAAGAAATCCCAAGAGAAAAAGTAAAAGATTTTATAAAGGATAAGAAAATCCTGGTGGATGAGAAAAAAGTAAAGCCGAGTTATAAACTTGAACTTGGAGATATGATAAATATATCAGATGAATTATTTAAAAAGCCAGAAATAAGGCCGGAGAAGATGGACATAAAAATCATCTATGAAAATGAGGATTATGCAATTATTGATAAAGACGAGAATGTAATGGTCCATCCTGCAGGCTCTATAGTAACAGCAACCCTAGTTAATGGCTTATTAGAGAAGTTTGGTTATGACAATCTGTCTCATATTGGTGGAGATGATAGACCTGGTATAGTTCACAGACTTGATAAGGATACTACAGGTTTAATGCTTATAGCCAAAAATAATAAATCATATAAATATTTTAAAGACTTATTTGAAAAGAGGAAAGTAGATAAGGAATATTTTGCCATATGTCATGGGATTTTTGACAATAAAAAAGATACAATTGAAACCTTTATTGACAGGGACCCTAATAATAGGAGAAAAATGGCAGTTAGACCAAGTGGAAGAAAGGCTATAAGTAAGTATGAGGTTATAAAAGAAGCTAATGGTTTTTCTCTAGTTAAGGTAAAAATTCTAACAGGAAGGACTCATCAGATAAGAGTCCATATGACCTATATAAATCATCCTATTTTAGGAGATCCTGTTTATGGAAATGTGGGGCATAAGTTTAATTTAGAGCACCAATTATTACATTGCCATAAACTTGGTTTTGTTGATCAAAGCGGAGAATATAAAATCTTTGAAACAGAGGTTCATGACGATTTTAAGAAATATCAAAAAGTTTTAAAATTAGGAGATTAGCATGTATTCAAAAATTAATACTGTAAGTCTTCTTGGCCTTGAAGGTAAGGCTATAGAAGTAGAAAGCGATATCACATCAGGGTTACCTGCCTTCAATATCGTAGGTTTACCAGACTCATCTATAAAAGAATCTAAGGACAGAATAAGGGTAGCCTTAATTAACTCAGGTTATAAATTTCCCCAAGGTAGGATTACTATAAATTTATCTCCTGCAGATATAAAAAAAGAAGGTACCCAATTAGACCTTCCCATAGCAGTATCTCTTTTAAGAAGTATGGGAGTAATAAAAAAAGAGAGAAACGACTTTATCTTTATAGGGGAACTTTCTTTAGATGGAAGAATCCTTCCTATAAGAGGAGCACTTGCTATGCTTATATCTATGAGAGAAAAAGGATTTAAAAATTTTATTATTTCTGATGGAAATAAGGATGAATGTTCAATTATTAAAGATTGTAATACTTATCCATTTATTAATATAGAAAGTCTGGTTACTTATCTTAATGGTGAAGTAGAAAAAAATCCATATAAAGCTAGATTAAATGATAATATTGAAGAAGATAAGTATGACTATGATTTTTCAGATATAAAGGGGCAAGATTCTTTAAAAAGAGCTTTGCAAATATCAGCAGCTGGAGATCATAATTTATTGATGATAGGTGCTCCAGGAAGTGGAAAAACTTTCTCTGCAAAACATTTACCGTCAATATTACCTGATATGGACTTTGAAGAAAAAGTAGAAGTTACAAAAATATATTCTGTAATGGGACTATTGGATGAAGGAAAGCTTATAAATAAAAGACCTTTTAGGTCCCCTCATCACTCTGCAAGTGAAGTTTCTTTAATAGGTGGAGGGGCAAATATACCAAAGGCAGGAGAGATAACACTTGCTCACAAGGGAGTATTATTTTTAGATGAATTTCCAGAATTTTCAAAAAAAACTATTGAGGCCTTAAGAGAACCTTTAGAAAATAGAGAGATAAACATATCAAGGTCAATGGCTAGTATAAAATATCCTGCAGATTTTATTTTGATAGCAGCAATGAATCCATGTCCTTGTGGAAACTATGGAAATCCTTTAAAAGAATGTACATGTAGTCACAATGAAATTAGAAGATATTTATCAAAATTATCATCTCCAATCCTTGATAGGATTGATATACATATTGAAATTAAGCCTGTAAAATATGAAGAATTAAAAGATAATATGAAGACTAAATCATCAAAAGAGATGAAGTTTGAAGTCCAAAGGGCAAGATTAATTCAAGAAGAAAGGTATAAAAATGAGTCCATATCTACAAATGGAGCCTTAAATACTAGACTTATGAAAAAATATATAAAATTAGATGATAAATTAGAAAAAATAGGACAAATGGCCTTTAACAAATATAATTTTTCAGTAAGAAGCTATAATAAAATAATTAAGATGGCAAGGACAATTGCTGACCTTGAAAATTCTGACATGATTTTAGATAAGCACTTATTAGAAGCCATAAGGTATAGGTCACTTGATGGTAAGTATTGGAGTGTCTAATGGATAATAATTTAATAAATATTAATATTGACCTTTATATAAATGATCTTATAAAAAAAGCTCTTAAATATAATTCATCAGATATTCATATAGAACCTATGGATAAGACTTTTGCTAGAATTAGGTTTAGGGTAGATGGGAAGCTTATAAATATAACCGAGATGACATATGAAGAATATAAGAAGCTTATAACAAGAATAAAGCTTTCTTCAAAGCTTGATATAGCTGAAAAGAGAAGACCTCAAGATGGGTATTTAAAGCTTGATAGGTTTCCCCATATAGATTTTAGAATATCATCCTTAAATACTATAGTTGGTGAGAAATTAGTTTTAAGAATTCTTTCTCTAGATTATTTTAAAAAATCTTCCAACCTTTTAGGCTTTAGTGAAAATTCAAAAAATATATTACAAAAAGCCATAAAAAATAAGTCGGGTATGATTATTTTTACAGGTCCCACAGGTTCTGGTAAGTCAACTTCTTTATATTCACTTCTTAATCATTTAAATGATGATAGTGTAAATATAGTTACAATAGAAAATCCAGTCGAAATAAATGTTATGGGAATAAATCAAATATCTGTGAATAACAAGATAGATTTTAGCTTTGCAAATGCCCTAAGATCTATTTTAAGACAAGACCCAGACATAATAATGATAGGTGAGATAAGAGATCAAGAAACAGCGAAAATGGCTATAAGGGCGGCAATTACAGGTCATTTAGTGCTTTCAACTCTTCATACGACTGATGCCATATCATCGATAGCGAGGCTTAGAGACTTGGGAATTGAAGACTATCTTATAGGTCAATCTGTTTCAATCTTAGCAGGGCAAAGGCTCGTAAGGAAACTTTGTGATTGCAAGATAAAAAGAAAGATAACTATAAGTGAATATAATTTGTTAAAAAGATATTTTGATATTAAAAAAGATCAAGAAGTTTATGATGCATGCGGTTGCAATAAATGTAATGACGGATATTTAGGAAGGGAGGCAGTAGAAGAGGTATTGGTATTTGATGATGATTATAAGAAGCTTCTTTTAGAAAATAAAGACTATAGTAAAAATGAACTTGATAGGTTGTACAAGATTAAGGATTTCAAGTCTATGACTTACAATGGTCTTAGGAAAGTTCTGGATGGAGTTACAAGTTTCAGTGAAGTTTTTGATTCCATATATTATATTGATTAAAGAAAATTATATTAATCAAAAAGGGTGAAAATTATTATATAAGTTTTGATAGCATAATATTAAACTATATTAGTTAATATGGGTAAGGTTTGGTGAAATTATAAGAAGATTTTTATAATATAGTATTAATCTTATAGTAATAAATGTCTATTATAGTCATATTTGATATATTTTTATCTTTTGTAAAACGTAAGTTTCAATACTTGCGTTTTTTTAGTTTAAATTTAATATTTTCTAATTTTCATACTATATTAATATATCAACTATTATACTTTTAATTTGTAAAAGTTCTGAAATACATTGGAAATAGTAGTTTTCAGATGTTTTTTTAGAAAAAATGTAGCACTATTTACTATTTTTTATAAAGTTTGCAGTATTTACTCATGTATTTAACTTTAGGATGAAATAAAATAAGACTACAAGGTGGTGAAAATATGAAACCTGAAATAGTAGCAATGGGAAATGGTTCTAAGCTATGTTCGTTCTGTATGTTTATTTTTAGTACCAACTCTCATTGAATTTGATGGAATTGTTGAATTTGTAGCTTTCTTCTGATAAATAGAAGACTTTTATTTTACAAAAATTAGATTTAAAATCTTATTTATGTAGTCTCAGATATAAAGATATTAAAAAATTATTATAAGCTCTTATTAAAAACTATGAGAGATTTTAAAAAATTAAATAAAGTCATTACAAATATAAATAATAAGTATAATTTTTTATCAGATGAAAGACTGAGTTCCTAATGTTAAAAATTGTGGGTAGTTTAATAATAAATTAAATTATAAGTTTAGGAGACTATTTATATGAATATAATTGAAGTTAAAAATATGAGCAAAAATTTCAAAAGTAAAAAGTTATTTAATGATTTTTCTATAGAAATTGAGGCAAATACAGTCCATGCAATAGTAGGTCCTAATGGTTCTGGGAAAACTTCTCTTTTAAGAATACTAACTGGACTATATGACAAAGATGATGGAGAAGTTAAAGTTAAGGGAAATCATACAATGCTTCTTGAAAATGACTATTTGTATGAGGATAAGACAGGACTTGAAAATATTAAGATATATGGATTATATTTTGGATATGGTCTAGATAATTATCAAAAATATTCTGACTTGTTAGAAATTACAAATGATCTGGGTAGAAATGTTTCTACATATTCTAAAGGTATGAAGAGGAAATTGTCTTTACTAATTATTGTAATGATGAATAGAGAGATAATATTTTTAGATGAGGTTACTAGCGGAGTAGATCCAATATCAAGAGTTGAGATAAGAAAGCTCATAAAATTACTAAAGGATGAAGGTAAGACCATAGTAATTACTAGTCATGACCTGTCAGAAATTGAAAAAGTAGCAGATAAGGTTTCCATGATAAAATCAGGAGAGCTACTTTTTTCGAAGAATATAGACGAAATAAAGGGAGAAAGCTTAGAAGATTTATTTATAGAGGAAGGTAGAAAATGAAAAATAAGATGAATATTAATAGGGCTTGTCGCTACTATTTAAGTAAAGACAGGGATTTTATTTTAAATTTATTATTATTTACTTTGATTTCCCTTGGCTTTATTTTTTTACTATATAAGGGGATCTTTGATTCAAGAGGAAATGATTATATTATATTAATGCTATATGTACTAATGCTTGGAATTTCACTAATTATGTCTAATTCTATGGTTGTCAATTTAACAGTCAAGGATAAATTAAATAAACGTATAGAATTTATTCTAGCATCAGGAGTAGATATAAAAGATGTGATTAAAGCCTATGGGGTAGAAATGTGGAGACTATCTTCCATTGTTCCCTTTATGTTGTTTTTTCTAACTTATGTCCTAGTAGACTTTCAAATCGAATTTAAGTGGATTGTGGGTATATTTGTGACAATGATAGGAATGACATATTTTGAAATACTATTTTTTAATATTATAAGTTTATCCCAAAAAAACTTTAAGTTTTTCAAAAATATAGTTTTCTTTGGAACAACAATTTTAATTTACATGATAGGCACATTTTCAGAGAAGATTCTCTCTTTAATAGAAAAATATAATCTAAACCTTATCTATATAATATTAGGGATAAATCTAGGATTGGGATTAATTTTTGCAATCTCGTCCATGAAAGATTTAAGCAAGATAAACAATGAATCTGTAATTAATAAAGAAGGGTCATGGTCATGAAATTAGTTATTGATGATCTAGGAAAGCTTTTAGATAAAAATGCCGTATTAATGTCGATTATGGCACTTATCTGCTCCTTTATGGCTCTGTTTTTTACTGATGAAGGAAGCCAAGAAATAAACAATATTATAGATATAATTAAAATTGATGGGATTGTAATACTTTTCCTGATTTTTGGAATAGAACTCGCTAAAAATACCTTGGTAGCAGATAAAATTAGCAAAAAGCTTGAATTTTTACTTGCAAATGGATTTTCTATGAAAAAAATTCTAGCCAAATATTTGTTTAGTATCTATTTAGGAACATTAATTATAGTTCTTCCAAGCTTAATATTAAATTTACTAAAACTTGAGATTAGCTTAATTATTATTTTAAATTTGATTGTATCAAGTTTTCTTTACAGTCTAATAATCGTCTTGATAATACTTGGTACTATAAACATGAATAAAGTAAATTCTCTCCAAATTCGCTTGATAGGACTATCCTTAGTAGTCATGATATCTTCTGTCCTAGTATATAATTTTACAAATTCCTTGCTTTGCTACTTGATGACTAAGCTTTTGATTTTAGGATCAATAATAGTATTTTTGGGTATAAATATCAATAAAGAAAGGATTGTAGTTAGCTACTATTGAGATATGTATAAGAAATTAGAAAAAATTGTGATCAGCCATTTAATGATAATTTTATTTTGGGGTCTTCTTTTTAAAAACAAGATGTTAGTAAAAGAAGGCCCGATTTTGAATGCAGTTTCACTTATTTTAGTTTTTACTTTATATGGACTTATATACACAGAAATTTCAAATAAAAAAATACCTCAAAGATTTTCTGTTTTGGTAATTTTTTCGTCACTTTTGCCTTTGGGTTTGATTCTAATAAATGATTTACCTTATAAGCTTGCCTTTTTTCTTATAAGTCTTATCTCAACAAGCCTATTTATTAAAAGATACATAATTTTAGATAATGTAAAATATATAAATATCTTGCCTATATCTAGAAAATCCACCCAAATATTTACTATTGGACTTGTATTTTTTATTTTTGTGGTGATTTATTTATTTGATATAGATACGGTAATGATAAATATATTTATCCAAATAATTTTCCTTATTACAGAATTTTTCTTTATCTTATTTTTAAAGGAAAAAGAATTAGCTTTTGAGAAAACTTTCAAACTTTATTACCTGTCAGACTATATGGCGAGTGAAAGAGATGAATTTGCAATGATTATCCATGATGATATTATCCAAGATATATTTGCAAGTAAAAATTACCTTTCTTCCAAAAATCCTGATATAGAATATTCAAAAAAGATTTTGACTAGTCTTGAAAAGAAAGCAAGAAATATAATGAAATTCTATCAGTCTTCTTTATTTGAAAAAGCTAATCTGGAAACATCATTATCTGCAATATTTGATAATGTATCTTCTTTATATCCAAATAAAAATATTAAAATTACTAAACTTATCTATAGTGATTTAACAGAAGATAAAAAATTAATTAGGTTGATTTCAATAATATCAAAGGAACTTATAAATAATGTATATAAGCATTCCGATGCGAAATATTTATCTTATGAGCTCTATAAAAAAGGAAATCTTGTTTATATAGAGATGGAAAGTGATGGCGCAAGTCTTGTTGATTTTAATAAAATTAGGGAATCAAAAAGAGGAGTTTTGCTTCTTAATCTATTAATAGATTCAAATTCAGGAAATATTTCTTATGGATTAAATAAGGATATACTTACAACTAAAGTTTCCTTGGAGGTGGAAAGAGATGAAAATTATTTTGTTAGATGACCATAAAATATTTGGGGAGTCCCTTAAGATGCTTTTAGAAGAGCAAGATGAAATTTCATGTGCTTATGTATCAAAAGCTCAAGAGTTTCTAAAAATGATAAAAAAAGAAACTTATGATATTTTCTTAATTGACATAAATCTAAAAGATGATAAGACTGGTCTTGATTTAATTAAAGATTTGCTAGCTGATAACCCCAAACAAAAGATAATAGTTTTAACATCTTATGATTTAGATAATTACAAGGATATGGCCTTTAAGTTAGGAGTAAAAGATTTTATAAATAAGTCTGTAGAAACCCACGAACTATTAGAAAGAATCAAAAATGTATATAAAGGAAACTATAAGATAATAGACAAATATATAGCTGATCCTCTAACAAAACGAGAGATAGAAGTATTAAAAGAGTTAATAAAAGGAGAAAGTAAAAAGGAGATTGCAAAGAAGTTATTCATAAGCGAGAGAACTCTTTATAATCATATAGCTAATATCTATGATAAGTTGAGAGCCAAGAATATAGTTGAAGCTTATAATAAAGCAATGGAAATTGGATACATTAATCCAGTTATGTAAAAATCATTTTACAATTAATTAAGAAGATATTAATACATAATTAGGTAATCAGTTGATAATAAAATTTTCAAGTCTATCTTAAACAAAATCTTCATTCTATTAATGGAAAAAGAAGGAGATAAGTATTTAAATAATAAATCATATCGAAAAAACTGCTGGAAAATCGTATCTTAATTGATATCCTAAATTAGACTATATAATAATCAGCTATGAGATGGATTTTTAAGCTGTTAGTTCACTATATATCACCGTTAATTGTTATAAATGAGCAAGTGGGTAAGATTTTTTTAGAATTTATATAAGACTCTAATTTTAATAAACGATATTAGTTAATATGGTAATAGCTTATGGAATTATGGAAAGATTTTTATAATATAGTATCAATTTTTCTAGGAATAAATGTTTATCACAGTCATATTAGATATGCTTTTATCTTTTGTAAAAACGTAATTTCCAATAATTGCGTTTTTTTTAAATTTAAATTTGACTTTCTCTGACCTTCATAGTATATTAATATTAGCAGTTGAGATGTATGACTGCTAAACAATATGGAAAAATAATTTGATGGAGGATAATATGGCAAATTTAAAGAAATATGACTATGGTTTTTTGGACAATAATTTTAATGACTTTTATAATATGATTGATTCATTCTTTAATGGAAATGATAGAAGATCATCTTTGGTAAATAATACTACTTTTAAGGTAGATATAAAAGAGGATGATGAATCATATAAAGTTATAGCTGAAATGCCAGGATTTACAAAAGATGATATAAACATTGAAATTGATGATGATAGGTTAACACTTAGTGCAGAGAAAACAGAAGAAAAAGATGATTCTAATAATGAGGAAAAATATATCCATAGGGAAAGAAGATCATCTAAGATGACAAGAACAATGCATTTTGAAAATATAGATTCTGAAAATATTGAAGCAAATCTTAGTGATGGACTTCTAGAAATTAAACTTCCTAAATTAAATAAAGACAAATCTAAAAAAACTATTGAAATAAAATAATTTATTTAATATTTTAGATAATTTCAAACATACTCATAAAAGTGCAGGATAGTACCTGCATTTTTTTATGCCATTTTTTAGAATACATTTATGGTATAATTTAAAGTAAGAAATAAAAAAATGGAAGAGGACTTGATGAAAGATAAGAAAAAACTTGAACATTTGGCCATAATTCTTGATGGAAATGGAAGGTGGGCTGAAAAACGATCACTTTCAAGATCTTTAGGACATAAAGAAGGCTCAGAAAATGTTGTAGATATAGCACTTTATGCAAAAAAAAGGGGTATAAAATACCTCACCTTATATGCCTTTTCTACAGAAAATTGGAAAAGACCTAAAATTGAAGTTAATTATTTAATGAAATTATTAGCAAAATTTATAAAAGATAAAACAAATTTGCTAATGGAAAATGATGTAAAATTAAATATTATTGGAGATATATCTAAATTGCCAGATAAAACTATAAAGTCCTGTCTTGATGTGTGTAAACTCACAGAAAATAACAAAAGTCTTGTTTTAAATATGGCAATAAACTATGGTGGAAGAAGTGAACTAGTTAAGGCTTTTAAAGATATGGCTAAGGATGGTTTAGATTTTAATAATATAGATGAAAATACTATTTCATCTTATCTTTATACTAAAAACATGCCAGATCCTGATCTTTTAATAAGAACAGGTGGAGACTTAAGAATTTCAAATTTCTTAATATATCAGCTTGCCTATACAGAATTTTATTTTACAAAAACTTTATGGCCTGATTTTAAATACAAAGACTTAGATGAGGCTATTGATTCTTATTTAGGACGTGATAGGAGATTTGGAGGATTGAATGAACCTAGCTAAAAGACTTTTTGGAGGGGGGTTAATTTTAATTTGCTTAATTCTTATAACATATTTTGGAAGACCATACTTTGCTGTAGGTTTTACTATTTTTTCATCTATAGCAGTATATGAGCTTATACAAGCATTAAGAAATATAGACTATAATGTTCCAAAAAGATTTGCTCTAATAATTAATGCATTTTTTATGGTAAACGCCTATTTTGGAGATCCTAATATATTTATAGTAGGTATTATTGCCATTCTTATATCTATATTTGTATTTATGATATTTAACAAAAAGTTTAAGATGCAAGATTTTTTTGCCCTTCTTTTTGTAGTTACCTATATATCTATATTTATGTCAAATGCAATTCGTATAAGGGATGTTAGATATCTATATATGCTATATGTTATAGCTTGGGGTTCTGATACTTTTGCCTTTATTTTTGGAGTAAGTATTGGAAAAACTAAAATTAAGGCAATTGAGAAAATATCTCCTAATAAGACTTTAGAAGGTTTTATTGGTGGAGTATTTGGAGCTATTTTATTGAATTTAATTTATATAAAAATAATAGGCTTCGAACAAAGTCTTTTATTGGTCGTTTTATTTACCATAGTTTCAGCAATCCTTTCTGAGACAGGTGACTTGGTAGCTTCATTTATAAAAAGAAAATGTGGGATAAAGGATTATGGTAACTTAATTCCTGGACATGGGGGCATACTCGATAGATTTGACTCTATTTTATTTATAAGCCCTTGTATGTTCTTATTTACCCTTATATAGGAGAGAAGATGAAATCAATAATTATATCTATAATAATGTTCTTATTTTTGATATTAATTCATGAATTTGGACATTTTATTGTTGCTAAGAAAAGTGGGATAAAGGTAAATGAATTTGCCATAGGTATGGGACCTAAAATTTTTTCTAAACAAAAGGGAGAAACCTTATATTCTATAAATTTATTACCTATAGGTGGTTATTGTGCTATGGAAGGTGAAGATGATACTAGTGATGATGAGAGGTCGTTTGATAAGGCGCCAGCTTATAAAAGATTTTTAACTATTCTTGCAGGTCCTCTTATTAATCTGATATTTGCAGCTTTTATTTTTACTTTTGTAGTTTTTAATACTGGTATAGCTTCAAATTCAATTGGTGGATTTACAGAAAATTCACCAGCAAAAGAAAGTCTTGAAATCAATGATGAGATTATAGGGATAGCAGGGATAAAAGTAAATGAATTTTCAGATATATCAGAAATATTAACTACTTATTATAAGACAAATTCTAAGGATAAGGAAGTGTCAGTTAGGGTTAAAAGAAACGGTGATATTATAGAAAAGAAAATCAATCCAAAGTTTGAAAATGATATGCCTTTATTAGGTATAACACCAAAACCGAGAGATGTATCTTTAATAGAAGCTATTGGTCTTGGCATAAAACAAGTTTTTCAAATGATAGGGATGCTTTTTTCAATACTTAAAAATCTTTTTACAGGTAAACTTTCTTTTAATGCCCTTTCAGGTCCAGTTGGAGTTGTTAAGGAAATGGGAAGGCAAGTTAATTTAGGTTTAATGAATATATTATTTTTTCTTGCCTATATATCAGTAAATTTAGGATTTTTTAATCTTTTACCTATTCCAGCTCTTGATGGCTCAAAGTTATTTACATCTCTATATGAAATGATAACAAAGAAAAAAATCAATAAAAAACTTGAAGAAAGAGTAACAATAGTTGGATTTGTCCTTCTTTTATCTTTAATTTTAATAGTAACAATAAAAGACATTATAAACTTATTTTAAAGGAGTAAAAATTGAAAAAAACAAGAAAAGTGTATGTAGGAGATGTTGCCATAGGAGGAGGATCTCCTATTTCTATTCAATCAATGACAACAAAAAAAACTAAGAATATAGATGAGATTGTAGAACAAATCAATGCGTTTGAAAAAGCAGGATGTGATATATCAAGATCTGCTGTAAATTCTATAGAAGATGCTAAGGCGATAGGTGAGATTAAAAAAAGAACTAACCTACCTTTCGTAGCAGATATTCAATTTGATTATAAACTTGCTATAGCTGCAGTTGAAAATGGATGTGATTGTCTTAGGATTAATCCTGGGAATATAGGTGGCTCTGACAAAGTTAAAATCCTTGTAGAAAAGTGTAAGGATAAAGATATACCAATAAGAATAGGTGTAAATTCAGGGTCTGTTCATAAGGATATGATTGAAAAATACCATGGTGTAAATGTTGACTCATTAGTATATTCTGCACTTGAAGAAATTAAAACATTAGAAGATTTAGACTTTTACGATATTGTTATTTCAATAAAATCATCCGATGTAAATACAATGATTGATGTTAATAGAAAAATATCAAAACTTTGTGACTATCCACTTCATCTTGGAGTTACAGAAGCAGGACCACTTTACCAAGCCCTAGTTAAATCATCTGTAGGAATAGGTTCTTTATTAAAAGATGGAATAGGAGATACTATAAGAGTGTCTATAACAGGTGATCCTTTAGAAGAATTAAAGGCCGCCAAAACTATACTTAAATCTTTAGGTTTAAGGCGTGATGGAGTAGATCTTGTATCCTGTCCTACATGTTCAAGAACCACAGTAGATTTAGACACTATAGTAAAAGAAGCTGAACAAAGATTAGAAAGTCTTAAACTTAATCTTAAGGTGGCTATAATGGGATGTCCTGTAAATGGGCCTGGAGAGTCAAAAGAAGCTGATTATGGTATAGCTTGTGCAAATGGATATGGTTTTTTATTTAAAAAGGGAATAACACTTAAAAAAGTGAAGCAAGAAGAAATAGTAGATACACTTATAGAAGAAATATTGAAAGATAATAAAGATGAAAATTAGCCTAAATTCTTTAATACAAAGTAAGACTGACCATTATATAGAAAAAGCTACTTATTCTAAAAAATTAAATAAGCTTAAGCTTACTATTGTTGGTGCAAGTGATGAAAATATAAAAGAAAAACTTGAAAATTATTTTTCTTATACTAATCTTTCTTTAAACTTTGTAGAAACTAAAGCTAAAAAAGACATAAGTGAATCTATAGATGAATTTTATGAAAACCAACCCCTACCAGCTTATATTGATAATGGTTTATATGATGATATCTATGATATGGAAAGATTTGATGAAAAAAACCAGGATAATAAAAATAAAGATTCAAAAGAACTTTCAATAAAAGTTGAACCTAAAAAGGACGAAAGCTCTGAAACGAGTTTAAGAGATAGAAAAAAAATAGAACTCGAGTATATGATTCAAAATGCAAGGAATCAAAGGACAGAAAAAAAGGAAGAAAAAAATTCATTCGATATACTAAAATATGGCAGAAATATAAAATCTGAATTATTTAAGATAGAAGACATATATGATAAAAAAGGGCTTAATCTTTCTTTAAAGGGAGAAGTGTATGACATAGACATTTTTGAATCAAAAAGAGGCAACTTTATCTATTCATTTGACCTTGAAGATGAAAGTGATGCAATAGCTTGTAAAATGTTTGTAAATCCAAGAAATAAGGCAAAACTTGATAAGCTAAAGGATAGTGTTTACGTTCAAGTTGAAGGCGTACTAAACTATGACAACTACGCTCATGAAGATGTTTTTACTGTAAATTCTATGATTGAAGATACTAAAAAACTAAGACTTGATACTTATCCTAAAAAAAGAGTAGAGCTAGAAATTCATACAAAAATGACAAACCTAGATGGTTTTGTAGATATGGACCAGTTAGCTTCAAGACTTAAATCTTGGGGGCATGAGGCTTGTGGTATAACTGATACTGAAACCCTCCAAGCTTTGCCAGATATGTATGGTAAACTTAAGAAAAATAATATTAAAATGCTTGCAGGAAGCGAGCTATTACTCGTAGATAGAGATTTAAGAATTCTTACAAACAATCACAAAAAGGATATTTCCAATATTTCTGATATAAAAGATGCTGATTTTGTAGTATTTGACCTTGAAACTACAGGACTATTTAGGTATTCTGATAAGATTACAGAAATAGGTGCTGTGAGAATTTCTAATGGAGAGGTTGTAGAAGTTTTCGATGAGCTAGTTAATCCGGAAAGAATTATTCCTGATAAGGTAGTAGAGCTTACAGGTATAAAAAATGAAATGGTAATGGATAAGCCAAAAATTGATGAGGTTCTACCGAAATTTTTGGAATTTTCTAAAGATGCAATTCTTGTTGGTCAAAATGCTGATTTTGATATAGGTTTTATAAGAGAATCTTGTGAAAATTTAGGCTATGAATTTAAGCCTGTATATATGGACACTCTTCCTATGGCAAGGGCAGTATTTCCTGATATGGGAAGATTCTCCCTTGATAAGCTTGCTAAAAAGCTAGGACTTAGTGCCTTCAACCATCATAGGGCAAGTGATGATGCTTTAGCAACAGCCAAAGTCTTCATTAAACTTTTTAAAAAAATGAAAGACCTTGATCCAGAAATTAAAATTTTGAATATAAATAAATTTAAAACAGACTGGTTAATTGCAAGACATGAGGATTTTTCTTCTATAATTTTTGCAAAAAATTATACTGGACTTAAAAATTTATATAAGATAATTTCTGAATCTAGGATGAAGTACTTTTATAGGGAGGCAAAGACACCCTTTGATATTGTAAAAGAAAATAGAGAGGGTCTAATCCTTGGTTCTGGAGGAAAGGATGGTCTCTTATTTAAGGCTATAAGAGATAATTATGATGAAGAAATAATTGATGAAATTTGTGAGTTTTTCGACTTCTTCCAAATTGAAGCTATGGGAGTTTTTGCTGATGATTTAGAAAAAGGAGAAATAAGAAATAAAGAGCAGATTATAAATATTAATAAAAAGATAATTATGCTTGGTGAAAAACATAATAAGCTTGTAGTTGCAACAGGTTCTGTAAGGTATATGGATAAGAAAGATTATGTACTTAGAAATATTCTTCATAAGGGTCAATTTTTTCATTATGAGGAGAAAAATCCACTTTACTATCTTAAAACAACTGATGAAATGTTGGATGAGTTCTCATATCTTGATGATAAAATAAGGTCTGAGGTTGTAATTGATAATACTATAAAAATATCAGAATTAATTGATGATATAATGCCAATTCCTCATGAAACTTTTCCTCCAAAAATAGAAGGATCTGATAAAAAGCTGAGAGATACTACTTATCAGAAAGCTTACTCTATATATGGAAATCCACTTCCTGAAATTGTGAAAACAAGACTTGATAAGGAACTAGATTCGATAATTTCAAATGGATATGCAGTTTTATATATAATTGCGAAAGAGCTTGTGGAAAAGTCTAATAAAGATGGGTATTTAGTAGGATCTAGGGGTTCTGTAGGTTCATCATTTGCAGCTACCATGGCAAATATTACTGAAGTAAATCCATTAGCACCACATTATATTTGTCCAAAATGCAAGCACTCTGAGTTTATAACAGATGGCTCTATTGGAGCCGGAATTGATCTTCCAGATAAAAAATGCCCAGAGTGTGGAGCAGATATGTTAAAAGATGGCCATGATATACCATTTGAAGTTTTCCTAGGTTTTGAAGGGGATAAGGAACCTGATATAGACTTAAACTTCGCTGGAGAATATCAACCAACTATCCACAAATACACTGAAGAACTCTTTGGAGAAGGTAAGGTATTTAGGGCTGGGACTATAGGTACCATAAAAGATAATACAGCCTTTGGTTATATTAAAAAATATATGGAAGATAAGAATATCAGTCTTTCAAATGCACAAATAAGAAAATATCAAAGAGGACTTTTTGATGTAAAAAGAACAACAGGTCAACATCCAGGTGGACTTATGATAGTTCCAAATGACAAGGACATATATGACTTTTCACCTGTTCAATATCCGGCTGATGATGGAAGTGATGATATAAAAACAACTCATTTCACATATAATATGATGCATGGAGTTATATTAAAGCTTGACCTTTTAGGTCATGATGTACCAACAATTATTAGAAGTCTTCAAGACTTAACAAATACAGATCCACTAAAAATTAAGATGGATGATGAAAATGTAATGAACATCTTCTCGTCAACAAAACCTTTAAATATAGTCCATGATTTTTCAAACAATGAAATTGGAACATTGGGTATACCTGAATTTGGCACAGGTTTTGTAAGAAGCATGCTTAAAGATACTTTTCCAACCAAATTCTCAGAAATGACAAGAATATCAGGTTTATCCCATGGTACAGATGTATGGCTAAATAATGCTCAAGATTTGGTTAAGTCAAATAAAGCTGATTTTAGTCAAATCATTTCAACCCGTGATGATATCATGAATTCACTAATTAATTTAGGACTTGATAAGAAAAAATCATTTCAAATAATGGAAAAAGTTAGAAAAGGTAAACCATTAAGTGATGAAATCTTAGCATATATGAGAGATAATAATGTTCCAGAATGGTATATTGAGTCTTGCCTTAAGATAAAGTATTTATTTCCTAAGGCCCATGCAGTAGCATACTGTTTGATGAGTTATAGGATTGCCTACTATAAGGTATATTATCCAAAGGCCTTTTATGCAACTTATTTTACTACTAAACTTAATGACTTCCAATATTCAGTAATAATAAAAGGACTTAAGTCAATTCAATATGCTCTTAATGAAATAAATGAGCTTGAAAAACCAACACAAAGGGAGAAGAATCTAAGGAGCTTATTAGAGGTTGCAGAGGAGATGGCTGCAAGAGATATAAAAATAAAAAAAGCAGACCTATATAAGTCTGAAGCTTGTAAATTTATCTTGGATGAAGATGGAGAAATTCTACCACCACTTTCTGCGATTGATGATGTATCAGAGGCCATGGCCAAAGATATAGTAGAAGAAAGAGATAAATCTAAGTTTATTTCAATAGAGGATTTAAATAAAAGAACCTCTCTAAATAAAAATGCCTTAAATTCACTTAAAAATCTAGATATAGTTGACGGAATCCAAGAAGAAAATCAAATGTCTTTATTTGATTTATAATAAAATGGAGAATACCTAAAAGGTATCTCCATTTTTCCTTTGGATTTTTTTAATAGTCTTTTTAATTAATATAGATGCTTTTGTACTTAGCATAGATGGTGATTTCAAAATAGCAAAGTCATTAAAAAATATATCTTTGGCATTTTTAATAAAGTTAACATTATTTTTTTGTCTAAATGATATTAGAGATGTCCTATAACCACGAATCCTTAATTCGTTTATTTCTTTCTTTACAAGTTTTAAAGCTTCATCTTTCTCATAAGAAATATTTCTTCTTAGTCCCTTTTTATATATAGGTTTTAAATCAGATGGGTTTAAATCGCTCATAAAAATACTTATTCTATTTGAAACTTTCTTATCCATAGATCTGTAAGCCTTAAAGGCTGTACTATCCCTATTAAATCCTCTTCCATGATAGGAAAATACCTTATTACTATCTAAAGACTCATCAAAATCTTTAAGAATGTTTATTATAGTATAATAATCATAGGAAAGATATGAAATAATTCTTATTTTTATATTTGATAATTCTAGACTTTTAGCGAGGATATAAGCTGATATAGCTATATCATTTTCCATGCCAATCATTGATGCTGAAGAATCAAGAATAAGATCAACTGAAAGAGAGTTTATTCTTTTATAGTCTTTTCTTTCAAAGATATCTCCATTATTTAAAATTGCTCTATAAGAAAGCTTTGGATTAAGCCTACCAATTTTTGATATATAAGTATCATCATAGCTTATATTATTGTTTATTTTTCTAAAGCTCTTACTTAATTTTCTTATTTCAAAATCATATTGGGATTTTTTAGAATAGTATTTTTTCTTATTTTTTGCTATTGCCTTCTCTAACATATTTCTACTTTCTTTATCTTTAATCTCTTCTTTAATGGACTTAGTAAACCGTAATCTTTCAAGTTTATCTTCATCTTTACAAATATCTTGCTCAAGAATACTTAGTTTTTTATAATCTATAATTGACTTGCCAAATAATTTTTCAATTTCATCTTTCTTTTTTTCTCTTTTTTTAAATTTATAAAATGATAAGGGATTTTTAATATTATAATCCAGATTGACATATGAAGGATTAATTGCCCTTTCAAAAGAATGAGGAGTTTTATAATTGAAATGCTTTCTAAAAATCTAAGTCTAATCTCTTTTGCCTTAATATCATTATCAAAATCAAAGTATTTTTCATATATACTTTTAAATTGATTTTTTAAAGATTCTTCATCATTAATACTATAAAGATCTTCTAAAAGGTTAAGCTCACTTTTTTTAAGTCCCTTAAATTCTTTATTCAAAATATTGGCCATATGCTTTGATGTAAGTAGATAGACTTTTATATTCCTATATGAAAGAGTTCTTCTATTAAGATCGTTCTTATTAGAAAAAAAATCTCTAGCATAGTCATTTCTTAAGTTTTGAATGTTTATTCTTTTAGTATGGTTAAAAATATAATTTTCAAGACCAAGCCAGCTTAAACTATCATATCTATCTTGATACTTTGATTCTTTCCATGTGTTAAATAACTGCTCTATATTGTCCTTTCCAAATACCTTATAGGATAGACCAATAATCATATTAAAATAAAAACTTGGATTAGAACTTATATCATTGCCTACAAATATAGGATCAATAGAATAGTCTTCTGCCATATCCCATATAAGATTATAAATTCTTTTCCTATTGGCGTTTTTAAAGTCATTCATTAAAAACATCCTTATAGTATGTTCTATCCTTAAATCTTGTCATAATTAGATCCTCTATAAGTTTTTTTTCAAATTCATCAAAACTTTTATTAACTACGGTGAGTTTAAGTGCATTTTTAAGGTTCAAGCCTTCTTTTATTAGGTCAAAACTATCAAATAAGGATCTCAAGTCAGGACTTACAGTTAAAAGCTCCCCATTTTCAGCTTTAAGCCTTAGGTCAAAGAAAAAGGATGTAAAGTTATCTATATATTCATCTTTCATATTTTTATATTGACTTTTAATTAATAATTTCAAGTCATCTTTTTTTATTATAGGCATTTGAATTATGACAAATCTAGATAAAAGAGCTTCATTTAAATCTCTAGTTCCCTCATAATCGTAGTTCATTGTAGCTATAAATCTTGTGGCAGGATGAAGCTTGAGATTTTCATATCCAGGAATCTCTAGCATTCTCCTGTAGTCAAGAATTTCATGAAGAACGGCGATTGCTTCATTTTTTGCCATATTTATCTCATCTAAAACACCGAATCCTCCATATTTAGCAGCTTTATAAATTGGACCAGGTCTAAATATGATTTTTCCATTTTTTAGAGTATCACCACCAATAAGGTCATATGCATCAATATTTATATGAAAGGAAGAAGTCCATAAGGGTCTATTAAAAAGATAAGCTAAGTTTTCAACAAGTACATTTTTGCCTGTTGACTTATCTCCAACTAATAGGAGGTTTTTCCCTGCAAGAATTGAACTTATAGCTTCTTTATAAATTTCTTCACATACATAAGGAAATTTTGCTTTCTTAATTAGGTCTTTGACACTAGGATCTATATCGTAACTATCTCTAAATATTTTAATTTTATTTTCTAATTCTTCATTAATCATTTCTACCACCTAAGGATATTATACTTAAATAGATTAACATTTAAATTGAAAATGTTATGCTTAGTAGTATAATAAAAATAGAAAAAGAGTGGACAAATCCACTCTTTTAATATGTAAAGGGGAAGGTTATGGATTTAATAAGTAGATTAAAAGAAAATTTAGAAACAGGTATTAATAATCTTGGCTATGAGCTTGTAGATTGTGAGTTTGTTAGTGAAGGTAAAAATAAAATATTAAGATTTTTCATATATAAGAAAGGCGGAGTTACAATTGATGATTGTGAGAAAGTATCTAACTTCTTAAATGAAAAATTAGACGAATTAGACCTTATAAAATCCTTCTATTATCTAGAAGTATCTTCTCCTGATCTTTCAAGACCCCTAAAGACTGATAGAGACCTTGAAAGAAATAAAGATGAGCTTTTAAACGTTAAGCTTAAAAATGGGGATGTTATTCTTTGCCATATCAAAGAAATCAAGGATGATTATTTGTTATTAGACAAAGAAGGAGAAGATTTAAAAATTGCTAAAAGTGATATCAAAACTATCAAAATAGAGATAGTATTCTAGGGGGAAAGATGAATAAAGAATTTATATTAGCCTTAGAGGAAATAAAAAAAACCAAGAATGTTGATAAGAAGATAATTCTTGAGGCATTAGAAAAGGCCTTGGTTAAGTCTTACCAAAAAAACTATGATAACAATGAGAATGTTGATGTAAATATAGATGAAGAAACTGGTGAGATTGAAGTATATTCTCTAAGAGATGTAGTTGAAGAAGTAAGTAACCCTTATGCAGAAATCACTTCGACAAAGGCTAAAGAGATTGACTCAAAGCTTAAAGTTGGAGATGTATGTAGGGTTAAAATTGCACCTAAAAATTTTGGAAGGGTTGCAGCACAAACAGCTAGAAATATTGTTATACAAAAAATTAGAGATGCCCAAAGAGATTCTGTTTACAGTGAATATCTAGATAGGGCCAATGATATTATAACAGGAATAGTTCAAAGACAAGATAAGTATAATGTATATATAAATCTTGATAAAATTGAAGGAATTATCCCTACAAAAGAGCAAGTTGATAGTGAAGTATATACACCTAATCAAAGAATCAAGCTTTTAATTAAGGATGTTAAAAATACAACAAAAGAACCTCAAATAATTCTCTCAAGAAGAGATAAAAACTTGGTTGAAAGATTATTTGAATTGGAAGTTCCGGAAATAACCAATGGTATAATTGAAATTTATGCCATAGATAGGGAAGCTGGTTCTCGTACAAAGATTGCTGTATATTCAAATGATCCTGAAATAGACTCTATTGGAGCATGTATAGGGTATAAGGGAAGTCGTGTAAATTCTATAGTAGAAGAATTACAAGGTGAGAAGATAGATATAATAAATTATGACAAGGATATAAAAGTTTATATAAAAAATGCCCTATCTCCAGCAGAAATTATAGATGTCCATATAAATGAGAAGAAAAAACAATCTTTAGTCATAGTAAGAGAAGATCAACTTTCATTAGCCATAGGTAAAGAAGGTCAAAATGCAAGACTTGCTGCAAGGCTTACAGGTTGGAAGATAGATATAAAAAGTGAAGCAGAATATAAGTCATTAAGCCAAGCAGAAATAGATGACATACTTGGCCTAAATGAAGAAGAGGCAGAAGAAAATGAGTCTGAAATAGTAGAAGATAGTAGTAAAAATCTTGACGATGAAACTGCTACAAAAGATATATTAGAAAATGATTCAAACTTAAAAGAATTAGAAGAGATTTCTAAAGATAATAAATTAGAAGATTTTGAAGTGTCTGATAAGGATGATCCAGATGATGATGATTTACTTAATATAGAAAAAGAAGATTTAGAATCCTTATCAGATGATCTAGATTCACTATTGGATGATTCAAACGATTATTTATAGATTTATTAAACTAATATGGTGAGATAATGAAACAAAGAAAAATACCACAAAGAAAATGCATAGTTTGTGGAGAAAACAAAGATAAAAATGAACTTATAAGAATAGTTAAAAACAAAGAAGAAGGAATAATACTTGATCCTACTGGAAAGAAAAATGGTAGGGGTGCCTATATATGTAAGGATGAAAATTGTATAAATGAGGCAAAAAAGAAGAGAAAATTAGAAAAAGTTTTTAAAACTGAAATTAGTGATAATCTTTACGAGGAGATAATTGCTATGAAATAAAAGAGGTGATTATATGGCTAAGAAGCTTAGAATATATGAATTAGCAAAAAAATACGATGTAACTACTAAGAAAATGTTAAGTTTGTTAAATGATGAATTTGGACTTGATATAAAATCACACATGTCTATGTTATCAGGGGATGACTTAGCAATAGTTGAGGAATATTTTAAGGAAGAAGAAGAAGAGGAAGAGGAAGAAGTTATAGAAAATACAAAAGAAGAAAAAAAGAAAAAAGATAAGTCTCAAAACAAAGACAAGACATTTAATAAAAACAAGAAGAGAAAGAAAAATAAAAAGCAAAATAAAAGGTCAAAAAAGTCAACAAAAAGACAGGCAAAAGAAGACAATAATAATGATGATGGAATAATTCAAATACCAGAGTCAATATCAGTAAAGGCTTTTGCTGATAAAATAAATGAAAATGCTAACCAAGTAATAATGAAACTTATGGGACTTGGTGTAATGGCAGGTCTTAATGACCAAATAGAATTTGACCAAGCAGAACTTATTGCACTTGAATTTAACAAAGAAATCTCAAAAGAAGAAAAATTAGATGAAATTGAGATGCAAGAAAAAGATCTTGACTTTGAAGATAATGAAGAAGACTTAGTAACTCGTCCTCCAGTAGTTTCAGTAATGGGTCACGTAGACCATGGTAAAACATCAATCCTTGATGCTATAAGAAATACACAATTTGCATCAGGAGAAGCAGGTGGAATAACCCAACATATAGGTGCATCAACTGTAAATATCAATAATAAGGAAATTGTATTTTTAGATACACCAGGCCATGAAGCCTTTACTCAAATGAGAATGAGAGGGGCTCAATCAACAGATATAGCAATCCTTGTTGTAGCTGGTGATGATGGGGTAATGCCACAAACAATAGAGGCTATAAACCATGCTAAAGCTGCTGAAATTCCAATAATAGTTGCAATTAATAAAATGGATAAGGAAGAATCAGATTCTAATAGAGTAAAACAAGAGCTTACAGAATATGGTCTTATTTCAGAAGATTGGGGTGGAGATACTATTATGGTAGAAGTATCTGCAAAAACAGGTGATGGAATAAAAGACTTACTTGAGATGGTACTTCTTGTTGCTGAAATGAGAGAGCTTAAGGCAAATCCAAATAGGGATGCTGTAGGTATAATAATAGAAGCCCAACTTGATAAGGCAAGAGGAGCTATAGCAACAGTCCTTGTACAAAAAGGAACACTCCACGATAAAGACTACGTAGTAACAGGATCTTCATCAGGAAGAATAAGAGCTATGTTTAACTCAAAAGGAGAGACTATATCTGAAGCAGGTCCATCAACACCAGTTCAAATCTTAGGTTTATCTGATGTTGCTGAAGCAGGAGATAAGATATTTGCTGTAGAAGATGAAAAAACAGCAAGAGCCTATGCTGATCGTGCTAAAGAGCAAAAAAGAGAAGAAAGACTTATCCAAAAATCAAACACTAATCTTGAAGATATGTATGAAGGTATTGAAGAAGGTGAGCTAAAAGAACTTAATATCATAGTTAAAACAGATGTTAAGGGTACTGTAGATGCAGTAAGTTCTTCATTCGCTAAGCTATCAAATGAAGAAGTATTTGTAAATGTAATTGCAGGAGCAGTAGGTGGTATTACAGAGTCAGATGTCCTACTAGCTCAAGCTTCAAATGCTATAATCATAGGATTTAATGTACGTCCAACCCAAGGTGCTTTACAAATGGCTGAAGAAAATAATATTGAAATAAGAACATATTCAATAATCTATGAAGCTATAGAAGATGTAGAAAAGGCCCTTAAGGGTATGCTTGATCCTGAATTTGAAGAAAAAGTTCTGGGACGTGCCAAAGTTCAACAAACATTTAAAGTTCCAAATGCAGGAACCATAGCAGGTGTTCTAGTAACAAATGGTTCTATACCAAGAAGAGCAAAGATAAGATTATTAAGAGATAATGTAGTAATCTTTGATGGAAATATAGAATCTATGAAAAGATTCAAAGATGATGCAAAAGAGCTCAATAATGGCTATGAGGGTGGTATAGGTCTTGAAAAGTTCAATGACGTTAAAGAAGGCGATGAATTAGAAGCCTATGAAATGATAGAAAAAGAAAGAGATTTATAATGGATAAGAGAAGAAGTTTGAAAATATCTTCACAAATGCAAAAGGAATTATCAAAAATACTTGCAGAAGATATAAATGACCCTAGGCTATCAGAAAATGTCATAGTATCCATTACTGAAGTTGAAGTTACAAATGACCTTTCATTTGCTGATATTTATGTATCAGTATTAGGAGATGAGAGTAAAAAAGAATCAGTAATAGAGGCATTCGAAGATGCAAAAGGATTTATCAAAAGACTTATAGGTGAAAGAATGAGACTTAGGTCTATGCCTAAATTTAGGTTTAAATATGACAATTCTATAGAGCGTGGTGTCTATATGGATAAACTAATTGCAGAAACAATTGCAAAGGATGAGAAAAATGCCGGAAATAGAGAAGATTAGCAAAAGTCAACTTGATAAATTTAAAAAATTAATTGATGAGGCTAAGAATATTGCAATATCTGCCCATATAAATCCAGATGGGGATGCGCTAGGTGCATCCCTTTCTCTTAGGAAATCTTTAGAAAAATATGGTAAATTTGCTGAAGTTATACAAATCAGTGAAGTAGATAATTACCTAAAATTTTTTCCTGATTTAAGTCAATATAAAAAACCAAGCTTAGACGAATATGATTTATTTATAATAGTAGATTGTTCAGAATTTGATAGGATAGATAAGGCAATAGAAATATGCGAAAAATCAAAGAACACTATAGTAATTGACCATCATAAAGGTGGAAAGATAGATACAGACTTAAATATAATTTACTCAGATTCTCCAGCCACATGTGAGTTAGTTTATGAAATAATTAAAAGACTCAAACTTCCTATAGATAATGAAATAGCAACACTTCTTTATATAGGTCTGGTAACAGATACTGGAAGATTTTTATACTCGAATATAAGTGAATTAACTTTTCTTACAGCAGCTGAACTTATAAATGAAGGTGCAGACTATGAGTATGTTTATAAAAATCTCTATCAAAATAAGGAAATTTCTAAATTAAGATTTGAAAATCATATCCTTTCTAAAGTTGAATTCAACAAACCATATGCCCTAGTTGGGGTAAGTAAGAAAATGTGTGAAGACTTTTCGATGCAAATGGGAGATAGTGAATCAGTTGTAAATATGCTTAGAGATTTAAAAGGAATTGAAGTGGCCTGTCTTATAAAAGAGTATGATGATGGTGAATATAAGATTTCTTTAAGAAGCAAAGAATGGCTAGATGTATCCAAAATTGCAAGAGATAATAATGGAGGAGGACACATTAGAGCGGCTGGCTTTTCACTTTATGAAAAAAATATGGAAGATGCCTTAGATACTATGAGAAAAATCTTAAAAGAGGCCATAGATGACTAATGGAATTCTTTTAATAGATAAGGAAAGTGGGATATCATCTGCAAAGTGTGTCTATATGTTAAGAAAAAAATTATCTATAAAAAAAATAGGTCATGCAGGCACACTTGATCCCCTAGCAACAGGACTATTACCTCTTCTAATAGGTAAAGCGACAAGAGTTTCAAACTTTTTGATGGATGAAGTAAAAGTTTATGAGACTCTTGCCTTTTTTGGCGAAAAAACAGATAGCCAAGATAAAACTGGTAAAATAATTGCTAAATCATCTAATTTATTTAGCAAAAAAGACTTAGAAATGACAATTAAAGGTAAATTTATAGGAGATATTGAACAAATACCTCCCATGTATTCTGCCCTAAAATATAATGGTCGCAAATTATATGAGCTTGCACGAGAAGGAAAGAATGTAGAAAGGAAAAAAAGAAATATAAAAATCTATGATTTTGAAATCCTTTCATTTGACTTTCCTTTTGCAAGATTTAAGATTACTTGTTCAAAAGGCACTTATATAAGAACACTTGTAAATGATTTGGGAGAGGAATTAAAAACTTTTGCCAATGTACATGAGTTAAGACGAATAAAAGTGGGAGATTTCCACATAAAAGATTCTATAAAAAGCGAAAATTTAGAAAATATTCCTATGGTTAAGATAAAAGAAAAAATAATTCCAATAGATAAGGCCTTATTAAATATGGACAAAATAATTCTAGATAAATCAAATTTAAAAAAATCTATAAATGGTATGACAATAAAACTAGCCAATAAAAATGATATAGAAAATATTAGGGTATATGTGGAAGATGAATTTATAGGAATAGGAAAGATTTCAAATAATGCATTGAAACTAAAGAGGGTATTTTATGAAGGATAATATTAAAGTATTTGACCTAGACAATAATCAAATTGAACTTAGTCCTAAGGCTGTAAGTTTGGGAAATTTTGATGGAGTTCATAGGGGACACCAAAAACTTATGAAAGAAAATATAAAAATATCCAGAAATTTCGGACTTACTCCGTCTGTCCTATTGTTTAAAGAAAATACCAAGAATATATTAAATGGAGAAAAAGAATATCTGACAAGCCTTGACGACAAAATAGAAATATTAAATGATATGGGAATAGAATGTTTCTGTTTTTTAGAATTTTCAGAAGAATTTAAAAATTTAAGTCCCAGAGAATTTATCAAAGAAATCTTATATGAAAAACTAAATACCAAGTATGTCATAGTTGGGGATAATTATCGCTTTGGGAAAATGGCCAAAGGAGATATAAATACATTAAAATCATATGAAGAGGACTTTGGCTATAAGACAAAGGTGGTAGATTTTGAGCTTGATAATGGAAGAATTATAAACTCAACAGATATAAGAAAAATGGTAAAAGATGGGGAAATAAAAAAAGCAAACTTTGATTTGGGACATCCATTTAAGATAAAGGGAAAAGTTGTAAAGGGAGCACAAAGAGGAAGATTATTGAATTTTCCTACAGCAAATCTTATGCTAAACTTCAACTATATAAAAGCTAAATCTGGAGTATACTTTACAAGAGTAAGAATAGATAAGGAAAGCTACTTTGCCCTAACAGATATAGGAACCAATCCAACCTTTGGTCCAAATGATATAAAAATTGAAACCTATATATTGGATTTTTCCAAAGATATATATGGTAAAAATATGACCGTAGAATTTCTAGAATACTTTAGGCCTGACTATAAATTTAAAAATGCAGAAGAGCTAATCGAACAAATGAAAAAAGATAAAACTAGAGGATACAATTTAATAGATAAATATAGAAAAGAGTAGTTTATAACTGCTCTTTTTTATTTAATTTAGAAATATTTTTAGTTTGATAATATATATAATATATACATAATTAAGTTTGTGAAAGGAGAAAACTTATGAAAAATTCTAAGAAAATAGCTGTGGCATCTTTATCATTTATATTGGCTTTACCTACATTTACTAGTTTAGCAAATAGTTCAAATGTAGCGGTAACTGGATCTAATACTATAAAATTAGATGAAAAAACTGAAAATGAAGAATTAAAATCAGATATAGGTCATATGGAATACAAATCAGAAAAAAATTCAGACCATAAGATTAATAATAAAGAAGAAAAATCTCAAGAAAATAAAAATGCTGACAAATTAGATTCTGAATTAAAAGAAAATCTAAGTATTAAAGAAGAATCAAATTTAAATAATGATGTAAATGCAAAGTCAAACTTAGAAGAAAGAACGAAACTATAACTAATCTTACTAATTCTAATGAGAAAATCAATATAGAAAATGATTCTAACAAAGAAGAAACTAAAAATGCTAAATCATCTCATGAAATTGATGATATTTATCAAAAAGCAATAAAAGACTACACAAAATCTAACTTAATTCCTGTTGTTTTAAATATGCATAAAAATTTTGTAGAAGATAGATCTGAGTATTATATATCAAAAGAATTTGACGATAAGCTAACCAAAAAAGCTAACGAATTGAAAAAATTAATTAAAGAAAATAATATTGATATAAATGATAAAGAATCATTAGTTATGGCTAGTGATGATATAATAAAGGTTGCTAGAGAACTAAATTATATGTTTAGAACTGGAAAAGAAGACTTTCATTCAAAAATATTTCATGGCTTGAGCCTAAGTGGTAATGGTAAGAATAATAATTTAGATGGTAGCAAAAAAGACACAGGTAAAGAAGAAACAGGAAAAGAAAATTTAGGCGAAAAACCGGGAACAGAAGAACCAGGTGAGAAACCAGAAAATAAAACAAGCAAAGAAATAAAATCTATAAGAAAATTAAATAATAATGAAGTATCAAATCCAAAAACTGGTGTTTCTAGTCTTTCAAGTATTCTTGGACTAATTGCAACATCAAGTATTGTCTTATTTAAATCTAAGAGAAATAGATAAGTTTTAAAATAATCTATAAATAAAAATGCACTAAACTGAAAAACAGTAGGTGCATTTTTATTGTAGATAAAAACTAGAAAGAATTTATTCTAGTTTGTTATGAAATTATAATAGTATATACTCATTTAGATATCAGGATTAACCTATTGATTTTCCAGCTTTAGGACCAGAGTCTAGAGTATAGATTTTTTCTATATTTATTATTATAGTTGCAGCCTTTGGTTTTACACCAACAGTTTTTTCTGCAAGAGCTATATGTTCATCATCTGTATAAGATTTGGCTCTTCCTTCAAATCTATATCCATGATTATTGTCTCTATCAACATAACAGATAATAATTTTACCATTATCCTTGATATTAGCATGATGTCTACCACCAGTATTTTCACAGTAGATAAATTTGCCATCTTCAAGTATTCTCATGGTTCTTTTAGGCCCAATGTTAGGAAGTCCATTATTATCAACCGTTGCTATATAGGCAAGTTGTTTTGAGATTAATTCTTTCATATCATCAGTAAATTTCATTACATACTCCTTACTCGTTAATTGATAATTAAATTCATTATCAATTATATTTTATAATAATTTCATAAAAATTACCAGTATTTTTTAAAAAAAGTTGAATTTTTTAAGTCAAAAATATCTTTGCAAAATAAAATATATTTGGTATAATATCAAAGATACCTTAACTATGGATTAAGTTTCCTCGAACTGTTTCATGGTTTGGGCGTATTGAAATTTAGGAGGATAGATATATGTTAAACAAAGAAGAAAAAACACAAATAATAAAAGATTTCCAAAAAGATGAAAAAGACACAGGTTCACCAGAGGTACAAATTGCTATTCTTACAAAAAGAATCAAAGATCTTACAGAACACTTAAAGGCTAATAAGAAAGACCACTCTTCAAGAAGAGGACTTTTCAAAATGATTAGACGTAGAAAAGGTCTTTTAACATATCTTATGAATAATGATATTGATAGATATCGTCAAATCATTGAAAAACTTGGATTAAGAAAATAGTTAAATATGGCGGGATTTTCCCGCTTTTTTTGTAGTTAGGAGAAAATATGGAAAAAACTTATGAATATAAGTCACAACATGGATCAGATTTTTCTATAAAAATCGGAAAGCTTGCTGAGCAAACTAATGGAGAATGTATAATAAGACGTGGTGATACAATTCTCTTAGTTACTGCTGTTGCAAGTGATAAGCCAAGGGAGGGAATTGACTTTTTCCCATTAATTTGTGACTATCAAGAAAAACTTTATGCTGTAGGAAAGATACCAGGTGGATTTATTAAAAGAGAAGGCAAGGCTACTGATGATGCGGTTTTGATTTCTCGTCAAATGGATAGACCTCTTAGGCCACTATTTCCTGAAAACTTCTATAACGATGTACAAGTTATAGCAACACCATTTTCAGTTGATGAAGATAACGAACCAGATTGTATGACTACAATTGGTGCCTCAATTGCTTTGGGAATATCTGATATCCCATTCTTTGGACCAGTTGCTGCAGTTAATGTTGGATATGTAAATGGTGAATTTGTTGTAAACCCAAATATGAATCAAAGAGAAAAAACTTCTTTAAATCTTACAGTAGCAGGTACCGCAGATGCTATCAACATGGTAGAAGCTGGAGCAAATGAACTTTCAGAAGAAGAAATGCTCGAAGCTATGATGATAGCTCACGAAGAAATAAAATCAATGTGTGCCTTTATCCAAACTATTATAGATGATATTGGTAAAGAAAAGATGGAAGTTGAAAAAGAAGTTGAAACTGAACTTCAAAGAAAAATTAAAGATAAATATACAGAAGAAATCAAAAACTCTATAAGAACAACTGATAAGGTTAAAAGAGAAGATGATATATTTAAAATAGAAGAAGCTTGCAAAGAAGACTTCTTAGAAGAATATCCAGAAAGTGAAGATGAGATTCACAAGACTGTAGATTCTATCATGAAAAAAGAAGTTAGAAGAATGATTTCTATTGATAAGATTAGGCCCGATGGACGTAAGATGACAGAAATCAGACCACTTTCTGCAGAAGTAGGTCTTCTACCTCGTACCCATGGTTCAGGTTTATTTAAACGTGGACAAACTCAAGTATTATCAGTTCTTACTCTTGGTTCGCCTGGAGAAGAACAAGTTATTGACTCTATGAATAGAAAAGAGGTAACAAAAAGATATATACACCAATATAATTTTCCACCATTTTGTGTAGGAGATATAAGACCTCTAAGAGGTCCAGGAAGACGTGAAATAGGTCATGGACGTTTGGCAGAAAGAGCTTTAATACCTGTCTTGCCGGATCAAAGTGATTTTCCTTATACTATTAGGGTTGTAAGTGAAGTGCTCTCATCAAATGGTTCATCATCACAAGCTTCAATTTGTGGTTCAACACTTGCCTTAATGGATGCAGGTGTACCAATTAAGAAACCTGTGGCAGGTATTGCTATGGGACTTATAAAAGAAGATGATTCTATATCAATTCTAACAGATATACAGGGATTGGAAGATCATCTAGGCGATATGGACTTTAAGGTAGCAGGGACTAAAGATGGTATAACAGCTCTTCAAATGGATATGAAGATTGCAGGAATCAATAGAGAAGTTTTAAAAGATGCTTTATATGATGCCAAACAAGCAAGATTTAAAATCCTTGATGTTATTACAGGAGCAATAGAAAAGCCAAGAGATGATCTTTCAAAGTATGCACCAAGAATTTTTTCCATAGACGTAGATCCAGAAAAAGTTAGGGATGTAATTGGTTCTGGTGGAAAGACTATCAATAAAATAATTGATGCAACAGGAGTTAAGATAGAAACTGAAGATGATGGTCATATAACCGTTGCATCAAATGATGGTGATAGTGGAAAAAAAGCTATAGAGATGATTAAGTCAATAGTAACAAATCCTAAAGCAGGAGATATTTATGAAGGTGAAGTTAAAAGAATTATGAACTTCGGTGCCTTTGTAGAAATTGCTATAGGTAAAGAAGGACTTTTACACATATCTCAAATCGATACAAAGAGGACTGAGAAGGTTGAAGATGTTTTATCAGTTGGAGATAAGATAAGAGTTAAGGTTACAGATATTGATAGACAAGGTAGGATTAATCTTTCAAGAAAGGCCCTACTAATAGAAGAAAAAGAAAAATCTAATAAAGAAGATTAATAAATATACTAACTACAAAGATATTAAAGGAAGGCCCTTTGTGGCCTTGTCTTAAATATTTGTAGAGAACTTGAAGCTGCCTAATGGCAGTTTATTTATTTTTCTTGTTGTTATATAATCTAAAGAGAGGTATATATGGCAAATACTAATAGCAATAGGAAAAGAAAAAAAACTAAATATAATAATGGTAAAAAAGAAAAGAATTTTAATAAGAAATCATTTTCAGTTTTTATGATGTTCTTATCTTTTGTTTGCTTCATTTTCCTACTTCTACCAAATACAGGAAGTTTAGGAGATTTTATTACATATAATAGTTTTATGGCCTTTGGACTTATTTCATACCTGGTTCCTATTTCAATATTTATAAGTTTCTTATATGCTTTTTTGGACAAATATATTAAAAATATTAAGATGTTTTTAATATCCTATATTCTTATACTTTTTACTGGTATAATTTTATCTTTAAAATATCTATCAAGCTCTTTGGATATTTCACTTAGAAATACAGAAAAAATGATAAAAACTAGTGGAGGTTTAATAGGTACAAGGATAGGTTATCACTTAGAAAGTTTTATAGGTGTAGTTGGAATAATCTTATTTTATTTAATTCTTTGGTTTATATTATTAAAAAATATTAGTGGACTATCTTATAAGGATTATTTTATCACGATAAAAGATAAGATTATTATAATTATAAGTTTTACAAGTGATAAATTTAAGAAAGTATACAATAAAATCAAAACAATTATAAGAGAGAAAAAACTTCAGAAAATAAAAAATGTAAAATTCAAGCAAAATGTAAGAGATTTTGATAAAGATAAGCTTATAATTAATTCAAAAAAATCAAATAAAAAAGAAAATTCAGATGAGAATAAAAAAGACATAGAAAACAAAAAAAATGATGATTTTGACAAGGTTTTTGAAACCGCAAAGATAAATTCATATAAGTCGAAACAAGTTGATTTTTCAGATTTTGATGAAACTTATAAACAAGAATATAGCATAAATTATAAGTATCCTTCGATTGATCTTTTAGATGATAGGGATGATTCAAGTGAAGAAGATAGAGAAGATATAAAAGATAAGGCCCAAAGAATAGAGGAATGTCTTGATTCATTTGGTATAAAGAGTAAGATTGTTCAAATAAATATAGGACCTACTGTAACTTGTTTTGAATTAAAGCCACAAAGAGGGGTCAAAGTATCAAAGATATTAAATCTTTCTGATGACCTTTCCTTAGCTCTTGCAACAAGTGATATAAGAATAGAAGCACCGATTCCTGGGAAAAGTCATGTTGGAATTGAAGTTCCAAACTCACAAAAAGAGGTTGTAGGCCTTAAGGAAATGATAGCAAGTGATGAGTTTATTAAAAATGATAGACAACTTCCATTTGTCTTGGGTAAATCTATATCAGGAAGACCAATGGTTTCTGCTATTGAAAAAATGCCTCATCTTTTAGTGTCAGGAGCAACAGGCTCTGGTAAGAGTGTTTGTATAAATACAATAATTATGTCAATTCTTTACAAGCATTCTCCAGACGAGGTAAAACTTTTACTTATAGATCCGAAGATAGTAGAGCTATCCATTTATAACGGTATACCACACCTTATAATGCCAGTAATAACTGATCCTAAAAAGGCTTCATCATCTCTATTTTGGGCGATAAGGGAGATGGAGAGAAGATATAAATTATTTGAAGAAAATCATGTAAGAGATATATCATCATATAGAGCATATCAAGAAATGGATGAAAAAATCGAAAAACTTCCATATGTTGTGATAATAATAGATGAGTTATCTGACCTTATGATGACAGCGGCAGGTGAGGTTGAAGATTATATAACAAGACTTGCTCAAAAGTCTAGGGCATGTGGTATACATTTAATAATAGCTACACAAAGGCCTACTGTTGATGTAATAACAGGTACTATTAAGGCAAATATTCCATCAAGGATTGCCTTTGCTGTTACAAGTCAAATTGATTCAAGAACAATTCTTGATATGAGTGGAGCTGAAACTTTACTTGGTAAAGGAGATATGTTATTCTCCCCATCTGATGCAATGAAACCTATGAGAATTCAAGGTGCTTTTGTTTCAGATTCTGAGGTTTTAAGGGTGGTTAATTATATAAAAGAGTCCAGAGAAAATGAATATGATCAAAAGGCTATAGAAACAGTAGAGGAAAAGACCAAGGTAGTTGAAAATGAAGATGAAGATGAACTAATTGATGAAGCTATTGAGATAATTATTAGTGAAAATACTGCATCAGTTTCACTTTTACAAAGAAAGCTTAAGATAGGTTATGCTAGAGCTGGAAGAATAATTGACCAGCTTGAAAATAGAGGAGTTATAGGAGGCTATGAAGGAAGTAAACCTAGAAAAGTTTTGGTAGATGAATCTTATTTAAAAGGAGAATGATATGAATATAGCTAATAAAGTTACAACAGTAAGAATGTTTATGGTTCCAATATTTGTGGTATTATATTTAATTTTTGGTAAAATGTATAATATAGTTGCAATAATTTATGCTATAGCAGCTCTTACAGACGCTCTAGATGGACATCTTGCAAGAAGTAGAAATCTAGTTACGACATTTGGTAAGTTTATGGATCCACTTGTAGATAAAATTTTAACTATGGCAGGTTTTATTCTATTAACTTCATCAAATATAGTTCCTAACTGGGCAGTTATTTTAATTATAGCAAGAGAGTTAATAATCACAGGGCTAAGAACACTTGCAGCAAGCAATAATATTACAATAGCAGCAAGTAAAGGTGGAAAGGCTAAAACTCTAAGTCAATGTATTTCTACTGTTTTACTTTTATTAAACAATAACACACTAAATTCTATTGGACTAGTAATATTTTATCTAGCTGTAATTCTTACAGTTTATTCAGGCATAGATTATTTAGTTAAAAATAAAAAAGTACTCAACTTAGATGATATGTAAAGGATGTGAAAAATATGGCTAACGATAAAGAGAAAGCTTTAAGTCAGGCATTTAAAAATATTGAGAAAAAATATGGTAAGGGTGCAATCATGAAAATGGGCGAAGCACCTAAGATTGATGTATCTGTAATACCAACTGGGGCAATAAACCTTGATATGGCTCTTGGGGTTGGAGGACTTCCAAGAGGAAGAGTTGTGGAAATATTTGGACCTGAATCATCAGGTAAGACAACTCTTACCCTTCATTGTATAGCAGAAGACCAAAAGCTAGGAAATACTTGCGCTTTTATAGACGCAGAGCATGCCCTAGATGCTGAATATGCAAAAAGATTAGGGGTTAATATAGACGAACTTATCCTATCTCAACCAGATACAGGAGAACAAGCTCTAGATATAACAGAATCTTTAGTAAGGTCTGCAGCAGTAGACTTAGTTGTAATAGATTCAGTTGCAGCCTTGGTTCCTAGGGCTGAAATTGAAGGAGAAATGGGAGATAGCCACATGGGTCTTCAAGCAAGACTTATGAGTCAGGCTTTAAGAAGACTTACTGGTGTCATTTCAAAATCTAACACAACTGTAATATTTATAAACCAACTTAGGGAAAAGATTGGTGTTATGTTTGGTAATCCAGAAACAACAACAGGTGGTAGAGCTCTTAAATTTTACTCATCAGTAAGACTTGATATAAGAAGAATAAAAACAATCCAACAAGGTGACCAAATGATTGGTAATAGAACCCGCGTTAAAGTTGTTAAAAATAAAGTGGCTCCTCCATTTAAGGTAGTAGAATTTGATATTATGTATGGAACTGGTATATCAAAATCTGGAGTTATTTTAGATGCTGCAGCAGATAAGGATATAGTAGAAAAGGCTGGTAGCTGGTATTCTTATAAGGGAGAGAAGCTTGGTCAAGGTAGGGAAAATGTTAAAGAACTACTAGAGAAAAATGAAGAGCTTTTATCTCAAATAGAACAAGAACTTAGAAATTCTATAAATCCTAGTAAAAAGGACAAAATAGAAGAAGATAAAAAAGAAGATACACAAGAAGAGCTAGACATAGAAGAATAAAAGAAAGCTGTTGCAATTAATATTTTGCGACAGCTTTTTTAGTCAAATAAGGAAAGTTGGGTATGGTTATTTTTTGAAAGATTTGACAAGGAAATACCAAGAAGCCTGAATTTTTCGTTTGAAATAAGTTTTTCTAACAAATCTTTAGAAATAGAAGCTATATCCTCTTTTTTATATATAGGAACTTCTTGAGTATGAGATCTGGTATGAGTTTTAAAATATTCTGTTTTAATTTTAAGATTTAAAGTATAAGCTTTAATATCCCTATCATTCATATCAGATTCAAGTATTTTAGCGATTTCATCTATATAAGAATGAAGAATTCTCAAATCCAGGGTATTTTCCTTGAAAGTGAACTCTCTTCCTATAGATTTTCTTTTAGATGATATTTCTACTTTCCTATTGTCTTCTCCTCTTATAACGTGGTATACATAAGAGCCTTGTTTTCCAAAAAGATTTTTTAAAAATTCTTCATCTAATGATAAAAGGTCTTCTATTTTGTGAATTCCTATATTTCTAAGCTTCTTAGTTGACTTTCTTCCAAGGCCATGAACTTTACTTATATCCAAATCTTTAAGTATATGAGGAATATCAGAGGAGTTAATTTCTTTAATGCCTAGGGGTTTATTCCAATCACTTGATATTTTAGCTAAAAATTTATTATAGGATATACCAATAGAAACACCTATTCCGGTTTTTTCCATTACCTCTTTTTGAATTCTTTTGGCTTTATTAATTCTGTTTTCTTTATCTTCAACTAAGAGATAAGCTTCATCTATAGAGACTTGTTCTTTTATTTTGGCATATTTTTCTATAATATCAAAAACCTCTATTGATTTTTCCTTATAATATTTTTTGTCGACACCAACTATTACTAGATTAGGGCAGAGTTTTTTGGCTATAAAAACTGGCATAGCAGAGTGAATACCATACTCTCTGGCCTTGTAATTTGCTGTAGTAATGATTGATTTATTAGAAAGTCCACCAACAGCCATAGGATGATTTTTAAGTTTGGGATATCTAACTTCTTCACAAGAAGCATAGAAGGCATCGCAGTCTATATGTAATATATTATTCATTTTATCACCACAAACATTATACTCGTTTTTTAAACTTTTAAGATAAGTATTTCCTTTATGGACTAAAGCGGTATTTATTTGTTATAATTAAAAAAGGTGATATATATGAGAATTGATAAATTTTTAAAAAATTCTAGAATAATTAAGAGAAGACAAGTAGCAAAAGATGCATGTCTAAATGAAAGGGTTAAGCTAAATGGGGATTTGGCAAAACCGGGAAGTCTTGTAGAAGTGGGAGATATAATTGATATAAGCTTCGGTAAGAGCAATCTTAAAGTAAGGGTTCTTGAGATAATTGATGGTGCCAAAAAAAACAACGCAGAAGCTATGTATGAGGTTATAGATGAATAAGTATGAAAGATATATAAAAAATAGAAGAAAAAAAAATACACGCTTTTTACTTTTTGTAATATTAATATTTTTTATAGTATTTTTTATATCAAGGTCTTACAATCAAAGCCTACAAAGAAAATCAAGTGATTTAACTGAGCAGATAAAAACTACTGATAAGAATATAAAAAGTGTTAAAAATGACATAGAAAATATTAAAAAAGATTATGAGAATAGAAATACCGATACCTTTAAAGAAAAAATAGCAAGAGAAAAATTAGGCATGGTAAAAAAGGATGAATATGTCTACAAAGACAATAATAAATAGGTTTTTGCAAACAATAAGAAGAGAAAATCTAATAAATAAAAATGATACTATAATAGTTGGAGCAAGTGGAGGGCCTGATAGCCAGTTTTTAATCTATCTTTTAAATGAAATAAAAAAGGACTATGAACTTGAAATTATCCTTGCCCATCTGAATCATTTACATAGAAAAGATGCTTACAAGGACGAAGAGCTTGTAAAAAAAACAAGTGAAGATTTAGGGCTTAAATTTTATTCTGACCATAAGTCTATGGATGAATATGCTAAAGAAAAGTCACTTTCGTCTGAAGAAGCTGGAAGAGTTTTAAGGTATAAATTCTTTGAAAGAATTAGAAAAAAAGTAAGTGGAAATAAGATTGCCATAGCCCACAATATGGATGATCAAGCTGAAACTGTTCTTATGAGAATAATTAGAGGTACTGGTATTGAGGGACTTAGGGCAATGGATTATAAAAATGAATTCATAATAAGGCCTATAATGGATTTTTCAAAAAGTGAAATTGTAGGATATTTAAATGAAGAAAAAATCCCCTACCATATAGATTATACCAATCTTGAGATTGACTATACTAGAAATAAAATAAGACTTGATATAATCCCAGAGATAGAGAAAATAAATCCGAATTTTAAAAATTCTCTTATCTCACTTTCAAATCTTGCAAAAAGTGATGTAGATATATTAAGAGATATTGAAGATAAAAAGCTTAATGAAATAATAGTAAAAAAGGATAAAAACTTTATATCCTTTGATAAAAAGAGTTTTGAAAGCTTAGATAAAGGTCTAAGAAATAGAATTTTAAGAAGATCTATTTCACATATAAATGGAAATATTAATAATTTTTCCAAAAAAAATCTAGATGACTTTTCACAAATTACAAGACTAGATTTAGGAAAGAAAATTATTAAGAACGACTTAATACTTTATAAAAATTATAAAACTTATGATTTATATAAAAATACTTACTATAATAAAGAAGAAGGACTTATATTTTTAAATATAGGTGATATTAAAGAGTTCTCATCTTATAAAATAAGCTTACATTTAGTCAATAAAGAAGATTTTAAAAGCATAAATAAAAAAGGATCAGTTTTTTTTGATTATGAATTAGTGAATTTGCCTATTAAGATAAGAAGCCGAAGGTCTGGTGATAGCTTTAATTTTTATAATAACAAGAAAAAAAAGTTAAAGGATTTCTTTATAGATGAAAAAATAGATAAGAATATGAGGGATAAAATACCCTTAGTTTTTATAAATGATAAATTGGTTTGGATAGTTGGTCTTAGAAGGTCTGATGATTATAAAATCACTCATAAGACAAAGAAAATTTTGATGATATGTGCGGAGGAAGTATGAGAGAAGAATTAGAAGAAAAAATAGAAAAAGTCCTAATAGATGAAGAAAGTTTGACTAAGAGAATAAAACAACTTGCAAGTCAAATTAATGAGTATTATAAAGATAAGAATGAACTTGTAATTGTTGGGATTTTGAAAGGTTCAATTATGTTTATGGCTGAGCTTTCTAAAAATATCAATATTAATTGTACTTTAGAATTTATGGACGTTTCAAGCTATGGGGCATCTACAGAATCATCAGGAAATGTTAAGATTATGAAAGATCTTGATACAGATATTACTAATAAGGAAGTTTTATTGGTAGAAGATATTATAGACACAGGTAGGACTTTAGAAGCACTTAGGAGATCCCTTGAAAAAAGAGGGGCAAATTCAGTAAAAATTGTAGCACTTCTAGACAAGCCTGAAAGAAGACTTATAGAAATTAAAGCAGATTGGGTAGGATTTAAGATACCAAATGAATTTGTAGTAGGCTTCGGTCTTGACTATAATCAACTTTATAGAAATCTTCCTTTTATAGGGGTTTTAAAAAGAGAAGTTTACGAGTAAAGTAATAAGGAAAATATACTTATAAATTTGGCTTGTTTCATTAATGAAAAAAGCCTTATTTTTTAAGTTTAAATAAAAGGAAAGGAAATATCATATGAATAATCAATTTGATAAGTTTATTATAATAATTTATCTAGGACTTATAGCTTGGCTTATCTATAAGTTATATAAGTCAAAAAAATCGAAAAGAGAACTTGAGGGTGATGTAAGAGGATTTGGTAAAAGATCAAGTACAATGGAGTATATCCTATTTGCGTTATTAATCTTTACAGGTGTATTTAACTTGTATACAGGATTTAAGACAAAAAATCAAACAGCCCTAATTACAGCTACTGTAATGATAGTAATGGGTATAGTGTTTTTTCTAAATACAAAATCAAAACTTTATGTAGCAAAAAATGGTCTACTTTTAAATGATTCTTTTTATACCTACAAGGAACTTAAGAAATGGGGATTTGATAAGGAAAAAGGAGATCTTGTAATAATTACAAAAAAAGATCATCAAGAAGGAAGAGAACAAGCCCAAGTTAAAGTTGAAGATATAGAAGAGATAAATACACTTATTAGAAAATATAAGCTAGGTAAATAGCTTGAAAAATTACTTTAAGTGATGTATTATATTAGAGTTAATATAATAACGATATGAAAATTAGGAGAATGTATGCTACTTGTAGTAGATGTTGGAAATACAAATACTGTTATCGGTGTTTACAACAAAAATAAATTAAAAACAAGATTTAGAATAACAACGAATCTGATTGCAACAAGTGATGAGTTAGTGCAAACAATCTATAATATACTTGTAATACATAATATTGATAAGAATAATATAGAAGCTACTATTATTTCATCAGTTGCTCCAGATGTCCTTTATTCATGGCAATCAGCCAATAGAAAGTTTTTCGAAAGAGAGGCTATGATTGTAGGTATTGGAACAAAAACTGGCATTGATATAAAATATGATAATCCAAGGGAAGTTGGTACTGATAGAATAGTAGATGCTGTTGCTGCATATGAACTTTATGGTGGACCTACTATAGTTGTAGACTTAGGAACTGCATCAACTTTTGATGTAGTAAATCAAAAAGGCCAATATTTAGGTGGCTCAATTGCTCCAGGATTTAAGACAAGTCTTGATGCACTAATATCAAGAACAGCACAGCTTCCAAGAATAGAACTCCATGATCCAAAGACTGCCATTGCTAAAAATACAATAGAATCAATAAATTCAGGAATGGTTTATGGTTATATAGGTCTTATAGATGGAATTATAGGAGAGCTTATAAAAGAAGTAATTGAACTCGAAAATGTCAGTGAAGAAGATATTAAAATTGTATCAACGGGTGGTTATTCTGAGCTTCTAGCATCTGAAAGTAGGTATATTGAAATAATAGAAAATGATCTTACTTTAGAAGGCTTAAGATTAATATATGAGAGAACAATTAAAAAATAAACAGATTATGCTAGCTCCATTAGCTGGTGTATCAGATGTAGGATTTAGGTTAATCTGTGAAAAATATGGGGCAGACAAGACTTTCACTGAGATGGTTTCTTGTAATGCCCTTTATTATGATAATAAAAAAACAGATGATCTTCTTTTTATCTCTGAAAGGGAAAAAAATTGCAATGTTCAAGTATTTGGTAGAAAGCTTGATGTAATAGAAAAAGTTATAAAAGATAAAATTGAAATAATGGATAATATTTCTGAAATATCATTTAATATGGGTTGTCCTGTTGCAAAAATCACAAAAAATGGTGAAGGATGTCAACTTATGGCTGAACCAAAAAGAGTTGAAGAAATATGTAAAATACTGAGAAAATCTTCTAAGAAAAAACTAAATATAAAGTTTAGACTTGGTATAGATGAAAATAATAAAAACTATTTAGAAATTGGAAAAATTGCCCAAGATTGTGGAATAGACTATGTAATTTTACATGCAAGAACAAAAGAGCAATTTTATTCTGGGAAAGCTTCTTGGGAAGATATAAAAAAACTTAAAGAAAATTTATCCATACCAGTTATTGCAAATGGGGATATATTTTCTGTAGAAGACTTTATAAATATAATGGAAGAGACCTTGGCTGATGGGGTAATGCTTGCCAGAGGGGCTATGGGTAATCCATTCTTATTTAGAGAAATTAAAGAATATATAAAAAATGGCAATTATAAAAAACCAAGTCCCAAAGAGCTTATAGATCAAATTATAGAACAATATGAATTAGAGCTTTTATACAAAGATGAAAAGCTTGTAATAACTCAAATGAGAAAACATGTATCAGCTTATTTAAAAGGGCTTGAAAATTCTAGTAAAATACGTGATAAAATAAATAAATTAAAAAATATAGATGAAGTTATGGATGTACTTAACAATTATAAATCTATGTTGAAAGGATGATAAAATGTCAGAACAAAAAGAAGTAATACTATCAAAAGAATATTTACAAAAATTGCAAGATGAACTTGAATATTTAAAAACTAAAAGAAGACCAGAAATAGCTGAAAAAATTAAAGTAGCTAGATCTTTTGGTGACCTTTCAGAAAATGCTGATTATGATGAGGCAAAAAATGAACAAGGTGAAGTAGAATCAAGAATTGCAAAAGTTGAAGATATGATAAGACATGCTAAAACTTTTGAAGAAAACTTAAACTCAGAAGAGGTAAATGTTGGTAATGAAGTTTTAATCTATGATGAAGAATTTGATGAAGAGTTAACTTATAAGATTGTAGGTACTGCTGAATCTAACCCCTTAGAAGGATTGATATCAAACGAGTCGCCTGTAGGTGAAGCTTTATTAGGTAGAAAAAAGGGTGATAAAGTAGAAGTAAATACACCAAATGGTAAATGTTACTATGTAATAAAAGAAATAAGGTAGGAGACTTTATGGCTAAGAATATGAATCAAGATCCTAATGAAATGCTTCAAATTAGAAGAGAAAAGCTTGAAAAACTCAAAGAAGATGGAAAAAATCCATATGAAATTGTAAACTTTAGAAATAGAACTTTATCAAAGAATATTAGAGATAACTTTGAAGAATTTGAAGGTAAAAACGTAAGAATTGCTGGAAGAATAATGGCAAGACGTGGTCATGGTAATATGAGCTTTATGGATATCCAAGATTCAAAAGGACAAATCCAAATAGTAAATAGGAAAAATATCATGGGAGATGACTTCAGAGAAACCAAAGCTTATGATATAGGGGATTTAGTAGGGGTAGAAGGTAAAGTATTTAAAACAAATCAAGGAGAAATTTCCATAGAATCAGAAAAAAGTGAACTTTTATCAAAATCACTTCAAATCCTACCAGAAAAATGGCATGGTCTTAAAGATCCTGATATTAGATATAGGCAAAGATATGTTGACCTAATAGTAAATCCAGAAGTTAAAGAAGTATTTATTCTAAGAAGTAAAATAATTTCAGAAATAAGAAAGTTCTTAGATAATAGGGGATATCTTGAAGTAGAAACTCCAATCTTAAATACTATAGCAGGTGGAGCTAGTGCACGACCATTTATTACTCACCACAATACCTTAGATATAGATATGTATTTAAGAATTGCAAATGAACTATACTTAAAAAGACTTATAGTAGGTGGCTTTGACAAGGTATATGAAATGGGTAGGATGTTTAGAAATGAAGGAATGGATACAACACATAACCCTGAATATACCTCAATTGAGTTATATGAAGCATATTCTGACTATGAAGATATGATGAAAATTACAGAAGAAATGATTTCTCAAGTTGCTCAAAATGTTCTAGGAACTACAAAAGTTCAATATGGAGAACATGAAATAGAACTTAAAGCTCCTTGGAAGAGAATTACAATGATTGATTCTATAAAAGATGCATGCGGAGTAGATTTTAATGAGATTAAATCATATGAAGATGCAGTTTCCATTGCCAAAGAGAAAAATGTAGAAGTAAAGGATACATGGGGAGAAATAGTAGCAGAATTCTTTGATGAATTTGTAGAAGATACTTTAATTCAACCTACATTTATATATGATTACCCAGTAGACATATCTCCTCTTGCTAAAAGAAAAAATGATGATGAAAATCTAACTTATAGATTTGAAGCATTTATATCAGGAGCAGAGATCGGAAATGCTTTCTCTGAGCTTAATGATGCTGATGATCAAAGGGGTAGATTTGAAAAGCAAGTTGAAAAAAGACAAAAAGGTGATAGCGAAGCCCAAATGATGGATTATGACTTTGTAAATGCACTTGAAGTGGGACTTCCTCCAACAGGTGGATTAGGTCTAGGAATTGATAGAATAATAATGTTACTTACAAATCAAAAATCTATAAGAGATGTTTTACTATTCCCAACAATGAAGCCAGTAGGTAAGGAAAAGGTAGAAAACAGGGATTCATCAAAAGAAACTTACGACAAACTTACGACAGAAAAAATTGACCTTTCAAAAATAAAGATAGAACCTTTATTTGAAGATATGGTTGATTTTGATACATTCTCAAAATCTGATTTTAGAGTTGTAAAAGTTAAGAACTGCGAAGAAGTTCCAAAGTCAAAAAAACTTTTGAAATTCACATTAGATGATGGTTCAGGAAAAGAGAGAACTATTTTATCAGGTATCAAAGATTATTATGACGCAGATTATCTAATTGGAAAAACTTTGCTTGCAATTTGTAACCTTCCTGCTCGTAAGATGATGGGAATTAACTCGGAAGGTATGATTATATCTGCTATTTGTGAGAATGATGGAAAAGAAAATCTTAACTTAATAATGTTGGATGATAATATTCCAGCTGGAGCAAAATTATATTAAAAAACATGATAAAACTAAATAATATATTATAAATTGGGTTATTGCAGAATGAATTAATCGTTACGAATCATTACAAGCTCCTTCAAGACAATTTCACCTCCTTAAGAGGCAGTCTATTCTCATTGTCTATGAGTAACTTGTAGTGATAAAACGTTAGAAATTCATAACTTTGCAATAGCCCTTTTTTGTTCTAATAAAGGAATTCATACATGAATTTTAATTGGAGAAAAGTTTTGTTTTCGTATAGGTTTAGTAAATAGATTTATATATAAGAATTAGTGGATTAATGAAAAGATGTATTATCTTTATTTATTACACAAATTAAATTATTGATATATTAACTAACAAAGATGATATCTATGAGAAGTATATGAATTAAGGAAAAAAATTAATTATAACCTAGAGCAAGAAATATAAATATAGGTATTCTTTGGTTTGGCTTTTTGCTAGAATACACAAAAGTTAGCTGTAATTGATAGAGTCCGTATAATTGTGTAAAAAGAAAAAGGTCATTTGAAACCCAAACTAGTACAATGTTTTTAACCACAAAAACCAACTAGGAGGAACAAATGATCCAATTACATTTTACAATTAATCAAGAAGAAATACAAAATTTAATTAATGAATCTGTAGATAATAAAATTGCCAAATCTATCTTAACAAAAGTTTTTAACGAGCTTATGGAAAAAGAAAGAGATGAATATTTAGAAAATACAGCCTATCAAAGAGATCCTAGTAGAACTACTTATCGTAATGGATACTATGAACGTGACTATACAACCAAAATAGGAACATTAACTTTAAGAGTACCTAGGACAAGAGATGGTAAATTCTCAACAGAAGTCTTTGAAAGATATCAAAGAAATGAAAAAGCACTACTAGTAAAAGTAATAAAAGAAACATTCGTAAATGTAATATGGCAAAGATGCCAGGTACATTATTATGGACTAGACTGGTGTTATTAAGTTTGATAAAATAAAATTAGATTTTACTAAATATGTGCTAAATAATGAGATGATTTTATACATTAATGAAAAAATGTTTGATAATATCAAAAAAATGATAGTATATGAAAGACACTTACTGATTTAAAACCTTAGGATTATAACGATTATATGATGGTATTTTCTATTTTAAATGGAAATAATATTTTGACTTTTGAAGGAGAGTGATTTACATATGAATTTAGCGGATCCCAAAGATATTACTGTTAAAATAGTTTTATTGATACCGATTATTTTAACATTATTTTCTTCATATATGATAGATAAGACAAATGGAAATATTATAGCAGGATTTAATACTATGGAAGAAGACAAGAAAGAAGAGCTAATAAGAAAAGGATATCTATCTAAAGTCAAAAAAATGACTTTTACAATGAGTATACCTTTAGTTATTGCCTTTTTGTCTAGTTTTTTTGTTAAGAATATTAAGCTTTATAATGATATTCTTATGGGAGCATGGGGGTTGTCTGGAATAATTACGATTTTAGGAATTGTAGTTATAAATTATTCTATGAGAAGTTAATATTTTTTATAAATTGCTAATAAATAAGCCAAAATAACGTATTAACCGTAGATAGAGAAATTTTCTATTTACGGTTTTTATTTGATGAAAAATCTAATCAAGTAATATGATTTAGCAACATTTTACGAATATATGGAATTTCATATAGGAATTAAAACTACATTAGAAGCTTATAAGCAGAATTTTTATTTTAGGGATTTTAAAGAATTCCCTTTGTAGAATGAGTATGGTAAAAGACTTGAGTTACTTATTTATGTTCCATCTATTAAAATTTGAAAACATTATAGAATTTTAGTGGATGTGGTCATTTGAAATATATTAAAAGATAATTAATTATTATTTTAAATATAATTATATTTTCATTGTATTATATTACGATATATTTATTAATTAAGTATTAATTGACACATACTAATAATGATGTATAATAAAAAAGTAAATGATTTCAATTTTTCTAAAGAGGAGTATATATGAATAAAAAAATAAAATTAACAGCTTTGGCTGTTGCCTTGTCATTAGCTTTTACAGCTTGTTCTAATAATAACAATAATACAGCAGAAACAAAATCAAATGCAGTTACTTCTGCAAAAAGCGATGAAGCTTCAAATAAAAAAATAGCATCTAATGAAGATAAGAGCAACGAAAAAAGCACATCTAATGAAGAAGATTCCAAAGCTAGTAAATTTTCGAGTGAAGATATAGTTTTAAGAAGATCTTTATCAGCTCCACATGGGGAGGGCTCATTTGCTAGAACTGTGGTGGTTACTCAAGCAGATAAGATAATAACAGCATCTTTAGATGAATTCCAATATTTTGATGAAAAAGAATTTAAAGCACTTCCAAATCAAGATGGAGAAAAAGAGTTCAAAAAAGGGGCTAAAGAAGGTAAAATCTTAGGTTCTAAGGTAGAAAATAGCGATGCTTACTCTAAACTAATGGAAGAGAAAGCTGGTTCAACTGTTACTATTAAAGATAATTTCAAAGCAATTGAAAACTTTGTTTCAGGAAAAACCATCTCTGAAATAGAAGAAGTTATAAATAATGCTGAAGATGGAAAAGCTATAGATGCAGTAAGTGGAGCAACTCTAGTAGATACAAAAGCATATCTTAAGTCTATAGTTTATACAGCAAAAAATGATAAATTTGCTGTAAAAGCCGATACACAAAGTGTTGACAATTTAACACTTAAATCAGCATTTGGAGGTAGAAATACAGATAATTCAGTATCAGATGTATTTGTTTTATTACAAAATGATAAGATTGTAGCAACATCAATTGATGAATATCAATATTTTGGTGAAAAAGGTGTTCCAAATTCAGATAAAAAGTTTGGCGAAAACTATGCTGATAAGAAAAATCAATTGGCTTCTAAACTTGAAAACGATAGGGAATATTCAGCTCTTATGAAAGAACATGCTAAAGCTAAAAATGACATATCTGAAAATTTCAAGGCTATAGAAGAGTATACAAAAGGAAAAACAGCTGAAGAAATCAAAAAGATAGCAGATGAAAATGAAAAAGGAAAAGCTATAGATGAAATTAGTGGCGCAACTCTTACAGATGCAGTTGGTTATCTAGATGTAATCTATGATGCAGCAAGTAAATAGAAATTAGGGGCTGTTGCAAAATTATGAATTTATAACGTTTCATCATTACAAGTTACTCATAGACAATTTGAGAATAGTCTTCCAGCTCATGGAGACAAATTGTCGTTAAGAGCTTGTAATGATTTTGGAACGATTAATTCATTCTGCAACTGCCTCTTTTTTTGTGATAATTTAACTTTTATATTAAATGCTAAAATATTATAAAAGGAGTTAATATGATAAAAAATATAATATTTGACCTTGATGGGACTATTTCAAAATCAGGAGAAGGTATTATTAAGGCTTTTGAATATAGTCTAGATAAGATGGATATAATTTATAAAGTCGATGATTTAAAAAATATATAGGCCCACCACTTAGAGAGTCTTTCGTAAAAGAAGTAGGAGAAGCCAAGGCAGATGAAGCAGTAGATTATTATAGATATTATTATTTTGAAAAAGGAATGTATGAGACAAGTATGTATGAAGGAATTGAGGAGTTAATTAAATACCTATACAATAATTCTTATAGACTCTTCGTTGCTACGAGCAAGGGTAGGGAATCTAGCTTAAAAATACTTGATTATTTTGGAATAGGTAATTATTTTACTTATGTAGAAGGTTCTACAGAAAGTTTGAATACAAAAGTTAGGGTTCTTGAAAGTCTACTTAGAAAAAATAATTTAAAAAGAGATGAGTCTATAATGATAGGTGATAGGCTATATGATATAAATGCAAGCTTTAAACTTGGACTTAAATCTATAGGTGTAGAATATGGATATGGTAATATAGGTGAATTTAAAAGGGCATCTTATATAGTGAAGGAGCCTTTAGAAATTAAAGATATATTAGAAAAAATTAACTAAAAGCTTAAGCTTTTAGTTAAAAAATTCTTTATAAAGTTTTTGGATTGCAAGTTTTTCATTTTCTTTTTTGATAAAAACAAAAAGAGAGTTATTGCTTGCACCTTGTATTATTGCTTCTAATTTAATATTTTCTTCATCAAAAGTTTTTGATATTTTATATAGGGTTTGTGTCATGATATTCTTTAATCCCTCCCCAACAATTGCTATAGCTGAAAGATCGTCTATTATTTCAAATTCATCAAAATCAAAGTTTGTTTTAATAGTATTTATTATATTTTGCATCTGAAATTCACTAGTTATGTATTTCTTACGAATTAAAATAGATAAGGAATCTATGCCTGTAGGTATATGTTCTACTGGTATATGTTGATATTCAAATATATCAAGAAGCTTATTAATATATCCTACTTGCTTGTTCATAAGATATTCTGTAATATTAAAGGCAAGAAAATCACCAACATTTGATATACCTATAATTGGGTTTTCCTTAATATTATTTCTCTTAGTTTCTATAATGGTTCCACCATTATTAGGGTCGTTGGTATTTTTAACTTGTATTTTTATATTATTCTTCAAAAGAGGTGCTACTGCATCTTCTTGAAAAATCTCAAAACCATTATAGGATAACTCCCTCATTTCCCTATATGTAATATTTGTTATAGGTTTAGGATTATCAATTAGATTTGGGTGGGCAGTATAGATGTATGACATATCTGTAAAGTTTTCATAAATATCACATTCTAGACCACGAGCAACGATTGAGCCGGTTATATCTGAGCCACCTCTTTGGAATGTTATAATTTTACCTTGAGGTGATATAGCATAAAAACCAGGAATTATAAAAAGTCTATCATCATCTTTAAATCTTTTTATATTATTATAAGTTTCTTCTAAGATTATAGGTTCATTTATTGTGTGTTCAACAAGTATTCCAGCCTCTTTTGGTGATAGATAAGAACATTTATATCCTAAGGAACTGATATATTTTGCAATTAGTCTTGCGTTAAAGTCTTCTCCGCATGATTTAATTGCATTTTCGAGATAAAAAGAATCATCTATTTCATCTAGGTATTTATTTAAGATAAGTCTAAAATCATCAAGTAGCTTTTCATCAAGTTTAAGATCTAAGACAATCTCTTCATATCTTTTTATAATATTTTCGAGTTGTTCTTTATATTTTGGATCTTTATTCCTGTACTTCTCATATAAATCTATTAATAGGTCTGTAACCTTAATATCATTACTATATCTTTTTCCAGGTGCAGATACTACAACAGCACAAATCTCTTTATCATTTAAAACAATATCACAAACTTTTTTAATTTGTGTAGAATTGGCCACTGAAGAGCCTCCAAATTTTGCGGTTTTTTTCATAATATTCCTTTCTAAATTTTAAATATTTAAATTTAATCATTATTATACATTAAAACATATTTGTTTAGCAAATCATATTTCAAATATGGCTATTTTTATATTTTCATATAAAATATATATTATAGGAGGAAATATGCTAGGAAAAGATTTTTACAAGAAGGAAACACTTAGTCTTGCTAAAGATTTAATTGGAAAGACTTTAGTAAGAAATATAAATAATATAAAAATGAAATCAAGAATTGTAGAAACAGAAGCTTATCTTGGGGTAAATGATAGGGCTTGTCACACCTTTAATGATAAGATGACCGAAAGAAATAAAATATTATATATGGATTGTGGAACTCTTTATATTTATCAAACCTATGGAATTCACTTTCTTCTAAATATATCCAGTTTTGGGGAAAAAGTTCCAGAAGGAGTTTTAATAAGAGCAGTAGAACCTTTGTCAAATATAGATCAATTTGCTATTAATAGGTTTAATAAAAAATACAATGAATTATCTAACTATCAAAAGAAAAATATCACTAATGGACCAGCAAAGCTTACCAAAGCTCTAAAAATAGATAAAGATTTAAATGGAAAAAATATTTTTTCAAGAAGTCTTTATATCGAAGATTCCAATTTTTCTTTTGAAATAGAGGTAGATAGGAGAGTTGGTATAGATTATGCAAAAGAGGCGAGAAATCTTCCGTATAGATTTTTTATAAAAAATAATCCCTATGTCTCTAAATTTAAACAAGATTAGGCCCATAATTATAAAATATTTTAGATAATAATAATAAAATATTTGACTTATAGGACTATTAGTGATAAATTATTACATAACAACTTAACAATGTAGTCAAGAGGTCGCGGTTATGATTAGTAAATCATTGAAAGGCATAACCGCCGAAATACCCCATGGTGTTGGTTGTATTCAAAATATGGATGCAACTGTCAATAAGGATGTGCCAATCCTTATTGGAGAACTTACTATATTGCGGCGAAAGGAAATCATGGGCCTTTTGCTCATGATTTTTTTAATGGGAGGATTTATGTTAGATAATAATTTTGAAAATAAAGATGGAATTTTGTATATAGGAGGAGTAAGTGTTGAAAAACTTAAAGATAAATATCAGACTCCCTTATATATATTCGATCAAAAAAGTTTAAAAAATAGGACAAAGGCTTTTGTAGATAATTTTAAATCTTTAAAGTTTGATACAGAGGTGGTTTATGCTACTAAGGCTTTCTCAAATCTTTATGTATTATCACTTTTAAATAATTACAATATTTTATTTGATTGTGTTTCAAAAGAAGAGATTTTTGTATGTCTTAAAGCAGGAGTTGACTCTAGTAGAATTCACTTTCATGGAAACAACAAAAGTAAGGATGAGTTAGAATATGCAATAGATAAGAATATAGGACTTATAATTATCGATTCAGTCGATGAGTATTATCTTTTAGATTCTATATTAAATGAGAAAAATAAAAAGATTGATGTTTTAATTAGAATTAATCCAGATGTTAAGACTGATACTCACAAGTTTATACAAACTTCTAATGCCGATTCTAAATTTGGTTTAAATATTAGAGATAAAAATACAAAAATCTTTATAAGTAAATCCTTAAAAAATAAAAACATGCATATACTTGGCTTTCATGCCCACATAGGAAGTCAAGTTAAAAATCTAGATTTTTTCAAAGAAGAAGCAAAAATTATGCTTAAATATATGAAAGAAATTGAAGAAGATAATTCATATAAGTTTAGTCATATTAATTTAGGTGGAGGTTTTGGAACAAAAGAAAGAATTGAAGATAGGGATTTAGATATTGAAGTATTTTTAAAAGATTATATAAAAACAATAGAAAACTTATTAGTTTATTATAAAATAAATATAAAAAATGTTGGCATTGAGCCTGGAAGAAGCTTGATTTCAAAATCAGGTTCTATGCTTTATACAATTGGCTCAACAAAGAAAACACTAGAAGGATTTCCATTGATTTTTGTAGATGGAGGCATGAGCGATAATATAAGACCTAGCCTTTATGATGCTAAGTATTCGTCTATTTTAGCTAATAAATTAAATAATGAGGCTAATATAATTTATAGAGTAGGTGGAAAGCTTTGTGAGTCAGGAGATATACTTATTGATGAGGTGAAACTTCCTAAGGTAGAAAGAGATGATTTACTTCTTATCCCATATTCTGGTGCCTATACTTATTCAATGGCATCAAATTATAATAAGCAAAGAAAGGCGGCGGTTGTATTTGTTGAGGATGGATGTGATTATTTAGCTGTAAGAAGAGAAAGTTTGGATGATTTAATTAGTAGAGACGAAATTTATAAAGGAGAAATTAATGAAAGAATTTAATGTAGCGGTAGTTGGAGCAACAGGTCTTGTTGGAAGAAAGATTTTAGAAATACTCGATGAAAGAAATTTTCCTATAAAAAATTTAAGAGCTCTTGCTAGTGAAAAAAGTGCAGGAAATAAAATTAAATTTAGGGGAGAAGATGTTACAGTTGAAAAGCTTGATGAAAATTCCTTTTCAAATAAAGACATTGATCTTGCCCTATTTTCTGCTGGTGGAGCTGTATCTGAAAAGTATATTCCAATTGCTATCAAAAATGGCGTTAAATGTGTTGATAACTCATCATTTTTTAGGATGCATAATGATGTAATCTTGGTTGTGCCAGAAATTAATAAGGATAAGATTACAAAGGATACTATGTTAATAGCAAATCCAAATTGTTCTACAATTCAATCAGTCTTGGCACTTAAACCAATATTTGATAATTTTAATATAAAAAGAATTGTCTATAATACATATCAAGCGGTATCTGGTGGAGGTGAAAGAGCCTTAGAAGATTTATACAATAAAACAAATTATAAGTGGAAATATAAGATTTTTAATAATGTTCTTCCACAAATTGATGACTTTACAGAAAATGGATATACAAAAGAAGAAATGAAAATGATAAATGAAACAAGAAAGATTCTTGGAGATGATAGTCTAAAAATCACTGCAACAACAGCAAGAGTTCCTGTTGAAAATTCACATGCTATTTCAATAAATATTGAGCTAGATAAGGATTTTGATCTTGATTACATAAAGAAAATTCTTGAAAATCAAGAAGGAGTAAAAGTTGTTGATGATATAGAAAATGAACTTTATCCTCTTCCAACTAAGGCCACAGGATACGATGATGTATTTGTAGGAAGAATTAGAAGAGACTATTCATTAGAATATGGATTAAATTTATGGTGTGTAGCTGATAATATTAGAAAGGGAGCAGCAACGAATGCAGTCGAAAATGCAGAACTTTTAATGGAGGTATAGATGTTATTTGAAGGTAGTGGTGTTGCAATTGTAACGCCCTTTAATGAAGACTTAAGTGTAGACTATGAAGCTTATAGAAATTTAATCAAGTTTCATTTAGAAAATCATACAGATGCAATAGTTGCTCTTGGTACTACTGCTGAAGCAGCTTGCCTTAGTGAATGTGAAAAAATGAAACTTATTGATATTAGTATAGATGAGATTAAGGGTAAGATTCCATTAATAGTAGGTACAGGCTCAAATAATACAAATGAAGCAATAAGATTTTCTAAAAAAGTATCAGAAATTGATGGGGTTGATGCACTATTACTAGTGACTCCTTACTATAACAAGTGTAGCCAAGAAGGTCTTTATAAACATTATAAAGAAATAGCTAATAATTCGATAAAGCCAATAATACTTTATAATGTGCCAGGAAGAACTAATGTAAATATTGAAGTAGAAACAGTAAAAAGGTTAAGTAAGATTGAAAATATTGTTGGAATTAAGGACGCTAAGGGAGATTTAGCTTATACAACTAATCTTAGAAAAGTACTTCCTAAAGATTTTGCTATATATTCTGGAAACGACGATGTAATTACACCTCTTATGAGTGTTGGGGGAAATGGAGTTATTTCTGTTCTTGCAAATATATATCCAAAAGAAGTTCATGATTTAGTTAAATATGCCTTAGATGGAAATTTTGAAAAATCAGCAAGTATTCAATTAAAATATTTTAATCTTATAAAAGCCTTATTTGTGGATGTAAATCCTATAGGGATTAAATTTGCAGGATCTGTATTAAAACTTTATAAAAATGAACTTAGACTTCCTCTTACAAAAGCAAGCGAGAAATGTGAAATTCTAATAAAAAATGCCTTGGAGGATTTAAATGATTAGAGTACTGGTATCAGGTGCAACAGGTGCAATGGGTGAGGTTCTAATTGATCTTATAAAAAAATCAGAAGATTTCAAAGTAAGCGCTGGTTTTTCTAAAGAAGATAAAGTGTGTGATGAATTTACTATTTATTCTGATATAAAAAAAATAAAAGAAAAATCTGATGTAATTATTGATTTTTCATCTAAGGATAGTCTTGATTCGATTTTATCCTTAGCCTTAGATAAAAATATTCCATTAGTAATTGCATCAACTGGATTTGATGATAAGGACCTAGAAAAGATAAAAAAAGCTAGCGAGAAAGTTCCTATTGTCCAATCTGGAAATTTTTCGCTAGGCGTAAATGTAATGGTATATGTATCAAAACTATTATCAAAACTTTTAGATGGTTTTGAGATTGAAATTATTGAAGCTCATCATAATAAAAAAAGGGATGCACCTAGTGGGACTGCAAACATTCTTTTTGATGCTGTAAATGAAGCAAGGGATAATAAACTTTCTAAGCTTTATGGAAGAGAAGGATTTTCTGATAGTAGAAATCCAAATGAAGTTGGCATCCATTCTTTAAGAGCTGGAAGTATAAATGGTGACCATGAAGTAGTTTTTGCAGGTCTTGATGAAGTAGTAAGTATATCTCATCACGCTCAAAGCAAAAAAATATTTGCCATAGGTGCTTTAAAGGCAGCAAAGTATATTTTAGATAAAGAAAATGGTTTAATAGATATAAAAGAAATTTTAAATATAGGAGAATAATATGATAAGAATAGGAATAGTTGGTTATGGAAATTTAGGGAAATCATGTGAAAGTCTCATAAAAAGATCAGATGATATGGAACTTTTTGGAATATTTACAAGGAGAGACTTAAAGGAAGATAAGTTTTATTTATTAGATGATATTAATGATTATAAGGATGATATAGATGTATTGATACTTTGTGGTTCATCTGATAAAGATATACTTATTCAAGCCCCTAAGTTGATTGAAAATTTTAATACTGTTGATAGCTTTGATACACATAAAAAAATCTATGATTACTATAAAGAAATGGATAAACTAGCAAAAGATAATAAAAAGACAGCATTAATATCAACAGGTTGGGATCCAGGTTTATTTTCTTTAATTAGAACCTATGCTGAGTCAGTACTTGAGGACGGAAATACCTATACTTTCTGGGGAAAGGGTATAAGTCAAGGACACTCTGCTGCAGTAAGATCAATAGATGGTATAGCTGATGCAAGTCAATATACTATTCCAAAGGAAGACTACATTGAAAAGGTAAAAAATGGTGAAAATTTAGAATTTAAAGCAGAAGATGCTCATGTAAGAGAGGTTTTTGCAGTAGCCAAAGAAGGATATGACCTAAAAGAATTAGAAAAAGAAATAAAGTCAATCCCTAATTACTTTGATAAGTATGAAACAAGTGTTCATTTTATAAGTCAAGATGAACTCAACAGAAATCACAAGGGAATGCCTCATGGAGGAAGAGTAATTAGAAGTGGTAAGTCGGCTAATAATAACCTATCAACCATTGAATTTAGACTTGATCTTGATAGTAATCCTGATTTTACAGCAGCAGTAGATTTAGCCTATGCTAGGGCTATTTATAGATTCAATAAAGAAGAAAAATATGGTGCTTATACAGTACTTGATATAGCACCAAAATACTTATCTAAAAAAGATTATGACAAACTTTTAAAAGAAAATATTTAAAAATTGGCCTTTTGGCCAATTTTTAATTAAAATATATCCAATTAATTGCTTTTTCTATGATTTCAAATTCAATATTATTAGATTTGAAAATTTCTCCATCAATATTTGCAAGAATATCCTCTTTTGCTTTTATAAGACCTTTTTTAACCTTTATTTCCTTAAGATACTTTGAATTTTCAAGTTTTCCATACTTATATCTGACTATAAGAGATGGAAGCAGCAATGTTGGTATTTTTTTAGCATAAACTAAATTTAAAACTCCATCATCAACTTTTGCAGATGGAGCTGGGTTAAAACCAGATCCATAAAATCCACCATTGCAAATAGCTGATAAAAGAAACTTATCATTGAATTTTAACATATTTCCCTTATCATCTTCTAATTTTAAATATAGGTCTTTATAAGAAATCTTGGGAATAGATTTTAAAACTCCAAGTAGATAGGCTTTTTTTCCAAGATTTGGATTTTTATCGAGAATCTTGTAAGCATTCTCTAAAACAATAGTGTCAAAACCTAATGATAGAACATTTATGCATATTGAATTATTTACCTTAATTAAGTCAATCTTTTTATTTTTGAAATTTAATAGACTATTGATTGAAAAATTCTTGTAAGAGAAATTTTTAGAAAAATCATTAGCAGTTCCCATTGGTATGAGTCCTAAAGATGAATTATTTCTATCATATTTATAAATAATTTCAGCGATTTCATTTAAAGAACCATCTCCGCCTGCAACAATAATAGCTTTTTTAACATCCTTGTTAGATTTAATAAAATCATAAGTCGCAATTTTAGCGTGATTTTTATAGTTTGTTTCTATGATTTTAACATCGTTTTTTCTATTTTTATAAAGTTTTTTTAAATCATTTTTTCCTATATCAAATTCAGTTTTACCAGACTTTGATGATAGGATATATAATATTTTTTCCATAAATCACCATCAAATATAGAACTATTATAACATGAGTAAAATGTTTTATAAAAAAATGTTATAATAAAATCTAAAGTATAGAAAGGAGATAAGATGAATTTTGTTGATTATCTTGAAATAGAATATATAAAAGATAAGGATGGGGAAATCTTAACCAGAATACCTATAAAAAATTATTGTCTAAATATTAATAATATAGTTCATGGAGGGGTTATTATGACCCTAATTGATACGGCATGTGGTAAGAAAGCATCTGAAATTTTTGGTGAAGTAGAAATTGTAACAACTGAAGGCTATACAAATTTTTTAAGACCAGCCCATGATACAGCTTATTTATATGCAAAATGTAATGTTAGAAAGAAGGGTAGACATATTGTAAATATAGATTGTGATGTATTTGATGACAATTGCAAACTTATTGCTATAGGAAGATTTTCTTTTTTTAAGCCAAATTAATTACCATATTTTAACTTCTTATGATATAATAAAAAAAGTTCAATAGCACGCCGACACCTTGGTGTGTTAAAGTAAAGGAGTTAAATATGAACAATGAAAGAAAATTCTCGTCTAGATTAGGTTTTATCCTAACGGCGGTAGGAAGTGCAGTTGGAATGGCGAATGTCTGGGGCTTTCCTTATAAGTTTCAAGACGGAGGTCTAATCTTTCTCTTGTTTTATTTGGTGTTTGTATCCATTTTTGCCTATGTAGGTTTATCTAGTGAATTTGCAATAGGTAGAAGAGCTGAAACAGGAACTCTAGGTTCTTATGAGTATGCTTTAAACTCCAAGAAAAATAATGAAAAACATAGTTTTATAAGTAGAAATATTGGATTTATTCCTCTAATAGGTTCGCTATTTATAGCTATAGGTTATGCAGTAATTGTAACTTACGTATTAAAGGCCTTGGTAGATTCTTTAAGTGGTGAACTTCTAGTAAGAAATAGTAAAGATTGGTTTGAATCTTTTTCACAAAAAGATTATTCAGTTGTTTTTTATCATTTTATAATTATAGCAGTAACACTTTTTACTTGTTTAAAGGGAGCTCATACAATAGAGAAGTCCAATAAAATTATGATGCCAGCATTTTTTATTTTATTTGTAATTATAGCAATTTATATTCTTTCTTTACCTAATGCTTTAGAGGGATATAAGTATATGTTTAGGCTAGATTTAGATAAGTTAAATCTTAAAACTATGGTTAATGCCATGGGACAAGCTTTCTTTTCTCTTTCTGTAACAGGTAGTGGGATGATTGTTTGTGGTTCTTATCTAAATAGGGATGAGGATATAATATCTGTAACAAAGTCAACAGCTATATTTGATACTCTCGCAGCACTTTTATCATCGTGTGTAATTGTGCCTTCTGTATTGGTTTTTGGCCTAGAACAAGCTGGTGGACCAGGACTTTTATTTGAAGTATTACCAACTGTTTTACAAAATATAAAAGGTGGTCGTATATTTGCAATCATACTTTACACAGCTGTTATTTTTGCAGGTGTATCTTCCCTTCAAAATATGTTTGAAGTGATTGTAGAATCAATAATGCATAGATTTAAGAAAATAAGTAGAATTAAAGCCTTAACTATTATTGGTCTTATAACTTTTATAGTAGGAGTTAATATGGAAACAATAAATGAGTGGGGACCTTGGATGGATCTTGTTTCCATTTATATTATACCTATAGGTGCATCTATAGGAGCTATAACTTGGTTTTATTTTTGGAAAAAGGAAGAATTATTGGATGAAGTTAACCAAGGAGCAGATAAGAAAGTTTCTCTTAAATGGTATAGGCTTGGAAGATATGTATATGTACCAATAGCAATTATTTTATCAGTTTTAGCCTTAGTATTTAAAGTAACATTTTAATGGAGAATTTTATGGAAAATAATGGAAAATTTACTAATAAGTGGGGATTTATTATGGCTTGTGTTGGAAGCGCAGTAGGCCTTGCCAACGTGTGGGCTTTTCCTTATAAGCTTGGAATGAATGGAGGACTCTCCTTTTTAATTCCCTATCTATTTTTTGTATTTATATTTGGAAGAGTAGGACTTGCTGCTGAAAGTGCGGTGGGTAGGAAGTATAAGTCAGGCCCTATGGGTGTTTTTAAAAGTGTTTGGAAAAGTAGGGGTAATGAAAAAGTAGGAAAAATTATTAGGTGGATTCCTTTAATTGGAGTTTTTCTTTTAGCAATAGGTTATACAGTTGTTATAACTTATGTACTAAAAGCTCTTTTAGATTCAATAAATGGAAGTCTATTGAGTACTGATTCAAATGTGTGGTTTGAGTCAATATCTACTAAAGATTTTGTCTTATTAAAAGAACATCTTTTACTAGTAATTATAGTTTTTTTAACACTTGCATATGGAACTAAAGGTATAGAGAAAACTAACTCATTTATGATGCCTTTATTTTTTATTTTATTTATACTTTTAGCAGTAAGAATTGCTTTTTTAGATAAGGCGTTTGAAGGTTATAAGTTTATTTTTAGTATGGATGTAAGCAAATTGTTTGATATAAAATTGTGGATTGCAGCTATGGGACAGGCATTTTTCTCCCTATCTCTTGTATCAACAGTTATGGTAGTTTATGGCTCCTACCTTCCTGAAAGTGAAGATATAGTTCATAATTCTACTATAACCGCTGTACTTGATACTATTGCAGCAATGCTTTCGTCATTTGTTATGCTTCCAGCAACATTTGCATTTGGATTTTCTCAGTCAGAAGGACCAAAGCTTATTTTTGTAGTTTTACCTAAAGTTTTACAAAATATATCTGGAGGAAGATTATTTGCGGTTATTCTTTATATAGCTATAGTATTCGCAGGAGTTCTATCTGTTCAGTCTATGATTGAAACTGTGGCAGAAGCTATTACATCTAAATTTAATAATTTAAATAGAAATTTAGTTTTAGTAGTATTAATGGCAATAGTATTAATGGCAGGATTATTTTTACACCCTATAGCTAAATGGGGAGTTTGGATGAATTTTGTTACAATCTATATACTCCCTATATCTGCTATAATGGGTGCAATATCATGGTTTTGGGTTATGAAAAAAGAAGATCTTTTAGATGAGATAAATAAGGGTACTAAGATAAAACATAAAAACGCTTGGTATTATCTTGGTAGATACTTGTATGTACCAATGGCCTTAATTTTATGCATTATAGCTATAAGATATCAAATATCATTTTAGGAAAATCAACAAAACTTTGTTATATTATAGATAAAAAAGGAAAATCATGTGAAATATACTAGAAAAATTATAAAAATCTTATTATTTTCTTTGATATTTTTTTCTTTATCATCATGTAAAGTAAAAAATGAAGAAAAAATCAATTCAAAAGAAGTCGTAAGTATTGTAAAGCTAATTGATGATATAAAAAATCCTGAAAAAACAAGTGATAAAGATTATAAGTCAAATATTTCAACCAAAATAGTAAATGATAAAGAAAATAAGAAGAATAATAATATAGAAAAAATAAGAATAAAAGCATTTGGAGATATAATGGCTCATATGTCACAAGTAAATCATGCTTTTTATTCAACAGGTCAAACAGCTTATGACTTTTCTAGTCAATTTTCATATATTAAAGATTTTGTGAGTGATTCTGATATTTCAATAGGTAATTTTGAAACTTCAGTAAATCCTGACAAGGAAGCATCAGGATATCCTATGTTTACCACACCAGTAGATTATATTAAAGATATAAAAGATACTGGATTTGACATCTTAACTACTGCAAATAATCATTCCGCAGATTCAGGAGAAAAGGGAATATTCGACACTATATCTTATATGGATAAAAATGATATAGACCATGTTGGGACAAGAATTAAGAATGGAGATAGAATTTTATATAGGAATGTAGGAAATATAAAATTGGCAGTTCTTTCCTATACTTATGGTATAAATGGTCTTGAATCTATTATTACAGAAAATGAACCAGAAGATTTAATAAATTATTTAGATTCCGAATTAATTAAAAATGATATAGAAGATGCCAAGAAAAATAAGGCAGATTTAATAATTTGTTATCCACATTGGGGAAATGAATATGAATCTTACCCTAGTCAAGCTCAAGTAGAACTTGGAAGAAATATGATAGAATGGGGAGCAAATATTGTCATAGGAAACCATCCTCATGTAGTTCAACCAGCAGAATCATATAAAGCAAAAGATGGAAGAGAAGGATATATTGCATACTCATGTGGTAATTTTATTTCCATGCAATCATTAGAAGGCTTGGGAGATATTAGAACTGAACAAACTGTAGCCTTTGATATTAGAGTTGAAAAAAATATTGCTACTGGTGAAATTAGACTTGATAAGGTAGAATTTTATCCTATATGGGTAGGCCATGGATATGATGATTATGGCGCATATGCAAAAGTATATAATACAACTGATTTTCTTGAAGGCGGAAAATATTATGACCAAGTAGATGAAGTTCAAAGAGAAAGAATTAGGCAGGCTGACTCAATGGTCACAGATACGATTAATACTAAAGTGGACTAAAAGAAAGGCTCAACTGAGCCTTTTTTTATTATTTGATTTGTGATAAAATAATAATAGTATTTGCTGAGGAGTTAATATGGGTTTTATAACTAAAATAGATATATCAATATTAAATTTTATACAAAATACTCTAAAATCACCTTTATTAGATAACCTTATGACGAGTATAACAGCTCTTGGTAATATGGGTATATTTTGGATATTGTTGATATTAATATTTCTTACAACAAAAGAGTATAAAAATATAGGAAAAATAATGATTTTTTCCTTAATTGTAAATACTATAATAGTAAATTTAATATTAAAACCTTTGTTTGATAGGGCAAGACCTTTTGAGATAGTTGATGGAATAAAGCTTTTGATACTGAAGCCAACCGATCCATCCTTTCCATCTGGACATGCAGCAATTTCATTTTGTATGCTTACAGTAATACTCTTGTTTTCTAAATCAAAAACGATAAATATAATGGCAACAATACTTACGTTTTTAATAGCATTTTCTAGATTATATCTCTATGTTCACTATCCTTCAGATGTTATTGTAGGATCGATATTGGGAATAACTTGTGCAATATTAGGAATTAAATTTTACTATTCTAGAAATGCAAAAGAAATTAGAGTGAAGTTAAGAAAGCTTTATAAAGACATAAAAGATTTTAGAAAATTATAAAAAATTTGCAAGGAGTTTTAATTAATGATATAATATACAAGTATTATTAATGCTGGTGTGTCGGAATTGGCAGACGAGACAGACTCAAACTCTGTTGCTTTTCGGAGCGTGTGGGTTCAAGTCCCACCACCAGCACCATTGATTTTTTATTTTTCCATGTTTGCAGGCTTAGGCCTGCTTTTGTTTTAGAATGAAAATGATAAGAAAAAAAGTAAGGAAATTATGAAGGATATTATAATATTAATACCAGCCCTAAATCCACCTAAAGAAATTCTATTTAACTACATAAATGATTTAAGGAAAAAAGGATTTGAAAGAATTTTAATAGTGGATGATGGCTGTAGTAAAGATTATGAAAAATTTTTCGACGATTTAAAATGTAAGGGTGTAGAAATATTTAAGCACTATAAAAATTTTGGGAAAGGAAGAGCATTAAAGAATTCTTTTAATTATATATTAAATAATTACAATGATTTTTCTTATGTCATAACAGCAGATTCAGATGGTCAACACAATGTATCTGATATTGAAAATATAGCTAATATTCTTAGACTATCAAAAGAAAATAAACTTTATTTAGGCTCTAGAAATTTTAATAAAGATAATGTTCCTTTTAAAAGTGCATTTGGAAATAAAATAACTAGCTTTGTTTATAAAATTATGTTTGGTGATAAAATTTATGATACTCAAACAGGTCTCAGAGCAATATCAAAAAAACATTTAGAAGATTTCTTAGATCTTGAAGGCGAGAGATTTGAATATGAGATAAATATGCTTATCTACTCTTCAAAAAATGATATAGAAATTGAAGAAATTCCTATAAAAACAGTATATTTTGACAACAATAGTGAAACCCATTTTAATCCAATAAAAGATTCTTTTAAGATTTATTTAGTGATGTTTAAGACATTTTTTAAATTTATCTTATCATCTATTTCATCTTGGATAGTAGATATAAGTTCATATACATTACTTGTAAAAATCTTAAAGAATATGTTTACAAGCTTTTCACCTATCATATGGATTTCAACGATAGTTGCTAGGATTATTTCTGGCTTATTTAATTATACAGTAAATAAAAACTTGGTTTTTAATGATGATGTCAATCATAAGAACGTATTTCTTAAATATATTTTTCTATGGTTAAGTCAATTAATATTATCTGCATTTTTAGTAGATAAGATATATTATATGATAAATTTAGATTCATCTATTATAAAGATAGGAGTAGATAGCCTTATATTCTTAGTATCATTTAAGATACAAGATAAGTATATTTTTAATTAAAGAATATAATAGTTTTATGTTTTTTATTTTGATAAGTTTAGAATCGGCAAAATAAAAATCTATACAGTATGATTTTATCAATAGGAGATATTATGTTAGTTATAAATTTGATTCTTATAAGTTTTTCTTTTTTAGGATTTTCTTTGTTTATTAAAGAACAAATTAAAATCTCTACATCATTTATACCATTTTTATATGTTTGTGTAATATCTAGTTTTGTATATATTTTAGCACTTTTTTCAATAATGAAGATAGGCATATATGTGTTTGATATAATACTTTCAATATACTTTATATTTATAATAGTCAAAAAAAAAGAAGCTTTACTAAAATTGAAGGATTATTGTTTTTTTTTAGTTTTACTCATAATCTTATTTTTAATACTTTTTAATAAAAAAATGCTTCATTACGATAATTTTAGTCATTGGGCTAGAATATCTAAATTTTTGATTGAAACAAATAGACTAAATAATGAAGGTGATAAATATATTTTATTTAATACTTACCCTCAAATGTCCGCTTATTTTATATATGCTATAATGAACTTTTTTTCATACTCAGAATTTGGTGCAATGTTTGTAAATGGATTTGCTATACTTAGTGGGTATTTTGTATTATTTAGTAAATTCAAGAAAAATTTAGTAAGTGTTTTTTTGTTTTTTATTTTAGCAATAACAGTATTATATTTTAATACACCAGTAAATAGTTTGTTAGTAGATACGCTTATATCGACAAGTGGTTTTGCAAGTATGATATATGTTTATGAGAATGATTTTATAAATAATAAGAGTAGTTCTTTAATGATTTTTCCAATAATACTTTATACAAGTCTTATTAAAAACTCTAGTGTTTATTTTACAATTCTTATAGTATTCTATTTAATATATAAATATATAAGAAAAGATTTAAAACTTGTAATTTTCTCTCTATTAAGCTTATTTATAAGTCAAAGATCTTGGTCATTTCATATTCATAAAACTTTTACTGAATTTGGCAAACATAGTCTAGATATAGAAAGTTATAAGACAAATTTTTCTCTTAAGACAAGTGAAGACATAAGATTAATAAGTGAGAGATTTATAAATGCAATTTTAGAGCAAAAAATTATATTTTTATTTTTTATAGTTTTAGTTATAGTATTTTTATTAAGTAATAGAAAAAATAAAGTTTTAAAAATAATTATAAGTTTAGCTACTATATATATTATTTATCAATTAGGTAATTATTATATGTATTTATATTCAATGCCTACGTTTGAGGCTATAAATCTAGCTTCATTTGATAGATATAGTAAAACAATTGACCTTTATTTAATATTATTAGCTATATATTTATTAATTAATAAATCATTTAGAAACTTTTTAATTATATCTATTTCAATTATTTTACTTACAATTGTAACACTTATTAATTATAAGGATATGTATAATAACTCAGAAAATATATTTGTAAAAAATAAACTTGATCAGTTTTATAATAGTATGCCAGAGCATAGCAAAAATATTTTAATAGTATTAAATGAAGATAAAATCGGATATTATAAATATATGATAGGATATATTTTTCAAAAAGATAATACGGATATAATCACAAAGAATAATATTTCGTCTATAAATAAAGATGATTATGATTATGTTATTGACTTAAGTAAGTAGTTTATTGGCTACTTACTTTTTTAATTTAGATTTTAAAATATGTTATACTAATATAAAGGAGAATTGTATGAGTAAAAAAGTAATGCTAATAGATGGATCTAGCTTGATATTTAGAGCTTTTTTTGCCCTCCCAAATCTTACAAACGCTGATGGTGTTATGACAAATGGTGTTTATGGATTTTTGACAATGTATTTTAAGGCTGTTGAAGAATACAAACCTGATTATATACTTGTAGCTTTTGATAAAAAGACTAAAACTTTTAGACACAAAGAATTTGAAGATTATAAGGCAAATAGGGATAAGGCTCCAAATGAACTAAATTATCAATTTGGTATTTTAAAAGATATACTAGATTCTTTAAATGTTAGATATTTGGATATAGATGGTTATGAAGCTGATGATATTGTTGGAACTTTTGCAAAAATTGCAAAAGATGATGGACTAGATACTGTAATAATTACTGGGGATAAGGATTATTTTCAACTTGTAAATGAAAAAGTTGTAGTTTATCTTACACGTAAGGGAATATCTCAAATGGAAGAGATTACAGAAAAAACTATTAAAGAAGAATATGGTCTATCTCCAAAACAGCTTATAGATGTTAAAGGACTTATGGGGGACAAAAGTGATAATATTCCGGGTGTTGATGGAATAGGTGAAAAAAGAGCTATTAAGTTCATTCAAGATTATGGTTCTATGGAAAGTCTCTATGAAAACTTAGATGAAATTTCAGGAAAGAAGACAAAGGAAAATTTAGAAAATTCTAAAGCTATTGCCTTTTTAAGTAAAAAGATAGGTACTATTGTAACTAATGCTCCAGTAGAAATTAAATTAGATGATATAAGGGTAAAAGAACCTGATTTAAATTCTTTAAAGGAAAAGTTTTCAAAATATAACTTTAATAAATTTCTAGAAAAATTTGAAGATAGTGAAGAAAAGATAAAAAAAAGTTTGGACTTTTCTTATGAATTTAGCAAAAATTATGAAATAATTGATGAAATTCAAAAAAGCCAAAACTTCTATTTTAAGACTATCTATGATGGAGAAAATTACATCCATTCAAAACCACTTTTTATTGCTATAAAATCAGATACTTCAAAAACTTATATATACGACTTGGATGATGATTTTGTTAAAAACTTCAAAGATATATTTGAAGATAAGCTAATAAATAAAGTGTCATTTGACATAAAAGAAGATATAGTTCTTCTTAATAAAATAGGTATTAATGTAGAATTACCATATGATGATGTAATGCTTATGCATTATCTTATTGATCCATCAAGGTCTTCTTATGATATTAAGGCTTTATCACAAGTATATCTTAAATATGAAGTTGAAAATAAAGAAGTATTGCTAGGTAAAGGTAAGAAGAAAAAGTTATTTATAGATTTGAATAAAGAAATACTTGGAAAGTATATGGCATCAACACTTAATGCCATAGAGGACTCCAAAGATATCTTAATCTCAAAGCTTACTGAACTTACAATGTTTGACCTATATAAGGATTGTGAAATAAAGCTTTCAAAAGTTTTATCAGAGATGGAAATTGTTGGCTTTGTTTGTAAAAAAGAAGAACTTGAAAAGATTAAAGAGGAAGTATCAGTTGAAATCAAATCGTTAGAAGATGATATTTATGAGCTTGCTGGATCTGAGTTTAATATAAATTCTACTAAACAATTGGGAAAAGTTTTATTTGAAGATTTAGATCTACCAATTATCAAAAAAACTAAGACTGGATTTTCTACAGATGCTAAAGTTTTAGAAAGGCTTAGAGATAAACATGAAATTATACCAAAAATAGAAAAATATAGGGAGTTATTTAAATTAAAATCAACCTATCTTGAATCTTTAGAAGAATGTATAGATGAAGATGGAAGAATAAGATCTACCTTTAAACAAAATGTTACAGCTACAGGAAGACTTTCTTCAACTGAACCTAATCTTCAAAACCTACCTATAAGAACTGATGAGGGTAGGAAAATAAGAAAGGCTTTTAAGGCAGATGAGGGAAAGATTTTAGTTGATGCTGATTATTCACAAATTGAATTAAGAGTTCTAGCCCACCTTTCAGATGATAAAAAGATGCAGGATGCCTTTTCTTATTCTGTAGATATTCATACAAAGACAGCATCAGAAGTATTTAATACGCCAATTAATGAGGTTACAAAACTTCAAAGAAGTGAGGCAAAAGCGGTAAACTTTGGGATAATTTATGGAATCAGTGATTATGGTTTAAGTCAAAACTTAAATATTCCAAGAAAAAGGGCCAAAGAATATATAGATAATTATCTAAATACTTATCCACAAATAAAAGAATATATGAAAAAAATTGTAGATAAGGCAAAAGAAGATGGCTTTGTAAAAACTATCTTTAATAGAAGAAGATATGTGCCTGAAATAAATTCTAAAAATTTCAATGTAAGAAGTTTTGGCCAAAGGGTTGCACTTAATACACCAATTCAAGGTTCTGCAGCAGATATTATAAAATATGCCATGATAAAAACCTATGAGAATTTAAAAAAATCAAAAATAGATGCAAAAATTATTTTACAAATTCACGATGAAATAATCCTTGAAGTAGGAAAAGAAGATGAGAATAAGGCTAAAGAAATTTTAGAAAAATCTATGCAAGATGCAGCAGATTTGAAAGTTCCACTTTTAGTTGATATAGATTCTGGAGATAGTATGTATGAATCCAAGTAGGATTGTAATTACAGGAACTATTGCTAGTGGTAAGTCATCCTTATCACAAATTTTAAGAGATATGGGGTATGAGGTTATTGATGCAGACTTAGTAAATAGAGAACTTTTAAAAGAAGGTGGTAAAAATTATATTGCTATAAAAAAAATAGATGCATTTAAAGGAGCTTTTTTAGATGGTAAGCTTGATAAAAAAGTTTTGGCTTCAATAATTTTTGATGATCCCCAAAAAAGAGAAATTTTAAATAAAATAAGTCATAAAAATATTATTAATCATATCAATCATATGATAGAAAATTATAAAGGTAATTTAATTTTTGTTGAAATTCCTTTGTTTTTTCAAATGAAAGAGAAATTTTCATGTGATTATATATGGCTTGTAAAAGCAAATAGAAATATACAGATTAAAAGGCTAATTAAAAGGGATAAGATAAGAAAAGACTACGCTATAAAAAAAATAGAAAGTCAAAATCAAAGTCTAATGGAAGAAAAATCAGACATTGTATTTGATAATAGTTCTGACTTATCTAATCTTAAAGAACAAGTGAATAGAGCCTTAAAAGATTTGGAGAAAGTATGAAGGTATTAAAAAGTATACTTAAAATATTTGGACTAATAATTATAAGTTTTTTGATGGTGGTTGTGATTAGTTTTTCACTAATAGCCTACCAAACATCTAGACAAAAAATAGCCTATCAAGAAGAAATATATAAATATTCAGAAAAATATAATGTAGATCCTTTGCTAGTATCATCTATTATAAAAGTAGAGAGTGATTTTGATATAAATGCTCATTCTAGTCAAGATGCAATGGGACTTATGCAACTTTTAGAAAATTCTGCAAAACACAGTGCAGAGATTTTAGGTGAAGATTATTTACCAGATAAACTTAAGGAAGTAGACTATAATTTAAATCTTGGAGTGGGATACTATAATTATTTATATAAATATTATAACAATAAGGATTTAGCTCTTGCTGCATATAATGGTGGAATAGGTAATGTTGATAAGTGGATTGAGGATGGAATAATAGATAGGTATGATCCAGAAATTAGTAATATTCCAATTGAAGAAACCAGACAATATGTTATAAAAATTAATGCAAACTATGATTTGATGCAAGTTTTCTATGAAGATGGGCTTCCAACGCAAGAAGATTTATCAAATAGGAAAAAATTAGCTATTAAAAACTATAAGAGTTTTTTAAAGAAAATAAAAACAGATTTGCTTTAATTATTGAATAATATCGTGAAATAAACTATAATGTGTTTATACATAAAAAATGAAAGGAGAGATTATGGCTCTAGAAAATTTGTCATTTGACAATGGAGTTAAGATTCCAGAGTTTAAGGAATTAAGCGAGAATAATAATCTAAAAATCGCTAAGATTCCTTTAAAGGTTACTATTCCTTTGACTCAACACATTGGAGCTCCAAGCAAATGTTTAGTTAAGAAAAACGACGAAGTCGAAATAGGACAGCTTATAGGTGAGGCTGTAGGTAATTTCTCAGCTAATATCCATTCATCAGTAAATGGTAAAGTAGACAGTATAATTGACATTCAAACAGCTAGCGGTAAAAATAGTAAGGCTGTAGTGATTAACACTGAAGGCTATGACCAAGAGATGAAGTTTGAAAAAGAAGAAATCCTTAATTTAACTAAAGAAAAAATAGTTAATAGGATGAAAGAAAATGGTCTTGTAGGTATGGGAGGAGCAGCATTTCCTGCACATATAAAATATTCACCAAATAAAGCAATTGATACTGTTATTATAAATGGTGCAGAATGTGAACCTTATGTTACATGTGATGATCTTCTTTTAAAAACAAAACCTGAGATAATAGTTGATGCACTTGAACTATTAGTCATGGCTGTTGATGCAAAAAGGGGAATTATTGCTATAGAAGATAATAAGCCAAATGCTATAGAAAAAATAAAAAAAGCATTAGCTGATAAGAACTCCTCAAAACTTGAGCTTGCAACTATGGTGACAAAATACCCTCAAGGTGATGAAAAAAGAATTATAAATGCAGTTTTACATAGAGAAGTCCCATCAGGTGGCTTGCCAATGGATGTTGGTGTTATTGTATCCAATGTGTCAAGTGCTAATGCAATTTATGAGGCAGTTTATTATAACAAACCTCTTATTGAAAGATACGTTACAGTAACAGGACATGGCATTAAAGAACCATCTAATTTCCTAGTTAGGATTGGTACTAGCTTTGAAGATATGATAAATGAAGCAGGTGGATTCAAGGAAGATTTTGGTAAGGTTATAAATGGTGGACCTATGATGGGTATTGCTCAACCAAATATTAAACAACCAGTAGAAAAAGCTTCAAATTGTATCTTAGTTTTAAATAGAGAAGAATCTAAAGCACCAATTACAAATCCATGCATTAGGTGTGGAAAGTGTGTAAGCGTATGTCCAGTGGGATTAATGCCTTTATTAATTCATAAATATTCACTTAAAGAAAAATTTGATAAGGCACAAAAGTTAAACATACTTGATTGTATAGAGTGTGGCTCATGTTCATATATTTGTCCTTCCAAAAGACCTTTAGTAGAGGCTATAAGATTTGGAAAAAGACAAATACGTCAAGCAGGAAAGTAGAGGAGAATTAAATGCAAGCGCAAAATAAATTAGTAGTATCATCCTCTCCTCATTTAAGAAGCGAGAGAACTGTTAGTAAAGAGATGCTCGATGTAATAATCGCCTTGGTTCCAACAGGTTTAGCGGGCGTTTATTTCTTTGGAATTAGAGCATTAATCTTAATCTTATGTTCAGTTATAAGCTGTGTGGTAGCAGAGTTTATTTCAAATAAGGTAATGAAAAGAGAGTCTACAATAAATGACTTGTCAGCAGTAGTTACAGGTTTACTTTTAGCTTATAACCTACCTGTTACAATGCCAATTTGGCAAACAGTTATAGGTGCGGTTTTTGCTATAGTTATATGTAAGCAATTTTTTGGTGGTATAGGACAAAATATTGTAAATCCAGCCCTAGGAGCTAGAGCATTTTTACTTGCTTCATGGTCAAGTTCAATGTCTTACTTTGTAGCACCGGGTGGAGTTTCAGCCGTATCAGCTGCAACAGCATTATCTGATAGGTCTAAACTATCACTTATAGATATGTTTATAGGAAATATGGGTGGATGTATTGGTGAAGTTTCAACACTTGCCATTTTGATTGGAGCCTTATATCTAGTTTTTAGAAAAGTTATTTCTTTAAGAATACCTTTAGTTTACATATTAACAACAGCAGTTTTATTGGTTATTTTTAACAAATCTTTTGATGGAATATTAGAACAACTATTGTCAGGTGGTTTGATGTTAGGTGCATTTTTCATGGCAACTGACTATACAACAAGTCCTGTTACAAAAAATGGCGAGATAATATTCGCAATAGGTTGTGGACTTATAACATCTGTTATTAGGGTGTTTGGTGGCTACCCAGAAGGTGTATCTTATTCAATACTTCTAATGAATTTACTAGTACCACTTATAGATAGTAAAACAATGCCAAAGGTATTTGGTCATGCTAATGATAAGGGGGAAAAAGATGAGTAAAGCATTAAAATTAGGAATCAAATTATTAATTATAACAGCTGTGTCAGCCTTGGTTCTAGCTTTTACAAACTCAATTACAGAGCCAATTATAAAAGAAGCAGATCAAGAAAAATTAAACGAATCATTAAAGGTGGCTTTCCCAGAGGCAAATAATTTTGAAGAAGTAAAAGGAAATTTTCCTGCTTCTATAGTAGGAGTATATAAGGCTGATGGAGACAAGGGTTATGTATTCGATATCATTTCTAAGGGTGGATATGGTGGAGACATCGAGTTCATATTAGGTGTTGATAGTGACAATAAAATAACAGGATTTTCTCCATTGAAACATTCAGAATCTGCAGGATTTGGTCTTCAAATGGAAGAAGATTGGTTTAAAGAAGGTGTTAAGGGAGTAAGCATGGACAATAAGGTTGGTGCTTCACAATCTGGATCTGAAAATGAAATTGTAGGAATTTCAGGAGCAACACTATCTACAACTTCTATTGTAAATGGTATCAATACTGCAAGAGAAGTATTAGAAAGCATAAAGTAGGGGGATAGATATGGAAAGACAAACTGGAAAACCTATAGATGTTCAAAAAGAAAAAGAAAGAAGAAAAAAACATTCACCTAAGCTATTAAAAGTATTTAAAGATGGGATATTTTCAAATAACCCAGTTTTCGTACAAATGGTTGGTATGTGTTCTGTACTTGCTATATCTTCATCCTTATCAAATGCGATAGGAATGGGGGCTGCTGTAATATTTGTACTTACTTTGTCAAATCTTGTTATTTCACTTTTAAGAAATTTTATACCTGATGAAGTAAGAATACCAGCATTTATAGTTGTAATTGCAAGTTTCGTTACTATGGTACAAATGCTAATAAAAGCATATTTGCCAGCACTTGATGAATCACTAGGAATCTTTATTCCACTTATAGTTGTAAACTGTATAATTCTTGCAAGAGCTGAAGGCTTTGCTTCACAAAATGGACCACTAGCATCAATTGTTGACGGTCTTGGACAAGGCTTGGGTTATACTATAGCTATATCAATACTTGCAACGATTAGAGAATTGTTTGGTAATGGTACTCTATTGGATATTAGAATAATTCCAAAAGATTTTACAGTTGGATTTTTAGTACAACCTGCATCTTCATTTATTATATTAGGTATTATGTTTGCTGTAGCAAGTGCTATATCAAATAGTAAAAAGAAAAAAGCAAATAATTAGGAGGAAATTATGTCTAATTTATTTTCAATAATTATTGCATCAATATTTGTAAATAACTATGTATTAGGACAATTTTTAGGTATATGTCCTACCTTAGGTGTTACAAATAAAGTAGAGACTGCTAAAGGAATGGGAGCTGCTGTAATTTTTGTAGTTACACTTTCTTCTATTATTACTTGGGTTATTCAATATTACATATTAAATCCATTAAATATAGGATACTTGCAAACCGTAGTTTTCATACTAGTAATAGCTGCCTTGGTGCAAACTGTAGAAATGATAATGAAAAAGTCAATGCCAAATCTATATGAAGCCTTAGGTGTGTATTTACCACTTATTACAACAAATTGTATTGTTTTGGGTGTAGCAATAAAGAATATTAACGATTCATATAACTTGTTAGAGACAACAGTAAACTCAGTTGCTGCTGCAGTAGGATTTTTGATAGCTTTAGTAATATTAGCATCAATAAGAGAAAAGGTTGAAGACAATGATCTTCCTGAAGCTTTCAAAGGTGCTCCAATATCCTTGATTATTTTAGGACTAATGTCAATTGCCTTCATGGGATTTGCAGGATTAGCATAGAGGAGAAGTAAAATGATGAATATAATAATACCAACAATAGTATTAGCTGTTTTAGGTTTTATCTTAGCTATGTTATTGGGTGTAATAAGTACAAAATTTGAAGTAGAAACAGATCCTATTGTTGAAAGAGTAAGAGATGCACTACCTGGTGCAAACTGTGGTGCTTGTGGATATCCAGGCTGTGATGGATGTGCGAATGCTATAGCTAAAGGAGAAGCTCCAGTTTCAGCTTGTGTTATAGGCGGTCAACCTACAACAGATGCTGTTGCAGAGGCCATGGGTGTTGAACCAGCTGGTGCAGGCGAAAAAAAAGTAGCGGTAGTTAAATGCAATGGAACCTGTGATAATGCTAAAGACTTATTTGAATATCAAGGTTTAGAAGATTGTAGAGCTCAAGTTAGCTTATTTGGTGGAAAAAAAGCTTGTAATTATGGTTGTGTAGGATGTGGTTCATGTGTTAAGGCATGCGACTTTGATGCTATACATATGCAAAATGGTGTAAGCGTTGTTGACAGAGAAAAGTGTGTAGCATGTGGGGCTTGTGTAGATACTTGCCCAAAAAATATAATTGAGCTTGTACCATATTCACAAAAGGCAATTGTTATTTGCTCATCACATGACAAGGGAAAAGATGTAAGAGGAAATTGTAAGGTAGGTTGTATAGGTTGTTCAATATGTGCAAGAACTTATCCTGAAGGATTCTCAATGGAAAATTTCCTATCAAAAGAAACTATATCAAACGAACTTGATATTGAACTTCTAAAAGAAGCTGCTGAAAAATGTCCAGCTAAATGTATAGAAGTAAGGTAATAATTTTAATAAAACTATTTAAAGTTAATCAATCTCAAAGCATTAACAAAATCAATTATTTATTGGTATTGTTGATGCTTTTTTAATAGAAATAATTAAAATTATAAATTTTTATAAAAGTTTTAAAAAATATTAAATATTAATATGTATCTTTTAGATAGAATCAATTATTATTCCTTCAATATAAGGATTTTTTTCATATATGTTCTTTTAGCTAGATTATCTTATAATTTATATTTATAAATAGCTTATATAGGATGTCTAAATATTAAAATATAGGAAAAAGATGAGATTTAATCAGCTTTGTAATATTTTGGATTTTTTGATTTTAATTTGTATTTTTTTCTTTTAAGCTTTAAAAATTGACATTAACAAAGCTTAAATGATAAACTTTAAAAGAGGTATTTTATGAAAATTAAAAGAAGAGATTTGATTGTTATAGTGTCGCTTTTGCTATTGAGTATTTTGATGGCTTTTTTTGTGCAAAGATTTAAATCTAATGTAAATGGGGATTATTTATTAGTGGAGTTAAATGGAAAAGAATATGGAAAATATCCACTAGATAAGGATAAGACCTTTAAAATAGAAATAGGTAATGGTAAGTACAATGTTGTAGAAATAAAAGATGGTAAAGTAAATATGAAAGAAGCAAATTGTAGAGATCTTATTTGTACCCATATGCCAGCTATAAGTAAAAGTGGAGAAACAATAGTATGTCTGCCACATAGACTTATATTAGAAATTATAGAAGAAGATGATGAAAAAAGCAAAGATGATGGAATAGATAAGGTGGTAGGATGAAGGAATCAAATGTTAAAACTTATATAAATTTAAGCTTACTAACAGCCCTATCTCTTGCTATATCTTTAATAGAGTCTATGATACCTATGCCCGTACCAATACCTGGTGCAAAGCTCGGTTTTTCAAATATAGTTATATTTGTTTCAATATACATTTATGATTATAAGAAATCACTTTCTGTTAGTGCTTTAAAATCACTCTTACTTGTTTTAATAACAGGACAGGTAATGTCATTTTTCTATTCTTTTGTAGGGGCTATTTTTTCAACCACAGCAATGTATATAGGATTAAAAAAAATAGGAGATGATTTCTCATTAATTGGTGTAAGTGAACTAGGAGCTTTCTTTCACAATTTTGGGCAAATAATAGTTGCAGCGGTATTTATGTCTAATTTAAAGATGTTTTATTATTTTCCTATACTAGTTTTTATAGGGATTTTTACAGGATTTTTTGTGGGATTAAGTACAGGTTTTATTATTGAACATTTAAAAAAAATAGGTGCAGTATAACATGAAAAAAATTATGGATATAGACAAATCTTTAAGACCAAGAGAAAGATTAAAAAATGAAGGATATGAAGTGTTAAGTGATGAAGAACTCTTAGCAATTTTAATTTCTACTGGTTCTCAAGGTAAAAATGCTATAGAACTTTCTAAGGATATTCTTGACAAGTTTTCTAGTGATGAACTTATTTCAATTACTGTAGAAGAACTTTGTGAAATTGAAGGTATAAAACTTGCTAAGGCAAGTAAGATTATAGCAGGTATTCAATTCGGTAGAAGACTATCAGAAAGAATACTAAATAAAGAAATAGTCAAAATTAAGTCATCTAATGATGTTTACAAGTTGATGAAAAATAAATTTTTAGACACAAAAAAAGAACATTTCTATGCTATATTATTAGATACTAAAAATGTTATTATATCAAAGGAGTTAATTTCTACTGGTGATTTAAATTCCTCCATAGTAAATCCTAGAGAGTGTTTTGTTGTGGCAGTAAGAAAGAGTGCTAAATCCGTAATTTTTGTTCACAATCACCCTAGTGGAAATTCAAATCCATCAAAAAGTGATATGCTAACAACTAATAGACTTATAGATGCAGGAAAAATATTAGATATTGAAGTACTAGACCACATAATAATAGGACTAGATGAATATTATAGTTTTAGAGAAGAAAATTTTATATAGGAGTAAGATTAGATGAATTTTAGAATAATAGCAAAGGACCTAGCAATCGACTTAGGTACTTCAAGTATTGAAGTTTATAAAAAAGGTGAGGGTGTGGTAATATGTGAACCATCACTATTAGTACTTGATCATCAAAATAAGGCTATAAAAGCTATAGGGGAGCCTGCTAAAGATATGATAGGTAAGACTCCGGATGATATTATTGTTCAAAAACCTATAGAAAAGGGAGTAATATCAGATTTTAACTTGACTGAAGCTATGCTAAATTACTTTTTTCAAAAAATAAATCCAGGTTTTTCAGTAATTCAACCAAGGGTAGTTGTTTGTGTCCCAAGTGGAATTACTGATATAGAGAAAAGGGCAGTTGAAGATGCATCTTTACATGCTGGAAGTAGGGATGTAATTATGGTTGATGAATCACTGGCTGCTTTATTTGGTATAGGACTTAGTCCAGAAGATCCAAGAGGAGTTTTAGCTTTAAATTTAGGGGCAGGTACAAGTGAAGTTTGCCTTGTTAGTTTAAATGGAATTGTTGCCAGTAAAACTATGAATTTAGGTGGTGATTACATAGATAAAGAGATTGTTTCATTTCTAAGAAACAATAAAAAGATTGAGATTGGGATAAATACAGCAGAGAATATTAAAAAAGAAATTTTATCACTTAAAATAAGTGATAAAGAAAAGTCAATGAATGTAGAAGGTAGAGACTTAATAGACGCTAAGCCTAAGCGTATTAAATTAAGAAGTGAAGAGTTAGCTGAAATTATTCTTCCTTTTGCAGATAAGATAGTAGATATGATTTATCTTGTTTTAGAAAAAACACCGCCAGAACTTTCGGCTGATATAAAAAATGATGGTTTTATAATGACTGGTGGTTTATCTAATATAAAAGGACTTAAAGAATTTATAGAAAAGAAAATAGATCTTAAGGGACACGTTTCAGATAATCCAGAACTTGATGCTATAAAAGGAGCTGGAATTATACTTGAAGATCCTGATAGATTTTTTAAATATAAAAGTAGGTAGTTATGTCATATAGGAGAAAGAAGAAAAGTAATAAATCTTTTATAATTACAATAATTTTATTAATTGTATTAATATTTACATCAAATATGTCGGAAGGACTAGTTAAGGCTGGTAATAATCTAACTAATACAATTTTTCAACCAATAAATAAAGTTTCATATGCAATATCTTCAGAGATAATAAATGCTGTAGAAGATACATTTGGCTCCAAAAATACAAGATCTGAGTTAGAAAAGATGAAGGCAGAAAATAATAAATTATTAAAAGAAAATGCTAATTTGTCAGAGATAATTAATAGAGAAGATTATTTAAAAGCAGAAAGAAATGCAATAGAAAATAGTGACTATAATTATATAAAAGCACAAATTATTAATTCTGATGTTAACTCTATGCATGAATCATTCTTTATAGACAAGGGAAAAAATGATAGTATTAGGGTAAATGATGTTGTACTTCAAGCTATAGGAAACACTGATTATTCATCAGCAGTAATAGGTAAAATTGTTTCTGTAAATGATACTACAGCAGAAGTTGAAACCATCAAAAACTCATCTAATGACGTTTCTTTTATTAATTCAAGAAGTGGTGATTATGGAGTTATAGATGATTACAAGAATAAAACTATAAGTGGTTATATGCTTGAAGTAGATAGTGATGTAAAAGATTCTGACATTCTTTTGACTTCAGGAATAGGTGGAGTTTATCCAAAAGGGTTATACCTTGGAAAAATTTCTAATGTAAATATGTCCAATGATTCTTTAAGAAAAAACATTACAGTAGATTCTCCAGTAGATTTTTCTCACCTATATAGGGTTTTAATACTACAAAATAAAGGGGGGACAAAATGAATAAATTTAAAACATTAATTGTTGTCTTTGTGAGTTTTATCTTACAAATCACAGTTTTTTCTAAAGTTGATATATTTGGTGCAAATATTAATTTAATCATAGCTATGACAATAGCTTTATCATTAACATTGGGACCAAAGACTGGAGCATATTCAGGTTTAATTGTAGGATTATTGGAAGATTTGATGTTCGCAGATGTAATAGGTATAAGGGCACTTTCTTATTTTCTCATAGGAACATTTGTAGGAAATGATAGATTAAGGTTTAAGAGTGATAAAAATACTGGACTTTTGTTAAGTTTTGTATTCACCTTTATTAACTTTTTATTTGTAGGTCTTATAACTTATTTATTTAAAGGAGATTTACAAGTAATTAAAAACTACCTTTTTATACCAGTTATAATTGAAGCGATATTAAATACAGTGATTTATTTGATTTATCATTTAGTAGTAAACAAAATTATGTATATTCCAACATATAGAATATGAGGTGTAGGTTTTGAAAAAACAAAAAGAAAATAGGCTAACCTTGGTTCAAGTAATATTTGGCTTCTTATTTATTGCAATAGCTATAAAATTATTTTCTTTAATGGTAAGACAAGGAGACTATTACAGAGATTTATCTGACAATAGAAAGGTACAAGAAGTTGATGAGATAGCTAGTAGAGGAGATATCCTTGATAGAAATGGTAATGTTTTGGCTACAACTGTACCTTCTTTTGTAGTTCAACTTTATAAAGATCAATTAACAAACTTAAAAGATGAAGATAGGATAAAGGCTATTAATTCTTTGGTTAATATTTTAGAAGAAGCAGGAGTTAATTATCAAAACGAATTTGATATTAGATTAAATTCTTTCCAATATGAGAAAAAAGATGATTATTTCAATGAAGATAAGTCTCCAGAAGATAAGATTGTAGATATAATTGTTGATAATAATTTAATGAGAGAAATTGTAACTTCAAATTCAAATGAAAATGGAATACAATATGATACTATGAAAACAGCTTTGCTTGCTTTGAAAAAAAGAGGGATAGATATACCCTTATTAGTAAGTAATGATGAAAATGGTCTTAACTTAAAATATAAGGATAATGCTGAGAGTAAATTAAAGTCTATAGGACATAGTATTAATGATGATCCCGTTAGTGTAGTGGTTGAATCAATTGGAGATGATAAATCTGTAATTAAAAATATTTTAGAAAATAATCAAGCTAGAATATTAGCTTATAATATAATTAAAAAACAAGGTCTAAATTCAAATATTATTTTAAAAGACTATGCTATAAGTGCAGACGAAAAATTCATACAAAAAAAAGCAAGCCTTAATAATATTTATCCTAGTATTGATTTAAATTCTAAGGCAAGTGATGATTTTTATGAAATAGTTAAAAAGTCATCTGTCAAAGAGTTTCTAAAATCTGCAAGTATAAATGAAAAAGATGGGTCTTATATGATACCAGCCAATGAACTTATAGAAAAATTGGAAAATAAAGGGATTTATGCAAATTTTACAACAGAAGTAAAAACTGAAACAAAAGATGATAAAAATATTTATTCTGTAGACATCAAATTTAAAAATTCCCAAGCAGGTGATCCTGTAGAAGAGCTTGCTGTACTTGCTGATAAAAATAATCTTTTAAAACCTGTTATTTTAGATAAAAATTATAAGTATTTAGCTCAAAATGCCAATACTCTAAATAATGTCTATCCTTCAATTGATATATCAGAAGATGACATCAAGGATTGGGATTATACCTTTAATATTGATAAAAAGGACTTTTTTGAATATTATGCTACAAAAGATAAGCTTCATGACAAGGATACTGTAATAAAAACTCTTAGTAAGTCAGATAGTGCTAAGGAAATTCTTGATTATATTAAACTTATATCAGGAATAGAAAATGATAACGATTATGAATCTATAGGTGTGCTTACTATTGATAATCTAATAAATAGGCAAGGATCTTTTGGTTTTAGGCCTATAAATTTGGTTTATAATCTAGATGAAGCTACAGTATTAAGAATAGAAGAGAATATAGATAAGGCAAAGGGAATAAGTGTTGCAACAATTCCTATAAGGTCTTATCCTAATAGAAATTTAGCAAGTCATATCCTAGGTTACATGGGGCCTATTGCAACAGATAATGAAGTTAAAAAATATGTTAATGAAAAATCTTATCTAAGAGATGAAATTATAGGTAAGACTGGAGTTGAGGAATCATATCAAGATAGCTTAAGGGGAAAAAATGGTAAATCAGTAGTGACTGTAGATTCATCTGGTAATAGAATTGAAACTTTATCAAAAACTGATTCAGAACCAGGCAATGATGTATATCTTTCAATTGATGCTAATTTGCAAGCACAAGCAGAAAATTCTCTAAAGGATGTACTGGCTGCTCTTAGACAAGGTAAATCATATAGTTCAGAATATGGAAATTTCACTCCTTTAAGATCAGCTCCTAATGCAACAAGTGGAGCAGTTGTAGTAAGTAATGTTAAAACAGGAGAGGTTCTCGCTATGGCTTCCTACCCAAGTTATGATCCAAACTTATTTGCGACAGGAATATCTGCGACTGATTGGGAAAGCCTACAAGTTCCTGATGATGCTAGTGTACTTGAGGCAAGGCCGATGATGAATATAGCAAGTCAAACAGCAGTAATGCCAGGTTCAACCTTTAAACTTGTAACAAGTTTAGCAGCACTTGAAAAAGGACTTGATCCACAAAAAACAAATTTGTGTAATGGTTTTATGGACATTGGTAATAAAAGATTTTCATGCTTAATTTGGTCAGAAACAGGTGGTACTCATGGTGAAGAGACCTTATATGGCGCTATAAGAGATTCATGCAACTATTATTTCTATTGTTTAGCTTTGGGAGAAAATCCAGCAACTGGAAACTCCTTGGGCATAAAGTTAGAGTTAAATGATATAAGAAAAGCAGCCGAGATGTTAGGACTTAACAATATTACTGGTATTGAGATAAATATACCCCAAGAAAGTAAGGGTAATATTCCATCAACCGATAAAAAACTTGAAGTAACAAAAGCAATGATGAAAAAATATCTTGATGGAAATCTTAAAAAATATATTAAGGAAAACACTAAAAAAACTCAGGCAGATTTAGATACAGATATTGATACAATACTTAAGCTTGCTGAAAATCCAAATTCTTTAGATAGAAATGGACTTATAAAAATGATAGATGAGATGGGATATGAACCTATAGAAATAAAAGAAGGGGATAGTGCAGGTCTAGTAGATACCTTAAAATATACTTATTTAAATCAAGCACAATGGGATATTACTGATATGTTAAATATAGTTATAGGTCAAGGTCAAAACTCCTACACTCCACTTCAAATGAACAGAGTGATATCTACTTTATCAAATGGTGGATATTTAAATAAATATACACTAATAGATAAAGTAACTAAGCATAACTCTAAGGATGTCTTATTTGAAAATCAAACTGAAAACAAAAAGATTGATATAAAAGATTCAAAATATTTAGAAGATATTAAATATGGTACTTTATTAGTATCTCAAAATAATCCAATCCTTAAAACAATTCCACTGGATATAGGTACAAAGACAGGTACGGCTGAAGTAGAAGGAAAAAATGCAGATGGAACTTTGTATGATCCTTATGCATGGATGGTTGGATTTGCTCCATATGATGATCCGGAAATAGCTGTATCTATGGTTTTAACCCAAGGAGATACTTCCTATAATTGTGCTCCTATAATGAGAGATATAATATGCAAATATTTTGATATTAAAATAAATCCAGAAGACCAAAAAATAAATAATCTAAAAAATGAACAAGAGCAAGGAATAAATCCAGCTGATAGACTTGGCGAGATTAATCAAGTAGATGAACATGAACATGGAGATGAATAATGCAAATATATTTAATTGAAGGTAAGCTAGAATATAGGCTTCCTTTTATGAATAATTTATCAAAGGATTTGTCTAAAGATAAAAGATGTCTATTAATATCATTTAAGAGAAATACTAGTCTGAATTTAGAAGATATTTACGACATGGAAGGAATGATTACATATGATATATGTGATCATTTCTTAAACTATGTTAGTTTAGAAAATGTGATTAACAAAGCAGATAAAAATATAGATTTTATAATAGCTCCTCTATTAGAGGATAAGTATGAAATAAAAAAGGATGATATAAATAAATTAATTGAGGACTTATCTTGCTATGATTATTTGATTTTTGATAACTTAGCTAAGAATATGATTGAAAATAAAAAAACCATAACGATAGTCAGCGATGAGGATATAAATAAGAAAATAGATGCAGATTATTTTTTTATCGAAGCAGAGGATGGCTTTGATGAGAGAATAGTGAGAAATGAAATCCTTGAAAAATCTTCTAAATTTTTAGGTGTAAAAAGAAAAAATGAAGACTATATAGATATTATTAACAATCTTAAGGATGACAAAAAAGCTGATATTGAGAAGCTTAGCTTTATAGAAAAAATAAAAATGAAATTTAAAAAATGACAGATTATATATTTATAGATGACAAAAATAAGGCCTTTGGTAAGGTAGTAGAAGATAAGCTTTATGAATTGAATTTTTACAATCCTGAACTATATAATATATACAGGGCTAGAGTTGTTGGAAAAATAGATTCCATAAATGCTTATTTTTTATTATATGATAAAGATAAAAGGGGCTTTTTAAAAACAAAAAAAAGCTTTAAAATTGGAGATTCTATTATCGTACAATTAGTAAAAGAAGGATTTGATGATAAACTTCCAACTATGAGTGCAAATTTCAGGATAGAAAATGAAGAATATTATCTATATAGATTTAAAAATAAAGGCTATCCTAAGTTAAAAAAGAACAGAATTTATAATAAGAAGTCATACAATGATTTGATAAATCTTAGAGATAAGATTATAAGAGAAGAAAACTTTACACCTAGTCCAAAGTTAATATTATCTCAAAATGAATTAGACTTCTATATTGAAGAAAATAAAGAATTAGAATTAGCTAAGGTGGATATAGTAAATGATAAATTATTTAAAGAGTCTTTAAAAAGTGTAAGAAAAGATAAGCTATATAGAGGCAATCTATCAATTATAATAAATGAGTTAGAAACTCTTACAGTAATAGATGTAAATTCATCAAAGAAAAATTCTACTCTTAATGAAAGCGACTTTTTCTATCAGATAAATAAATCCATACTCGAGTTTATTTTTTATAATATAAAATTAAGAAATATAGGAGGTATGGTTATTATAGATTTTTTAAGATCTAGTAGAAATGATAATTTAATTAATTTAGTTAAAGAAACAATTGTTAAATTCTTTGAAAATTATGAAATATTTGGATTTACTAAGATGGGTTTATTTGAATTAAGTATTGAAAGGAAAGGAGAAAGACTTAAAGATAAATTAAAAAAAAGGGGCTACCTCAAATAGCTCCATTTTTATTTTGGAAATTTCTTACTATGTTTTCCTTATATTCCTTTTTTAAATTTTTTAATTTAATTTCAAGCTTTAAAGCTTCACTTTTACTATTTATCTCTTTAAAAAAAACCAACTTACAGGGTCTACGACTTCTTGTATATTTAGCTCCTAATCCGCTATTATGTTTATTTAACCTATCATCAATGTTTTTACACCATCCAGTATAAAGACTGTTATCAGAGCATCTTAACATATAGACATATCCATAAGTCATTGGTATAAGTCCTCTAAAACATTCTTAATAATATCATAAGAAAATGCCCTATTAGCTAAAAACCTAAATACTTTATCCTTATCATGACCTAGGTCAAACCTTTTTTGAGCTAAAAAATTAGCCTTTTCGTATTCATCCTTATAAGTAATTTTATCCAGATATTTATCAATTAACTTATCATCTATATGCTTAGCCTTTAACCTAAACCTGATTTTAGCCTTAGACCAAGATGAAATTTTTGACTTATCATTAACAAAGCTTCTTACATAGTAATCATCATCTATAAAATTAAAGGATTTTAAGAATTTAATAACCTTACTAATGTTATCATCTGAAAATCCCTTTCTATACATTTTATTTCTTAAATCAAAGCTAGTATTGTTAGAATATGAAATTTGTTTTAAGGCATAAGATTTACATCTATTATAGTCATTTTCATTTAAAATTTTCTTATAAAGATTAAAATCAACTTCATCACCAATGTTTATATCTAAATTATTATAAAACTCATAAGATAAATAAAAAATTTCGTTTGATATTGTAAGTTTTATAATATTTTCTTTTTCTGAGTAATCTATATTTTCTAAAATCATAAAGACTCAACAGCATTCATAACTATAGGAATTATCATAGATAGGGCTATAACAATAGCGAAAATTTTTAAGATAAGTTTACTTTTTGACTTTTTTTTCATGAAATCACCTCAATTTCTAGTCAATCCTAAAAATATTTTACTATAAGAGTTCTTTTTTGTAAAACTATAAGTTTTTAAAAAAACTTGCATTAACCATTAAAACGTGGTATTATAATCAAGTCAGAAGAGACAACTTAGAGTAAATATGAAAAATAAAAAGAATATTTTTAAATTTATTTGACAAGTAGCTTGATTGGATGTATACTTATATAGTAAGTTATTTACTTGGTGGGTATGGTCCAGTTGGTTAAGACACCTGGTTGTGGCCCAGGAGATCGAGAGTTCGAATCTCTCTACTCACCCCATATGCGGGATTGGCGGAATTGGCAGACGCGCTAGACTTAGGATCTAGTGAGATTTTCTCGTGAAGGTTCAACTCCTTTATCCCGCACCAATATTTAAAAGAAGTGTTAGTGTTTTAACGCTTCTTTTTTTGTTGTGGTTAATGAGTGGGAAATGGATTGTTTATCCCACTTTTTTATTTGATTTTTTGTGATTCTTTAAAATATATTACTCTAAATATTAGATTTAGGAGTATGTGTGCCTTAAAATTAGTAAAACCTATTAATTTTTGCAAAGCTTTGCCATCTACATTATTATTATGTACAAAAATTATAAAGGTTTAATTAAAAGAATAAGATATCTTTTTCTTAATATCAGCTTTCTTAAAATCTGGATAATACATTTTTTATTAAAAGTATTTTCTCTAATATTTCTATTTTCAAAAACACTTCTCTAAAAAAATATATTTTAAGTTTTTTTCGTCAAATATATAATTTAAGTATAAAGTCTACAAATTATATCAATAGTGGACGTAATTATACATTAGAATCAGCAAGTAAGATGATTGTAAGAACTACTTTAAATCAAATGACGGGCGAGATATCTATGGATAATGCTAAGGATATGGGGCAAGATTTGATGGAGATATCGGCTCATGCTGGAGCTAGACCAAGCCATGCGGTATGGCAAGGGCAAGTTGTGTCTATATCGGGTGAGAATAGTAAGTATTTAAGTTTAGATGACATTGGATATGGAGAAGTTACTGGATTTATGGGTGCAAATTGCAGGCATAATTGGTATCCATTCTTTGAGGGGATATCAGAAAAAGAGTGGACTAAAGAAATGCTTGACGATATAGATCCAGAGCCTTTTGAGTTTGATGGTAAGGAATATACTTATTATGAAGCAACCCAAAAGCAAAGACAGATTGAAAGAACTATAAGAAAATATAAGCATAGGGTTATGATGTATGAAAAGGTGGGAGATGAAGAAAGTAAGCTAATAGCCCAGGTAAGATTACAAAGGCAAAGACAGTTATATAAAGATTTTAATAAGGCTGGAAAACTTCGCCCTGCCAGTGTAAATACTAACGTTTATGGGTATAATAGAAGTAAGGCAAGTAAGGAAGTTTGGGCGAATAGAAAATTAAATCAAACTTTATATGGGGATTATTTAGGTACAAAGAATTATAAAGATGCTGATAGAATTGTTAATAGGATAAAAGACAATAATCAGATGTGGCTACTTGAAGGTTTTAAAAAAGCTGTTGATAATGAAGATATTTCTGTTTTAGTAGGAATTGACAGATACATTGAATTTTCCAAAGAAATTGATGATAAACTAGTAGGTATAACAACCAAAGATGGGATAAAAATAAATGAATACGGGACCCATTTTATAGATAGAGTTATCGGTCAACATGCCCATGATGATATACCTAAAAAAGGTATGAGAAGGGGCGTTGACATAAACGAAATAAAAAAATCATTACTGAATCCTAATAAAATAAAACGCAGTATTGTAAAAAATGAAGAGCGAAACCAATATATAAATAGTGCAGTAAAAGTTACTTTAGATATAGACAGAGGTAGGCTAATACAAACTAGTCAAAACAAAAAAAGAAGGTAATTATGTTTATAATAACAGATTATGAGAGAGAGTTTATTACTAAATATCTTAAAAATGGAAAAGAAAAAATTAAAGAGGCAGAAACGTTAAACGATTTAGAAGATTTATTATCGGATATAGATTTGGAATTAGTCTGTGGCGAAAATGGTATGGATGAAAATTTTGATTTGACTGATTTTGGAAGAAAAGCTCAAAATATTCATGATGACATTTTCTTTAGAAATCATGATTATGATGAAAAAACATACTCTTATATAAGCAACTATTAATAACATATGAATTTTAAAATAAAGCACACTAGCACTTGTTAGATGTGCTTTTTTTAAGGGGAGTAATTATGGAAAGTGAAAATTGTAATGGTAATGGTATAGGTTTTTTCGGTTTATTAACCTTGTTGTTTATATTTTTAAAACTCACTAATCATATTAATTGGTCGTGGATTTGGGTGTTGTCGCCCTTATGGATAAGTTTATTAATTGGGATAACATTTATAGTAATAGCTTTAATAATAAATAAAAAAATAATCTAAAATAATCGTGCGATAATCGTGAGTTATTACGTTTAGAGGTAGTCATAGCCTAGTAATAATCATGAGTTAATCGTGCGATTTTTTTTGGAGCTTTAGTTTAATCAGGAAAAACACCAGACTCCAAATCTGGAAGATAAAGGTTCAAATCCTTTAAGCTTCGCCATGGTCAAAGCAGACCTAAAATGCAAAAAAACAAATATCTAAGTCAGAGCAACGACTTAAAAAGCTTAAAAGGAGATGTTTTATGAAGACGGAAGAATTAAAAGAGATAGGTTTAAATGATGAACAGATAGCGGCAGTTTTTAAGTTAAGAGGAAAAGAAGTTGAAGATTATAACCAACTTAAAAATAACTTTGAAACTTTAAAAACTGAAAATGAAAATTTTAAAAATCAAGTTGCAAGTGCAAATGAGCAGATAGAAGCGTTTAAGGATATGGATATTGAATCAATTAAGGCAAGTGCTGAAGAATATAAAAACAAGTATGAACAGGCACAAATCAAAGCTAAAGAGGATATGGACAATATAACTTTAAATAATGCTATAGATTTAGGCTTGGTTAATGCTGGTAGTAGAAACTTAAAGGCAGCTAAGGCTTTACTTGATATTGATAGTCTAAAGGATTCTAAAAACTTAAATGATGATTTAAAGGCACAAATTGAGGGGCTAAAAGAAAGTGATTCATACCTATTTAAAACTGAGGAAGAACCAAAGCAAAGAAGCATGGGTAAGTCTGGATCTATAGGAGAAAAGGAATTAAAAGATATGACTTATGAGGAAATGCTTGAAGCTAACAAGAAAGGTATTTTATAGGAGGATTTAGATGCCTAAATTATTTGATAAGACATATTTTAATGCAGAAGTATTTGAAAAATACGTTGATACAATCGAAAGAGAAAGAACTAATTCAATAAATAGAAAAAACATTACAGCACTGGTCAAATATTTTAATAAAATGGGCTGTTGCAAAATTATGAATTCTAAAGTTGAATCATTACAAGTTACTTTTAGACAATTTGAGTATAGCCTGTCGGCTTATAGAGTCCAAATTGTCGTGGAGGAGTTTGTAATAATTTTAGAACGATTAATTTATTCTGCAATAGTCCATCGTACTATAGACAAAATATATTAAAATTTTAAGGATTTATCTGATTTATCCATAGGCTGAGTCAAGTGAAAGCTTGACTATTTTTTATAAAGATTTTATTTTTCTGATTTGGGTAGATATACATATAGTAAACTATCTAATAAAATTTTAAAACTTATAACTTATAACTTTATGAAAATTTCAAAATAGGATATAATTTTACTAATAGGAGGAAAAGTTTTGCGCAATATTAAAAGAGTAGTTTTAAAATTAAGTGGAGAAGCGCTTGCCAAAGACAAAGGATTTGGATTTGATGATGCTACAATAGACAATATTTGTAACAATATCAAAAAAACCAAAGAAATGGGTCTTGAAATAGCCATAGTTGTAGGCGGAGGAAACTTCTGGAGAGGTAGAAGTGGTAGAAATGTTGAAAGAGCTACCAGTGATACTATAGGTATGTTAGGAACAGTTATGAATGGTCTTAGAGTTCAAGATGCACTTGAGAAAATGAATCTTGAAACAAGACTAATGACAGCTATAAATATGCAAGAAGTAGCGGAACCATATATAAGAAGAAGAGCAGCAAGGCATCTTGAAAAAGGGAGAGTCGTTATTTTTGCAGCTGGTACTGGACTTCCATATTTTTCAACAGACACTACAGCTTCTTTAAGAGCTCTAGAAATTGGTGCAGATGTAATACTTTTAGGAAAGAAAGGTACTGATGGTATTTATGATAAAGACCCTAATAAGTATGACGATGCAAAAAAATATGATAGGTTAACCTACAGTGAAATTTTACAAAAGAGATTACAAATTATGGACTCCACTGCGACAAGTTTATGCATGGACAATAATATGCCGATTTTAGTTTTTGGTATAGATGATCCAAGTAATTTAGTTAAGATAGTTGAAGGAAAAGAAATAGGAACAATTGTAAAGGAGAGTTTTTGATGTACGAGAAGATTATTAAGGATACAGAATCTCAAATGAAAAGGGCGGTAGAATCATTCGAAATTAGAATTTCCAAAATTAGAGCAGGTAGAGCCAATGACTCAATATTAGATGGGATTACATTTTCATATTATGGAACCCAAACACCAATCAATCAAGCCGCAACAATTTCTATACCAGAACCAAGATTGTTAGTTATTAAGCCTTGGGATAGGTCAAATATTAAAGAGATTGAAAAAGCTATTAATAAATCAGATATAGGAATCAATCCTCAAAATGATGGTGAAGTAATTAGGCTTCCTTTTCCATCTCTTACTGAAGAAAGAAGAAAAGAATTGACAAAGCAAGTATCAGAATATTCTGAAGATAGCAAAATCCAAATTAGAAATATAAGAAGGGATAATATGGATGTTGTAAAAAAAGCAGAAAAAACTGGGGATCTTACAGAAGATGATAGATATTCTATAGAAGAAGAAATTCAAAACATTACTGAAAAATATATTGATAATATAGATATAATAGTAGATAAGAAAAATAAAGAATTATTAGAAGTATAATTGAATAATATTAACTTAAAAAAGCTCAAGGAATTTTTTAATAAATATATTGGAAATATTAAAATTAACTCCAATATCTTAGCTTTATTTTTAAAGCAACTCGCCTTATTGCTTGATTCATCAATATCGCTTTATGATAGTTTAGAAATAATAATTAGTCAAGGACTTGATAAGAAGCTTAATAAGTCTTTGACTAATATAAAGGCAAAACTTAATGAAGGTTACCAGGCTTATGATGCCTTTAAATTTGAAGAAAAAGCCATGGGACCTTTAATTATAGCTTTTATAAAAAGTGGTGATGAAAGTGGAAACCTTTCTTATATATTAGATGAATTATCAAAATATTTAACCGAAGACAGCAAAAATAAAAGTCAGATTAAACAGGCTTTTATATATCCAGTAATACTTTTGTTAGTGACATTTATAGTTATTATTATAATGACTACAAAAGTTTTGCCCACATTTATATCGGTATTCGAAAATAGTCATAATGAGCTTCCACTGGCTACAAGATTTCTTTTGTCAATATCTGAGTTTATGACAAAGAATGGACTAAATATATTATTAATATTAATAGTATTATGTTTATTTTTAATATATTTAATGAGTAAGAAAGAATATAGAATAAAAATAGATAGTATTTTATTTAAGTCTTTTCTATTTAAAAAATTTAGGATGCTTAATGTAGAATACCAAATCACTTCTCTGCTTTATATATTAAAAAGAGGTGATATTTCTATAATTGATTGTATGGATATAATAAAAGATTCTTTTAAAAATAAATATATTAAAGCTAAGTTTGAAAATATCAAAAGCAGCCTAAGGCATGGCTTGTCCTTATCAGATGCAATTAGTAAAGAAAATATATTTTCAAATCTTATGATTTCTATGGTGAAAATTGGAGAAGATAGTGGTAATATGTCAAGATCTTTGGAAAAGGCATCTTCTTATTATGCCAATGAATATATTTTTAGGCTAAAAAGAATTTCTGCCCTCGCTGAACCCGTTCTTATACTTATAATGGCAACGATTGTAGCATTTGTTGTATTTTCTGTAGCAATACCGATGTTTGACTCGGTAAATAATATAGATTTCTAAGGAGGATAGTTATGAAAAAGATAAGAAAGAGAAATGGTTTTACCTTAATTGAGCTTGTAATAGTGATAGCAATCATAGCAATACTTGCAGCCATTGCTATACCTAGATATCAAAAGTCTAAAGATCAGGCAGCTATAACTGCTCATAATTCAAATGTATCTATGCTTAAGACAGCTGGGTTGGTTAAGCTAAATGAAATGAATGGCGTTGGCGAAGAAGTTACTTGGACAAAGGAACAACATGAAAAAGCTTATGTAGATAAGTGGCCTGAACTTCCAAGATTTGAGAATGATAATTTTGATAATAAGGTAACATATACTGTAACTATAGATCCTAAAAATGAAACGGTTACTGTAGATCCAGATGAAGTCAAATGATATACTGGATATTTGTATTTTTTCTGGGAACCATATTTGGTTCCTTTTCTCATTTATTAGTAGATAGGAATATTAGACAAATAAGTATAATATATCCAAGAAGTCATTGTCCAAACTGTAAGCATAAGATTTCTAACATTGATCTTATACCATTAATTTCTTTTATAATGCTTAGGGGAAAGTGTAGAAATTGCAACTATAAGATAAGCTTAACTTATCCCTTATTTGAATTGTTAGGTGCTGTTCTTTCAGTACTGGTCTTTAGATATGGAATTACTATTCAGAGCATTATTATTTTTTTTAGTTTGATTCTTTGCTTAGTAATATCAGCAATCGATATCAAAAGCTTATATATAGATATGGTATATATTTACATATTAATGTTTTTAGGACTCATTTATAGGTTTTTTTACCTATCTTTTAATATAGGATTTCTAAAAATTGTATTGATATTCTCCTTTATTTTCTTATTTATATATATTATTTCAAAAAGAAATATTGGAGATGGTGACTATTTTTTCTATCTAAGTTTATTTTTATTTATAAAGAATGAAAATATTGTAGAATTTTTATTTTATTCTATTTGGATAGGAGCTTTTTTTGCTATAATAATGGCTATTAAAAGAAAGTCTACTAAAATAATGATTGCTTTTTGTCCATATATATTTTTGTCTTATCTTTACATTATAAATATATGAGGTGGGTTATGAAAAAAAGAGGATTTAGCCTTGTAGAGTTGATTATAGTTCTAGCAATAATCTCTGTATTATCAAGTGTTTTTATTATTAGAAGTGGTATCTATAGAAATATAAAAGAAAAAAATGAAGCTAAAACCCTATTGGCAGATCTTAATTATTGTAGGGAAAAGGCGCTTTCTAGTGGTCACATCTATAGCTTTAAAGCTGTTGATGATACATATACTATAAAAAATATTACTGATATTAATAATAATGATGATAAATATGTAAAGTTTAGGTATTTAAGGGCAAATAAGACATACAAACTAAAATTTAGGTCGAATGGTGTTGTAGTTAATGCTCAGACTATTTATTTTAGTTCAGATAAGAGAAGATATGGATATATAATTTCTCCAATAGCAGGAAGGATAAGAATGAATGAATAAAAAACTTAAGGCTTTTACTTTGGTTGAAGTAATAATTGGTCTATTTTTAATTTCAGTAATTGCAATGTATCTTCTACCTTCCCTATATTCTGTATATAATGATTCAGATAAAATAAAAAGTGATTCAAGGTTAATTTTTGCTATGCAAGAAGTACTAGAATTATATAAGGAAAATGATGAAGGCACATATATAGAAAATTGTAATGGTTTTGACATAAATGTTGAGATAAGTGAATATAATTATAAGTTAAAACATATAAAAGTTTATAAAAATAAATATGTTCTTGACTTGGTGGTAGAAAAATGAAAAAACGTGGATTTACTTTATTAGAACTAATATTGGTTTTATTTATAAGTTCTATATTGATTTTATTGATAAACAATTTAATCTTTGTAAATTTCAAATTAAGCAATAGAAGTTTTCATCAAGAAATGGACTACAAGAATTCTACTAATTGCATGCTTTATATAGAAAATCTTATAAGAAGTTCTAAAGAAATAGAAGAAAATAATTCTAAATCAAATTTTATTCTTTACGTTCAAAATGAAGAATCACTATCCACTTATAGGTTTGAACAAAATGGCAATAATCTTTATGCATATATAAGAAATACTGATTCTAGAAAAAATAGGGAGGTAGCTGTTCCTATAGGTATTTGCAAAAATTCCAATATTGTTTATGATAAAAAAAGGCAAGGATTTGATATAAGTATTGATTTTATAGAAGAAGAATCGACTTCTTTTTATAAAACTTTTATAGGAAAAACTTATGAAAAATAAGGCATTTATAAGTATATATGTATTAATAATTCTTAGCATTATATCCATAAGTCTAAGTTTCATTTACAGGCAAAGTTTGAATAACCAAGATTTAAATGAAGATATTTACAATAAGAAAAAAATAATTTATAAACTTGAATCTTTAAATAATATAGCTCTAAGTAATGATGAGAGGCTTACTGAGTTTTTAGAAAAAATTAACGAGAACAAAGCTAGTAGACAAAAATTTTCTTATAAGATTGATTATATGGGAGAAGAAGAGAAATTATTAATATCGAAAATATCTGATAATAATTTTTTAATGGAAAAAGATATTTCATATAAAAAGGTAAGAGCGGAAAGTAAAGTTTTCTTGGAATTATATGATAAGTACCAACTATACAATGAAGATAAGATAATTCTTAATGACAAATTTGATGAATTTTTTAAAAATTTAAAATTCAAAGAATATGAATTTAAAGAATATGAAAAACTTGTTTTAGACAGGGACTTAGATTCAAAGATAAAAGTTACAAATGAGCTTATAATTAAAAATGATAGAAAAAATTCAATAGTAGAAGCTAAATCAAGCGAAAATAATGATAATAAGAGTCTAGATGATTTTAATGATAAATCAAAGACAGCTTGTAAAATAAGTGGTATACTTATAATTGATGGAAATTTAATATTAGAAAAGGATTTAGAAATTAATGGATTACTTATTATAAGTGGTGATATAAAATCGATAAATGATTGCAATTTAAGCTTAAACGGACAAATTATTGCAAAAAATGATTTTGATATAGACTATAATTATGATAAAAGCAGGTCATATGATTTCATAAAAGATATTTACAATCCTAAGATTCTAAAAGTTAAATCAAAAGAAGTATATTAAAGTATTTATGGAGGATGAAATGAAAATATTAGTAATTAACTGTGGTTCTTCATCACTTAAGTATCAATTATTTGATATGGATAATGAAGAAGTTCTTGTAAAGGGTCTTGTAGAAAGAATAGGAATTGATGGATCAAGACTTAAGCAAGAAAAAGGTGAAGATGAATTTATAATTGAAGAAGACATGAAAGACCATACCCAAGCTGTAAAACATGTATTTGATGCTTTAACAGATGAGGATAATGGTGTTATATCAAATCTTTCTGAAATTGATGCAGTAGGACACAGATTCGTACACGGTGGTGAAAAAATTACAAGCTCTGTGCTAATAGATGATGAGGTTAAAAAAGCAGTTAAAGAATATTCTAAATTCGCACCATTACACAATCCAGCAAATATGATGGGACTTGAAGCTTGTGAAAAACTTCTTCCAAATGTTAAAAATGTTGCAGTATTTGATACAGCATTCCACCAATCAATGCCAGAAGAAAATTTCCTTTATGGAATTGATTATAAATACTATGAAGAACAATCAATTAGAAAATATGGTTTCCATGGAACAAGCCATGACTTTATAACTCAAAAAACAGCTGAACTTCTAGGAAAAGATCAAAGTGAACTTAATATGATTTCATGTCATTTAGGAAATGGTTCAAGTATATGTGCAGTTAAAGATGGTAGGTCATATGATACAAGTATGGGACTTACACCTCTTGAAGGTCTTGTAATGGGAACAAGAAGTGGTGATTTAGATCCAGCTGTAGTAACATTTTTAATGGATGAATATGGATATGATACTAAGAAAATAGATAATGTATTAAACAAAGAATCTGGGGTATTGGGAGTTTCTGGAGTATCTTCAGACTTTAGAGATTTAGAAGATGCAGCTAATAATGGAAACAAGAGAGCTGAGATAGCACTTAAAATGTTTGCAAATAGAGCCAAAAGATATATAGCAGGATACATGGCAGAAGTTGGAAATGTTGAAGCTATAGTATTTACTGGAGGAATTGGCGAAAATTCAATCACTATGAGAGAAGATATAATGAATGGATTTGAACAATTTGGTATAAAGATTGACTCTGAAAAGAATAATGTTCGTGGAGGAGCTCACCTAATATCTACAGATGATTCTAGAGTAAAAGTATTTGTTGTTGCAACTAATGAAGAATTAATGATAGCTAGAGATACTAAAAGACTAGTTTAACTTGACAATTTTAAAATTAGCTTATATAATATTTAAGATTGCTAAAACTCATAGCTAGGAGGTGTTAGAATGGCAGTACCTAAGAGAAGAACATCAAAAACAAGAAAAAATAAAAGAAGAGCTTCAGCTTACAGATTAAACAAAGCATCTTTTGTAGAGTGTCCAAATTGTAATGAACCAATGTTACCACATAGAGTTTGTCCAAGCTGTGGTTATCATAAAGGCAAAGAAGTTCTTGAGTTAGATTAAGATAGTGGTAACACTATCTTTTTTTTAATTTTAAAAAAAGAGGAAATTATGAAAATTATAGTAGATACTTATGGAGCTGATGATGGCATCGAAATACCTATAGAGGGTACTATAGAAGCCTTGAAAGAAAAAGATTTTATACCAGTCTTTGTTGGAGATAAAGAGGAAATTGAAAATATAATTTCACAAAGAATAGATATCTATGAAATTATAGATGCAAAAGATAGAATAGATAACAATGAAGATCCAGTAAGAGCTATAAGAAAAAAGAAAGACTCAAGCCTAGTAAAGGGATTTGAAAAATTAAATGAAGATAATTATAGTGGTCTTATTTCGGCAGGATCAACTGGAGGACTTTTAGCAAGTGGCTTATTTATTTCTGGAAGAATAGAAGGAGTAAAAAGAGCTTGTATAGCAACAAGTTTACCAACTTTTGAAAATAAAACACTTTTATTAGATACTGGAGCAAATATGGACTGTAAGGCAGAGTTTTTAAGAGACTTTGCAATTATGGGAAGTGTATTTGCAAAAAATGTACTTCATATAGACAATCCAACAGTTTCTTTATTAAATGTGGGAGTGGAAGAGCATAAGGGAAATAAAGTAAGCAAGGAAACTTATGCACTATTAAAAGATACAGACCTTAATTTTAAAGGCAATATCGAAGCAAGAGACCTTTTTACTGGAAAAACTAATATAGTAATAGCTGATGGATTTGATGGTAATATTGCTATAAAAACTGCAGAAGGTATAATTAGCCTGCTTAGTAAGGAAATTAAAAATTCAATATATAAATCATTGAAAACTAAAATTGGTGGAGCACTTTTAAAGGATAGTTTAAAAGAAAATTTATCAAAGTATAATACGGATGATATAGGTGGAGCACCACTTTTGGGTATAAATCAATATGTCTATAAGGCACATGGAAATTCTAATAAAAAGGCTTTTAAGTCAGCAATTCTTGGACTTATAGACTATATAAATACAAATACAATTGAAAAAATAAGAGGAGAATTAAAATGATTAGAGACGAATTAATAGAATTAGTATTAGAAAATTTAGATATTGACAGGGATGATATTGATTTTGACAAAAATATATCTGATTATGACATAGATTCAATAGATATGCTTGATTTTATAATGGCAGTAGAAGATAAGTATGATATTGAATTTTCTGATGATGAACTAGATGAGATAGAAAAATTCTCAGATGTAGTATCTTTAATTGAAAGCAAAAATTAATGAATTTATCAAAAGAAAGACTTGAAAAAATAAAAAAATTTGAAGAAAGTATAGGTTACACATTTAAGGATAAAAATCTTATAGATGTGGCCTTTACACATTCTTCATATATAAATGAAACAAAAGAAGAAAATAAGCTTTCTAATGAGAGACTAGAATTTCTTGGGGACTCAGTTCTTGATTTAATTGTAAGCGAAGAGCTTTATAAAAATCATAAAAATTACCCTGAAGGTAAGCTTACAAAAATCAGATCGAGAATTGTTTGTACTTCGTCATTTTCGAAAGCAAGTGAAAAATTCAACTTATCTGATTACTTATTATTTGGAAAAGGTGAAATTAATCATCAAGGAAAAAATAAGAAGTCTGTTAAGGCAGATACTTTTGAAGCATTTTGTGCAGCACTTTATCTAGATGCAGGTTATGATTATCTTAAAAATTTTTTACTTAAAAATTATTTAGGAACTGTTAAGAAACTTTTAAATGATGACCTTCTTTTTATAGACTATAAAACTAAACTACAAGAATATTTTAATAAGACTTCAAAAATTATATTGAAATATAAGCTTGTAAAGGAAGAAGGACCAGAGCATGACAAGACTTTTTATATGGAAGTTTATGCGAAAAATAAAAAGCTAAGTCAAGGCTTTGGAAAAAATAAAAAAGAAGCTGAGCAAATGGCTGCAAAGAAAGCATACAAGAAGTTAACAAATGTCTAAAAAAGAATATATTATTCCAATCTTTATACCTTTTTTAGGATGTCCACATGATTGTGCATTCTGTAATCAAGTTAAGATTACAAATTATAAGGATTCAATAAATACAGAAAATACAATTAAACAAATTGAAAGCTACCTATCTTATTTTCCCAAAAATGATAATTTAAAGGAGATAGCATTTTTTGGCGGATCTTTTACAGGGCTAGACACAACTCTTATGATTTCTTATCTTAAAATAGCACTAGACTACAAAAAGAAGGGAATTATTGATAGAATCAGATTATCGACCCGACCTGATTATATAAATAATTCTATTCTTGATATATTAAAAAAATATCAAGTAGATATAATTGAGCTAGGTATCCAGTCATTGGATGATGAAATTCTAGAAGCAAATGAGAGAGGGCATACAAGTCTGGATTCTCTTAATGCATCAAAACTTATAAAAGAATATGGTTTTATCCTAGGTCATCAAATTATGCCAGGACTTTTTAAGGATTCTTATGAAAAATCTATAGAAACAGCTATAAAGTCTGTGAAAATGGAACCTGATATGGTTAGAATCTATCCTACGCTTGTAATAAAAGATACTAAACTCGAGATCTTATATAATGAAGGTTCATTTGAAGCTTTAAGCCTTGGTGATGCTATAAGAGTTTCATCTGAAATATATATGATTTATTTCTATAAAAATATTAATATAATTAGGGTAGGTCTTCAACCTACTGATAATATAAACAAAGGTAAGGACGTGGTTGCAGGTCCTTTTCATGCTGCTTTTAGGCAATTGGTAGAATCTTTCATTAATAGGATTTATTTAGAAAAATTAATAAGAGACTATAATTTAAAAGAGTTCATAAAAATCAATATAAATCCTCGAGAAATTTCCATAATAGCAGGAAATAAAGCTTCAAATAAGAAATACTTTTATGATAAATATGGAATAAAGCTTAATTTCAAAGAAAGTGATAAGTCATATATATCTTATAAAAATGTAAATATAACATATGATATAGGTAAATTTATAAAAAATTATGTGGAGAAAACTTACGGTGGTGAATTAGTATAAAACTTGAAAGCGTTGAATTAAAAGGATTTAAGTCTTTTGCTAAAAGGACTAAAATAAAATTTGATAATCAAATTACTGCAATAGTTGGTCCGAATGGATCAGGAAAATCCAATATAGCAGATGCTGTAAAATGGGTGCTTGGAGAACAATCTGCGAAATCACTCAGGGGAAAGAACATGAATGATGTAATCTTTCAAGGAAGTGATGATAAGAATCCAATGAATATGGCGGAAGTGAATCTGTCTTTTGAAAATAAAGATAGGAAACTAGATAGCAACTATGATCTTATAAAAGTATCAAGAAGAATATATAGAAATGGAGATAATGAATATAGATTAAATGGAAAAAGAGTAAGGCTTAAGGATATAAAGGAACTATTTTTAGATACAGGTATTGGAAAAGAAGGATATTCTGTAATAGGTCAGGGGAGGATAGATGAAATTTTAAATTCATCTAGCCAAGAAAGACGAAATATATTTGAAGAGGCAAGTGGAATTGCAACCCACAAGTATAGAAGAGAAGAATCACTTAAAAAACTAAGTAAGGTAGATGAAGATCTTGAAGTTATCCAAAGGGAATGGGAATATAAGAAAAAAGATAATGAAAGATTAGAAGATGAAGCTAAAAATTTTGATAAGCATAAAGAAATAGTCGATAAGTTAGATTCTCTATCTCTAATATATTTAAAGTCTAAATCAAAAGGATTAAATGACAAGAAGAAAAGTTTATATAAAAAGCTAGACGAGATAAATCTTAAAAAAGAAGAAAAAACTGCCTATTTTAATAAGGTAAAAAAAGCTCTTGAACCTATAGCTAAAGAGTCGAATGAATTAGAAGAATTAAATGATTCTATGGAAAATGAATCTCAAAATCTCGAAAAAAAGATTGTAGATTTTAATAATCAAATTAAACTAGATTTTCAAAAGTTAGATTATAATCAAAAAGATTTAGATAGAAATACAAAAGATAAGGAAAATTATAAAAATAAATTAGAAGATACTCAAAATACACTTGAAATTGAAAACAAAAAATTAGAAAAAACTAAACAAGATATTAAAAATATGCTTAGTCTTAAAAGCAAAAAAGATAAAGAGAAGTCGAATATAATAATAGATCTTGATGGAAATAAGAAAAACTTAAAGAATATTTCCAAAGAAATATCTATTCTTGAAAAAAATGTATATGATTATGATTTAAATCAGAAAACTAAGTCTATTTTAAAAAAACAAAGAGAAGAAGAAAACCAAAGAATAAAAGAAAGACTTAAGAATTTAGAAAAAGATATTGAAAAAATATCTTCTTATAGTGAAATTCTAAGAAACAAATATCAAGATTTAAATGATAAGAAAGAAGAAAGCGAAAATAAACTCAGTGATATTTCAAAAAAAATTAATGAAAATTCCAATGAGATAGAAAGATTAAAAAATCTTATTAATCAAAATAATATCTCTAGTAAAGAAGAAATTTCAAACTATAAGATTCAAAAATCTCTTTTAGAAAAACATGAAGGGTATTTTTATTCTGTTTCTGATTTTTTAAACAAAAGTAAGGGAACCAAAATAGAAGACTTATATATTGATACTTTAGCAAACCTAATAACGGTTAAAGAAGGATATGAGAATATAATAGAAAATCTTATAGGACAAGGTCTACAAAATATTGTAACAAGGACTAAGATAGAAACTAGGGAAATAATTAATTTTGTAAATAAAAATAAACTAGGAAGGCTTACATTTTTACCTATTGACTCTATTAAACAAAGTAGAAAACCAAAAGTTAATGAAGACGAAGTAATAGCTATGGCATATGAGCTAGTAAGATATGATCCAAAACTTGAACATATTGTTAACCATTTTTTATATAATACAGTAGTTGTCAAAAATATAGATGATGCAATTAGTTTATCTAATAAGATAAAAGGGTATAGAATAATTTCGTTAAATCTTGATCTCATAAATACTTGGGGTTCAATGGTTGCAGGCGTCAATAAATCCAGAAGTAGTAATACTGCTATACTTAATAGAAATAAGAAAATAAGTGATATAAGAAATAGGATTTTAAAATTAAGAGAAGATAAAAAAGACTTATCAAAAAAAATTACTATAGAAGAGAATAAGTTTAATGATAAAATTAAAGAAAAAAACAAGATTAGTCAGTATCTAGATGAGTTAAAAATGTCTATGGATAAGCTTAATAGAGAAATTGATAAGTCAAACTATGAATTAGAAAGTAATAGAAAAAGAATTAATGAATTAAATGAATCACTTAAATTAGAAGATTTAAAAGAAGATGACTCAAACATTGATGTTTATAAGAAAAATTTAGAAAATCTAAAAAAAAATAGAGAATCTTTAGAAAAGGTAATTGAAAATCTTACAACCACTTTGAATGATTTATCTAATAATATATTTAAATTAGAAAATAATATTGAAATAAATAAAAGGGATTTAAATATATATGTTAATAATATAAGAGATAAAGAAAGTGAAATTCAAAATTTACAAGATTCTATATCTTATTCTAATAAATTTGAACAGTCTATAAAAAAAGATATAAAAAAATTAGAAGATACAATTGAAAAAATAAGACTTAAGATTGAATATTCAAACAAAAGAAAAATTGAATTAAAAGATAAAGTTAAAGCTATACAAAATAACATCGAGGATAAGAAACTAAAAAATTCTAAACTTATTATCGAAGCAAAAGAAATTGAGAAACTATTAAATGATCTTTCCATGCAGAGTGTGAAGATAAATTATAGTCTAGAGTCTATATCTAAGGACTATAAAAATTTGGAAGATGAAATTAGACCTTTTATATCTGAATCAATTGAGCTCCTAAAAGATAAGAAAATCTTTGATGATAAAATTTCTGTTAAAAAAGAAGATTTATTTAAATTACAAAAAGACCTATCAAAAGTAGGATTTTTCGATGAAAACTCTAAAGAATCTTATAAAATATCAAAAGATGAATTTGATTTTCTAGATAAACAAAAAACTGATTTGGAAGAGTCAAAAAAAGATATAGAAGAAATGATAAAAAAACTTGAAGTAGAGATGAAAAAAGAATTCATTAAAAATTTCAATATAATAGATGATAAATTTCAAAGAATATTTAAAGAATTGTTTATGGGAGGAAAGGCGAAACTTAGCCTTGACTCAGATGATTTCTTAAATGCAGGAATAGAAATAAGTGCATGCCCACCAAATAAAACTACAAAGTCACTTTCACTTTTATCAGGAGGGGAAAAGTCTTTGACAGCAGTAGCTTTATTGTTTGCAATATTTGAAACAAATCCAGCACCATTTTCACTATTAGATGAAATTGATGCAGCAATGGATGAATCTAATATAAAAAGATATATAAATTATCTAAAGTCTTTATCAGATAAAACACAGTTCATAATGATAACCCATAGACAAACCACTATGCAATTAGCTGATAAAATCCATGGTGTAACTATAGAAGATAACGGAATTTCAAAGATATATTCTATTGATTTTGATAATTGAAGCTAAATTCTATTAAAGTAAAGTATTTAAAGGAGGCTTATATGGCAATTAGAAATATAAGACAAGTTGGAGATCCAATTTTAAGAAAAAAATCAAAAGAAATTAAAGAAGTTACAGATAAAATAAGAGTTTTACTTGATGATATGGCTGATACAATGTATCAAGCCGATGGTGTGGGACTTGCAGCACCACAAGTAGGTCTTTTAAAAAGAGTTATAGTAGTAGATGTTAGAGATGAGGATGGTTTAATCAAGCTAATTAATCCCGAAATAATAGAAGCTGATGGCGAACAAATTGGAGTAGAAGGTTGTCTTTCTGTACCTAATTTTAATGCAAATGTAAAAAGACCAGCACATGTTATAGTAAAATATTTAAATGAAGATGGAAAAGAAAAACAGATAGAAGCAGAGGGACTTAAGGCAGTCTGTTTATGTCATGAGATTGATCATTTAAATGGCAAACTTTTTATTGATGATTATGAAGAGGAAGTCAAAGATGTACAATAGAAAAATAAATATATGTTTTATGGGAAGTCCAAAGTTTGCTCTAAAAACTTTGGATGTTCTTTATAATAATGAAAATATAAACGTAGATTTAGTTGTTAGTGGTAAAGATAAAAAAAGAAATAGAAATAAATTTAGACCAACACTTGTTAAACAATATGCCCTTGATAAAGGAGTTGATGTCTTAACTCCTGATTCTGTAAACACTGATGAATTTCTAAAAGAACTTACAGATAGAAAAATTGATTTTATAGTTGTAGTTGCCTTCGGGCAACTTATAGGAGAAAAGCTACTAGATAAATTTGAAAATAAGATTATAAACCTTCATCCTTCATCTCTACCAAAATATAGAGGAGCTAGTCCAATCCAATATACCCTCTTAAATGGTGAGAAAATAACGCATGCTACAGCAATGCTTATAGAAAAGGGGATGGATAGTGGAGATATATTAAATCAAAAAGAATATGAAATAAAAGAGGAAGATGATTTTATAAGTTTAAGTGAAAAGATGTCGGATCTTGGGAGTAAGGCGATTCTTGAAGCTGTTCTTAACTATGAAGAAAAGTTTGCCAAAAGAATAAAGCAAGATGACACTAAGGCAACTTTCACAAAAAAGATTGATAAGAAAATGGGTAAAATCGATTGGAATGGAAATAAGCAAGATATAGTAAATAAAGTTAGAGCATTTGTAGAATTTCCTAAGGCATATTTTAATTATAAGGGTGAAAATATAAAGATTCTTAAGGCTAAGGCGATAGTTAAAGAAGACTCTAAACCATCTTTTGTATATGAGGCTAATAAAAATGACTTGATAGAGATAGGATGCAAAGATGGGGCTATAAAAGTAGAAATTATACAATTTCCGGGTAAAAAAGCTATGGATGTAAAATCTTTTTTATTGGGAAATGACTTTGAAAAGGGAATATACATAGATTAGTATGGATGACTTTAAGTTGATAATAGATGGACTTTATGAAGTTTTTTACGAAAACAAAAAGTCTACAGATATTTTAAATAAAATAGCAAGCAAGAGAGAGGATATTTCATATATAACAAGAAGTATATACGGAGTTATTGAAAGAAAACTCTATCTTGACTATATTATTAGTAAATTATCGAAGATAAAGATAAAAAAATTAGATAAAAAAGTCCTTCTAATTCTCGAAGTAGGTATATATAATATTCATTTTTTAGATAGGAAAAACTATGCTATTGTAAATGAATTAGTAAATGTTACCAAAAAAGAATCTAATAAATCAAAAGGTTTTGTAAATGCTATTTTAAGATCTTTTATAAGAGATGAAGAAAATTTATCTAAGATAAATATAAAAAATGAATACGAGTACTTATCTATAAAATATTCTTGTCCAATTTGGATAATCGAATATCTAAACCTATCCTATGATGAAGATTTTACAAAAAAATTTCTTTTATCATTAAATGATAAAAGATTCATATCTATAAGAGTAAATAACAAAAAAATAAGCAAAGATGATTTGAAGAAAATTCTAATAAAGAGGGGATATAAGGTTTCAGATTCAAAAATTTCCAAATTGTCTTTAAGAATTACAAATCCAAGTAAACTTGCAAGTACAAATGAATTTAAAGCAGGTCTTTTTACTATCCAATCTGAAGCATCCATCAAAGTATGTGAAGAACTTAATCCTAAAGAAAGATCAAATATTCTTGATCTATGTGCAGCACCTGGGACAAAGACTTCTCTTATAGGAGAATTAGTAAATAATAATGCAAATATTATTGCAAATGATATTTCTTTTAATAAACTATCAAAAATTAATGAAAATATAGAGAGATTAAACCTTAAAAATATTGAAATTACAAATTTTGATGCAAGTGAATATATAGCTGAATATAAAGAAAAGTTTGATTATGTTCTTTGTGACCTACCTTGTTCAGGACTTGGTGTTATGGATAGAAAACCTGAGATAAGATATAATAGAGATATGGATGGAGTGAAAAAACTAGCAAGTCTTCAAAAAAGAATATTAGATAGGGCATTTATGTATTTAAAAAAAGGAGGAATTCTTCTTTATTCTACTTGTACTCTGGGTATGTATGAAAATTTAGACAACTATATTTATCTTACAAAAAAGAAAAGACTAAAAAATATAGCAATAGATGATAAACCATATATTGAATACACTCCATTTGAAGATAATACAGACGGATTTTTTATGACGAAATTTGAAAAGATATAATTATGAAAAGAACTATTAATGACAAATCAATTGAGGAATTAGAAGAAATATTTGATAATTTAGGGATTAAAAAATTTAGAGCTAAGCAAGTTTTTAGGCAAATTCATATTAATAAATTAAATGATTTTTATAAGATGACTGATCTTTCTAAGGATTTAAGGAAAAGACTTGACTCGCTTTTTTACTTTCCTAAATTAAAAATAGTAAAAAAATTCAAATCTAAACTTGATAATACCAAAAAATATTTAATAGAATTAGATGATAAAAATATTATAGAAGCAGTTTTCATGCAATATGAGGATAGGGTGACAATTTGCATATCATCTCAAGTTGGTTGTAGGATGGGATGTAAATTTTGTGCCTCTACAAAAAATGGTCTTGAAAGATCCCTGCATGTATCAGAGATTATAGAAGAGATTTATCTATTAGAAAGAGAAAATTCAACTATAAACAACATAGTAGTAATGGGCATAGGAGAGCCTTTAGATAATTTTGATAATATTATTAAATTTATAGAAATAACAACAGATCCTAGAGGAAGAAATCTTTCTCATAGATCCATTACTATTTCAACTGTAGGACTTGTTGATAGGATTAGAGAACTTGCTGATTCTAAATTAGATGTAAATTTAGCAGTATCTTTACATTATGCCTTTGATGAAAAAAGAAAAAAATATATGCCAACTGCTAACAAATATAAGATTTCTGATATAGTGAAGGCTTGTGATTACTATTTAGATAAGACAAAAAGAAGAGTATCTTATGAATATGTGGTAATAGACAAGGTAAATAATCTAGAAGAAGATGTTAAAGAATTGTCTAAACTTTTTAAAGGTAAAAATATCCACATTAATTTGATACCTCTTAACCCAATTGAAGAGTTTAGACACTCAAAAACTAAATCCAGCATTATGAATCAATTTCAAAATAAACTCAATAAATATGGTCTCAATACTACAATAAGAAGATCTATGGGAAGGGATATTGATGCATCATGTGGACAACTTAGAAATAACTATGCGAGGTAGAAATGAAATTTAGTACGATTTCTAACATCGGCAAGGTAAGAAGTCAAAACCAGGATTACTATGGAAATTTAGAAATAGATAATCAATGTTTTTTTATTGTAGCTGATGGTATGGGTGGTTATAAGGGTGGCGAAATAGCCTCAAGGCTTGCTACAAAATATTACATAGAGTTTATTAAAAATTCTGATATAAAATCTTATAAATCACTTATAGACTTACAAGAAGACGCCTTAAAGGATGCAAATATTAAAATATTAGACCTTTCAAAGACCCATGAGGAATATTCTAATATGGGTACTACAGTGGTTTGTGTTTGCCTAGATTATGATAAAAAAACTTATCATATAACCCATATTGGGGATTCTAGAGCATATATTTATACTGATAATGAATTGCACCCTATTACAAGAGATCATTCTTTGATTAATGACTTAATTGATTCTGGATCTCTTACAAAAGAAGAAGCAATGAATTTTGATAATAAGTCTGCTATAACGAGAGCTGTTGGAGTAAGTGAGACTCTTAGACCAGAATCGAGATCTTGCGATATGAAAGATGGAGATTATGTCTTGATGGTTACTGATGGTTTAACAAACGAAGTATCAGACTTAGAGATTGAATCTATAATAGCTTCTAATAATTCTGCAGATATAATATCTAGTAATCTTGTCGATTTAGCAATAAAAAAAGGCGGTCATGATAATATCACAGTTACTACAATTATGATTTGAGGTTAGAATGGATAATATAATATTAGGAAATAGGTATCAGTTAAGAGAACTTATTGGCGTTGGAGGAATGGCCAAGGTCTATAAGGCTACTGATAGACTATTGCAAAGAGAAGTTGCAATAAAAGTATTAAAAGATCAATATGAAGAAGATGATGAGTTTGTAAAGAAATTCTCAAATGAAGCCTTATCTGCGGCTAGACTTAGTCATGTTAATATAGTAAGTGTATATGATATAGGTGAAGATTTAATATCTGGTAAAAAAATACATTATATAGTAATGGAATATGTCAATGGAGAAACCTTAAAAGATCTTATTGATAAGAATAAAAATGGACTTTCAAATCATGATATAGTTGACTATTCAATACAAATTGCTCAAGCCTTAAGCTCAGCTCATCAATCAAATATAATACACAGAGATATAAAGCCACAAAATATATTGATGGATAAATATGGCTTATTAAAAGTCACAGACTTTGGAATAGCAAGAGTATCAACCAATGCAACTATAACTTATACATCATCGATTCTTGGAACGGTTCACTATATTTCACCAGAACAGGCTAAGGGAAAATTTGTTGATGAGAAATCAGACCTTTATTCTCTAGGCGTAGTTATGTATGAAATGGCAACAGGAAAAGTCCCTTTTGATGCAGATAATTCTGTTGGTATCGCTGTAATGCATATACAAGATGAGGCTGTTGAGCCTAAAGAGATAAATAAAAATCTATCCAACAGACTAAATGATATAATAATGAAATTACTTGAGAAAAATCCTCAAGATAGGTTTACAAATGCTAAGGAGCTAATAAGAGCCTTAGAAGATGAAAATTATAATATAGGATCTATAAAAAAAGAACAAACAGCCAAAATTCCTGTAGTTGAAGATAATATAGAAGAAACAAGCTTTATTCCTATAGTTGAAGAAAAGATTCCTGCAGAAGAAAGAAATGATGAAGATAAAATTTTAGAAGAGAAAAAAGAAGATAAAGAAGATGATGAAGCTATATATGTCAGTCCTGGAGATGATAATAAAAATCTTAAAGAAAAAAAGAAGAAAAGAAAAATTTGGCCTATATTTCTTGTAATTTTAGCTTTAGCTTTAGGCGTATTTTACTATGTTAGAAGTTCTAACTCAAATATGGTTGAAGTTCCTACTGTATTAAACTTAAGTGAGGATGAGGCAGTTAAGCTTCTAAAATCAAAAAACTTAAAGGCTAATGTTTCACGCTATGCAGAATCTAATAACTATGGTGAAGGAAAAGTAATGGAACAAGATCCAAGTCCCAAGGCAAAGGTAAAACCTTATTCAACAGTAAACTTAGTTATAAGTCAAGGTAGAGAGGTTAAAGTTCCAGACCTTTCAAATATGACTGTAAGTCAAGCAGAAGAAAGCTTAAAAGAGGTAGGACTTTCTTTAGGAAAAACAAATAGCGAATATTCTGATACAGTCGAAAAAGATAAAATTATTAGTCAAAATCCAAGAGTTGGAGAAACAGTACAAAGTGGTAGTGAAATTGACATTAATGTAAGTCTTGGTAAAAAAGAGCCAGAAGTTAAGAATGTAAGCGTACCTAACCTTGTAGGACAAACTGAGGAAAAGGCAATATCTATTGCAGAAAATTCTTCTATAAGTGTAAGAAATATAAATTATGAATATTCTGAGTCAATCGAAAAGGGAATAGTAATTTCACAATCTATATCAGCAAATACAGAAGTTGCAGAAAATTCTAAGATAGATCTTGTGGTATCAAATGGTAAGGATCCAAGTCGCAAAGAAAATACTGATAATAAATCTAATGAAGAAGAAAAAGATGGAAAAGACAAGAAAAAACAACAGGAAGCTGTAAATGTTAGTTTTTCAATTACTCCACCAAAAGATAAAGAAAGTTTTAATATAAAAATATATAAGCTTTCAGATGATAATCAAAAAACAGATTTATTATATAACCAAAATCATACTAGCAAAGAAGTTGGAGATGATGGTACCTTAAGTTTAAATTTTAAGTCAGTTGTAGGTACAAGGGTTCAAATTTTAGTTGATGGAGAATCCAAAGGAGTATATGAAGTAAATAAATGATTGGTAAAATAATAAAAGCCCAAAAAGAAATATACTATGTTTTAGCTAATGATGAAAGTTATATGTGTAAGGCAAGGGGAGTTTTTAGAAATCAAAATATAAAACCTTTAGTTGGGGACAATGTTGAGTTTGAAATTAGAGAAGATAATAAGGGATATATAAATAATATCTTAGAGAGAAAAAATGAAATCAAAAGACCAAATATAGCGAATATTGACCAAATCTTATATTTTGTAACTATAAAAAATCCCAGTCTAAACTTATTTAATATAGATAAGTACTTAGCCATGTGTGAATATATAAATATAGATGTTGCTATAATATTATCCAAAAAGGATTTAGCTGAAGAAAAAGACTTGGAATTTATAAGAATGTATGAAAATATTGGTTATAAACTAATATTTATAGATAATTATAATGACTTTCCAAAAGACAAAATTATGAATCTTTTAAAAGGTAAAACATCTGCAGTTTCTGGGTCATCTGGCGTTGGTAAATCTACATTTTTATCAAACCTTGTTGACTATGATATTGAAATAGGGTCAATATCTGAAAAGTCAAAAAGAGGTAAGAATACTACTAGACATATAGAAATATTCAATCTAGGTAAAAATACCAACATTTTTGATACACCAGGATTTGATAGTTTTGACCTAGACTTTATAGATGATGAGAAAAATCTTAAATACTGTTTCAAAGAATTTGACAATAAGTCATGTAAATTCAATAATTGTAACCATATAAATGAACCAAAATGTAAGGTTAAAGATGATTTACTAAATGGATATATTAGCAAGACAAGGTATGAAAATTACTTAACTTTATTTGATGATATAAAAAGAAGGAGAGAAAAATGGTAGAATTAGCACCATCACTTTTGTCATCTAACTTTTCAAATATCCAAGCTGACTTGGATAAGTTAAAAGATGCAAATATAAAATATCTTCATCTTGACATAATGGATGGGATTTTTGTGCCAAATATTTCATTTGGCTTTGGATTAATAAAATCAATTAGAAAAAATAATGATTTTATTTTTGATACTCATCTTATGATAGATGAGCCAATCAGATATTTAGAAGAATTTAAAGATAGTGGATCTGATATAATTACTGTTCATTATGAAGCATGCTCAGACCTTAATAAAACTCTTGAAAAAATAAGAAAGTTAGGACTTAAGGTAGGACTAACTTTTAAACCAAAAACAAAAGTCGAGTGTATACTTCCATATCTTAAAAAAGTAGATGTATGTCTTGTTATGAGTGTAGAGCCAGGATTTGGTGGTCAGTCATTTATGGAAGATTCATTAGATAAAGTAAGAAATATTAAAAAATATATTGACGAGAATGAATTAAATTGCCTTATTGAGATTGATGGTGGAATAAAAACACATAATTTAAAAAGGGTGATTGATAGTGGAGTAGATCTTGTAGTAAGTGGATCAGATATATTTTCAAATGGTGAAATTAAAGACCAAGTTTTTAAATATTATAAAATATTTAATTCATAAAAAAGGACAGTTGCAAAAGTAATCTTGCAACTGTCCTTTTTTATGAAAAAATAATGCTTTTAGCACTATTGTCATTAAATATTAAGCTTTTTCAACTTTACCGCTTTTCATACATTTAGTACAAACGTTGATTGTTTTAACGCTTCCATCGATTTTAGCTCTTAATTTATGAACGTTTGGTTTAAAGTTTCTGTTTAATCTTCTATGGGAGAAAGTAACTTTGTTACCGAATTTTGTACCTTTTCCGCAGATATCACACTCTCTTGCCATACTTTACACCTCCAAGTCTTAGTTTAATCTTAGTCATTATATCAAATTTATATTAAATTATCAAATATAATCGCCTTTAGCTATTATATATAAAAAAAGACAAAAAATCAAATAAGAGTATAATAAAATTAGTTAAAGTAAAGAAAATAGATAGGAGGCTTTATGGATTATAAGTCAGTATATGAAGGTAAAAATTTTGGAATTATACTTTTTGATGAGCCTTTAAAACTTCATACAAATTTTGGAATAGGTGGACCATGTGATGTATTTGTGGAGCCTAGCAAAGAAGATGAATTAATTAATCTTATAAAATTTAATAAAGAAAATAACATAGAAACTACAATTATAGGAAATGGCACTAATATTCTTGTAACTGATAAAGGGATAAGAGGGTGCGTTATAGCCTTATCAAATAATTATGATAATATTGAAATAAAAGAAGACCACCTCATAGTTACAAGTGGAACTTTGTTATCAAAAGCATCAAAACTATCATTTAAAAATGAACTTACAGGAATGGAAGAGGTCTCAGGAATCCCTGGTACTATAGGTGGGGCTGTAGCTATGAATGCTGGAGCTTATGGGAGAGAGATGAAAGATATAATTGAATCTGTAAGACTTATAGATAGGTCTGGTAATATAGTTGAACTATCAAATCAAGAGATGGATTTTTCATATAGGCATTCTAAAGTTTTTGATGACGATTTAATTGTATCCTCTGCAAGCTTTAGATTGAAAAAAGGAAATCCTGAAGATATAAATGAAGCTTATAAAGATTTCACATATAGAAGAACAAGTAAGCAGCCACTTGAGAAAAAATCGGCTGGGTCAACCTTTAAAAGACCGGTAGGATCTTTTGCTTCAAAACTTATAGATGAAAGTGGACTAAGGGGATACTCTAGAGGAGATTGCCAAGTAAGTGAAAAACACTGTGGTTTTATAATAAATAATGGTGATGCCAGTTTTGAAGAGATGGATAATTTTATAAAGGAAATTGCATCTATAGTTAAGGAAAAAACTGGTTTTATTCTAGAAAGAGAAGTTAAAATACTAGGTGATTTGTAATGAAGGTTAAAATAATTACAGGTCTTAGTGGCTCTGGAAAAACCACAGCCTTAAGAATACTTGAAGACTTAAATTATTATGCTATGGATAATGTGCCAGGATCCTTAATAGAAAGTTTTATATATTTAAGCAAGTCACAAGATAAGCCAATAGAAAAATTAGCCTGTGTAGTTGATTTTAGATCAATGGAAGTAGAAAAAAATCTTAAGGAAACTTTAACAAATCTTAAAAAAATCAACAAGGATACAAGCATCATATTTCTAACAAGTAGGGATGATGTAATAATTAAAAGATATAATGAGTTAAGGCGACCTCATCCTTTAGGCTCTTTTGGTGATGTTAAAGATGGTCTTGAAAGAGAAAAGATAATGTTATCTGATATAAAAGATATGGCAGATTTAATCATAGATACTAGTAATTATAATAACAAAAACCTAAAACAAGTTCTATTGAATATATCTGATAGGAAAGAGAGTTTTATTATTAACTTATTTTCTTTTGGATATAAAAATGGTTTAAGTCTTGACTTTGATGTAGTATTTGACATGAGATTTTTACCTAACCCTTATTATATTGATGATTTAAAACAATTAAATGGCACCGACAAAAAACTTAGGTCATATTTAGATGAATTTGAAATAGCTCAAGAATTTAAAAATGAAGTTTATAAAAACCTAATTAAACTTATACCATATTTTGCTAAAGAAGGAAAGAATTCTATATCAATAGGATTTGGATGTACAGGTGGTCAACATAGATCGGTTTATATGTGTGAAAGTATATACGAAAAGTTAAAAGAAACAAATTATATAGTAATAAAAAAACATAGGGATAAGGATAAATGGAGAAAATAAAATACTTAAAAAGACTGCCCTTTGAAAGTATAAAAAATGCTAGAGACCTTGGAGGTATGCCTACCTTAGATGGAGAAATTACCTCTTGGTCTAAATTTATCAGATCTGCAAATCTTGATGATATCACAGATAAGGATATATCATTATTAAAAGATTTAAATGTATCTACTATAATAGATTTAAGACGTGATGATGAAGTTTATAAAAACCATAAGAGATTAGAAAAAATAAATGAAAATTTTTCTTACCATCAGGTTTCACTTTCACCAAGGGCCATGAGATATGAAGAAATACAAAGAATAATAGATAAAAAAGATTCAATAGGAAAATCATATATATCTATAATAGATAATTACAAGGCTATAAGAAAGGTTTTTGAAATACTAGCAGATAATGATAAGGTTACACTTTTTCATTGCCAAGAGGGAAAAGATAGAACAGGAATCATAAGCATGGTATTATATGGTTTAGCTAATGTAGCAAGGTCGGATATAATTGCAGATTATGAGATATCTTCAGCAAATCTTGGTTATATTGAAAGGTATGATCAAGATGAAAAGGGATCTATTTTTAGAGTAACCAACCCTTATAATATGAAAGAGGCTATATCTTACATAATTAGAAAATATCAAAGTTTTGAATCTTATCTGTATTATGCTAAACTTGATAGAAATTCTATAGATAAATTAAAAAAGAAATTAATTGAATAGAGAGTGATTAGATGTCTTTTTCAAAAAGATGTAAAAAAGAAATATTAAAAAAAGAGCCTGAAACAAGTCAAATAGATGTGGAATTATTAGCCTACCTATACTTCTCAGGTTCTATTAGAATTAGAAATAATTCATACAAAATATTATTTAAAGCAAGTGAGAATATAGAAGCAAGATATATTTATAAAATTATAAAGGCAAAATATGATTATTCTCCTGCCATAGAAATTCAAAACAAAAGAAAATTTTCTAAAGATAGATCATATGTTGTCATAGTTGAAGATAGTTACATAGCAGATTTAATACTTGATTTAGCAGATTATTATCAAATATTTGATTTGGAAAAATTTTTAAAAAAAATAAAAACTCAAAAAGAAAAAAAAATTATATTGAAACTAGCTTTTTTGTTAAAAGGCTCAATCAATGATCCTTACAGAGGTTATAACCTTGAAATAAATTTATCTGATAAAAATGAGGTTTATTTAATAGAAAAACTTATGAAAGATTTCAATATAGATGCAAAAATAAATAAAAGAAATGATAATTATAGTGTATATATAAAAGATTCAGATAAGATATCAGACTTTCTAGCTATAATTGGAGCAAATAAATCCTTATTTGACCTTGAAAATGTAAGAGTTATTAAATCAATAAGAAATGATATAAATAGGCAAAATAATTTTGATAAGGCAAATATAGATAGAACAATAAAAGCATCTTTTAATCAAGTAGAAGCAATCAATAAGCTTAAAAGAAATAAAATTTTTGATAATCTATCAAAAGAATTAAAAGAACTTGCTGACTTAAGAGTAGAATACCCTTATATTTCTATAGAGGAATTAGGAAAGATGGCAAATCCTCCTTTAAGTAAAGCCAAGGTTAATTATAGATTACAAAAGTTTATAAAACTTGCAGAAAGTGATAATAATGATGAGTGATTTTACACATTTACACCTACACACAGAATATTCTTTATTAGATGGATTCACAAAAATTGATAAGCTAATTAAAAGGCTTAAAGAGTTAAATATGAAATCTTGTGCCATAACAGATCATGGCCAAATGTATGGAGTTATTGAATTTTATCAAAAATGTAAGAAAAATGGCATAAAACCAATAATTGGTTGTGAAGTTTATGTTTGTGAAGATGATTTATCTATAAAGACACCTGCTAATAAAAGATACTATCATTTAATACTTCTTGCCGAAAACAACGAAGGTTATAAGAATCTTTTGAAAATAGTTTCAAAAGGATATACTGAAGGATTTTATTATAAACCTAGAGTTGACTTTGATACTATAAAAAAATATTCAAAAAATATAATTGCCCTATCAGCTTGCTTAAATGGTGAGATTAATCAAAGAATTTTAGAAAATGATATAAAAAGAGCCTATGAGACTTGTGAAAGATACTTAGGTGTTTTTGGTAGAGATAATTTTTATCTGGAAGTTCAAAACCATGGTTTGAAGGAACAAAAAAAAGTAAATGAAATCTTATTAAAGATGCATGAAGATCTTGATATTGAATTGGTTTGTACTAATGATGTTCATTATGTCGATAAAAAAGATGCTTATTATCAAGATGTACTCTTGTGTATACAAACAGGTTTTTTACTTAAAGATGAAGATAGGATGAAGATGCCAGTTGATGAATTTTACTTAAAAGATTCTTCTATGATGAAAGAAATTTTCAAAGAATTTCCTCGTGCATATGAAAATACTAAAATAATTGCAGATAGGTGTAATGTTGAAATTAAATTTCATGAGCCACATTTGCCTTATTTTACAAAACTTCCAAAAGATTTATCTAATCTAGAATATTTAAAAAAACTTGTATATAAAGGGCTAAAAAGAAAATATAAAAATATAACAAAAGAGATAATAGATAGGACAAAAAAAGAAATCAATGTAATTAATAATATGGGTTATGTAGATTACTTTCTTATAGTATGGGACTTTGTAAGATATGCAAAAGACCATAATATAGCAGTAGGCCCAGGAAGAGGATCTGCAGCAGGTTCTATTATTTCATATGCCCTAGATATAACTAAAATTGATCCTTTAAAATATAATTTACTTTTTGAAAGATTTTTAAATCCTGAAAGAGTATCTATGCCAGATATAGATATAGATTTTTGCTATGAAAATAGGGACAAAGTTGTAGATTATGTCTATGAATTATATGGAAAAGACCATGTATCTCAAATTGTAACTTTTGGTAGAATGCAGGCAAGAAACGCAATAAGAGATGTTGGTAGAGTTATGGATGTATCCTATAATAAGGTAGACAAGATAGCAAAACTTATTCCTCAAGCAATAGGAATGACAATAGATCTTGCCCTAGAAAATACAGAAAAATTAGCCCATGAATACGAAAATGATGTGGAAACAAAAAGAATGATTGATACAGCAAGGGCTATAGAATCTCTACCACGTCATACATCAATTCATGCAGCAGGAGTAGTTATCTCAAAAGATATTTTAACAGATATAGTTCCTCTTTCCATGAGCAATAATCAGATAGTAACTCAATTTAATATGGTAGAAATAGAAGAATTAGGGCTATTGAAGATGGACTTTTTGGGTCTTCGTAATTTAACCGTAATACAGGATACTGTAGAAGATGTAAAGAAAAACAAAAATATTGATATAAATATTGAAGATATAGATGAAAATGATTCAGAAGTTTTAAGTCAATTTACTAAAGCTGAAACTATAGGTATATTTCAATTTGAATCAGCTGGTATGAGAAATTTCCTAAAAAATTTAAAACCTAGAAAATTTGATGACTTGGTAGCAGCAAACTCATTATTTAGACCAGGTCCTATGGATCAGATTCCAAATTATATAAAAAATAAAAATAATCCAAAAAATATCACTTACATTGACGATAGTCTAAAACCTATACTTGAGCTAACATATGGAATTATTGTCTACCAAGAACAGGTAATGCAAATAGTACAACAACTTGCTGGATTTTCCTTAGGAGAGGCAGATAATCTAAGACGTGCCATGAGTAAGAAGAAAATGAGTGTCATGGAAGAAAATAGGGATATTTTTGTAAATGGAAAACTTGATGAATCTGGAAATGTGGAAATTAAAGGTTGTGTTAGAAATGGTATATCAAAAGAAAAGGCTAATAAAATATATGATGAGATGATATCTTTTGCCAAATACGCATTTAACAAATCGCACTCAGCTGCATACTCATTAGTTGCCATGCAAACTGCTTATTTAAAATATAATTTTAAGGAAGAATATATGGCAAATCTTTTAACTTCTGTAATGGGAAATACTTCAAAAGTATACCTTTATATTTCTGAAGCTAAAAGGTTGGGAATAAAAATTCTACCACCTGATATAAATAAATCAAAAAAAAGATTTGTAGTAGATGATAATAAGATAATATTTGGTCTATCAGCTATAAAAAATGTTGGAGCAAATTTGATAGATGCTATAGTTATGGCAAGAGGAAATTCTAGATTTAATAATTTTAAAGAATTTCTTGAAAGAGTAAATGAGGTTGATAGGACTGCTTTAAATAAAAAGGCTTTAGAATCTTTGATAAAGGCTGGGGTATTCGATTCTTTGGGACATAATAGGTCAACTCTTATTGCAAGATATGAGAATGCTTTAATATCTGTTCATGAAAATGAAAGGATAAATGTAAAAGGTCAAATCAATTTATTAGATTTTGCAAATCAGAGTAGTACTTATAAAAAAAACCAGGAATCTATCAAAGAAATAAATGAATATTCTCAAAAAGAGAAATTAAAGAATGAAAAGGAGGTCTTAGGTTTTTATATATCAGATCATCCTTTGAATGCAATTAATAAAAAATTAGAAGGTTTTGTTAATTTTAATTGTGGTATAAATGAAGAATTAGATGAAATTAATATTGACAATTATGATAAAAAAGATGTAATATTGCTTGGAATTATTACTAATAAGTCCGAGACAATGACTAAAAAGTCTACCCTAATGGCATTTTTAAATATTGAAGATATGTCAGGAACTATAGAAACAATAATTTTTCCTAATATATACAAAGACTATAGGTCAATGATAAAAGAGGACGGAGTTGTATTAGTTAAGGGAAGGCTTAAATCAACTGATAATGAACTTAAGTTAATAGCATCCTCATTTATAGATGTTGAAGATCCGGATTTTAAAATTTTATATATAAAATTGAAATTTATAAGGTATAATGAGATAAGAAATGATTTGTCAAACTATAGAGGAGATACACCTGTAGTTTTATATTTCTATGATAAAAATAAAATCAGATATATGAAAATAAATCTTTGGATAAATAAAGAATCTGATCTTATTAACTTATTAAAACAAAAATTAGGAAAAGAGAATGTTATATTAAAGTAAGGAGATAAAATGAAGACAATTGGTATACTTACTAGTGGTGGAGATGCTCCAGGTATGAACTCTGCCATAAGAGCGGCGGTTAGGACAGCTCTTAATAATGGAATGAGAATAAAGGGTATCAGAAATGGATATGATGGTCTAATGAAAGGCGACATATACGAAATGAATGTATCATCAGTTGCCGATATAATCCATAAGGGAGGTACCATACTTGGTACAGCAAGAAGCACTGAATTTAAAGAAGCAGAAGGTCAAAAAAGAGGAGCACAAATACTCACAGACTACGGTATAGAAGGACTAATAGTTATAGGTGGAGATGGTTCATATAAGGGAGCTAAAGCACTATCTGATCTAGGTATCAAAACAATAGGAATACCAGGAACAATTGATAATGATATGGGTTATACTGACTTTACTATCGGATTTTTTACAGCAATTGAAACAGTAATAGATGCTATAGGAAAATTACGTGATACTTCATCATCACATGGTAGAGCGGTTGTTATAGAAGTTATGGGACGTCATTGTGGAGATTTAGCTTTATTTTCAGGGCTTGCTGGTGGAGCAGAATCAATAATAGTTCCAGAACATAAATTTTCTATTGATGAAATAGTTGAAAAAGTAAATCATGGTAGAAAAAGAGGTAAACTACATCATCTAATCGTACTTGCAGAAGGAGTAGGTAATCCTTATACAGTAGCAAAAGAAGTAGAAGAGAGAAGTGGAGTTGAAACAAAAGTAACGGTTTTAGGTCACGTTCAAAGAGGTGGTTCACCATCTGCTACAGACAGACTTTTAGGCTCTATTATGGGAGCTAAGGCTGCTGAACTACTAAAAGATGAAAAAACAAATATTGCATTAGGCTATACTAATGGACAAATTACTCAAGTAAGCCTTGATGAAGCTGTCTCAATAAAAGGTGACTTTAATGAAAGTCTATATGAATTAGCCAATAAATTATCAAAATAAGAGGAGGATAGTATATGACACCTGAGATACTAAAAAAAACTAAGATAGTTTGTACTATAGGACCAGCTTCAGAATCACCTGAAGTTTTAGAAAGATTAATTAAAAATGGTATGAATGTTGCAAGGTTAAACTTCTCTCATGGTAGCCATGAGGAACACCTTGAAAAAATAAAAACAATAAAAAGAATTAGAAGAAAACTCAATGTACCTTTAGGAATAATGCTTGATACAAAGGGACCTGAAATAAGAATAGGAAACTTTGATAAAAAGGAATATTTTTTAAAACCAGATGATACCTTTGTTCTAACAACTAGAGATGTAATTGGAAATCAAAATATAGTTTCAGTTTCTTATGAAGGGCTTCCTAGAGATGTAGAAAAAGACTCAATTATTTCTATTGATGATGGTTTAATCCAACTTAAAGTTTTGGAAATAAAAGATGGAACAGACATAGTTTGTACAGTCCAAAATAATGGTGTAATTTCAAATCATAAGGGAGTTAATCTTCCAGGAAGAGTTACCAATTTACCAGCTATCACACCAAAGGATGTTGATGATATCAAATTTGGTATAGAAAATGGAATTGATATGATAGCAGCTTCATTTATAAGAAAAAAAGAAGATATCTTTGATATAAGAAAAGTACTTGAAGATCATGGCGGAGAAGATATCCTAATTATTTCAAAAATTGAATCACAAGAAGGTGTAGATAATGTTGATGAAATAATTGAAAATAGTGATGGAGTAATGGTAGCTAGGGGAGACTTGGGTGTTGAAATTAGAACTGAGTTAATTCCTTTAGTACAAAAAGATATTATTAGAAAATGTAATAAAGCAGCTAAACCAGTTATAACAGCAACTCAAATGCTCGATTCTATGCAAAGAAACCCAAGACCAACAAGAGCTGAAACTACTGATGTTGCTAATGCCATAATAGATGGGACTGACTGTGTAATGCTTTCAGGTGAAACAGCTGCTGGTAAATATCCAGTTGAAGCTGTAAAAACAATGAGAGATATTTGTATTACAACAGAACTATCTGATGACTTTGAAGAAAATATCTATAAGACAAATATTGACTCAGAGATTACAACAACAAACTCAATTTCAAGATCTACATGTACTATAGCAAGTCAATTAAATGCAAAGGCAATAATTACATGTACATCTTCAGGTAATACAGCAAGAGCTGTATCTAAATTTAGACCAAGAACAAATATAGTTGCTTGTACTTTAGATGAAAGAGTTGCGAGAAAACTTTCAATTTCTTGGGGAGTATATCCTGTAGTAGTAGAAGCAGCTAAAGAAACTGATGAACTAATAGAAAGAGCTATAGTAGGTGCTTTGAAAGGAAATTATGTTCAAGAAGGGGACCTTACTGTAGTAACAGCAGGAATTCCTCTAGGAGTATCAGGAACAAGCAATCTGATAAAAGTTCACGTAATTGGAGATATAATTGCAAATGGAACAGGTGTTGGTAATAAATCAGTATCTGCAAAAGTTGTAAAAGGATCTACAAAAGAAGAACTTGAAGGAAAATTTGAAGATAGTGATATAATTGTAGCAGAATATACAGATAAAGATCTTAATGAATTTATGGAAAGATCTTCAGGAGTAATAGCTGAAAATGGAGGACTAACAAGTCATACAGCAGTTGTATCAATTCATTTTGGAATACCAGCAATACTTGGAGTAAAAGGTATCTTCGATGCTGTAGAAGATGGAGAAGTAGTAACTCTAGATCCTGTAGGAGGAATCGTATATAAGGGAGAAGCAAAGGTATTATAATGGTAATTAAAGATATCAAAATAATTGATATCCTACAAGATGGTAGGGGAGTTGGAAGAACAGACACAAAAATTGCTTTTATAGAAAAGGCGATTTTTGGTGAAACTTGCCATATAAAAGTAAATAATGAAAAAAAGAATTTCTATGAAGCAGAAAAAATTAAAACTTCAAAGAAATCTCCCTACTATAGAAAACCACCATGTCCATATTATAATGAATGTGGTGGTTGTTCTATTATGGATATAAACTATGAGACACAAATTGACTTAAAGAAAAATTTAATAAAAAATGCCATAGAGAAATTAGCCAATATAAGAATTGATAAAATTGAGTTAGAAAAAAGTCCAGAGTTTTTTTATAGAAATAAGATTAGATTGAAAGTGGACAGAAAAGGAAGACTCGCCTATAACAAAAAATATTCAAATGACCTAGTTTTGATAAAAGACTGCCTACTTGCAAGGGACATAATTAGAGATAATTTAGAAGAAATAGAAAAATTAACTATGGACATATCACAAAAATATCCAGAGTCTATAAGTGAGATAAGTATTAGGACAAATAATAAAGAAATAATGCTTAATTTAACTATTAATAATGAAAAAGCTAACTCATACATTAAGAAAAATTATATAAATTCTAAATTTCATATTAATTTAATAACTGATAATAGTTTAGCTAATATATCAGGTAAAGATTATCTATTATATAAGATTGATAAGAATAAATTCAAAATTTCCTTAAATGATTTTTATCAAGTAAATGATTTTATGGTTGATAAATTATATAAAATAGCAAAATCTAATCTAGATAAAGACAAAAAAATTCTAGACCTATTTTGTGGGTCAGCTACAAGCTCTATTGCTATAAATAAAGATCATATAATAGGCGTCGAGATAAATAAAAATGCAATAAAAGATGCAAATGAAAATGCAAAATTAAATGAGCTAAATGATTATAAATTCATAGCTAAAAATGCTAATTTTATAAATCAAAAATTTATAAAAGAAAATAATGTAGAAGCAGTAGTACTAGACCCACCAAGAGCGGGACTTAGTAAAGAAATAATAAAAACAATTTCAAAAACAAATATTGAAAAAGTAGTATATATATCCTGTAATCCTCAAACTTTGGCAAGAGATATAAATAGATTTCAAAATAATGGTTATAAAATGAAAAATATAAGAGCAGTTGATATGTTTCCACAAACTATGCACGTGGAGACGATATTATTGATATCAAGGATAGAAGATTAATAACAGAACAATGGCGAAGTCAAGGGGTTGGAGATTTTATGCTAAATCTAAAAACTCATAAATATTAAAACAAGTTCTATGGAAAAATATAGAAAGAGAAAATGTAGCGTAAAAATTTTCTACAACTGGGTAATAAAGAACAAAAAGACCAGAGAAAATATTATACTCACTCTGGTATTATTACAACTTTGTGGGTCAAATTATAACCACGTTTTTAAGATTAAAAGTTAATTTTATAAATCAAGGTCAGGAACAATTTGAATTTTATAATCCGGATAAAGGTCTTTGACTTCTTTATTTATTATTTTAAGGGCATCTTCTATTTTAATGTCAAAGCTCAAAACAACATCAAATCTTAAAGAAATTTTATCGATATCGCAGTAAAATCCATGGACTTGTAGAGCCCAATCATGAGATAAAATTTTCTTTTCGACAGTTTTTCTAATTTCTGTAGCTTTTTTGTCTTTAGTATTAAAAGAATATACACCGAGAGCAATTAAAATTACTCCAGTTTTTTTATAAATCTTGTGTTGTAATTTTCTTGTCAACATGTCAACCTCATCGACTTGCATTTTGTCTGGAAGTTCAACATGAAGGGAAGAATAGTATTTATTAGGACCGTAATTAAAAAGCGCTAAGTCGTATACTCCAAGAACTTGTTCTTCTTCACTAACTAACTCTTTTATTCTCTCTACCATTTCATGATCAGCTCTGTGACCAATTAAATCATCAACAGTTGATAGCATTATTTCAATTCCAGCCTTAATCATGAAAATTGAAATAATTATACCAATATAAGCTTCAAGAGAAATTCCCCAAATTGTAAAAATAATTGCAGACAAAAATACAGAAAAAGAGAGAATTGCGTCAAATAAAGCATCAAAACCCGATGCAATTAATGCAGTAGAATTAATTTTTTTGCTTTGTTCTTTCACATAATTTCCCAAAATAAATTTTACGACAACTGCCAAACCAATAACTACAATAGAAAGTATTGTATAGGATGCAGGACTTGGATTTAAAATTTTCTTCACAGATTCAACCAAAGAAGTAATTCCAGCGTAAAGAACAAGAGCAGCAATAATCATCGAAGATATGTATTCAATCCTTCCATAACCCATTGGATGCTTTTTGTCTGGAGCCTTGCTGGCAATTTTTTCGCTTATGATAGTTACAACAGAAGAAAGAGCATCAGATAAATTGTTCACAGCATCTAAAATCAGTGCAATAGAATTAACAAACAAACCTAAAATTGCATTAAATATTGCGAGAAACACATTGATTAAAATAGCAATTATACTTGTCTTTATAATTGCCTTTCCACGATTTTTTAAGATATTGAAATATCATAACTCTCTTGTGACATAATAACCCCTTTTTATTTAAAATTTATGATTAATTTTTACGCCTTTTTAATACCCATAAGTTTATTGTTTAAACAAAGAATAGAGAAATGGATAAGAATGAAAAGTATATAGTATAAACAAAATAGTAAACGACATGCCACTTATAATTTAAGCGAACCAAGTCCTGTTTTTTGATTTTAAAATAGTTTTAACTTATAGTATCAATATATTTGGGATAATATTGATTTGCCAAAATTCAAAGCTCAGGATGATTCAGGAATTTTTTCAATCATGGAGCAAATAAAAAAGAATAAAAATCGCTTTTTAGAAATCGAAGAGTTTATAAGTGCAAACTCAGTTTTAAATTATGTAATTTATTACAATGTATTAAAATCATTATAATGGAAAAGATAAGGATAAAAAAATACTGTTATTCATCTTTCAAGTTAAAGAATTATAGAAATATCTAATTATTTTTGGAAAAGTGATATTTAGCGGTAAGTTAAATAATAAATTTTAGTATTTGACTAGTCCCTTAGGGACGGTGATATCCTTTAAATAGAGGAGGGATATTATGATTATAAGTGAAGTTCAAAACAGGACGGGTCTTACAAGAAAGGCTATTAAATATTATGAAGAAAGAGGACTAATTAATCCCAAAAGACTTGAGAATGGGTATAGAGATTACAGTGATAAAGATATTAAAATTTTAAAAAAAATTTCTGTGCTTTCTAAAGTTGGATTAAGTGTAGCTGAAATTAAAGGAATACTACATTCACAAGATTCTTCATTATCTACGATTTTAAGGAATAAGGAATTTGAATTAAATATTGAAGAAAAAAAGAAAGAAATTCTTGAACTTATAATCAAGGGAGAAGAGCAAGCTACGATAAATAAAAAACTTGATTTGTTAGAAACTAATAAAACTATCTATGAAAGATTAATGGATAAATTTCCGGGCTATTTTGGACAAGTTTTATTTTCAGCCTACAAGATATTTTTAAATGAAAATCTAGATAAAGATGGGAAAAAAGCCTTTGAAAAATATATAGAGTACTTAGATAATTTACCAGAATTTCAATTGTCTAATGACGAAGGTAAATACATTGAAAAATTAACTAAATCTTTTTCTATGGCAGATTTAGAAAAAATTAATGAATCAAAAATTGAAGCAGTGAATAATATAAAAAAATGGTTTAAAGATAATGAAAAATTTATTTTTGACTATGAAAAATATAAAAAAAGTGATGAGTATTTAAATAGTGAGGTTAAGAAAATACAAGATAGATTTCAAAAATACATGGTGGACAATGGATATTATGAGATTGCAATTCCACTCATTAGAAAATTTAGTAAATCCTATGATGAATATTATAATAAATTAATACAAGCCAATAAAAAATATTTAAAAGAAAAAAATTCTTATTCTAGATAAAAATGTATTTTGGGAATAGGGTTGTGGACTATAGGTATGATTTAATTAATATACAATTAAGAAATCGAAATGTCTTAAATTATGAGGAATATAGGAGCTTATGTAAGAATTCTAATTAACATAATATTATAATAAAAAGTTGTGCCTTTTTTGACACAACTTTTTATTACATATTTATTATATCTCCAAGAATAGATGCCGCAGCTGGGATTGAGCGAGACTTGCTGCCTATTATTGTGAGATCGCAAAGGGTATCTGTTTTATATTTAACAGATTTGTTCTTACTATTTACGAAGTATAGACTGTCATTTTCTGAAACTAGGTACATTTATATAGCTTCAATTGAATTTATTTCAGCTCCTGCGAGGTCATATAACCACCTATAGTACACACTATTCAAAGATGTAAATTTTTTCCTTTGCAAGATTATTTAGTTTTTTATATATTGGATTAAATCTGAAAATCTTTTAGGAATTTAATAAATTTTTTTTCTTTATTGGAAAGGGCTTTATTTTTAAGAAAAAATAAATTTACATTTCTTTTAGAATAAGTCAAGTCCATAATATTGTGTAAATTATCCTAGTCCAATATTTACTATTTCATTCTAATATACAATTTAGAAGATGTTATCCAATCCTCATTGATATCAATGAGGATTGCGCCTATTAGTCTAATAGCTGAGTCTTCATTTGGAAATATTCTAACGACTTTCTCTCTCCTTCTAACTTCTTCGTTTAGTCTTTCTAAGCAATTGGTTGATTTAAGTCTACTATGAATTACTCCATTAGATAAATAGGAAAAAGCATCTTCAAAGCCTTCATCTAAGGTGTTTAAAGAGGTTTGATATTTCTTTTCTGTTTCATATTTTGAGAAGATTTCTTCTTTCATTTTTCTTGCTAAGTTTATATCTTGGATTTTAAATAGGGCTTTGATGTCTGTTCTAAAGTCTTCAGTGTTTTTCTTTGGTGCTTTTGATAGGATATTTCTTAAGAAATGTACCTGACATCTTTGCCATATTACATTTACGAATGTTTCTTTTATTGCTTTTACTAGAGCTTTGTGAGCATCTGATATTACCATTTTAAGTCCAGATAGTCCTCTAGCTTTTAAATATTCAAAGAAGTTTGACCATGAATTTTCACTTTCACTAGAACTTAGGTCTAAGCCTATGATTTCTCTATTTCCTTTTTCAGTTGTTCCTATTGCAATATGACAAGCTTTTGATACTACACGATTGTTTTCCCTTACTTTTATGTAGACCACATCTACAATTAGATACGGAATTTTTAGTTTGCTTAAATCACTATTTCTCCATAGCTTTACTTCTTCGTCAAGCTCTTTAGTTAAAGATGATACAAAGGATTTAGAATATGCTTTGCCACATATATTTTCTATCACCTTGGATACTTTTCTTGTTGATACTCCTTGAACATACATTTCTAGCATGGTTGAAAGTAGTGCTTTTTCATTTCTTTGATATCTTTCAGATACTTCTGTTGAGAATTTACCATCTCTTGTCCTAGGTACTCTTAAAGTTAATGTTCCTATTTTGGTTGTATAGTCACGTTCATAGTATCCATTACGGTAGGTGATTCTGTTAGGATCTCTTTGATAGGCTGTATTTTCTAAATATTCATCTATTTCTTTTTCCATAAGCTCGTTAAATATTTTACTTAGAATAGTTCTTGCCATATCATTTTTAACTTCTTAGTTAATTAAGTTTTGAATATCTTCTATGTTTAATGTAAAATGTAATTGGGTCATTTGTTCCTCCTAGTTTAGTTTTGGTTTGTTAAAAACATTGTACTAGTTTGGGTTTTAAATGACCTTTTTCTTTTTACACAATTATACGGACTCTATCTATATTATAACTAAGGATTGAATATGAAAAATAATATTAGATTAATTAAAGATAGATTAAACAAAGATTTATTTTCTAATATACATTCATCATGTATAGAATGCGAATATAGTGATTGTAAAGGAGTTATACACATTATTGAAAGTGAAGTAGATGAATTATTGGATATAGGGGCGGAAATTGTTTGTTTGAATGATAATATAAATTTATTAAATACATTTGATAATGATGAAAGTGGAAACATTGATTTAATGCATCAGTCCCCAACATGTAAGTTGCGAGATTAAAAAGGAGAATGTAGAATTCAAAAAAACAAACCATTATTTTGTATGCTCTTTCCATTTATGATAGTCAATTATTTGGATGGAAAAATTTATTGGGCATTAAGTAAAAAATGTTCGTATTATGATTACTTAGTATCTAATTTTAAAGTAGAAGATATTATAGATAAATTTATTGACTATCTTGAAGAAATTCCAAGTCAAATATATAACGAAATAACAAGTGTATTTATCAACACGAAAGAAGTAGTCCACTATATTTATAGTGATGAAGAAGTCAAAATAATTAAAGAAATATAAATAATATATATATATTATTTATAAATAAATTTAAGGAGGTGAATTTATGTCTAAATGCAAAGGTAGTATTTCTACAAAAAATGTTGTGAAAATTAGAATAATTAAGAAAGCATAGGAAAACACAAGGGCTGTTGCATAATCAATAAATTGTTGATTTTCAATAAAAAGACTTCATATAGAAAATTTCAATAAGCTAGCAGAGAGAGTGAAATTTTTATATGGTATTTCTTGTGATGATACAAGACAGTCATAGTTTTGCAGCAGCTCATTATTTTAAGGGGAATTTATGAAAATTAATTTACGAAAAAAATTTATTATTGTTATTCATGGAATTTTGCTTATTTTAATTTCTTTGATAATGGTTTTTTATCCTATTTACATATCTAAATTTATAGATAATATTTCAAATATCTACAGATTGAAAAATGTTTTTTTAGTGATTGTATTACTAATTATAGCTAAGGGAATTTTTAATATTTTTGATATGTTATTGGAAAATTATCTAAATTATTCATTAGAGTATGATCTCAAAAAAACTTTGATGTCTAAGTTGCTTGATAGTTCTTATCTAAATATAATTAGAGAAGATGAAGGAAAACTGATTAATTTAAATAAGGATGTAGATTCTTTAATAGATTTTTATATAAACTTCTTGTCGATAATATTTAAAAATATTTTAATTCTTTCTGGCATCTTTATTGTATCAGTAAATAAGTTATCTTATTTTTCATCTTTATTTATTGTGATGATTATAGTTTTTTTAATCTTATTAAATAAAATTAAGAAAAAATCTAAAAGCAAGGATAAAAACACCAAGGTTGCTTATGATAGAATGATAAGTTTATTCTCTGAGACTTTTACTTTATTAGAGGAATTTATATACATAGACAAAGATACTTATTTAATAAATAGGTTAAGAAAATCAATACTGAAATTTTTCAATTACGAAGTTATATCAAACTTTATTTCTTATGAGTATTGGATTAGTTCTATTTTTGTATTTTCATCCATGAAGATAATTGTGATGATATCAGGAATATTTTTAATCGAAAATGGACTAGTAACTTTGGGAAGTTTGTATCTGTTTATATATTATATTGATTTAATAGAAGATCCAATTATGGAAATACGATTGCAGTTAGAGACCCTACCCAATATAGGTGTTGTCAAAGAAAGAATATTTGATTTTTTAGATTTGAATTCCAGAAAACTAGAATATGGAAATTATGTTTTGAGTGAAAAAGTATCCAAAATTGAGTTTACTAATGTAAGTTTTGCCTACTCTGAGAATGAAATTCTCAAAGATTTTAATTACACTTTTCGAAAGAAAAAATATCTTATAAGAGGAGCTTCTGGATCGGGAAAGTCAACACTGATTAACTTGATGGTTAGGCTATTTGATCCAATTGATGGCAGTATAAAATATAATGATATGGACATAAGGATGCTTAAGAAAGGGTATATCAGCGAAAAGATAGAATACATAGATCAAAAAATTGAATTATCTAATGAAGCTATCATTGCTGATGTGATTAGTGAAAATCAAGAATCAAAAAAAATTCTTAATAGTTTTCTTCCAAATAAAGATTTTGCTACTCCATTGGATGAATTATCTAATGGTGAATATAGGAGTTTGTATCTGTTAAAGGCTTTAAATTCAAATAAAGATATCATAATAATGGATGAAACGTTTTTGGGGATTGATGAAGGTAAATGTGATACTTTCTTTAAACTTGTTGATAATATGGATAAGATAATAGTTATTATCAGTCATGAAGAGAGAATTATTGCTAAGGTAGATGAGGTGATTGATTTTGGTAAAATTTAATGTAAAAACTATAATTAAAGAATATCCTAAATACTTTGTACTAGACTTGCTAATTTGGCTTTTAGCACATAATATTCCCTTGGTATTATCATATCTAATAAAACTTTATTTTGATTTAAATCAAAATAATAATCTGTTAATCATTGTATTTTTATATACTATTATCTTTTTGTTGAGATTTCCACTTATAAAATTGGGAGCAGATATAGATATTAAGGCTCAACATAAGTGGGCCAATGTTATGTATGAGAGAATTATTAGCAAGTGTCTTGAATCTAGAAAAGTGTCGGATTCTAATAACCAAATATTTATAGATATCATTCAAAATGATGTTAACTCAATAGTATCCTACATATCATATGGAATAGATACCGTGTGCAATGTATTTGCTTCTATAATAGCATTTATAATAATTGCCTCAATAAATATTTATGTAGCTATTGTTATACTAGTAGTTCCCATACTTATATTTTTCATTTTAAATATTCTGAAAGATAAGCTTTATGAGAAAAGCGTGGCTATCAGAAATAATGAAACCAACCTTATAAAGATATACCAAGACGCCATAGGTGAAGGCAGAAAAATAAGGATTGAGTCTCTTGAGAATAAATATTTTGATATCTATAATCAACATTTAAAGAAAAATAAGAGTGATAAGTTTAAGTATAGCTATTTCAATATTATGATAAACACTATCAACCAATGTTTAGTAGATTTGAATTTAATAGCTATACTATTAGCAGTGATATATTTTAGAAACTTTTCTGTAGGGGACCTTGCTTTATTGATAAGCTATAGTTTTATCATAAATGACTTATCGACATATGTATCGACATTTGTAGTTATAAACAATGATTTGAAAGTGAGTTTAGATTCCTTTAATGATAAGCTGAACTTAAATTTATGCAAAGATAAATCTAGTTTTAATGTTGATAAGATACTAAATAGTATAAGTTTGGGTAAAGTAAATGTACTAATTGGAGAGAATGGATCTGGTAAGAGCAGAATTTTAAAAGAGCTTGCAAGTAATAGAGAATATTGTTTGGTTCTTAAAAAATCATCAGTATTAAGTGAAGATTTATATGAGAATATAGTTACTGACAGTAAGCCTAATAGGTATAGAGAAATTGTAGATATTTTTTCATTAAATGACTTGAAAGATAGGAAAAAATTAATTAATGATGAATTATCAGGAGGACAAATAGATAGGATTGCTATAGCCAGAACTCTGATTTCAGGTAAAGATGTGATTTTAATCGACAATAATTTATTTTCTATAGATTTTGCTATTAGATCATTAATATTTGAAGAATTTGAAAATACTGGCAAAACATTTCTATTCACTGATACTAAATATAGGAATGAATACAAAAATTTCAATATTATATATTTGAAAGATTGTGAAATTAAATGTAACACTAAAGTAAAATAAAAAATCAGGAGAAAAGTTGCAAAAAATAAGTGGTCTAAAACAATTTTAGAAGATAAATATATGATTATTTTAGATGAACTAATATCCTCTATAGATAAAGATAGTGATATTAAAACTACTGAATTATTAAAAATATCAGTAATAATAAAATAATTGTATTATTACTCATAGGGGAACTACCAAATTTTTGTATAAACTCTAACTTATAAGTTTTATAGATTATTACTCATTCATCATATACAATCAAATCTACTATTTGATTGTATATGGTGAATTATTTATTTTCTCTATCATCATTTTCAATTCATATTTTACCAATCAAAGTCCATATGAACTCTATTAGAAAATTTATTTTTATATTCTGAAATGGTATCAAGAATTACACATATGCTGGTGGTAAGGAAGATGTACTACAAAAACACGAGTGGTATTTCAATACAAACTGCCATGGTCCATACCTTGGAAGTAAATTTTCATATATAGCGAATGAGGTTAATAAAAGACTTAGAGGCAATACTTCAGTAAGTAGATCAAAAGTTAGACTTTATAGAGTTAGAAGATTTTGGTCTGATGCAAAAAGTCAGAGTAGTAAATTTGGAACGTACTCCAAAATTTAGATAAAATAAGGAGTCAATAACTTCAATTATCTATATACTTACTTTATAAGCAAAAGTTGACAAAGCCATACTGTTATGCTATAATAATAACGGTTAAAACAGAAATAACAGTAGGTGGTGAAAAATGGATATACAAATAAATAATTCTTGTGATGATCCTATATATTTACAAATAAAAAATCAAATTAAAGCACAAATAATTTCTGGACAGTTAGTAGTTGGAGAACAGCTACCTTCGATAAGGTTTTTAGCAAAAGAATTAAGAATAAGTATGGTAACAGCTAAAAGAGCTTTTGATGAATTGGAAATGGATGGTTTCATTAATTCAGTTCAAGGCAAGGGGAATTTTGTTGCTCCACAAAATAAAGAACTTATACGCGAAGAATACTTAAAGGAAATTGAATCAATGTTACAAAAATCAGTTGAACTGTCAGAAATCGCAGATATATCAATTGACGAACTGATAAACATGTTAAAAAGTTATGAGGAGGGTGAATATGAGTAATAACGCAATTGAAATTTGTAATTTAGTAAAAGAATTTGACGATTTTAAATTAGGACCAATAAATATTTCTATTCCTAAAGGAACAATAGTTGGATATATCGGTCAGAATGGTGCTGGGAAAAGTACAACCATAAAATTATTATTGGGATTATTAAACAAAGATGCAGGAATCATTAAAATATTTGATAGCCAAGATTATAACAGTATTAAAATAAAAGACAATCTAGGTGTGGTATTTGATGATTTGTTAATTCCAGATGAGATGACTTTATTAGATGTTGAAAGATTCTGTTCTAGAGTTTATTCAAAATGGGATAGGGATTTTTTCAACAAGTTAAAAGACAAGTTCAATTTGCCATCGAAAAAAATTATAAAAAATTATTCTCGAGGAATGAGGATGAAACTTTCAATAGCAATAGCTTTATCACATAATGCTGAAATTCTTATATTAGATGAACCAACAAGTGGATTGGATCCTATTGTCAGAGAAGAAATATTAGATTTACTATTAGACTATATGCAAGATGAAAATCACACAATATTAATATCATCACATATTTTATCAGATTTAGAAAAAATTGCCGATTATATTGCCTTCATAGATGAAGGTAAAGTTCTATTTTTTGAAACAAAGGATCAATTAGAAGAGAACTATGCACTTTGTAACTTATCAGATAAGGAAGTAGAAAATATTGACGATAAAGCAATTATAGGAAAAAGAGTGCACTCTTTTGGTCAACAACTATTAGTTAAAAGAGATCTTGTTCCAAATGGAATAACACTACAGAAGCCATCAATAGAAGATATAATGGTATATTTTGTGAAAGGAGAAATTAAATGATAATTGCTTTAATTATAAAAGACATAGCAACTTTGAAGAGGACACTTTTATTATCATTTATATTATGTATTGCACTAAGTGTTTACTCCATATACAGTAAAACTTTAATTATGATTCCATTGATGTGTGTTTTTATGCCATTAATTCTAAATTCTATAGCTTTTGGCTATGATGTACAATCTAAATTTGAGCAATTTGCTTTCTCAATGCCAATCAAAAAAAGCTCCTATGTTTTTAGCAAATTATTCTTTTCATTTGCATTTAGTTTAGTAGCTTCAATTATTATTTTTATACTTCTATTAATTGAGGATAAGATTGGTATAGATAAAATAATACTAATATCAATTTTAAGTGGTGTTTCAATAAATTTATTACCTGCAATTCAGTTACCATTCATTCTTAAATTTGGTGCGGAAAAAGGCAGAATTATTGTTATGATAACATTCTTGATAATATTTGCTATATCCAATTTATTAGGAAAATTAGATATTATACCAAATTTAATAGATATTTTGAGCTTTTATTCATTTAAGATAAGCATCTTAAGTATAATAATCTTATTCCTCGTAGTCCTTGGAGTTTCCATAAAATCATCAATTAATATTATGGAAAAAAAGCAGTATTAAAAATGCTTTTTATATTTGTTAGGATGATAGTGCATGGAAAAACAATTCATTTATATTTCTGCGACAATATTGTTGATTTTGGGGTTAGTGGATTTTGGAAGAAGTTATATATTGAGAAATAATACTGATTATACTAGTGGCAAGATAATATCAATATGGCAACCTAATCCTAAATCCGTAAAAAAAGGCAATTCAAAATGGGCAAAATTTAAGTATTCTGTAAATGGGAAGATTTATGTATCAAAGAATAAGATTCAAGTGCCTATGAACATGCAAATAGGAGATAGAATGAAAATAAAATATAGTAAGAAAGATCATGAAAAAATATACAGTTTTTCTTTAAAAAGAGCCATTATGTTGTGCATAGTTTCTGCGATGCTATTTATTGTTGGTAAATTTGACTTGTTATAAAGAGGTGTAGGAAATTAGTAAAATACCTACAGTATGGGTTTATATTTTAATTGCAATTCCAATATTCAGATTAATTTATTTATGGGTGAAAGATAAAAAAGATCATTAGTAAGTCTTAGATATGATTATCCACGAAGCTAAAAGAAAAGTGGATAAAAATTGATAAAATATTAGAGTTAGGAGCCTGTGCCAACTTATGGTACAGGCTATTTTCTTATTTCAATACATTATAACGTTAAAAAATAAGGGGGTGCAAACATGGTTTATAGTCATTTCAAAAGCCAAACATTAAATTGTATCCAACTAGTGAGAGTTTTAGAAATGGAATCAAGAATTGCATATACACTGGTGTAAAAGATGGAGTCCTACAAAAACACGAGTAGTATTCCAATCTGATCCATACCTTGGAAGTAAATTTTCATATATATCAAGTGAAGTGAATAAAAGACTTAGAGGAAGTACATAAGTAAGTAGACCAAAAGTTAGACTTTATAGAGTTAGAAGATTTTGGTCTGATGCAAAAAGCCAGAAAGATGCATTTAGAAATTTAGATAATGCTAAAAGATGTGCCAATAGATTTGGATTAAAAGTATTCGATGTAAATGGGAAGCTAGTTTATCCCTTAGGAAAATCAATCGACCAATTAGCTAGAGAAGTCATTAGAGGAGATTGGGGAAATAGATATGAGAGAAAAAGAAGATTAATTAACGCAGGATATGATTACTATGCAGTTCAGAAAAGAGTTAATCAGTTAATTTAATAGGATAATCAAATCCTGATGATTTCAATTTAGAAGTTTATTAGGCTTTTCTATTTTGGGCAATATGCAAATAAAAAACATTTCAAACTGGTATAATATAATTAACTATTTAATGTTTGGAGTGGAACGATGAAAAACAGCAAAAATTTTAATCTTTTTTTAATGGACGGAGAAGTTACGGGAAGAATAAAGTGTACCCTATCTAATTGGACAGGAATTGCTTATAAAATTCCTAGACCATATCTTGACAAATGCAAAGATAGAGCCGATTTAAAGCAAAGTGGAGTTTATTTTTTGTTTGGTAAAAATGATAATGGAGATGACGAAGTATATATAGGTCAAGCAGGAATAAGGAAAAATGGTGAGGGAGTTTTATTTAGAGTAGCTGAACACCTAAAAGATGAAGCTTATTTTTCTGATGCAGTTATGTTAACTACACAAAACAACTCATTTGGTCCAACCGAAATCTCCTACTTGGAGAATAAATTCACCAATATGGCAATAGATGTTGATAGGTATAAAGTAAGAAATGGAAATGATCCAAACCCTGGGAATGTGACGGAGGAAAAAGAATCAGAGTTGGAAGATTTTATAGAATATTCCAAGATGGTCTTAGGGGTACTTGGATATAAACTTTTCGTACCAATACTAGATAACAAAATTAAGTCTAATGTTAAAAAAGAGCCTCAAGAGGAGGAAGTTTTATATCTATCAAGAACAAGTAGGAAATCAAATAGATTAATAGAAGGAAAATGCAAAAGGACGAGTGAAGGATTTGTTGTATTAAAAGATAGCATGATAGAGATTATAGATTCAAAAAGCTTACCAAAGAGTATAAAAGAACTAAGAGATAAGTGCAGGACTAATAATGAAATAATAGATGGGAAGCTAACAAAAAACTATCTATTCAATAGTCCATCATATGCAGCGATGTTTGTACTTGGCATGAGTAGAAATGGAAAAACCGATTGGAAAAATAAAGATGGCTTAACCTTAAAAGAGTTAGAAGAAAAAGAAATTCAATAGAAATTAAGGTATTAAGACTGTAAAAATGAAGTGCACCCATAAAACTGGACATAATATTTAATTAATTGAGACTGTGTAAAATTTTGTGTATAGAAACCTCCTGATTATGGTAAAGAAAAACTATAAAAAGCAGCTGCAAATTTTCATGAAAATTTCCAGCTGCTTTTATAGTTTTTTTACCTGTTTTTAAAACCTCCCTTCAAAAAATATTGATAATTGGGATAGGATTTGATCCCAGCCACGAATTCTACTTGTCCATTTGCTTGAGGCATCTACCATTGCTAAATATAGGCTTTTTTGTAGTGCGTAGTCATTTGGAAATATTGTTTTATTTTTGGTTACTTTTCTTAGTTGTCTATTGAAGTTTTCCATCGCGTTTGTTGTATATATTAGTTTTCTTATTCCTTCTGGGTATTTGAAATATGTGAGAAGTTTAGCCCAGTTATTTTTCCAAGAGCTTACACACATTGGGTATTTTTTATCCCATTTTTCTTCAAATATTTCTAGGTTTGTTAAAGCTAGTTCTTCTGTTGGTGCCTTGTATACTGTTTTTAAGTCTTTCATTAATTCTTTTATATCTTTGTAGGATACATATTTAGTTGAGTTTCTTATTTGATGGATTATACATTTTTGTATTTCGGCTTTTGGATATACTGCTTCTATGGCTTGGCTAAATCCTGGAAGGTTGTCTGTTGAGAATATTAATACATCTTCTAGCCCTCTTTCTTTTAGCTGGTTTAATACTAAGAGCCAATATTTGCTTGATTCGTTTTCTCCTACCCACATGCCTAGTATTTCTTTAAAGCCTTCTAGATTGTAGCCTAAGGCTATATATACTGCTTTTTTGACTACTATGTTGTTTTCTCTTACATGGTAGTGTATGGCGTCTAAGAAGACCATAGGATAGATTTTTTCTAGTGTTTATTTTGCCACTCTTCTATGGTTGGTAGTATTTTATTGGTTATTTTACTTACCATTGTTTCTGATATTCCAAAACCATAGATATCTTTGATGTGACTTGATATGTCTCTTGTTGTCATTCCTTTGGCATACATTGATCTTATCTGATTTTCTATGTTTGATATGTCTTTTTCGTATTTTTTTAATGATTGTGGTTCAAATGTCCCTTCTCTATCTCTTGGTATCTGAAGTTCAAGCTCTCCAAATTTAGTTTTTAAGTTTCTATGGTAATATCCATTTCTTGAATTGCCAGAGCCATAGCCTTTATATTCCCATTTTTCATAGTCTAAAATACTGTTAGTTCTGATCTTAATAAATCATTAATGGCTATTTCTAACTGTTGCCTAAAAAATTCATTAATATCTAATCCTTGGGCTAGTATTTGTATTAAATCTGTGTTAAAATTCTTCATAAGAGAACTCCTTGTTAGTTTATGTTTTTTTCTTTTACTTAACAAAACTTTACAAGTTTGAGTTCTCTTTTTCTACTTTACACATAATATTTTATACTATGGAAGCACTTAATATAAGAGAAAAATATATAGGTTTAAGCAAAATTTTATAGACTTGTTAGAAATTTGTTATATCTCCTTGCTATAATAGTTATAGATTAAGCAAGGAGGTTATTATATGACAAATGAAATATTAAAAATAAATGACTTAAATAAGTCTTTCGCCAAAAGAAAGGTTATTAATAAGTTAGATTTAACTGTCAGTCGAGGAGATATATATGGATTTATTGGAGCGAATAGTCAAGGAAAAACGACGACAATCAGAATGATTACGGGTCTAGTTTTCCCTGATTCAGGTGAAATATTAATCAACGGGAAGTCAGTTTTTAATGAAAAGAAAACTTCATTAAAAAATTTAGGTGCCATGGTCGAAGCTCCTAGATTTTATGAAAATCTATCAGGATATGAAAATTTGAAATTAATGGCAAATCTTATTGATAATGTAGGGGAAAAAGAAATACAAGAAGTGCTTGAACTCGTTCATCTAAGTGATAGACAAAAAGATAAGTTTTCTAATTATTCTATGGGAATGAAGCAAAGACTGGGAATAGCCAATACCTTACTTGGAAATCCAGATTTGATTATTCTTGACGAACCGACAAATGGTCTAGATCCAAATGGAATGGAAGAAATAAATGAACTCATAATTTATCTTGCGAAGACTTTTCAAAAGACTTTTTTTATATCCTCCCATCTTCTTCACGAGATGGAAGGGATATGCAATCGTATAGGGATTTTACATCAGGGAAAATTGTGTGTAGAAGGTGAGCTTAAAGAACTCCTTTTTCAATCTAATGTAGCAAATCTTAAAGAATTATATTTTCAGAAAGTAGGCTACCATCATGCTTAATTTGATTTACAATGAATATTTAAAAATAAAAAAAACAAAAGTTATAGTTATATTTTTATTGTCCCAAATAGCCCTTATATGGATTAATGCATCTGTCTATAATCCAAAAGATTCTTCATGGGAACTTGCTAGCATATTAACTTTTCCTAGTGATATGTTAGACATATATACTCAACTTTTAATTTTTTTTGTGCCAATTATTATATCCCAGATAGTGACAGAAGATTTGCTAGGGGGAACTTTGAAATTAAACATAATGAATGAACCTGTTAGGTATAAGCATTTACTGTCAAAATTATTAAGTTTTTTATTAGTAATTTTGTTTAGCACCTTCTTCTTTTTGCTTACTTGTTACCTTATAGGGGTGATTTATTTAAATAATACCTGGCAAATTGATTTTTACCGTAGGGGTTCAAGTAGTCTAGATGATTTTTTATATACTCTTGTAAATTATTCGAAACTACTTATGCCTATTTTTGCCTATGGTTCAGTGACTATGCTACTTGGTCTATTTATAAAGAGCTCAATATCGGTGAATATAACGATGATTTTTCTTTGTGTGTTTTTCTTTAATACACAGATAGGTCAAAAGTTAACCTCACTCCAAGTGATTGGATACAGGGACATACTTCCAATTATCGTACTATCGCTGCTGATAGGAGTATTTTCCTTTTTGTTTGGAACAGTATTATTTAAAAACAAAGATATTTTATATTAGGTAGGTGAAGGAAAATGAGCAGATATCTAGGAAATGAATTGTATAAAATAATAAAAAATAAATATATATGGCTTTTCTTTTTGACAATACTAGTATCTCACATTATAAAAGTGTTTCAGATGGGTATGGTATCAATTAATCCGCCATCTTTTGCTTTGATGGCAATTCCTGAAGCCTTGCTATTTGTAATTTTATTTGTAGTCTATATTTCATCCTATCTTATTGCTTCCGATTACCAGAAAGGAACCTTAAAATTACCTATAATCATTGGGGGTGAGCGTTCAAAAGTTTTCTTATCTAAGTTTTTAATAGCAACAGTAGGGATTATTACAATTATATTATTTAATATAATTTCAGCCTACTTGATTGGAGAAATCTTTTTAAAAACTGGTAGTGAAATAATGTTTAATGGAGAATTGCTATATATAAGGGGCAAACAATTAGAAGGCATGTATGGTTTTGCTGTTATTTTTCTTGGTACACTAACAGCCATATTACCAGCTCTAACTTTAACACAGTTGCTTATGTTTCTTGCATTTTTTTTAAGAAATTCAAATGCAGTTTTTGGAATCGGGGCAGCATATTATATATTAAGTTTAACAATACCAGAAAAGCTAAAAATTTTCTTTGTAACAAATTACATGTATAAACTACCAGCTTTCTTTATAAGAGGAGAGATTGCTTATGATCAATCAGTACAAATGATTATAGTATCGATTATTTCCTCTATTATTTTATATTGTATAAATATATGGTATTTTAAAAAGATGGATATTCATTCATGAATGCTCAGGAGGTTAAGTATGAATAAGATATTGGTGATAGAAGATGAATTGGATATAGCAAATATAATTTTAGATTATTTAGTTAAAGAACGATTTGAAGTAAAGATATGTCAAGATGGAAGTTTAGCCATGGATATATTTCATGTCTTTAACCCTGACTTAGTTATTTTAGACTTAATGCTTCCTGGCATGGATGGGTATGAAATATGTCGAAAAATTAGGGAGGTCTCAAATATACCCATTATAATCCTATCTGCAAAAGTCGAAGAATTCGATAAAATTATGGGTCTGAAGCTAGGTGCGGATGACTATGTAACAAAGCCCTTTAGGATGAGAGAATTACTTGCTAGAGTCCAGGCCATGCTTAGACGAAGTCAAATATTTAATAAGGGCTTATCTAATCCTATAAGCTTCAAAGAGTTAAAAATTTATCCTAGTGAACACAGGGTAGAAAAAAATGGGACAGTCATAGACTTATCACCAAGAGAATTCGATGTTTTAATTTATTTAGCATCAAATCCAGGACAGGTGTTTACACGAGACCAGCTATATAATCAAATTTGGGGGCTTGAAGCCCTAGGAGATATAAGTACAATAACGGTTACTGTTAATAGGCTACGTCAAAAATTAGAAAGTGATCTAAACCATCCAGAATATATCCAGACTGTTTGGGGAGTGGGGTATAAATTTGGAAAATAACTCATTAAGCAAAAAATTAAGTATATTTCTTTTGGTTATTATTAACATCCCTATTCTTCTATTAGTTGTTACTGGAATCCCCATTCATCCTCCAGCTAACATTTTAGGTTCAATTTTTGGACTAATTCTCCTTATTTCAGTTCCTATTGTTATCGTTAATATTATATTTTTGAATTATATTCAAGATATGATACTAAAGCCAATCAAAGAATTATTAGATGGTCTAGAAGAAGTAAGCCAAGGCAACTACCAAATAAGGCTTGAAAACCATCAGAATGATGAAATAGGAGATTTAATTAGAAAATTTAATGAAATGACAAAAGCCTTAAATAAATTATCATTAATGAATTCTAAGTTAGAAAAAGAAAAGCAGTCTATAATTAATGCCATATCTCATGATCTAAGGACACCACTAACTGTCATCCAAACCTATGTAGATTCCTTAAGAGATGATATTGCGCTAACAGAAGAAAAGAAAGAATCTTATTTTAATATTATTGATAGTAAGATAAGTCAATTGGAAGAGAGAATCGAGCAGTTGAGAAATTTTTCAATTTATGTGAATTCAAAGGGTGAAATGAAATCAAATATTTCTATAAAGAAAAGCATGGATAAAATAATCAAAGGCCTTAGCGAATCCTATCAATTAAATTCATTAAAACTTTCTTATAAAAATGATGTTCTTGATGAAAGTTTATTAACTATAGATAAGAGAGAACTAGAAATTCTCATTGAAAATTTATTTATAAATGCTTTGAAATATAATGACAAAGAGCTTCCGGTTATAAATATAGACATTGAAGAAGATGGGGATCATATTTATATACGTTTTGAAGATAATGGTATTGGGATTAGGGAAGATAATTTAGATAAAATATTTGAACCCCTATATAAAGTGGATGACTCAAGACCATCAAAAAATGAAGGTATGGGCCTTGGGCTTACAATTATAAGAGAAATAGTAAATAAAGCACAGGGCAGCATTGAAGTAGAAAGTGAAGTTTTTAAAGGGACGGCATTTTATATTGAACTTCCAAAAGCCAAGTAGTAACTTTAAAAATAAAAAGTCGATATATTTCCAAGAACAAGCAAATCGAAAAATTGGGGATGTTATTAATGCTGACCACTCAAGCTATGTGGAGTGCATAGCGTTGAAACAAAGAGCGAAATCGTAAAAATCCTGCATTTTAAGCAGTTTTACAAGCATTATGTGTTTAATGAAGATGGTGACGGAGGACGAAAAAAAGTTCTGAATAATTATATTGATGTTTATGTTTGCATTGATATGGTGTGTGGAGATACAAAGAATGATTTAGGAAGTGAGGAATAAGAAATGATGAGGTGGATAATAAAGATAATCCTGTTTCCAATCAGTTTAATAATGAGCATCCTCACCACCTTTCTAACATTCCTGCTCGGCATAGGAACGGCACCGCTATATTTGCTGATGATGTTTTGTATATTTGGAGCAATAGCATCTTTTTTACAAAAAGAAGTTACCATCGGAATCGAAGCATTAATTATTGGTTTTTTAGTAAGTTCATACGGAATACCGATGATTGGAGCAACCATTATAGCGTTCCTTCAGGGAATCAATGAAGCGATAAAATCAATCTAAAAAATTTCATAAAAATGGTTATCAAAGGCGATAGAGAAAACTATCGTCTTTTTCTTTGCAAATTTTCAAGGATAGGAGGTGAAGCGATGGATTTTGACTATTTATATAACAGAAAAGCAGAGAGATTCAACTTTTGAAAGTACCAGAAATATTAGTCGATGGATAAGCATTTAAGGGATTATCGGCAGAAGCGATCATACTTTATTCCATACTTTTAAAACGAACAGGAATATCCTTTAAGAATAACTGGATAGAATTTTCATATGTAAATCAGCTAGAAAGAAATAATGAGCTAAAGACAGTAATTCAAATTTTGGAAAAGATAGATGGAGTTATTGCAATCATAATAGCTCTTGATAGTGATATAAGATGAGGTATTGATATTAGTGAATCTTTTTATGATATAGGTGTTTGACTGCTTTTTTTAACTGGATAAAATTAATAAAGGGAGAATATTATATGGAAATTTTGAGAATATTATTACCACTATTTTTAATATGTATTTTAGCTGTTTATTTGATTAATAGTTCTAAGAAAAAAGCTAGATATAAGTCTAATAAAGACAAACAAAAAAATGAAAATTATATGTCTTAAGGTATGTTTATTGGTATGTGTCTAGGAACTGCAATGGGAATAGCATTAGGTAAGGAAAATTTAGCTATTGGTATGTCTATTGGGATGTTATTAGGTATGATAATAGGGTTGAATAGCAAAAATAGAAATAACTAATTTAAAATTTGGCATCTACAAAAGTAGGTGCTATTTTATACATAAAATTAGGAGATGTAATATAAACATTTTAAATAAAATATTTAAATTGAGAGACAAAGCTAAAGACTAGGAGAGAATTTTTTCATCATCTTTTTAAGAAGAGCAGTTATAAATTCTATTTTAACAAAGCTAAAGAAAGAAGTAAAGAGTAATTCTATGAATGAAGTAGAAGAAAGATTAAACAAATTCTGATTTATCATTGTTAACCATAGATTTAGTCAATATTTTATATTCAAGGAAATTTGAAGATTTAAAGACAGGTTAAGGAAAATTTTACAGGCAACTTCCTTTTTCTTATAACAAAACTAGCTCTCTCAGTTTGAAGTTATACACTTGGAATAGTTTAAATAATTATTACATCACTTTAATATGATATTATTTTAAAATAAATTACGTTATAAATACAAAAGATTGTATATTTATTTAAAATATTTTGGGTGTTTTAAAAGCTTATTTTAATACCTTTATTTAAGGCGTAAATGCACTAAAATTCTAGATTTTTATTCTGTTTTTATAAAAAACAATAACAGCAATAAAACTAATATAACATATTTATAGAATTAATATAATTTTTATTTGTAAATATATAAAATCTATGATATCATATATCACATAAATAGATTAATGTACGAAAGCTATTTAAAATATTAAAAGTTTATCACGAAGATAGCTAATGGGAAAACGTACTTATATTTATAATTTTTATAGGGGGAAAATATGGAACTGAAAAAAAGTAAATTATTAGGCTTGACATTAAGTGCCTTGATGCTTTTTGCTGGTTGTGCCAAGACTGTAGATAAACCTGCTGACAATGCATCAAGCACTGAAGGTGGATCTTCTAGTAATGTAAGCACAACTGAAAAAGTTGGAACAGCTGATCCTAATAAGGATATTCTAAAAATTGTAGTTGGTTATGATGCATCATCATTGGACCCATCTGCACAAAACGAGGTGGCAGCTTCAAATATCATGATGCAAATATTTGATGGTTTGGTAGTAATGGAAAATGATGGGACAATCAGTCCTGGACTTGCTGAAAGCTGGGATGTTGAAGGAAACCAAAAATATACTTTCCATTTAAGAAAGGGGGTAAAATTCCAAAACGGAGAACCACTTACTGCAGATGATGTTGTATTTACCTTAGATAGGGCTGCTAAAGCTCCGGCTGTTAAAGAATACTATGATGGAATTGACCTAGATACACTAAAAGCTGTAGATGAAAATACAGTAGAATTCTCACTAAAAGAACCAAACTCAGTATTTTTGGCATATTTAACTCACCCAGGTTCTTACATCATGAATAAAAAAGCAGTAGAAGAAGCTGGTAAGGAAGTTGGCTCTAAACCTTGTGGAACAGGACCTTATGAATTGGTTTCTTGGACTAAAAACGACAAGGTAGAATTAAAAGCATTTGATGATTACTGGGGAAAAAAACCAGCAATTCCAAATGTAGAGTATCGTACAGTTACAGAAATTACAAACAGGGCTATTGAGGTTGAAACAGGAAATGCTGATATAGCTTATGATATTGGGGTATTGGATTTAGATAAACTTAAAGATAATCCTGATATCAATGTAATCAGAAAGAAGCAAAACTCTATAACCTATTTAGGATTTAATGGTAAAAAAGCACCATTTGATAATGTAAATGTTCGTAAGGCTATAGCCCACACCTTGGATATACCATCAATTGTAAATTCAGTATATAAAGGACTAGGAGAGCCATCAATAGCTATGGTCCCATCAGATATTAAATATTCTAAACAAAAAGAACTAAAATTTTATGACGTAGATATAGATGAGGCTAAAAAACTTCTAGAAGAGGCAGGGGTTGGAGATGGATTTGAAACAACAATCATCACAAACGAAAACCCTCTAAGAGTAGATATGGGTACAATCATCCAATCAGAACTTGAAAAAGTTGGAATTAAAGCAAAGGTTGAAACACTAGAATGGTCAACTTTTCTAGAAAAATTGAAAGATCCAACAGCATATGATATGTACATGCTAGGATGGGCTACAAATATAGCTGATGCTGACGTAATGCTTTACGCCTTACTAAATAGTGGTGCATCTGCTGAAGGAAGTAACTATTCACACTTTGAAAACGAAGAATTTGATAAACTTTTACAAGAAGGCCGTTTAACAGAAGATGATAGTAAACGTTCAGAAGTCTATGGTAAAGCACAAGACATTCTTTACGATCAACTACCAATATTACCACTTGTTACAACAGAACAAGCTTTCGCAGTAAGAAGCTATGTAAAAGGTTTTGAACCTACATCATATGCTTATCACAGAATAGCACCTGTTTCTTTTAATAAATAATTAAAAAAAGTAAAGAAAAAATAATAAACTCATAAGTAAACAGAAAGGGTATATCCTTTTCTGTTTCTTATGTAGGTACACTATTTAAAGGCCGAGGGGTCTTAAGAAAGAAGGAATACATAATATGATTAAATACATAATAAGAAGAATTTTATTGTTAATCCCAACCTTAATAGGGGTTACTTTTATAATATTCACTTTATTACATTTCACTCCAGGAGATCCCGCTTTAAGTATATTAGGAGAGAACTCTTCTACAGCAGAAGCTGAACAGCTGAGGGAAGAATTGGGCTTAAATGATCCTTTCCTAGTTCAGTATGGAAATTATATGAAAAAACTTGTTGTAGATCATGATTTGGGAATATCTTATAGGTCAAAAACATCAGTATCAGGTTTAATTAAACAAGTATTTCCAAATACTATTAAACTTGCTGTCTTATGTATTACTATAGCGGTATTGATTGGTGTACCATTGGGAATAATATCGGCAATAAAAAGGTACACGATCCTAGATAATGTAGTTATGTTGTTTGGTCTTTTTGGACTAAGTGTACCTGTTTTCTGGCTAGGTTTAATGTTAATTATTGCATTTTCAGTAAATCTAAACTTACTGCCACCATCAGGTTTTTCAACACCTAAACAAATGATTTTACCAGTAGCAGCACTGAGTTTACAATCTATAGCTGTAATTATGAGAATGACACGTTCGTCAATGCTTGAAGTTTTACAACAAGACTATATAAGAACTGCAAAAGCTAAGGGTTTAAAGCAAAAAACTACCATAGTGATTCATGCTTTGAAAAATGCCTTTATACCGGTTCTTACAAGTATTGGTTTGCAATTTGGCAACCTACTAGGTGGAGCTGTTTTAACAGAGTCAATCTTCTCCATATCAGGTTTGGGAAGACTTATGACAGACTCAATTAAAATGAGAGACTTCCCTGTTGTTCAAGGTGGAGTTTTGGTTATAGCTATTGTTTATTGTTTAATAAATTTAATAGTTGACTTGTTATACGGATTCTTAGATCCTAAGATTCAAAGTCAATATAAGTGAGGAAATTTCATATGAAAACAACAAAAACATTAAAAGCAAGCAGATCTTCAAGTTTTAAATCTTTTTGGTATAGGTTCAAAAAGAATAAGCTAGCGGTTGTTGGCTTGATTATACTTTTATTATTAGTTTTAATAGCGATATTTGCAGATTTTGTAGCCCCATATTCATATGATGTTCAGGATATTTCAAATGCATTTGCAACAAACACTCGTGAACATATATTGGGAACAGACAATTTTGGAAGAGATATATTCTCAAGAATAGTTTATGGAGCAAGAATATCATTAACAGTAGGTATTATTTCTGTAGGTATAGCTACAATTTTGGGCGGATTTTTAGGAGCTATTGCAGGATACTATGGTGGTAGAATAGATAACTTTATAATGAGGATTACAGATATTTTACTATCTATACCTCAACTTCTTTTGGCTATAGCAATAGCTGCAGCACTAGGAACAGGTGTCAGAAATCTAATGATAGCAGTTGGTTTATCTTCTATACCTACTTATGCAAGAATTATGCGCTCGTCAGTAATTTCAGCTAGAGAACAAGAGTATGTTGAAGCTGCAAAGCTATCAGGAGCATCGGATTTTCGTATAATATTTAGACACGTTCTTCCAAACTGTATAGCTCCGATTATTGTACAAATGACCTTAGGAATAGCATCGGCTATACTAAATGCAGCCTCATTAAGCTTTATAGGACTAGGCGTTGAAATACCTGCTCCTGAATGGGGTGCTATGCTTTCAGAAGGGCGTCAATATATAAGATATGCTCCATTCTTGACACTATATCCAGGTATAGTTATCTCTATTACTATATTTGCTTTAAATATAGTTGGAGATGGCTTAAGAGATGCACTAGATCCAAAACAAAAGAGGTAATCTATGACAGAAAAAGTAATAAAAAATAAAGTAAAAAAAGTTGACCATTCTGGTTTAGAGACCTTGGTTGAATTTGATAATCTTCATACGAATTTCTTTACAGAAGGAGGGACTGTTCAAGCTGTAAATGGGGTTTCCTTCAAAATAATGAAAGGGGAAACGGTTTGTGTAGTAGGAGAATCTGGGTGTGGGAAATCAGTAACAAGTTTTTCTTTGATGAGACTTATAGAAGAACCTACAGGAAGAATTGTTGGTGGACATATATATTTTGATGGTCTTGATATTACAAAACTTTCAGATAAAGAGATGCAAAAAATTAGGGGAAACCGTATAGCCATGATTTTCCAAGAGCCTATGACTTCTTTAAATCCCTCACTAAAGATTGGCTATCAAATTAGTGAAGTATTAAGAAGACATAGAAAATTTAGTAAGGAAGATGCAAGGAAAGAATCCATAAGTCTATTAAATAAAGTTGGAATCCCAAGACCTGAAGCTATAAATGATTCATATCCACACCAGCTATCAGGTGGTATGAGGCAACGTGCCATGATAGCCATGGCTCTAGCTTGTGATCCTGACCTTTTGATAGCTGATGAACCTACTACAGCCTTGGATGTAACTATTCAGGCACAAATTTTGGAATTATTAAGAGATTTAAAGGAAAATTCAAAAACATCCATTCTATTTATTACTCACGACCTGGGAGTAGTTGCTGAGATGGCAGACTATGTTGTAGTTATGTATGCAGGAAAAGTAGTAGAACAAGGATATGTTGAAGATATATATGGTAATCCTCTCCATCCTTACACAAAAGGACTTATGAAGGCAAAACCTATGATAGGAATAAAACAAGATAGACTATACACAATACCAGGACAAGTTCCAAATCCAATTAATCTCGGAGATAAGTGCTATTTTTCAGATAGATGTTCAAAATGTTTTGACAAGTGTTTGAAAAAAACACCAACTCCTGTGGAATTTGATGAACACATAGTATCTTGTTGGTTATATGATCAGGAGGAAAAAGATGGAAAATAAAAAACCGATTCTGGAAGTAAGGAATGTAAAAAAATATTTTCCAATAACAGGGGGATTTATTAGACACAATGTTGGTGATGTAAAAGCTGTGGACGGAGTATCATTTGACTTATATCCTGGAGAAACCTTGGGTATAGTAGGAGAATCCGGCTGTGGCAAGTCAACTCTTGCAAGAGCTATACTTGGGCTTTATGAAGGAGTAGAAGGTAGTGTAAAATACAAGGGTAAAGAACTTGTTGGCATGGATAAAGATGAAAGAAGAAAACTAAGTACAGATCTTCAAATGATTTTCCAAGATCCCTACTCTTCTTTAAATCCACGTATGACAGCAGGTCAAATTGTAGCAGAACCTTTGTCAAACAACGGCTTGTATAAAGATAAAGAAGATATGAGGGAAAAAGTAATAAACACAATTGAAGAATGTGGTCTTGCTGGTTATCACGCAACAAGATATCCTCATGAATTTTCAGGGGGGCAAAGACAACGTATAGGTATAGCTCGTTCCCTTGTTTTAAATCCTAAAATTGTTATTTGTGATGAGGCTGTATCTGCTCTAGATGTATCAATTCAGGCTCAAATTATAAACCTATTAATGAATCTACAAGATGAAAGAGGTCTTTCTTATATATTCATATCCCACGACCTTTCTGTAGTGGAACATATTTCTACACGTGTAGGAGTAATGTATTTAGGAAACTTTGTAGAAATGGGTTCCAAAGAGAAATTATATGAAAATCCTCTTCATCCTTATACCCAAGCCTTACTTTCTGCAGCTCCTGTAGCAGATCCTAGTGCTGTTGTCGAAAGGCAAATTTTAGAAGGTGATCTTCCATCACCAGCAAACCCTCCAAAAGGTTGTAAATTCCACACTAGATGTCCATATGCTCAAGAAAAATGTGTAAAAGATGCTCCACAACTTTTAGATATTGGCGAAAATCATTCGGTTGCCTGTCATTATGTAAATAATTTAAAGCCAAGAACACTAAAATCATCAACAAATGAAGTGACAATTAAGGAGTAATATGATGGATTATACAGAATACGCAATGAAACTAACCAAAGAACTTTTACAAACACCTTCTCCAGGTGGATATACCTTTAAACAAAGAGAACTTTGTAAAAAACGCTTTGAAGATATGGGACTTGAAGTAAGAAGAACAAAAAAGGGTGCTATTTATGCAGTTCTTCCTGGAAAAAGTGAGGGAAAAGCAAGAGCTGTTGCAGCCCATATCGACACATTAGGTGCCATTGTAAAAGAAATAAAAGATGATGGCTATCTTAGAATAACAAATATAGGTGGCTATGCTTGGCAATCTGTAGAGGGAGAAAACCTAATTATTCATACCAGAGAAGAAAAAGAAATCACAGGAACACTTTTGCCTGACAAGGCTTCTATCCATGTATTTTCCGATGAAGTAAGAGAAGCTTCAAGAACAGAAGATTCCGTTCAAGTAAGACTAGATGCTGATGTTTCTTCAAAAGAAGGTGTTTTAAAACTAGGTATAAATGTTGGAGATTTTGTAAGCTTTAATCCTAGAACAGTAATCACTGAAAACGGCTATATAAAATCAAGATATCTTGATGATATGGCTTGTGTAGGAGTTTTATATGCAGCAGTAAAACAGATTTTGGACGAAAAAATGGAGGTTTCTCACACAACCTACCTATTTTTGACAGACTATGAAGAAATAGGTCATGGACTTTACGGAGTATCTGATGATGTACATGAAATTTTGGCACTTGATATAGGGACTGTAGGCTCTTATCACACATCTTGTGAGAAAAAGGTAACTATACTTGCAAAAGATTCCAGAACACCTTATGATTATGAATTTCGTCATAGACTTGAAGAAATAGCAATTAAAAATAATATTGACTACGCAACAGACGTTCACTTTCGTTATGGTTCTGATGCAACAACTTATGCCCTACAAGGAACAGATTTCAACTTTGCTTGTATAGGACTTGGAGTAAATGCAACCCACCACTATGAAAGAAGTCACTATGATGGATATAAAAATAATATAGACTTATTAAGAGAATATATGCTAAGTGAATATTAATCTGCAAATATCTTGGAAAAATCGAATAAAAATATTAATTTTAATAAGTAAATTAAGGCATAAAGACTTAAGGAATTAGGAATTAAAAAAAAACTAATCCAAAAAATCTTTAGGTTGCTATATAAAGACTATGACTTTTATTGCTCATAGTCTTTTAAAAATCATTTACTTGAACAAATAATTCTAATTTTTTTAAAGCTTATTGTTTTTATAAGTCAATACATCTATGATATTTTCATCCTTATACAAAATTATTCCTCTTTAAAATATAATTCAAGTTTTATTTTTTCTCTTTAGTTATCTTATCAGTATTTCTTTATATCAATATGTAGATGACCAAAATTATATTTTAAAACTCGATAAAAAATCTTATGTTTGCTATACTTAGTGAGTAGCATATTTACAAGTATGTTTGTTTTAGGTTTCCTATTATCTAATATGTCTTGAAACAACAGTCTTGGATAAATTTATTAGTTAATTTATATTTGTGATATTTTTTACTCAATTAGCCAGCTATTCTATTGCCAATCTCCTTGTTCTTAAAACTTTATTATAAATATTTTTTATTAAAATTATTTGAAACTTTCAAATTATATTTTATATATAAGATGGAGAGATTTGGTATATTTTCTATAAAGCTTTAGCTAGGGAAATAGTCTTAATTTATATTTAAGGCGGTCAAATATTAAAACGGAGAAAATTTCTAAAAATTAAGAACAGTGGAAAGTCATACCTTTATTACTATTAAGGCAGTAAAATTTAGTCTTTCTATTTTTGATTTATATTTACTTAAATTGTCTTGCAAATGACATGTTTATCAAAAAAAGTAATAAGAAAAATAAATTTAAATAATAGCTACATAGAAGATTATATTGATAAAGTCTAAATATTATAATATTATTTAGAAAAACATCTAAATAGTATTGACAAAAAGGCAAACATAAAGCACTATCTATTTAGATAGAATTCTAAATAGTGAGAGGATGGGTGATATCAATATGGCTTTTGCTGATACCTTTAAGGTACTATCAGACCCGGAGAGAAGAAAAATTTTAGAATTGTTAAAGAAAGGTGCAATGTCTGCTGGGGAAATAGCTTCAAATTTTAACACAACTGGTGCCACTATTTCATATCATTTGAAAATTTTAAAAAATGCGGATCTTATTTTTGAAAGGAAAGAAAAAAACTATATTTATTACCAGTTAAATATATCGGTATTAGAGGACGTTATGATTTGGATAGCGAGTTTAAAGGAGGGTGACACAAATGCTAATGAGGAATAGAAAGACTTTAATTTTAACAAGCATAATCATATTATTACCTATTTTAATAGGGTTATTATTATGGGATAAGCTTCCTGATACGATGGCGACGCATATTGGATTTGATAATGAAGCCAACGGGTTTAGTAGTAAAATTTTTGGAATAGTTGGACTTCCACTTATTTTGTTATTAATCCATTTATTTGCTTCAGTAGTAACTGCTAAGGATCCACGCAAACAAAATATAAGTGATAAGATGTATACTCTTGTTTTGTGGATAATACCTTGTATTTCTATATTTGTATCAGCTTTTATGTATCTATATAACTTGGGAATTAGATTAAATATTACTTTATTTTTTAGCGTATTTATTGGACTAATTTTCATAATTATAGGAAATTATCTTCCAAAGGTAAGGCAAAATTATACTTTAGGAATTAAAATACCTTGGACACTTGCAAATGAAGAAAATTGGAATAAAACACATCATTTAGCTGGGATTTTATATATTGTTTTGGGTATATTTCTAATTTTGGCAACTTTTATCGATTTGTTTAAAAATCTTTTTCCTATGCTAATTGTAGTCATTATAGCTGTTTTAATTCCAGGAATTTATTCATTTCTTTTACATGTAAGAAATGGACTTTAAATATAAAGTAATATAAGAATGTATGCTATAATTTGAAAAACTCAGAAATCTGAGTTTTTTCATGTTCAAAATTAATAGGTGAGATATTGGCTGGACTTCCCTTGCATCTATATAGAAAAGAAAATTCTTATTTTATTTATCAAATCCTATATCTTTTAATTAAATTATGGGGACTAAGTATTAAAATGGGGGGAAATTCTTAGAAAAAGTAAGAACAATAAAAAGCTTTATGATCACACTCTTAATTATTTTAAAGGAAATTGAAATTGATCTTTCCGTATATAATTCATCTTTGTTAACAATTGGTCTAGTCAATTATCTTTATACATGAAAAAGAAAAGCATTAGAAAAATTCAATGTTTATAAAAAACATTTATTAAAAGAAGAATATTTAATTTCAAAAAAAATATTTGAAGAATTACTTTTTAAAGAAATTGTTTCAAAAGACAATATAATTCATTGCTATAATTAGAATTTTTCCAATGATAGCAATATATAAAACATTGAAAGAGAAAGAAATAGATTCTCTTGAAAAAACAGGAAATATTTTTAATGAAACAGAGGTTTATCCTAGAGCTAAGTTTTTGAGAAAAATAATGAAAATCCCTTACATTTATTTGTTAGTTCCTAAGATTATTGAAAAGATTGTGAAAACATCATATAGGCAATCCCCAGAAGGTTTCCAAATTGAATTCGTAAAAGCAGATCGTAATTTGTGCCAATTTAATATAAAACAATGCATATATTATAATTATTGTAAAAAATATGAAGTAGCAGAGTTTTGTGATATTTTTTGCTCAGGCGATGATGTATCAGGAGCAGCTTTAAAGCCAAATATTATTTTTGAAAGGAAAAATACATTGGCTAGGGGAGGTGAATATTGTGATTTTTACTATAGAATAAAAAAGTAGGGAAAATATGAACTGGTAAAAAATGTAATTAATATAAATTAGTCGCACAAAAGTCAAGTCCAAAATATTGTGTAAATTATCCTAGTCCAATATTTACTATTTCATTTTAATATACAATTTAGAAGATGTTATCCAATCCTCATTGATATCAATGAGGATTGCGCCTATTAGTCTAATAGCTGAGTCTTCA
>NZ_VULQ01000019.1 GCF_009696575.1 Anaerococcus porci | reverse complement strand
CAAAAACTAATTCGAGAAAAAAGTAAGTTAGTCGCATAAATTTTTAAAAGTGTTGCCTCAAAAAATGAAAGTATATGAGGCTTGTTTGCTATGCACATTTTTAAGTTTTGTGACTTGAAAAAATTTTAAAAAATTTTTAAAAATAACTATTGACTTCCTTAGTTGGTCTATTAAAGTTATAAGCATTAAGCGTGTATTTAATTATCAATAATTATATCATACTTAAGTATGATTTTCTACTGTTCGTATTGACAAAAAGAAGATGAGTATATATAATGATAACTAAGTTATCATGGTTGGATTTTGTAGTAGGAAGAAGGTGAATGAGTGTTGAGTTTAAGTGGGTATGATGCTACTCATAGCAAAATTTTAGAAAGTGGTATAAAAAACTTTTTAAAAGATGGTTATGAGAAATCTAACTTAAGAAAGATTTGCAAAGAAGCTGGGGTAACTACAGGAGCTTTTTACCGTCATTTTGATGATAAGGAAAATTTGTTTACAAATTTGGTAGAACCTTTTGCAAGTCAGATTCTTGATATTTATAAAAATTATGAAAGCAAAAGTCTTAAAACTTATGAATCTAATGAAGAGTTAAGTAAAAATAAGTTATTAGAAATACTGAAAATGAAAGAAGAAGCATCTGTAAAGTCCGTATCTTTCTTTTATGATAATAAAGATATTTTTGAGCTTTTGATTTTTTCTTCATATGGTACAAAATACGAGAACTTTATTGATGAAATTATAGGATTTGAAGATGAAAATCATAAAAAAATTTTAAACCTAATTTATAAGAATGGATATAGGAGCGTTATTACTGATGAGGGACTACATCTTATAAACCATGCTTACATTTATGCGCTATCAGAATTAGTAGTACATTCTAATAGTAAGGAAGAAGCAATTCATAATGCAAAGATTATAGCGGGATTTTTTAATGATGGTTGGAAAAAGATTAGGGGATTATAATCCTTAATTTTTTTAAAAATATGATAACTAAGTTATCTTTTTATGGAGGTGGAAATTATGAAAAAAGAAAATCAATTTAAAAAACTAATGATATTGGCGAACAATCATAGGTCAAGTTTAAATCTGTCAGTGCTACTAGCAAGTCTTGGAGTTATTTTTGGAATACTTCCCTTTATAAGTGGAGGGAAAATTGCTGAAGGACTTATATCAAATGATACTGATAAAAATTACTATATCTTATGGTGTTTAATTGGACTACTTGGTTATGCTTTAAAAACTTTATTATATGCATGGTCTCTATCTATTTCCCACAAGTCTACTTTTTCTATACTTGCTGATATTAGGATAAAAATGATAGAGAAACTTCCTAAACTTTCTCTTGGAACAATAAGCGAAACTCCAAGTGGAGCTTTTAAGCAAAAAATTGTTGATCAGGTAGAAAGTATGGAGAGTCCACTTGCTCACATGTTCCCTGAAATGACAGCAAATTTACTAGGTCCTGTTTTTGTATTTTTATATCTTTTATTTGTAGACTGGAGAATGGGACTCTTATCCCTCGTATCATTTCCAATAGGTATGTTTTTTATGGTAAGTGTTTTTAAATCTTATGGAGATAATTTTGCTGGTGCGATGAAAATCGGAGGAGAAATGAATTCTTCTCTTGTAGAATACGTAAATGGGTTAGAAGTGATAAGGTCATATAATCAGACAGATAAAACTTATAAAAAAATCACCGACAAAGTTTATGCTAATGCTAAATATTATTATGACTGGATGACAAAAACTCAATTTGGAATGTCAATGTCAAAAGCAATCACTCCAACTACTCTTCTAGCTATACTTCCATTGGGATATATCTTTTATAAGAATGGATCTTTATCCTTAACAGGATATCTACTTTCCATAATTTTATCCTTTTCCTTACAAGGATTACTAAATACTATGATGAGATTTACAACTATAGGAGCTCAAGTAGGCACTTTAGTAGAAAATGTGGAGTCTGTTCTTAATGCGACTGAGCAAATTCACAGTGAAGAAAAAATTGTTATTAAAAATCATGATATAGAGCTTAATAATGTGAGTTTCGAGTACGAAGATGGTCAAGAAATCTTATCAGATATTTCCTTACAAATAAAAGAAGGAACTAAAAATGCTTTTGTAGGTTTGTCAGGTGGCGGAAAATCTACTATTGCAAAATTAATTGCAGGATTTTGGGATGTAAAGAAGGGTGAGATTAAGATGGGCGATATTCCTTATGAAAACATTCCTTTAGAAGAGCTTTATGATCAGGTATCTTTTGTGTCCCAAGACAACTTTTTATTTGATGATACTGTAAGGGAAAATATAAGAATGGGTGACCCTAAGGCGAGCGATAAAGAAGTTGAGGAAATATCAAAAAAAGCTGGCTGTCATGAATTTATATCTCATTTGGAAAATTCATATGAAACTAGGGTTGGAAAACAAGGTGAAAGTCTTTCTGGAGGCGAAAGGCAGCGAATCGTTATAGCTAGAGCGATGCTAAAAAACGCCCCTATAGTTATATTTGATGAAGCAACGGCCTATATGGATCCAGAAAATGAATATTTAATTCAAAATTCTTTAAATGAATTAATTAAAAATAAAACTGTAATCGTGATTGCACACAGATTATATACAATAAAAGATTCGGATAAGATTTTTGTAGTAAATAATGGAAAAATTGAAGACTCTGGTAAGCATGAAGATCTTCTAAATTCTTCAGAGACTTATAAGAAGCTTTGGAAAACAAGTATAGGAAAGGAGGATTAATATGTTAGAAACCTTAAGTAAAATTTGGAGGTTTTCAGCTAAGGAGAAGTCAAACTTAAATAAATCTTTAGTTGTATCAGTAATTCATGCATTCTTTTATGTTTTGCAAATGGGAGCAGTTTACTTTATTTTGTTAAGTGTTGTAAATAATGGAGAAAAATTAAGAACATCCTTAATGGCTTTTGCTATTATTCTTGCATCTATATTTGGACGAATGATAACAAATTATTACGCACAGTTAAGACAAACTCATGCAGGTTATTTTATGGTTGCAAATGCAAGAATTAAAATGACAGATAAGTTGAAAAAAATTCCAATGGGTTTACTAAATAATTCAAAAATGGAAAATATTTCAGGAATATTAACAACAGGGCTAAGCGAAACAGAAAACACTGTTCCTTCAATTCTCATAACCATGCTTACTGGATTTTTAACAGCCTTTGTTTTTACTATCATGGTTTTTGTTTTTGATATTAGAATTGGGATTGTAGTTGCAATAGCAACATTAATATACCTTTATGTTAGTGATAGAATGCAAAAAGTTTCAGCTAAAGTTGCTCCCAAAAGAGCCAATGCCCAAATTAATTTATCTGATAGAGTTTTAGAACATATACAAGCCATGCCTGTTATTAAATCATTTAATTTAACGGGTAAGGGAGATAAAAACACAAGAGATGCTATTTTTGAGAGTAAAAAAACTAATTTAGAAGTAGAGAGAAGATTTACTCCTTATACAATTTTTTCTTCTCTAATTTTAAATGTTGCATCATTTATATTGATGTATTTGGCTATTAGATTTTATTTTGATCAAACTATGAATTTAACAAACTCTTTGATGACATTGATTATGTCTTATATGATATTTTCTCAGATTCAGGAGGCAGGATCTTCAATGTCAGAGCTAAGAATAGTAGCAAGTTCTATTGATAAAGTTGATGATATTATGTCGCTTAGTGAGATGAAATCGAAGGCTGGTCTAAAATTAACAAGTAAAAGAAATATTGAATTTAAAAATGTTTCTTTTTCCTATGGAAATAAAAAAATAATAGATAAGGTATCTTTTAAAATTCCTGAAAAAACCACTGTGGCATTTATAGGACCATCAGGAGCTGGGAAAACAACCCTATCAAAGCTCATTGCTAGATTTTGGGATGTAGATAGTGGAGATATTACAATAGGTGGAGTAAATATAAAAGATATTAGTTTAGAAGAATTGATGGATAATATCTCCATAGTCTTTCAATCAGTATATCTATTTAATGATACTATTGAAAACAATATAAAATTTGGAAATCCTAATGCAAGTCATGAGGAAGTCATAAATGCTGCAAAAAAAGCTGCGTGTCATGATTTTATTATGGCTTTGCCAAAGGGATATGACACAGTAATAGGAGAAGGGGGTGCTAATCTTTCGGGAGGTGAGAAACAAAGAATATCAATAGCAAGAGCAATTATTAAAGATGCACCAATTATAATTTTAGATGAGGCAACTGCAAATGTTGATCCAGAAAATGAGGACAAATTACAAATTGCGATTAACTCATTAATGAAAGAGAAGACGGTGATTATGATAGCCCATAAATTAAATACCATAAAAAACGCTGATCAAATCATCGTCTTAGAAAAGGGTCAAATTGTTCAAAAAGGTGAACATGACGAATTAATTAAAGAAGAAGGTATATATTCTGATTTCATTAAAATCAGAGAAAAAGCTGAAAATTGGAAAATTAAATAAGGAGGAGAAAATGAATTTAAAAAATATTGTAAAAATTGCTGTTTTTTCAGTTATAGGATTTGTGTTAACAATGGGACTTGGTTATGCTACAGGAGCTTTAGGTGTAATGCCTAGTTTATATTTGTCTTGCGCCTTTGCTACGATTGTAGTAGCGCCAGTATTTGTAATTTTGGCAAGGAGTGTAAAGGTGAGGGGAACCGCATTTTTATATTTCTTTTTGATAGGACTATTCTACACTCTTATGGGGATGTGGCCTATTATAATTATAAATACCATTGCTGGAATATTAGCTGAACTTGTAGTGGGAAGTAGTGAAAATTATGATAGAGGCAATAGTAAGGTTGGTCTTGCTTTTGGAGCGGGTATGTTTGTATATTCACTTCATCCTATGATAATTGTGTTTTTCTTTTCAAAATCTAAGGCGATGCTTGAAATGATGGGAGCGGACTACTTTGACTTTTTAAGAAACTTTTACACACCTGCAAATATTGGAATTTGTTTTGTTATTTCCATAATTGCATCAATCATTGGTGCAAAATTTGGATCATATATCTATAATAAGTTTTTTGCTGGGAGGAATAAAAAAAGTGTTCTTGGTTAAAAGTAAAAAAGAGAAAAAGGAAGTAATTAGCCCAATTACTATAATTGGGCTAATTATAATCTTTTCTATAATACTCACAATAGGAGATGAAGCTTTTTATATTACATGTCTACTATTAAGCTTGTTATCATTATCCATTTATTCAGTAAAGTTAAGTTTTAAATTTACTTTATTTTTGATTGTAATTTTTATTTTAATAAGGATTTTAGAAAATTATTTGGGTGGTGTCTTTATTGGCTCGATATATCTCATGCTTAGAATTATATTTCTTTACGCTCCTATATTTATCATGGCAAGAGTTATGAGTCTATATTCGGCATCTTTTATTGTAGCTTCTTTTACTAATAGAGGAATGCCTACAAGCTTTGGACTTCCTATTGCTTTATTCTTTAGGTTTATACCTGAAATAAAAATAAGACTCCAAGAAATAAAAGATGGACAAAAGATAAGAGGATTTAATACTAGTATATTTCACCCAATAAAGACTTTTGAGCTTTATTTTGTGCCTTTACTTTATAAATGTCTTGAAATAAGCGATGTATTAACCTGTTCAATTATTTTAAAGGGGATTGAAATAGATTGTAAAAAAACATCCATATATAATTTGCAATTTTCAAAATTTGATTATTTTATGTGGGTTAGCACAGTTATTATGCTAGGAGCAAGTCTATGGAAAATGTGATTAGTGTTAATATTAAATCTTTTTCTTATGGAGAAAATGAGAATTTAAAAAATATTAAATTTAATATCAAAGATGGAGAGTTTATTTTATTAACAGGCAATTCTGGTTGTGGGAAGAGCACACTAATAAGAATAATTACGGGTCTTTTTCCAAGCTTTTATGAAGGAAAATTAGATGGAGAGGTTGAAATTTTAGGAAGAGATATAAATGAATATAAAAAAGGAGAACTTTCAAAAATTTTATCCATTGTTTTTCAAAATCCCAAAGATCAGTTTTTTTGTACAAATGTTTATGATGAAATTGCCTTAGGGGCAGAAAACTTGGGAATTAAAAGAGATTTGATTATAGAAAAGATAGAGTCTATAAGTAAATTGCTTAAAATAGAAAAACTGCTTGATAAATCTATTTTTTCACTATCAGGAGGAGAAAGACAGAGAGTAGCTATTGCTTCAGCTCTTATTCAAGATAGTAGAATTTTATTTTTTGATGAACCATCTTCTTCTCTAGATTATGATTCTATTGAAAGCTTTAAAGAGATTTTAAAAGAATTAAAATCTATGGGTAAAACCATAATAGTAGCCGAGCATAGACTTTATTATCTAAAAAACTTATTTGATAGAATTGTGTTTATGAAAGGTGCAACAATCAATGAAATTTTCACAAGAGAAAATTTTAATAATAATCTAGCCAAAGAATTAGGACTTAGGACTTTAGAAGAAAAAAACTTAAAAACTGAAAGAATTTTTTTTGAAAAAGATTCTGTAGAATTTTTTAATAATATATATGTAAGTGTTGGTAAGAAAAGCATTTTAGAAAACATTTCTTTTGATTTAAAAAAGGGAGAAGTTTTAGGAATACTTGGGAAAAATGGATCGGGTAAGACATCTCTATCAAGAATAATAACTGGACTTGTTGGAAAAAATCAAGATACAAGTATAGGTGTACGAGAAAAAGAAAGACTAAAAAATTCTTACCTAGTCCAGCAGGATGTAGATTCACAAATATTTTTAGATACAGTTGAAAATGAACTCCTGTCTATATCATCTGATAAAGAAGAAATTAAAAAACTTTTAAAGGAAATAAATCTTTGGGAGAAAAGAACATCACATCCTCAAAAATTATCAGGAGGTCAGAAACAAAGGCTAGCTGTAATTACTGCTTTTCTATCAAATAGACGAGTGATCATATTAGATGAACCAACATCAGGACTTGATTATAAGAATATGGAAATTATGGCTAAGCTTATAAATGAGTATTCTAAAAAGATTTCAATAGTTATTATAACTCATGATTTGGAATTTCTTTTTAAGTGTTGTAATTTTGCTTTAACTCTAGATAAAAATAATTATGATAGGTTTGTCTTATTTAATAATGAAGAAAAAATATTTGAATTTATTGAGCAAATGTAATATTTCAACTTATCATATATTAAAACAAGGAGGAAATAGACTTAAACATCGAAAGACGATATTTATATAATATATCTGTTAAAAATAATATAGCAAATCCAAAAAGAATCTATATTAAAAATAGTTTCGTTCATTTTAGAGGACTAACCGTGCCCAAGAGCAGGAGTCCTCTTTTTTGACTAAAAACATAAAAACAAAAAGAATGGAGGAAACATAAATGACAAAAGAATATTACCTTTATGTCGGTGCAAAAAAAATTAAACTAATCGAGCAGATATACAAAGTCTACTGGCAAGAAAAAGAACACGAAAAGTATTTAGAGCAGATGGACAAGAAAAACCACTTGCTCTTTTTTCATCATTGGATCATGACGGGATTTTGAAGATAATCTATAAGATAAAAATGTTGATGTAGAAAAAGTTGTAGCCACACAAATGTGATTGAAGCATAAAAAATGTATCAACCCTTACCCTTTAATCAAGATTTAGGTTGATACACAAAATTATTTACACTTCCGCCCCTTATAAGCATTAAGCGTGTATTAAGTTATTCTTCATTTAAAGAAATTAAATAAGAAGTATAAGCAAAGCTATTGACAATGATTATCAGAGTTGATACAATAATACCGACAAGAGTGTCGGTATGGAGGTTGTTTATGAAATGAAAATGGAAGCCGATGAAAGAAAAAAGCAGATTAGACAAGCAGCTATTAAAGTCTTTTTGGATAAGGGATTTAGAAATACAGTTATGAATGACATTATGGAAGCTACTGGGCTTTCTAGAGGTGGGTTGTATCATCATTATGGTTCTACTTATGAAATCTTATATGACATTATGGTAGAAGGTAATTTAAATAGAAAGGATATTATTCAAAAATCAATTTATGATGAAGATTTAATATTAAGTCCGAAGTTGTTTTCGAGAATGATTATAGACAAGATACTTGCAGATAGTGATTATGTAAAGCTTTATATTATGTTTTTATGTGAGTTAAAAGAAAATGATGATCTGAAAGAACTATATGTGAAAATAAAAAAAGAGTCCATACAAGTATTTAAAGAATTGTTCTCTACTTTGTTTAACGAGTTACCTTCTGATAATACATTTGAATTTATGATTAATATTATAAATTCTGGATTGATGGCTTGCGAAATTTTGAATGCACGTGAGAATTTTGTAAAAAATAAGATATATTTAACTGAAATGATAGAGACTTATTTTACAAATGTTATGAAAAAAGATGATGAAAGGAGTTAAATTTATGGATCTATTAAAAAAATATATTAAGAGAAATAAAACACCATATTTTATTTCTGTGTTATTTGCAATACTTGGAGTAATTTCAAATCTTTTTGTATATATTATTCTAAGTAAAATGATTATATCATTGATTGATGGTAGCCAAGATTTTCATTACTATATAAATAAAATTTTCTTGATACTTTCATGTCTTATAATCAAAGAAGTGTTCGTATTTTTGTCAACTATGATTTCTCATAAAACAGCCTATCAAATAATACGAGATATAAGAAAAAGTCTTATGGAAAAATTATTTAATATGCCATTAGGAGATATATTGAATGAGTCTACTGGTAAGTTAAAAGACATAATTGTAAATCAAGTTGATAATACTGAAACAACATTGGCACATATGATACCTGAGATGACAGCTAATTTAGTCGGACCTATAATATTATTTGTTTACATGTTAATTTTAGATTATAGACTTAGTTTAATATCTTTAATTCCATTAGTTATTGGTGGATTTTTTATGGCAGGGCCGATGAAAAGAATGAAGGTAAAGTTTCCACAAGCAGTTAAAATTGGTCAAGATATGAATAATTCCGTGGTTGAGTATATCAATGGGATTGAGGTTATTAAAACATTTAATCAAGGCGAAAAATCTTATAGAAAATACAAGGACAATGTGTATAAAAAGGCGAATTATTATTACGATTGGATGGGAGAAAATACAAGAGACTATGCGATAAGTATGTCTATTGCTCCAGTTGGTATTTTGACAATTATACCATTTGGTTTATATTTCTGCATGGATGGTTCACTAGATGGTGGTGTATTTTTAACATTGATAATCCTTTCTTTTGGGACTATTCAAAATATTATGAGAGTAATGACTTTTGAAGATGATATTGGAAGAATGTCAACTATTTTCAAAGAGATTAAAAATATACTTTCTGCGAGAGAATTATCTCATAAAAATGAAAATGTGGATATGAAAAATTATAATATAGAGATGAAAAACGTAGATTTTTCTTATGAAGAAGATAAACAAGTCCTAAAAAATATAAATATAAATGTAGAAGAAGGAAGTGTGAATGCTTTAGTAGGCGAATCTGGTTCGGGAAAGTCGACTATTGCAAAACTAATTTCAGGATTTTGGGACGTAGATAGTGGTTCTATAAGTATAGGAAATGTAAATATTAAAGATATATCTCTTGAAAAGCTATCTACTATTATTTCCTATGTATCACAAGATAATTTTCTTTTTGATATGTCAATTAAAGATAACATCAGGATAGGAAATAAAAATGCTAGTGATGAGGAAGTAATTGAAGTATGTAAGAAATCAGCCTGCCATGATTTTATAATGAACTTGTCAGATGGATATGATACAAGAGTAGGAGAAGCTGGTAAACATTTATCTGGAGGAGAAAGGCAAAGAATATCAATTGCAAGAGCTATGATAAAGAATGCTCCGATAGTTATTTTAGATGAGGCTACCTCTTATATCGATCCTGAAAATGAGGCTTTGATTCAAGATGCAATATCAGAACTTGTCAAAGGAAAAACTCTAATTATAATTGCCCATCGTTTAAAGACAATAACAGATGTAGATAATATATTTTTAATTAAAAATGGAGAACTTGCATGTAAAGGAAGTCATGAAGAGCTTTTGAAGGAATCAAAAGATTATCATGATCTATGGGTAACTGCATTGAAAGGAGAAAAAGATGCTTAGTGTTTTTAAAAAAATATGGAATTTTTCTAATGAAGAACAAGTGTTCATAAAAAAATCAATCTTTGCTAATTTTTTCGGTTCTATTTTTAATGCTTTACAATTTGCAGCAATTTATTATGCGATTTTCGGGATAGTAAATAAGGATATAAGTTACAAAACAATTGGAATATCAAGTTTACTTTTATTAATTAGTATAGCTGGAGTAATTATTTCAAAAAATTTATCTATGCTCAAACAAACACATGCTGGATATTTTATGGCTGGACACAAGAGAGTTGAATTAGGTGAAAAAATAAAAAAAGTTCCCATGGGATTCTTCTCAAGTCTAAGTTTAGGAAATTTAACAACTATTGCGACTACTAACTTAGATAATGTAGAAACTTGGGTTCCAACTTTGTATATTATGGTTTTCGGTGGTATGCTTAATGCTATTGTTTTTATCTTATCCTTATTTTTATTTTCTTATAAGGTAGGTCTTGTAGCAATAGTTGGCTCTATTGTATTTTTGTTGATTGTTGCTCGTATGAAAAAAAGGTCTAGTAAAAATGCAGACAAGATTCATGAGATTCAAGTATCACTTACCAAAGAAGTCTTATCAACATTGCAAGGAATGCAAATTATAAAATCATACAATCTAAGAGGAAGTAACAATAAAAAACTTGATAAAAGCTTTGATGGTGCAAGTAAATATTCTTTTGATTTAGAAAAAACTATAATGCCATATAGTTTATTAGCTAAAATAATAATAGCTATAACAATTTGTTTGATGTTATTTATATCAATAAAATTATATTTTGTTGAAAACAGTCAAATAGTCAATACTATTATGATACTTATAGCAAGTTTTGTAATATTTGATGGGCTTATAACATCTGGTTCTGCTATGGCAATGCTAAGAATGGTTGAGAATGCAATAGATTCTTATTCCTATGTAAATGATATGGAAGATATGGAAGAAGGAGAAGTTTCAGAGCCTATAAAAAATCACAATATAGTCTTTAAAAATGTCAGCTTTTCTTATGATGACAGACCAATTTTAAAAAATGTATCAGCAGAGATAAAAGAAAACACCATGACTGCCATAGTTGGTCCATCGGGATCTGGGGACAGTGATATAATGATGACAGATACAATAAATTCGTTTAAATCAAAGTTTAAAGGCTTCCACAAAACTTTTAAACAAGATGATTTAGGATTAAGTCTGTCATCTTTTTTATTAAATTAACAAAAAAAGAAAAGAAAACATAAGTAATAAGGATTGAAGAGAATATGATAATATTTAGAGTTTTTTTCAAAATCATATTGTTTCCTATTAGCATAGCGTTAAGTATCATCACTCTATTTTTAACGTTTGTATTAGGACTCAGCACAATATTTTTTAAACTGATTTCATTTATCGCTATTATGGGATTTTTGGGATCTGTTTATCATGGAGAAAAAGCACTTGCTATAGAGGCAATTATACTAGCATATCTTTTTAGTCCTTATGGTTTACCAGTGCTAGGATATTTTATTATAGAAGTAATAGAAAGGGTGAATGAAAGAATAAAAGCAATTTAAATACAAAAATAAATAGATTAAAACGATGAAAAAGAGATAGCAAAATCAAAGCTATCTCTTTTTATATGAAAAGAAAGGGGGTTATGATGAAAGAAATAGTTAAATTTGAATATTATTATGGCAATGAAGCAGAACAATATTCATTTTTTAGGATTCTCAAAACCTTATTCACCGACTTAAATTTTAAAAAACTATCCGTAGAAGCAAAAATTCTTTATGGAATTTTACTTGATAGAATGAGCTTGTCAGTTAAGAATAAATGGTTAGATGCAGAAAACAAGGTATACATCATCTATACAATAGAAGAAATTATGGAAGTACTAAAATGGGGAAGAAATAAGTCGGTTAAAGTAATGAAAGAAATTGAAGAAATAGGATTATTAGAAAAAAAGAGACTAGGACTAGGAAAACCAAATTTACTCTATGTAAAGAATTTTATATATACAGAAAATAAAAAGAATACAGAAGTTTCAAAAACAAATTTGCAGAAGTTTAAAAATCAAACTTCAGGAAGTTTAGAAAGTAAACATCAAGAAGTTTTAAAAGAGGACTCTAATAATACTGATATTAATAATACTAATTTTAACAATACTGATTTTAATAATACCACCTCCATATCCTCCTCAAAAAAGCGAGGAGAAAAATTACAGAAAAATAGCTTGGAGGAGGAAAGATTAAGAGAAATAATAAAAAAGAATATATCTTATGAAATCTTTAAAAAATCGAAAATAGAGGAAAAAAAGCAAGTAGATGTAATAGTGAATGTACTTGTAAAAGCCCTAGTTGATTTTACGAATATTAGGATAGGTGGTAGACATATATCCTACGAAAACTTTAAAGAAAGATTTCTAAATCTTAATTATAAACATATAGACTATGTATTGAAATATTTAAAAGAAAATGCTCCAAAGGATATTAGAAACATTAATGCTTATCTACTTACTCTTTTATATAATGCAGATGAAAATATTAAAAATATAGAAATCATTAAGGGGGAAGATAAAAAAAGAAAAAACTATGACTATAGTAATGATGAGGATATTTGGAGAGAATTTTTAAATACATGATAGGAGAGGAATAAATGCAATCAATAAAAGAAATTTTAGAACAAGGAATAAAATCAGTAGACATAAAGGCTTTATCAAAAGATGATAAGGATAGTAGCTATATAGATAAAGAAACAGGATTAAAATATTGTTCCAACTGTAAAACACCACTAGAAGAGGAAATAGATTTATTTGGAGCAAGAAAAAAAGTTTCTATCCTTTGTCGTTGTAAGGAAGAAAGGAAAAAAGAAGTTGAAAAAGAAAGACAAAAAATTAAAAAACTTTTATTAATAGACACTTTAAAAAGAGAATGTTTTTCTGATCCAATTTTATTAGATTGGAACTTTAAAAATATGGACAAAGGTAGTGAGCATGAAAAACTTGCAAAAAACTATGTGGAAAAATTTGACGAAATATATAACAATAATGTAGGTTTAATTCTCACAGGGAATGTGGGATGTGGAAAAACATATCTTGCAAGTGCCATAGCAAATGCTTTACTTGAGAAAGATGTATCAGTTAAAATGACAAATTTTTCCGTAATTTTAAATGATATGACTAACTTTGAGATTGATAAAAGTAAGTATATAAACAATCTAAATCGAAAGGAACTATTAATTATTGATGATTTTGGAATGGAAAGAGATACAGCTTTTGCAGCTGAGCATATCTTTAACATAATCGATAGTAGATATAGAAGTGGAAAACCTCTAATTATAACAACAAATCTAAATATAACAACTTTAACTCATCCTGAAACCACCAAAGATAAAAGAATTTATTCAAGAATACTTGAAATATGCAGTCCCATTATATTTACAGGAGAAAATAGAAGAATAGAAAAAATGAAGGAGAAATCAAAATTAGCCTATGAAATATTAAAAACGAATGAAAGTAGGTGAATGAATGCAAAATGATGATATAAATAGCAGAACAATAGCCATAGTAAAAAAAGCAAGTATAGTAACAGCCAAGCAAGTTATAAATTTGATGAAGAAAATATTAGAAATAAATAAACATAAAACACAGATAGAACAGTCAAGACCCTTAGAAAAATTAAAAAAAGTAAAAGTAAAAGACCTTGTAAAAAAAGGTAAAGTAGAAACCTTAGAATTAAATGACATAGACTTAAAAGCATTGAAAAAAGAATTAAAAAGATATGGGGTGAAATTTTCCATAAAGAAAGATTTAGAAAATGGAAACAACATTATCTTTTTTCAAGCAAAAGATACAAAAGTAATGGAACAAGCTTTTAAAAAGACAGTCCAGAAATTTACTAAAGATAAGTCAAGAAAAAGAAAATCTGTAATAGAAAGGCTTAATAACTTCAAGGATAAAGTCAAAGATACTATTGACAGAGATAAGGTTAAACATAAACATCAGGAACAAAGTTTATAATAAAAGCACTTGGATATATAATATATATGATGAGAAGGCATGAATAGCTTTATTGTTGAATACTATGAAAAAGAAGATGGGAATCATTCAGTAGAAGAATTTCTCTTATCTATAGATAAAAAATGAGAGCAGAAGCATTAGGAAAGAAACTAAAAAAATACCTTTGAAAGTAAAATATAAGTATAATGGTGGTTCAAAATGACAAATAAAAAAATATGTCCCATATGTAACTCAAAGATGAGGCAACAGTTTATAGGTCTATTACATTGCAAGTGTGGTATAAGCTATCATAAAGATTTAGGATATTTTAAAAGAAATGAAAATATGATTTTTGTCTTGGAAAGAAAAAAGATAGGTAAAAAAATAAAACAAGTTCCAGTAATAAGATATAAAAAAGATAAATAAGATACTAATGGGTAGAGAAATCTACTCTTTTTATTGAGAGGAAGTGATTAATTCGAAAATACTAAATGAAATAATAAAAGATATAAAAAATGTTTTTAAGATAAGAGATAAGAAGAAATTTGTATTAGAAAATCTTCCTTACCTCTTATTTTTTTATATAGGAAATATCTTTGCAAGCCATGTCAACTCTTATATAGGAGGAGATATAATAGATAGAATTCTAGTAGCTTTTAGTCAAATAGATACTTTAAACTATATTCCATCATTAAAAATAAAAAACCTGATACCCGGTCTAATTCTATCAGTAGTTATTAAGTTAATCCTTATACAGAAAAAGAAAAAAGCAAAAAAGTTTAGAGAGGGCAGAGAATATGGATCGGCAAGATGGGGAAATGAAAAAGACATTGAGCCATACATTGACAAGAAGTTTGAAAACAATGTGCTACTAACTCAAACTGAAAGACTTACCATGAACAATAGACCTAAAAATCCAAAATATGCGAGAAATAAAAATGTATTGGTAATTGGAGGTTCTGGTAGCGGTAAAACAAGGTTTTTTGTAAAGCCAAATCTCATGCAAATGCACTCTTCATATGTAGTAACCGATCCAAAAGGAACATTAGTCTTGGAATGCGGGAAAATGTTGGAAAGAAATGGATATGAGATAAAAATACTAAACACAATAAACTTTAAAAAATCTATGAGATATAATCCTTTTGCATATTTGAAAAGTGAAAAAGATATTTTAAAATTAGTACAAACAATAATTGCAAATACTAAGGGAGAAGGAGAAAAATCAACTGAAGATTTTTGGATAAAGGCAGAAAAACTCTACTATACAGCCTTAATTGGATATATTTTTTATGAAGCTCCTAAAGAAGAACAGAACTTTACAACTTTACTTGCTATGATAGATGCAAGTGAGGCAAGAGAAGAAGATGAAAATTTTAAAAATGCAGTAGACTATATGTTTGAAGCATTAGAAAAAGAAAAGCCAAATCATTTTGCAGTAAAACAATATAAGAAATACAAACTTGCAGCAGGAAAAACTGCCAAGTCAATTCTAATATCATGTGGAGCAAGGCTTGCTCCCTTTGATATTCAGGAACTTAGGGACTTAATGAAAGAAGATGAACTGGAGCTTGATACACTCGGAGAAAAGAAAACAGCCTTATTCGTTATAATATCAGATACAGATGATACATTTAACTTTGTAGTATCAATAATGTACTCACAATTATTTAATTTACTTTGCGATAAAGCAGATGACGAATATGTCGGAAGACTTCCTATTCATGTGAGATGTCTACTTGATGAATTTGCAAATATCGGCTTAATTCCTAAATTTGAAAAGCTAATAGCAACTATTAGAAGTAGAGAAATATCAGCTTGTATAATATTACAAGCACAATCACAACTAAAAAGTATCTATAAAGATAATGCCGATACCATAGTTGGAAATTGTGATTCTACACTTTTTCTAGGAGGCAAAGAAAAAACAACATTAAAAGAATTATCTGAAAGCCTAGGCAAAGAAACAATAGACTTATATAACACATCAGAAACAAGATCAAATCAAAAGAGTTTTGGTTTAAACTATCAAAAAACCGGTAAAGAACTTATGAGTCAAGATGAAATAACTGTAATGGATGGTGGTAAGTGTATATACCAGCTAAGAGGAGTAAGACCTTTTCTATCTGATAAATTTGACATAACTAAACATAAGAATTATAAGTTCCTTGAAGATTATGATAAGAGAAATATATTTGACATAGAGAAATACTTGCAGAGAAAAGATGAGGTTAAATTAAAAGAGAGTATGGTAGTTGAAATATTAGATGAATAAATTTAAAATTAAATAAGAAGTAAGATAGATATTTAGGAAAGATTAAAAGAAAATACTTGACAAAAAATATTTTATAACATATAATAATGTCAACAGTACCCGACACGCCTCTTAACAATGCGGACCAAGTCGGGTCATTTGATTTTAGGAGAAAAAATGAAAAAAATTCATCAAGAACCGATTAGTATAGAAAATCAAGTAAAAAACTTAATAGACTTAGGACTTTTAGTAGAAGATAAAACTTATGCTAAGAAAATTCTTGGAAGAACATCCTATTACAGGCTGATTAAAGCTTATAGTATCACGTTAAAAAAAGATGGAAGATATATATCAGGAATAAGTTTTGAAGATATTGTAAGTTTATATAAATTTGATAGAGAACTTAGACAACTCATATTTGAAATAATAGAACATATTGAAGTTTCTTTAAGAGCAGTTATCACAAACTATTTTTCTTTAAAATATGGGAACTTTTCATATAAAGATATGAATAATTTTGAGAAACAAAAGGAACAAGAAAAGGTACTAGAAGAATTAGCAAGGGAAGTTAAAAGAAATAGACGCTCACCATTTATAAAAAACTTTAAAGACAATTATGAAGGTGGAGAAATTCCACTCTATGCAGTGATAGAAGTAGCAAGTTTTGGAACCTTATCTAAAATGTATAAGAATATGAAAAATGAAGATAAAAGTAAAATTGCAAAAGTCTTTCATACAGACTATCATTACTTTGAATCTTGGATAGAAAATTTTGCCTATATAAGAAATATATGTGCCCATTATGGCAGACTATATGGAGCAAAGCTTACAAAATCACCAAAGCTATATAAAGAATATTTAAAAAAGAATATTTCAAACAACACAATATTTGCTACATTAATAAATCTTAAAATAGTTTCTGAAGAAGAAAATTACAAAAAATTTTATCATGATCTAACAGAACTAATAGCAAGATATGAAAATATTGAATTAAGATATGTTGGCTTTATAGAAAACTGGAAAGAATTACTAAAACCATAAAATTAAATAGAGAAATTTACACCGAAAAAAAATATTTCGGTGTTTTTTTATGCCCAAAGGAGGAAGAATGAAATATATACGAGATGAGCCGAAAAAATAAAATACAGAGAAAAATGAAATATTAATCAATAAGAAGTGGAAGCGATAGAAAAAACTATCGCTTTTTTTATGGAATAAAGGAGATAGAACAAATGGAAAGAGACATGCTAAATATTAATGGAAATCTAGTAGGAGAAATAAAAACAACTTCAATAGATACAAAGGAAGGAGAAAAAGAAGTAGCTAACTTCACAATAGTTAGAAAGAACAAAGAAGAAGGAAAGGTTAAAAAAGAATATATCTACTGTAATCTCTACGGGGAAAAGGCAAAAAGTGTGAAAGAATTTAAAAGTGGAGAATACATCCATATTTTTGGATATTTTAAGGAAACAAAAAAAGAAGACAAGACATTTAAAAATTTTATCGTAAAGCACATAAATAAAATTGAAAAAGAAGAAAAAGAGGAGGAAATATAAATGGAATTTTTTACACAATCAGTAAATGTATTAAAAATATTAGTTACAGCAATTGGTGCAGGACTTGGAGCATGGGGAGTAATTAACTTAATGGAAGGTTATGGGAATGACAACCCTGGTGCAAAATCACAGGGCATTAAGCAGCTAATGGCTGGTGGAGGAATTGTACTCATAGGTTTGAAATTAATACCGCTATTAGCAAACGTGTTAAAATAAAATGTTTAATATAGTAGATAAGATCAAAGAGTTTTTTTCAGAGATACTTATTGATATGATCAAGGAAAATTTAAGCGGAATGCTCCTTGATATAAATGATAAAGTATCAACGATAGCAAATGAGGTAGGAAAGACTCCGAGTGGATGGAACTCGGAGGTTTTCCACTTCATAAAGTCTATTTCAGAAAATGTTATACTTCCCATAGCAGGTCTTATCATAACGGCTGTACTATGTATTGAATTAATTCAAATGGTAATGAACAAAAATAATATGCATGACACAGATACCTTTGATTTTTTTAAATATATGATAAAAATGTGGATAGCAGTATGGCTTGTATCTCATGCTTTTGACTTTTCTATGGCAGTATTTGATGTGGCACAGAATTTAATAGGAAAGGCAGCAGGTGTGGCAAATGCTAGTGCAAAAGTTTCTCCAGGTGATATAGCTAATATGGTAGATAGCCTAAAAGGAGAGCCAATAGGAAAATTAATGACTATAGTACTAGAGACAGCAATTGTAAAGATGATAATACAAGGGATATCAATACTCATTACAGTTATTCTATACGGCAGGATGATAGAAATATATATTTATACTTCAGTTTGCGCCATACCTTTTGCCACAATGGGCAATAAAGAATGGGGAAGTATTGGAACAAACTATATAAGAGGGCTATTCGCACTTGGCTTACAAGGTTTATTCCTACTAATATGTGTAGGAATTTATGCCGTACTTGTTAAGACTTTAAATATATCAGACATACACAAGAGTATTTTTGAATTACTTGGCTATACACTTATACTTGGTATAACTATGATGAAATCAGGAAGTATTGCAAAATCAATTTTAAATGCTCATTAATAAAAAAGGAGAAGATGATGAAAATTAGAAGAAAAAAAGACAATAAAATTAATTTAAAAACACTTGGAACAATAGGACTCCCAATACTTTTAATAGGGGGATATATTACAAGAGAAATACAAAATAGAATGATTATAAGAAAAACATTGGAAGTTTTAGATAATAGAGAAGAAACGAATGAAAAAGTCTTAGAAATAGCAGTGAATATGGGAAAATCACTAGAAGATCTGAACAGAGAAGATATATATGGCTTTTACTTAGAGGGTTTAGAATAATGGCTTATGTAAATGTCCCAAAGGACTTAACAAAAGTAAAAACAAAGGTAGCTCTAAATCTAACAAAAAGACAATTAATTGGCTTTACAATTGCAGGTCTAATAGGCTTTCCAGTATATTTAATGGTAAAAAAAGTGCTGCCTAATGACCTATCTATGTTAATTATGATAGGTGTGTCTTTCCCTATAATATTTGCAACTCTTTATGAAAAAGACGGGATCTATTTTGAAAAATATTTAAAGTATATTATAGATAAGAAAAGACAGACAAGTATAAGGATATACAAGACAGAATGTATTTATGCTATAAAGAAACAAAGAAAGGAAAGGAGTAAATGAATCAAATACAGAAAAAGCAACAGAAAAAATTAAATCAAGAAAAGAGAAATTTAAAAAAACAAAAAGAAGATTTAAAAAGCATTAGTATAAGTCAAAGAAAGATGAAAAAAGCAAATATTTCAAAAGAAAAAGGAAAGCCAAAAAAGAAGCTTTCCTTTTTTAGTGGGAAGAAGAAAAAGAGCGTTCAGGAAACAATTCCTTATTTAAGAATGTTGAGAAATGGGATTTGCCAAGTTGAAAAGAACAAATTTAATAAAATGATACGTTTTTTAGATATTAACTATCAGCTTTCTACAGAAGAAGATAAGGAAAGTATATTTAATGAATTTTCAAGTTTTTTAAACTATTTTGATCCAAGTGTTGATATAGAACTTTCATATATTAATCGCATAGGAAAAAATGAAGAAGTAGAAAAAAACATAAATGTTCCGGATAGAAACGATTCATATAATGAAATACGAAAAGAGTACAGGGAAATGCTAAAAAACCAGAGTCAAAAAGGAAATAATGGACTTACTAAATATATGTATATCACCTTTAGCTTACAAGCACAAGATTTAAAAGAAGCAACTACAAGACTTGAAAGAATGGAAATGGATATATTAAATAACTTTAAGCAGATGGGCGTAAAAGCTTATGTATTAAGTGGATATGAAAGGTTAAAGGTTATTCACGATATATTAAATCCAAATAAGAATTTTGTTTTTTCCTTTGAAGACCTAAAATATAGTGGATTATCTACTAAGGATTATATAGTACCAGCATCATTTAACTTTTCATCTAACAATCAATTTAAAATTGGAGAATACTTTGGAGAAGTAAACTTTCTGCAAATTTTAGCACCCGAATTATCAGATAGATTATTATCAGAATTTTTAGGCGTTGAAGAAAATATGATTGTAACATTTCATATAAATTCCATTGATCAAACAGAAGCTATAAAGATGATTAAGAGAAAAATAACGGACTTGGATAAAATGAAAATTGAAGAAAATAAGAAGGCTATAAGATCAGGATATGATATTGATATTCTTCCAAGCGATTTAATTACCTATGGTAATGATGCTAAGAAACTATTGGTAGAACTTCAAAATCATAATGAGAGAATGTTTGTCATAACTATTTTGTTTACAAATATGGAAAAAAGTAGAAAGAAATTGAGTAATATAATCTTTCAACTAAATTCAATAGCAGGTAGGCATAATTGTGTATTGAAAAATCTTAACTATAGACAGGAACAAGGCCTAATTTCCTCCCTACCACTTGGAAAAAATGAAATCGAAATAAAAAGAGGACTTACAACTAGCTCTACAGCAGTCTTTATTCCTTTTACAACAGAAGAGTTGTGCTTAGAAGGAGAGAGCTTATACTACGGATTAAATGCTTTAAGTCGTAACATCATTATGACAGATAGAAAGCTTTTAAAGAATCCAAACGGTTTAATACTTGGAACGCCTGGTAGTGGTAAATCTTTTTCGGCTAAAAGAGAAATTACCAATGCTTTTTTAATTACACAAGATGACATCATTATCTGTGATCCGGAAGGTGAGTATGGAAATTTAACTAAGGCACTAGGTGGAGAAGTTATAAAAATATCGCCAACAAGTAAGGATTATATAAACCCGTTGGATATAAATGTAGACTATGCCGATGAAGACAATCCCTTATCTTTAAAGTCTGATTTTATTCTTTCACTGTTTGAACTTGTAGTAGGAAAGGAAGGATTAAGTGCAGAAGAAACTTCAGTAATTGATAGATGTCTTCCAATATTATATAAGGATTACTTCGACAATCCCATTCCTGAAAATATGCCAATTTTAGAAGATTTATATAATTTACTTTTAAAACAAGAAGAAAAGGTAGGGAAAAAATTAGCGGTAGAAATGGAAATTTACGTCAAAGGTAGTCTTAATGTATTTAACCATAGGACTAATGTAGATACAGGCAATAGAATTCTTTGTTATGACATTAAGGAATTAGGAAAGCAACTTAGAAAAATAGGTATGTTAATTGTTCAAGATCAAGTATGGAACAAAGTAACTATTAATAGAAATAAAAAGGAAACCAGATATTACTGTGACGAATTCCATTTGCTTTTAAGAGAAGAACAAACAGCCTCATATTCCATAGAAATTTGGAAGAGATTTAGAAAATGGGGCGGGATTCCGACAGGATTAACACAAAATGTAAAGGACCTTTTAGCCAGTCCTGAAATAGAAAATATATTTGATAACACAGATTTTATCTTAATGCTTAATCAAGCTAGTGGTGATAGGGAAATTTTAGCTAACAAGTTAAATATATCTCTTTATCAGTTATCCTACGTAACAAATTCCAATGAGGGAGAGGGATTACTATTCTACGGAAACACAATAGTACCTTTTGTAGATAGATTTCCTAAAGATACAAAATTGTATAAGTTAATGACAACTAAACCAGAAGAATTAAAGGAAGGGATAGAAATTGATAGACAGAGAGAAGTTAAAAACTAATTATATTATTAATTTAGATGCAATTTCTGCTCTAAAGGAATTTCCAGATAAAATATTTGATTGCTGTATTACATCTCCTCCATATTATGGACTTAGAGATTATAAAGCAGAAGGACAAATTGGAAGAGAAGAAAGTCCGGAGGAATATTTAAATAAATTAATTGAAGTCTTTAGAGAAGTAAAAAGAGTATTAAAAAAAGAAGGAACACTTTGGGTAGTTATTGGAGATTCTTATGCAGGGACAAGAAGCAAAAAAGAATATAAAGATCCTAAAAACATAGAAGGAAGAAGTGGTCAAAAAGAGTCTATTACAGAAAAACTCAGTGGCTACAAGGCAAAAGACTTAATGGGGATACCTTGGCAACTAGCTTTAAAATTAAGAGAGGACGGTTGGTATTTACGAAGCGATATTATTTGGCATAAGGAAAATGCCATGCCTGAGTCTTGTAGAGATAGACCATCAAGGTCTTATGAACATATCTTCCTACTATCAAAAGCAAGAAAGTATTTCTATAACTTTGACGCTATGAAAGAACCAATAAAAGAAATAAGCAAGAAAAGATATATGAGGGCAAGAGGAAAAAATAATAAGTATTTACAAGAAGGTACAGGAGCTAAAAGACAGAGCATAAATGAAGCAAGAGAGTATGGAGAATATATAGGAGATAATGTCCCTAAGTTTAGAAACAATAGAGATATTTGGACTATTAACACCAGTGCATTTAAAGGAAAACACTATGCGGTATTTCCACCAAAACTGGTAGAACTTTGTATAAAAGCAGGATGTCCTAAAAAAGGCTTGATTCTTGATCCCTTTATGGGTTCAGGAACTGTTGGAATGGTAGCTATTAGGATGGACAGAGAATATATTGGAATCGACATAAACAAAGATTACTGTCAAATAGCTAAAGAAAGGATTGAGAAAAATATGAAATAGGAGGTGTATATGAAAAAGAAAGGGAAAGTAAACCCAAGAGATGTACCAAAGACCAAGCTTATATCAGAAAAGAAAGAAGAAAGTAATGAAAAATTCAGTAATACAGAGAGACCATCAGATTTTTCAAAAAAAGAAATAAATAAAGTAAAAAGCAGGAACAACATAGACAATAATGTTGAAAACTCTAAATATTACTCAGATCATTTGCAAGAAAATAGTCAGGATTTATTCAAAGAAAAAGAAAAGCCAAATATAGAAAGAAGACAAAGAAAAATCCATGAGGGAAAATTTGCAGAAGCCTCCTATCATAATGAATATCAGCCGGAATATTCGCAACGGCAGCATAGAAAAATGGTAGAAAATGAGGAAAATAGACATGGTGAATATCACGGGCAAGAAACAGAATACAAGCTAAGTAATTTTAAAGAAGATTTTAATGATGGACCAATTTCAACTAACTCTAATATAAAAAGTATCAATTCTCCCAAAAAAAATTACAAGGGGAATAGTAATTTAAAATGGAAGAAAAACGTTGAGAGTGAAAGTTTTAATGATGTGACAGAGAAAAAAATAAGGAGATTTAGAAAAGAAGATAAGAATTTTAATAGAGAGGTAAGTTCAACATATGATCCCTTATCACAGGACTTAGATAATGATGGTGTCATAGATCGCTATGACATGAACTTTAGTGATAGCAATGTATCCTATAGGGACACAAGAGATGACTATAAGTATTTACCATATTCTGATGTGCAAAGAAAAAATTGGGATGGTTCTTCTATTCTTGGTAAGAAAGGGAAAGAAAGCTTTCAAAAAAACACCTTAAAAAAACTTTATCAATCTCAAAGTCAGTTTAAGGACAAAGGGGAAAAAGCAGAATTAAAATCTTTAAATGGGAAGTTTAGAAGAAAAGACCTATCGTATAAGGCAAATGAAGAAGATAAAAAAATAATTCAAGACCTGAATACTAATAAAAAACAAAATAGAAAATATTTCAAAGGCAAAGCTAGAAATTTAGAAGAAAAAGATATGCTAATGGATAGGGTTTCTAGTGGGAAATTTAGACAGAATAGCTTATCTGAAGGATTTAAAAGCGAATCTGAAAAAAATAAAGACAAATATAATGTAAATAAAAAGAATCAAGAAAAAATAGGTAGGAAAAAAGAAATCTTCAAACAGGAAAAAAACGTAAGAGAAAATGAGAATTTTGAAATAGATAAACTTGATTTAAATTATAGTGGAATTTCTAATAAAAACAAAAACAAGGGAAAGAAAAGGCAAACAAAAGACGACTTTGATAATACTATAAAGAAAAGCAACTTTGATCCAAAGGAAGAATATACCAGGACAAAAAAAGAAGTACAGGATTCTAAAAATATATCTGAAGAAAATAAGGTAGACACAAAAAATAAAACTAAATTTCATTCTAAAAAAAATAACAAAAGTGAAAAAGATAAGTTTTATAAAAAGGAAGATAAAATATCAAAACTATATGAGAAAAAGAATAAAAAGGAAAAAGAGTTAATTAAGGATAAGAAAAAGTCAAAAAAAGTGGGTTTAGAAAAACCTATTACTTTTGCGAGTGCTATGACGGCAAACTATCTATATAGTGGGAAAGATGATAATGCAGGTGTTAACGCTGCTTATAAGCTTAGTAGAACTACCGAAGCTATTGGCAGAGAAATTAGCCATCTTAGAAGAAAAAAACCTTTAAAAACTCAGAGAAAAATAAAATCTTTAGAAGGAAAAATTTATAAGAAAGAAAGTAAACTACTCTTTCAAAGAAATTTTGAAGAATTGAAGAAGACTAAAGCTTATCAAAACTCTAATAAACTGAATCGATTTTTTATGAAAAAAAAGTTTCATAGAGATTTTAGGAAGAAACACGGGGAAGGTTTAGTAAATAGTATAAAGAAATCTTTCACTAATATTGGAAAGAAAACATTGGAAGTTTTAAAAAACAAAGGATATAAGCAAATTTTAATTGCTCTTTGTATTTTAGGACTTTTTTTCATGCTATTTCAAGGGATTAGTAATGTTGGAAGTCTTACTTCAGGATTAACAAGTAATGTTATAGCTACAAGTTATCTATCAAAAGAAGAAGTTTTAATGGATATTAATAATGAATTTACAAGTTATGAATATGCCTTACAAGATGAAATAGATAGTATTAAAGAAAATTATCCAAATTATGATGAATATCATATAAAAGGAGATTCTGTTGGTCATGACCTACACGAGCTTTTTAGCTATTTAACAGCAAGATATGGAGAAATTAAGTCAGTTGAAGAGACACAAAGGGAATTAAAAAAATTATTTAATCAAATGTATGAAAAAAAATATACTTCAAAATCTATGACAAAGTACGATAAGGAAGGAAATCCATATAACTATAAAATTCTAACGCTAACAATTACAAAGAAGAACATTGATGAAATAGCTAGAGAAGAATTTGCAAATTATGAAACCAATATGGCTCATTATTTAGCTTTACTTGAGAGTCAGGGAAATATGAGTGGATACTTTGGATCAAGCTATGGGAACTTGGGAGAGATTATAGACAATCCCAACTTTGGCAATCCAGGGATTGAATTTGATGATGTTACAGTAAAAAGACTATTTGGAGAAGCAGAAAAACACATAGGGAAAAGATATGTTTTTGGAGCAAGCGGACCTAGTAATTTTGACTGTTCAGGTTTTGTATGTTGGTCCTATACAAAGTCTGGTGTTAAAAGAATGCCAAGAACTACAGCTTGGCTTATTTATAAAAACTATTGCAATCCAATATCCCCAAGTGAAGCAAAACCTGGTGATATTATATTTTTCCACTCAACATATAATAGTGGAACTCCAATATCTCATGTAGGAATATATGCAGGTAATGGAATGATGCTCCATGCAGGAGATCCTATCCAATATACCAGTATAAACTCAAGGTATTGGAAAAATCACTTTTATTCCTTTGGTAGACCAAAATAAGGGGAAGGAGTAAAAATCTATGAATAAAAAATTAATCAGAAACATAGAAAAACAGAAGAATTTAAGAAAGAAAAAAGAAGAAATTGAAATAGAACTTCAGTTACTAGCAGAGGAACAAGAAGAAATAGAAAATTTAGAGGTCATCAAGGAATTTCGAAGTCGAAAAATATCTCTTGATGAATTTTTATTTATTGTTAGAAAAAATAAAGAAGAAGAAAATAGAGAAAGACAAGAACTTAAAAGAAAAGATACAAATGAAAGTGAGGAAAATTTATGAAAAAAATAACCAGTGGAATTTTAGCTGTGATAATGCTACTTGTAAGTTTAGTGAATATATTGGCTGTAAGTCCTGTATATGCAAGTACAGATTATAAGGTAGAGTGGACGGAAGATGATTTTATGTATTCCTCTGAGGGAAATATAATTGCTTTTAGTGATAAGGGCTTAGAAAAGAAAGAAAAGACAAATGTTCTAGTATTTCCAGAAGGAACGAAATCTATAAATGGAAATTATTCTTTAAGCCATTCAAACGATGAACTTAGATATAAAAGAGAATTTGGGCGTGGCAAACATTGGGATAAAGTAATTATTCCTGATTCTGTTAAGCATTTAGGTTATGCTGCCTTTTACGAAGCAAGTATAGATGAAGTAAAACTATCAAATAGTCTAACTTATCTTGGTGGTTTAGCATTTTTCAATTGTGGACTTAGAGAAGTAACTTTACCTAATACTTTGGTAAATATTGAACATAATGCTTTTGAAAGAAATAACCTTCAAGAAATAACTATACCGAAGTCTGTGAAGACAATTGAACAGTATGCTTTTTCAAGAAATAAATTGCACACTATAAAAGTTTTAGGCAATCCAAACATTAACAGTAAGGGAGTATTCCATAATCAAGATGTTGAATATAGACCAAAACAAAATCCATTTTACGAAAATCATTTTGGTTTCAACGGAAATCAAGGATTCAAATCTATTCCTAATGGATTAAGGTTTGAAAATGGAGAGTTTGTTTTTGATAAGAATGTAGATAGTGTAGAACTTGAATTTGATTATAACAATGATATGTATCAAGGAAAGATGACTATTTACAATCCAAATAAATATTCCATTGATACTCAAACAGATTTAACAGGGCAAGATATTGATGAAAAGGACAATAAGATTGATGATTTAACCAAAAACATTAAGGATTTAGAAAATCAGATCAAAGACTTAAATGATAAGAAACAAGAAGACCAATCAAAGATAGATGAATTAAAGGAAAAGTTAGAATCTTGCAAAGATAATGGAGAGAAACTAAAACAAGAAAAAGCTAAGCTTGAAGAAGAGA
>NZ_VULQ01000018.1 GCF_009696575.1 Anaerococcus porci | reverse complement strand
TTGAAAGTAGTGCTTTTTCATTTCTTTGATATCTTTCAGATACTTCTGTTGAGAATTTACCATCTCTTGTCCTAGGTACTCTTAAAGTTAATGTTCCTATTTTGGTTGTATAGTCACGTTCATAGTATCCATTACGGTAGGTGATTCTGTTAGGATCTCTTTGATAGGCTGTATTTTCTAAATATTCATCTATTTCTTTTTCCATAAGCTCGTTAAATATTTTACTTAGAATAGTTCTTGCCATATCATTTTTAACTTCTTAGTTAATTAAATTTTGTATTTCTTCTTGATTAATTGTAAAATGTAATTGGGTCATTTGTTCCTCCTAGTTTAGTTTTGGTTTGTTAAAAACATTGTACTAGTTTGGGTTTCAAATGACCTTTTTCTTTTTACACAATTATACGGACTCTATCTTTTAATTTATCTAATACTTTATAATTTTTTATGGACAAAAAAAGACTTCAAAACGTAGGCTTTGAAGTCTTTGATTTGAGTTTATAGATAATATTTTTTAACCACTTTAAGTTCATCATCTAATTCATATACTAAAGGTTGACCTGTTGGAATTTCTAAGTCCATTATGTCATCATCTGATATATTTTCAAGATGTTTTGCCATAGCTCTTAGGCTATTTCCATGAGCTGCAACTAGAACTGTTTTTCCTTCTAAAAGGTCTTTTGCAATAAAGTCTGTGTAAAAAGGTAAGCATCTTTCAAGTGTTACTTTTAAGTTTTCTGCTACTGGAATGATTTCTTGTGGGAAGTCTTTAAACCTATCTTCAGCTGCTTGTGCCTTAGCATCTTCATCTGAGAGTGCTGGTGGAAGTGTATCATATGATCTTCTCCAAATGTGTACTTGTTCATCACCATATTTTTCAGCAGTTTCTTTTTTATTTAAGCCTTGAAGGGCTCCGTAGTGACGTTCATTTAGTCTCCAAGATTTAACTTGTGGTACAAAAAGTTGGTCTGAGTATTCAAGAGTATAATTACAGGTTTTAATAGCTCTTTTAAGAATTGATGTATAAGCTATATCAAATTTGATTCCTGCTTCTTTTATTTTTCTTCCTGCTTCTTTTGCCTCTTCTACACCTTTTTCTGAAAGATCTACATCTACCCAACCTGTAAATTTGTTGGCAAGATTCCATTCACTTTGTCCATGTCTTACAAATACTAATTTTTTAGTCATTACCTTCTCCTTAATTTTTCCTTTTTCTCAAGCTGTTTTTGCTTGGCTTTCATTGACTCATTCTTTTCTTCATCGATATTATCAATCCAGGTTAGGGCATTGGCCGTCCCTATTATTACACATTCTTGTGGATTTTTAGCGATTCTAACATCGATTTGGAGTCTTTCTTTTATTCTTTGGCTAAGTCCCAAAGTTAAAGCTCCACCACCTGTCAAGAATATTCCCCTTTCATAAAGGTCTGCTGCAAGTTCAGGCGGAGTTACTTCCAATACTTTCTTTACCCCATTTATTATTTTATCAATCGATGGAAGTAAAGCCCCATAGATTTCTTCTACTGGTATAAATATTTTTGAAGGTAGGCCATCATCCATTAGCCTTCCCCTAACTTCAATGGAGTCTCTAATTTCAGCTCCTTGAGCTTTTATTTTTATTTCTTCTGCACTAGATTCTCCAATAAGCATCCTATACCTATTTCTTATATAGTCTTTTATGTTCTTATCAAAGGTATCCCCTGATATTTCTATGGAATCACTTGTTACAATTTGACCAAGAGAAACAACTGCTATATCAGTCGTTCCCCCACCTATATCTATTACCATATTCCCCTTTTCATCGGCTATGTCTATGTCAGCTCCAAGGGCTGCTGCAAGTGGCTCATCTATGAGGTAAACCCTATGAGCTCCTGCATTCTCTGCTGCTTGAAGAACTGCTCTTTTTTCAATTTGAGTTGCCTTGCTTGGTACACATATCAAAAGATTGGGCTTAAAGAAGGACTTATCTAAGGCTTTTTTAAGAAAATATTTAAGCATTTCTTCTGTAGCATTAAAATCAGCTATTACCCCATTTTTTAGTGGTTTAAGTGCAATTACATTTCCTGGAGTTCTTCCCAAGACCTTCTTTGCTCCAATTCCTACCGAAAGGATTTTTCCGCTTAGAATATCTTTAGCTATTACTGAAGGTTCTTCTAGGCACACTCCCTTATCTTCAACATAAACTAAAACTGATGCCGTCCCTAAGTCTATGGCTACATTTTTTCTAAAACGTGACATATACTACCTACTTCTTTTTAAGTTCTTCAACTTGGTCAAGTTTCTCCCAAGTAAAGTCACTATCATCTCTACCAAAGTGACCATAGGCTGCAGTCTTTTTAAAGATCGGTCTTTGTAGATCAAGTTTATCTATTATAGCTTGTGGTCTAAAGTCAAATACTTCTTTTACTATTTCAGTTAATTTTTCATCATCATATTTTCCACTTCCAAAAGAATCTACATAAATAGAAAGTGGTTTTGCAACTCCTATGGCGTAGGACACTCCTATTTCACATTTTTTGCAAAGTCCTGCTGCTACCATGTTTTTGGCTGCATATCTTGCCATGTAAGCTCCAGATCTGTCTACTTTAGTTGCATCTTTTCCAGAAAATGCTCCACCACCGGTTTTTGAATAACCACCATAAGCATCTACTACTATTTTTCTTCCTGTTAGACCTGAATCTCCCTTTGGTCCACCAATTACAAATTTACCTGTTGGATTTATATAAATTTTGGTATTATCATCTATGTATTTTTCTTCTATTACATAGTCTATAACTTCTTTTTTAATATCTTTTTTGATTTGATCAAGACTTACATCTTCCGAGTGTTGGGTTGAAATCACTATAGAGTCAACTCTTTTTAGAATATCATCATCATATTCTACTGTTACTTGACTTTTTCCATCTGGTCTTAAGTAATCTAGAATTTTTTCTTTTCTAACTTCTGTAAGTCTTTTGGAAAGTTTTTGAGCATAAACTACTGAAAGTGGAAGATATTCTTCTGTCTCATCATCAGCATATCCAAATACCATACCTTGATCTCCTGCCCCTATTTTATCATATTTGTCATTTGTTGACTTATAGTCTTGGGAGTCATCAACTCCTTGGGCAATATCAGGCGATTGTTCTATAAGGGAGGTTAGAACAGCTACATTTTGGTAGTCAAAACCAAGCTTTGGATCATCATATCCTATCTCTTTTATAGTATTTCTTGCAATTTGTTCAATTGGTGCATAAGCATCTGTTGAAATCTCTCCTACTACAAGAACAAGACCTGTCGTAGTTACACACTCACAAGCCACCCTTGAGTTTTTATCTTGCTTTAAGCATTCATCTAATATAGCATCTGAAATTTGGTCGCAAACCTTATCTGGATGACCTTCTGTTACAGATTCTGATGTAATAAGTTTTCTCATTCATATCCTCCTAGTTTCTTAGTCTATTTTTTCTAATAAAACTACAGCTCTAGCCTCAATTCCTTCACCACGACCTGTAAAGGATAGTTTTTCGCTAGTTGAGGCCTTTATAGATACATTTTCTATGTCGGTTTTTAAATGTTTGGCTATCATTTCTTGAATTTCAAGCCTTTTTGGACTAATCTTTGGCATCTCACAAATTATAACTGTATCAATATTCCCAATTTTATAATTTCTTTCTTCCATTAATTCTACCACCCTATCGAGTAAATTGATAGAGTAAATATCCTTATATTTTGGATCTGTATCTGGAAATAAATTGCCTATATCAGCAAGATTCATAGCTCCAAGTATGGCATCCATTATAGCATGAACTAAAACATCTGCATCTGAATGACCCAAAAGTCCATATTCATAGTCAAATTCTATCCCACCAAGTATTAATTTTCTATCCTTAACTAATTTGTGGACATCATATCCTATACCTATTCTCATATTAATCCTTTAAAAATGCTTTGGCAAATACCAAGTCTTCTTGGGTAGTCATTTTTATATTTGAATATTCACCTTCAACTACCTTTATTTTTTCGTCTGTATAGATTTCAAAAAGCTGACTATCATCTGTTATGATAAAATCACTTTCAATATATTTTTCATAAAGAAATAAAATCAATTTTTTATCAAAGGCTTGTGGTGTTTGGACATTGTAGACTTCACTTCTTAAAGGCGTACTTTTAACAAATCCATCACCATCTACAATCTTAACTGTATCCTTTGATTTTACAGAGCTTATTACAGCCTTATAAAACTTCAACTCATCCATTACTCTTTTAAAAAGCTCTTTACTTGCAAAAGGTCTTACCCCATCATGGGTTAAGACCAAATCTATGTCACTTCCTACAGCCTTTAGGCCTTCGTATGTTGAAAGTTCCCTAGTTTCTTTGCCATAAACATAGGTAATCTTCTTATTGTATTTTTTTATAATATCTCTTAAGTAAGTTTCATCTTCTTTTCTAATAACAACAATAATCTCATCAAATTCATCAAAGGATGTTATTGTATCAAGGGTTATTTCAAGAATTTTTCTTCCCCCTATTTCTATATAGGGCTTTGCCCTATCAGACTTCATCCTAAGTCCATTTCCTGCTGCTGTAATTACTGCTGAAATTTTTCTATTTTCTATCATATTATTCCTTTGCCTTTACAAATATCATCTTTCCAGCTGATGTTTGTAGGACGCTTGTTACTGTTGTCCTTATATGTTGACCTATAAGATGTTTTCCATCTTCTACTACAACCATGGTTCCATCTTCTAAATATCCGACCCCTTGGTTTCTTGACTTGCCTTCTTTTATAACTTCAATCTCCATACTTTCTCCAGGTAAAACTTTAGTTTTTAAAGCGTTGGCTAAGTCATTTATATTAAGTACAGTTATGCCTTGAACATCTGCAACCTTATTTAGATTATAGTCGTTGGTAAAAATCTTTGCTCCAGTATCTTGTGCATATTTTAGAAGCTTTGAATCAACTTCCTTTATGTCAGGATAGTCAACTGAGCTTATTTCAAGATTTATATCCCTATCTTTTTTAATCTCTTTTACAACATCAAGACCGCGCCTTCCTCTTTCTCTTTTCAAATCATCGGGACTATCGGCTATGTGTTGGAGCTCTTCTAATACAAATTCTGGAATTACAAGTTTTCCTTCCAAGAAATTTATCTTAATTATATCAAGAATTCTTCCATCTATCAAAACCGAAGTATCTATAACCTTAAGTAGGTTATCTTTACTTATCTCGCTTTGATTGATGCTTTTTGTCTTTGTAAGCTTTACATCCTTTACTTTTTGGAAAAGCTGTGGATACTTATCAGGATACCTTGAAGCAATTCTCCAACCCAAAAGACCAAAACCTACATAAATAATAATAGATAATAGCACAAAAATTGAATTACCAACAATTGGTAATGTTAAAGAGGTTAAGGGTCTTGTTGCAAGAAAGGCTAATATAAGTCCTACTATAAGTCCACTTATCCCAATTGCCACAGTCATAGGTGGCATTTGGTCTAGATACTTTTCTAACTTTTTGAAATTATCTTCCATCTTGGTAAATATTACCCCTGATAAAAAATAAAATAATACTGCAAAAATCAAAGCTCCCAAGACATTTATAGTAATTAAAAAAATAGAACTATCTATTGTAATCGCTACAACAGATAGTATCAATTTTATTACAGATATGCCTAGAATAGCTCCAATTACTGCAAACATAATTCGAAATATTCTATTAAACATTATCTTCTCCTAATTTTGGATTATAGACCAATTGATTCATCAATTATTTTTTCAGCTTCTTTTCTATCTAGAGAACCCGCCATTACAAGCTCGCTTGCCATAATCCTTCTTGCCCTATTTAAAAGTTTCTTCTCAGTTGTAGAAAGTCCCTTTTCATCATCCAAGGCTACTAAATCTCTTACCATATTTGCAATTTTAAATATATCCCCTGTCTTTAGGATTTCTTGATTTTCCCTATATCTAATATTCCAATTAGAATTTAGGTCTTTAGGATCTCCATTTAAAATTGCAAGTACTTCTTCCCCTTCTTTTTTTGATATAACATCCCTGATATTCATATTATTAATATTTGATTTAGGAATAGATATATCCATGTTCCCTATAGGCATTTTGAGTATAAAATACTCCTTTTCTTCACCTAAAAATTCCTTGATTTCTACTGAGTCTATAGTCCCAGCTCCATGCATAGGATAGACTATTTTATCACCTATTTTAAACATTTTGACCTCCTAGGTTCTCTATTATATTATAACCTTTTTTAGTCAAATAGTAAAATTAAATAATTTTATAGTATACTATCCCCAAATTAATTTGTCAATCTTTTTTCTTGATTTGCCTTAATTTTTTCAGAATCCCTTGAAAATCCTGTCCTAAATTTGACCGCCATATTTAAAACTTTGACTTCACTTTTTGTATAAGATCCCCCAAAATCTCCATCAAGAGTCCAGTCAATCTTCTCATCACTTTCAACCTTAAAACTTGAACCTGATCTAAAGATAATATTTTCATTTTCCTTATTAGATCTTAAGCCTTCAATTATAGAATTAAGCTCTAGAAGACCATTTGGTTTTTTCACAAGAACTGATTCAAATATTCCATCATCAAGGCCTATATTTTTTTTGTAGAAGTTATTAAATCCACCTACAGAAACAGAATTTGTTGCCATAAAATGTATAAAGTCACCTTCAAACTCTTCTTCATCTATAGTAATCTTAGCATGATAGGACTTAAGATTTGATACTGTCTTTACCCCTTCAAGTATATAAGCAAATCTTCCAAATATATTTTTCATGGACTGTTCTGTCTCATAGGAAACTTGAGCAAAGGAACCAAATGCTGCAACATAAGTAAAAAACTTTGAATTAAACTTACCTAGGTCTATATCCATAATCTGACCATTTATGGAAAGCTTTGTCGCTTTCTTTATGTCTGTTGGAATATTAAGACTTCTAGAAAAGTCATTAGTAGAACCTGTTGGTATGTATCCTATAATTGAATTTGTATCACTTCTTAAAAGACCTGATACAACCTCATCTAAAGTTCCGTCTCCACCGCTTACAACTATCTCATCAAAAAACTTAGCATATTCTCTTACTTTATATCTTGCATCCCCTTGTTTTTGTGTAGCATAAACTGTTGGCACATAGCCATGTTTACAAAAATAATCCACAATCATGCCAAGCTGTGAGCTGATAGTTTTTTGTCCACTCATTGGATTATATATAAAAAGTATTTTTTTCATTTGTTCCCTCTTTAAGTTCAAGTATTTTGCTTCTTCTAGTTAAACATACTTATACTTTACTAATGTTTTCTTAAGTTTAAAGTATTGAATCTAAGAAATGTTTTTATTCATATATATTTAATGTTATAATGATAACAGAAAAAAGGAGAAAATTATGAAAGAAAAGCATACTAGATTTATAGTAGAGTCTGGAGTATCTATTGCCCTATCATTTATTTTGTCACTTGTACCTGTTTTTAGAATGCCTATGGGAGGTTCTGTAACTTTAGTTTCAAGGCTTCCTATTATAATTTTATCTATAAGATGGGGAATTAAAAAGGGATTTATAGCTGCAGCAGCCCTAGGATTTTTAAATATGACCTTTGGAGGATATGTAATCCATCCTATCCAAGCCATACTTGATTATATTCTATCATTTGCAGCCATAGGACTAAGCGGAATATCGTTTGGAAAAAATGAAAGTAAATTTTCATATGTCCCATCAATTATCCTTTCATATATAATAAGCGGGGCTATGAATGTAATAAGTGCTTTCTTTTTCTTCTATGATATGTCAACAGCAAATGCAGCAGGATTTAAGACATTCCTACCTTACGCACTTGCCTATAACTATTCATTCCTGGCAGCAGATTGCCTTATTTTAATAATTGTTTACTTATTAATCTATGATAGACTAAAATCCTTGTTTCAAAAACAAGACCAAATAAGTAAATAGGAAAAAGTTCTTGCTAAAATAAAGTAAGAGTTTTTATTTTAGGGTAAAGGGACAAAAATGAACGTCCCTTTTGTCCCTTTAAAAAAATTTAAGTTCTTTATTTTCTATTTTTAAACTTTTATCAAAGCTTTGTATGAAGTTTTCATTTTTAGAATTGCTAACATAAATAATAGTTTTATCCTTGATTCTTTTTATAATATCTCCAATTATATTCTCATTTTTTATATCAAGTCCTGATGTTACTTCATCCATTATTAGAATATCTTTATTTTTATAAAGCGCTCTAGCAAGATCAAGTCTTTTTTTCTCACCACCTGATAGTTTGCTATCATCTATTACGATGTCAAGATTTCTATCATCCAATAAATATATTAAACCAACTTTATCAAGTATAGCTTCTGCTCTTTTATAGTCCTTATTTTCATCAAATAAGCTTATATTCTCAATTAAGGACGCATTAAATATAATAGTTTCTTGAGGAATATAATAAATTTTATTATAGTATGATTTTCTATTAATCTTATCTAAACTAGAATCATTTACATAAATATACTTGTTTTTATCCTTAAAAAGTCCTAATATCAGATGAAGAAAAGTGGACTTTCCTGATCCACTATCTCCCAATATAAGATACTTAGTATTGTCTTTAAGCTCTAAATTTAGATTTTTAATTATAAGTCTATCAGAATAATAGATATCTATGTTATCAAAACTTATAGAATCTATATAATCTATATGTTTCCCATTTTCATTAAAGTTATCCCTATGAAGGTATTTTATATAATCAAGAAAAATATTTTTTGCAGAAATAATTTCACTATATGTATCTGCAACAGACTGTATAGGTCCTGCTATTGTTGTCATAAGTATTGTCATGGCAATAAGCGAAGGTAAATTTATTAAGTCCTTATATACAAAAATCCCTCCAACAATCCATGTTCCAGAATATAGGATATTGCCAAGTCCATAACTTGTTGCATAAGTCTTTGCAAGAGATGACTCGAATATAATAGACTGATTCTTCAAATTATAAGCTAGTTTTTTAAGTTTATAATAAAAAAATCTCCAAGATTTGAGATTTTTATATAGAACGTATTAGTATTAAACTCATTAAATAAATCTAAATACTTATTCTTAGACTCTATTTCTTTTTCCTTTTTATTAGATAATATTTTTCTAGAAATAAATGGTGATAGAAATAGTATAAAAGATAATATAAGCATTATTAATGTAAGAGTTTTTTCAATATACAAAGCTGATATTAAAGATATTATAAACATAAAAAAATAAAGAATAATAGCAAATATATTATTTAAAAATCCTTTAATAGTCTCTAAATCATTTATCATCTTATTTTTAAATTCATTTCTAAAAGTTAAATTAACATCTGATATAGGCTTAGAATCAACCTTTTTTATCAAATCATTTCTTAAAGAAAATACAATATTATTTGTTAATATAGACCTATATTTTCTAGGAAAATAATCAAAAGATGCTTCCAAAATAAGAAATGGTATGGCAAAAAATAGCAATCTTTATCAATAAGTGAAAGTACTTATCTAAAGCATAATTAGTAAGATTCTTATATAAAAAAGCAACTCCAGCCGTAAAACTTGCTCCAACAAAACAAATAAGCAAGTATATAAATAGATTTTTTCTAGCTCTAAATATATATTCTTTCATCTTTAACCTCCAATTATTAGGTATTAGAAAGTATTATATAACAATTTTATATTTTCCCAAAATAGTATATAATTATTTATTATTGATAAGTATGAAAAAGCAGATAAGCTTTTTACTTATCTACTTTTCTGATTTTCTATTTAGAAGAAGATTCAACTACTTCAAGATTTCCTTTAAATGTATAATTGTTAACATAATTTGTAAGGATAAAAAAATCTCCCTTCTTTATAGGATAGGTTTTATCGTCTATTATAAGCTCTCCTTTTCCTTTTACTACTGACTCTAGTTGATATTTATCTTCTCTTTTTAGATTTATCTTATCTTTGACATTTATTTTCTTCACCTTAAAATATTCATTTTCAAGTAAAATTTCTACTTCTTTTTCTAAGTCTTCGTGGATTTTTTTACTATCTAAGCACTTTATAGCCTCTTTTGACTTATCTATATGAAGGTCACGAAGATTTCCTTCCTTATCTTTTCTATCATAGTCATAGAGTCTATAGGTTATATCGCTTGCTTGTTGTATTTCAAGGATTAATGATCCCTTTTTTATGGCGTGAACCATGCCAGCATCAACCCTAAAAAAGTCTCCTTTTATATGGTTTTCTTCTTTTAAAAGATCATCCCATCGCCTTTCATCTATTAGTTTTAAGGCTCTTTTTTTATCATCTGTTTTAAGTCCATAAATAATAGATGCCTTATTTTCATTTAGAATATACCAACACTCACTTTTTCCATAAGAATTTTCTTTTTTTGCCATTTTCTCATCTGGATGAACTTGGATTGATAAGTCATCATTTGCATCTATTAGCTTTATGAGAAGGGGAAATTTTTCCTTTTTTTCATTTCCAAAAAGCTCTTTATTGTTTTTATATAAGTCGTTAAGCTTTTCACCCTTATATGCTCCATTTATTACAATTGATGAAAAATCTTTCATTGCTGATATAGCCCAGTATTCTCCTATATTTTCTGAATTAAAGTCATAGGAGAATTCTTTTTTTAGTCTACTTCCACCCCAGATTTTTTCTACAAATTGTCCTTTCAAAAATAATACTTTTTCCATATAACACCTCTTTTTTATTATACTAAAGATGAGAAAAAGCCCAAGCTTTTAAGCTCGGACTTTTATAATAATATTTATGCTACTGTAAGCCTATTTTTGTGGAAGTAGTTAGTTAAAAACATCAATATTCCTATCACTAAAAGATTTAAGGCACTTCCTATTCCCATTATCATTGTTATCGCCTTTATATTTTTAGATAGCTCTATTGCCAATTCTTCATTTTCTATTACAATTCTAGTTGCTGTTTGTGATGTATCTAAGTCAACTATAAAAAATGATCCTATTGTAATTCCTAAAATAGCTAGCACAACAGAGATTATAATAAATACTAGAACCGGTCCAAACTTTCCTAAATTTTTAAATATCTTATCACTTCCTATAGTAATTGATGCAATAAATTTTACAAGACTTCCAATAATCGATGTTATGAAAGCAAATATTGATATAAATATTGAAAATTTAGGCAATGTATTTATTACGTTTTTTATAAGTTCAAACATTTCACTTAAAGCTTCCAAACCTATATTTGTTGTTACTGCAAAAAATATAAGAATTTCTATTATAAGGAGAACTCCTACTAATAAAGACATTATCAAATATGTTAAAAATCTTGATAAAGTAATATCTCCTGATTTTATTGGCAGTACATCATAAAAGGCCGCATTTTCACCATAGAATCTTTTATAGTCATTTAATATTACTATAACCATGGCTATAGCAAAGGACGAATACATGACAAATATTGACAAAACTAGGATAAAATTAATAATTTGTGAATTGAAATATGTATTTATCCTATTTAATAAAATTGACATAAGCATTGGAATTATCATCCATAAGGATATGTCCTTTATATTTTCTTTTAATTGTTGAGATAGTAATTTAGACATTGAAAACCTCCTCGAAATATTCTTCTACTCCCATTTTGTACTTATTTCTCATTTCATCAGTTTTCTCTTCAAGGATAATCTTTCCATCTGAGAGGAATATTACCTTATCTAATAACCTTTCAACTTGACTTATAAGGTGGGTTGATATTATCATAAGTCCATCAGAGTCAAAATTATCTATTATAACATCCATAATCTTCTTACGACTTGCAGGATCTATTCCACTCATAGGTTCATCTAGAAGGTAAATATCTGACTTTCTTGATAAAGATAGACTTATTTGAACCTTATCTTTCATACCTTTGGACATATTTTTAATTTTCATATCCATGGTTAAGTTAAAGTCTTTTATAATTTTCTCAAACTTTTCTTTTGAAAAATCATCAAAAAACTTTTCATATAATTTTAATATCTTCTTTAGTGAATAGTCACTGTCCAAAGGAAGGTGATCAGGTTGGTAGGATACAAATGACTTTGTAAGATAGCTTGGATTTTCTCCATTTATTTTTACATCACCCCTATAATTTTTTTCAAGACCTGCAAGAATTCTTAAAAGTGTAGTCTTTCCTGAACCATTTGGCCCTAAAAGTCCTACAATCTCTCCCTTTTGAAGTCTTAGATTTAAATTATCCAAAACCGGTCTTCCTCCATAATTGATATTTAAATTCTTAATCTCTAACATCTAGTCCTCCCACATATTTTTAATTCCCTCTAGGGCATCATCTTTTGCGATTTTCAAACTTTTAGCACTTGTTATAAAATCATCACAAATTATCTCAAAGGCATTTTTGGATAAGGATTTTATAAGCTTCTCATCTTCTGTAACAAACCTTCCTGCCGTTCTTTGACTATGACAAAGACCATATCTTTCAAGCTCTTGCAAGGCTCTTTGGACTGTGTTTGGATTTACCTCATATTCTTTTGCTAAGTTTCTTACAGAATCAATTTTTTCTCCAGCCTTCCACTTCCCACTTGAAATTTTTCCTTTGAAGTCTTCAAGTATTTGAATATAGATTGGCCTATCATTATCAAATTCCATCATAAAGCTCCTTTACTATTTTTCTTGGAAGATTCCTATGGCAAGACCAAAAGCCATTCCTAGTAACAAATATGTAGGGATATTTTTCATTAAAGTTTCTATAAGAATTCTTATTCTTATCCCCAAATCCATACCTTCTTCCATACAATTGTCTTCTTTCTTTTTTCCCTTATAGAATCTTTTTGTGTACTTATTAAATAAAATACAAGAGCCATTGATACCGCTATTATAGGAAATAATACATCTATAATTTCCCTATAGTCTTCCGTCTTTTGTATCGTTGTATCATTGTTCTACTTCCTTAATACAATGATATTATACATGCTCTCTTCAAATTTTGCAAGTTTTTTTTAAAAAAATAGATAGCAAAGCTTATGCTTAGCTATCTATATCCAAATCTTCAGTTTTCATAAAGGCTTCATTTCCAAAGTAATCTACTCTTATAAAGCCATCTTCAGCTTCAGATAATACTTTTACACTAGATCCTTTTTTTATCTTATCCCACACGCTTTTCTCATCTTTTCTATCATACATAAAGGTATCCTTATTTACCAAATAGAGCCCATCTATTTGAAATTCTTTTTGAGAATTTTTAGACAGGTACTCTTTTTTTTGTTCATTTTCCTTTAAAACTAGGACTTCTTTTTTATCACTACAAGATGATAGTAAAATAATAAGAAAAAAACTCAAGACAATTTTCTTAAATATTGTAGACCACCCCCATTATAGGTGAGCCTAGTCTTTCAAATTCTTTTTTTGCATCTACTACCTTTGATTTACTAGTCTTATTTTCATAAGCAATAAGAATTTTTTCATCATCAAAGGCTGATAAGAGATAAGAAATAGCCTCATCTTTTGACTCATTTATCAAAATAAGGTCAAATTTATTTTTTAAATCAAAAATCAACTTTTTAAATTCATCTGAATTTATAAGGTTTGAAGAATCTTCTGTAAGTGATATATCAATTCTTGCTAGATTATCTTCTTTTTTTATCATGGTAGTATAGTCTGATATAAAATAATTATCCATATCTGTAAAGTTCAAATAAACTGTGTTTTTAATCTTTGCACACTCTTTTGCAATTTTAATTACTATATCAGAACTTTCTACTTCATCAAAGCTTATAAAACCAATAGTTTTTTTGGAATCCGATGCAAGCTTTATTGCGATTTTTTGATAGTTTAATTTGTTATTTTTCATCTATGACTCCTAAGATTTCTATACCTATATTATCAAAAAATAATTTAGACTTAACTTTTCCTTGGAAAAATTCCTTAGTAACCACCGCTAAAAGAGACAAAACAAAGGCAAAAGCCGCCAAAAATACAGCTTTCTTTATAGCCTCTCCTAGACCGTCTTCTCTTATATTTACATTTTGTATATATTCAACATTATCTTTTCCTACATATTCTTTTATATCTTGTCTAAATTGTTCAATTATGGCTTGTAAAACTTCACCTGTATCTTTTTCCCCTTTTGCCTTATATTCAAAAGTAATAATTCCTGCTTGGGAATTTAGATTAGTTTTTAGGTTCTTTTTAATAGATTCAGGTTCATCTTCTATACCTAGATTTTCCTTAACTTTCATATAAAGGTCATTTGAGCTTAAAAATTCTTGATAAATATTTGAAATCTTTTCATTGAGCATTAAGGAGTTGTATGTTATATCTTCTCCCTTATTTTCTGAAACCATTACCGCAGCTTCTGCAGTATAAGAGTCCTTTATCTTATTTCTAGTATAAAAAAATCCAAAAACTCCTAATGCTAATGTTACAATTATTACATATTTTATATTGTTTTTTATTATATTTCCTATCTCGGATGATCTAATCTTTTCCATAATCCCTCCTAGTTTGTAAGTGATAGTATAGCTTGTTCATTTGTAAAGAAAAATCCATAGCTTGGCGCATTTACCATAAGAAAAACCGCATAAGGCAGGATATATACAAAAATTGACAAGTATACTAAAAAGTATGTGTATTGGTCATATATTTTTATTTTCTTTAAAAGCATAGGTATGTAAAGCATTTGGAATATCGTAAAAAAGTTCGAAAACCTGAAAGCTATGGCTGTTGATGATCTAAAAGTCAAAAGCACAACAGCACAAAACCATATAGCTTTTATGCTTGCATCTTCAATTGTAAATTTCTTTATTTCATTTCTATTATAATAAATTATGCTTGTTAAAAATAAGAAAATAGCAAACAAAATCCTCGGATCTATAAAGGACATTTCCTTTGCAAATCTTCCCTGAAAGGTATAGGTTAAAATCTTTGCACTCATCCTACCCATACCAATGTTTTCTAAAATTTGTGAAGTAATCCCTAATAATTGTTTACTTAAGATAGAGACAAGAAGACTAAGGCCTAAGGCAAATACCTTGAAAGCATGAGAGAAGTCTATGTGCAAGATTAGAAAGAAAGGTATAAGTATAACTGTACTTTTGTGAAAAGACATTGCAAAAAGCAAAAAGAATATGGATTTTATATACTTTTTATTAACCATCATATAGACACTCATCATACCAAGTCCAATGGCTGACGCAGTCCTTGAAGTCTGCATATCGAATTGGATAAAAATCGGCATAAAAATAAGGGCTGACAAAAATGGATTATCACTTTCTTTTATAATCACATAGGTTGTTGGTACAATCGATAATACATTCATAAGTATTATTATAGCCTGTCTTGATATACCTAAAAGGTTGAAAATATAGGCAAATACCCTAAAACCTATCTCAACAGGATATGAAGACTGAAAAATTTTAGAAAAATCTGTACCAATATCCCTTGCAAAATAAAGATAATTGTAGTAGTCAGAATCCCCTGTTCCCCTAAGGGCAGAAAATATTAAAAATACTGAAAACATAAGGATTATAGCTATATTTCTTTCCTTTTTCTTATCAAAACTTATCATAGAATTTATTGCATAAAGGACTAATTGAATAGTCGTAAACATTAAAAATCCCATTTTAACTCCTTTTAAATATTATATCATAAAAAAAATAGAAAAATATATTAAGAAAAACATCTAGAAAATAAAATTTTTAGGCTATAGAAGATTTTACCTAAACTTTACAAGTTCTTTCTTTGGTTTAAATATAAGTTCTTTATTATATAGGTGTAAGAAAAAATTCAAAGAAAATATTTAAGAACTATAAGTGGCTCTCTTCCTTATTAAATTAAACTTTATTTTTTCTTTAATAGAAGTATTAGATTTTAAAATCCCTCAAATTATCAAATATTTCAAATTTTAGCTAGCTTATTCAAAAAGCTTATAACTAAAAAAACTAAGCTTTACTAGCAAGAAGGGGATGTTGCAAAATTATGAATTTCTAATGTTTTATCATTAAAATTACTCATAGACAATTTTAGAATAGCTTCCAAAATATGGATGCCAATGTCATGGATGATCTTATAATGATTTTAAAACAATCAATTCATTCTGCAACAACCCCTTTTATTTTTATAAAAAAAGAGCCTTTGCATAATAATAAAGTTCCTCTTTGTATCATTCAAGTTACTCATAGACAGTTCGAGAAACAAGCTTTTTAGCTTGTTAAATCCAAATTATCTTAAAAGAAACTTGCAATAATTTTACAAAGATTAATTCATTATGCAACAGCTCTTATTATTTAAGATACATTCTTATTGTATAGATGCTGAACCAAATCTTGTTGTTACTTCTATATCAAGATCTGCAATCTCAGGATTAGTTGATACCTCATATCCACCATTTTTTTGTAATTTATTTTTAAACTTTTCTGAAATATGATAGGATGGAGCATTTAAGAATGCCTTGATTTCTTTATCTACATTTTCAGTATCAATTGTTACTGAGCCAAATTGGGTCCTTATTTTAATATCTTTAGAATCACCAAGCTTAGAAAATTTTACACTACCCACATTAGTTGAAGCGTTTAGTGTATCTATATTAAATCCATCACTTCTTATAGCACCATTTATAACTTCAATATTTGCCACATCTCCAGATACATTTGTAAGATATATTGGTCCATTTACATTATTTATATTAAGATTTCCATTTGTATTTCTTAATTCAATCTTTCCATTTGTATTATCTATTTCAACGTTTCCTGAAGAGTTTATTATAGTAGTCTTAACATTTGTTGTAGAGATTATATTTTCTCTAAAATCAACATCACAAATTTCAACATCACCATTTACAAGATTTATATAAAGCTTATCGTAGATATTCTTACCTAAGTAAAGTTTTATTTCAGGTCTTGCATTAAGTGTTTTATAAGTTTCATTTAGCTTAATTTCAAGTCTATCATCAACAACATCTATAGAAAGATAGTCTTTTTCTACATCTTCCTTATTTTTGAAAAATACCTTTTGATCTACTATAATTGAGCTTTCTTGGCTTCTTTCAATTTCAAAAGATCCGTTTGTAATATCAAGCGAAATTTCATTGATATCATCATCAATCTTTATTTGACTTTCCTTTGCAGTGGCATTAATATTAAACAAATTTGATGGGATATTTAAATCATTAATATCAAAATCTATATCAATATTTGATAATTTTTCACTTGTTTTTTTCATAATACTTTCAAATGATTGGGAAAGCTTGTTGATAAAATTATCGTCATTATTTTTATTTTTATCTTTTCCAACAGCTTCTAGTAGGTCGCTAGCTTGTTCAACTGTAATCTTACCTTCTTTAAGCATATCTAAAATCATTTTCTTTTCTTCATTCATCTTTTAACTCCTTTAAAAGTTCACTCGCTTGATCTGGAGAAATCTCTCCATTGTCAAGCATATTCAAAATCTCAATCCTAGATTCTCTCTTATCAATCTTTCCACCAAGTTTTTTAACTATTTTATCTATTCTATTTCTGACAGTTGGATAAGAAATGCCAAGTATTTCACCCACATCTTTTATACTTCCACGTTTTTGTAAAAAAATTTCGATAAATTCCAAATCTTCACTATCAAGCCTTTGAAATTTACCCATCTCAAACTCTCCTCTTACTTCAGTAAGGCAGGTATTACATTTATATGATGTGATAACCAAGTCGTCACCACAATTAGGACATTTATTAATCAAAGCTAGCCTCCTTTATAAGATAAGTATACCAGCTTTTTAATTTTTGTAAAGTTTTATATTAATATTTTTAATATTTGATTTTAATTTATTAATTAAATTGATATTGTTTTTTAAAATCCTTATTCTAGAATACAAGATTTTTTATTTTAATTTTAAGGTGAATTTTTATTTTATATTATAAAGTTATCTTAAATAAACTTTGCTTCTTCAATTTATGGAAAGAAAATGGGTACAAGTAAAATCACAGCTTCCTCAGTCCCATTGTATAAAACATAAATTTAAATATAAAAAAAGATGGCTTTCACCATCAAAATTAAAGATTAATATTAGATTTTAAGGAAAAATCATACTAATTCTTTTATCCAATAAGCCTTAAGAGACCTTATTATCCATATAATAGTATTTATTACAAGTGCTAGGTTAAAAGCAAAATTAAGTAAAATTAACAAGGCATACAAGTCTACATTCTCCACTATCCTAAAAGGATTTGTAATTGATATGAATGATGAAATCAAAAATATCAAAATCCATTTTATGCTCGTTTTTAGATTTTCATTAAAGTCTACAAAAACGAAATTCTTGTTTTTGTATCTTTTATTGAAGTAGTTTCTTCTCTTTTTGTGTTCTTCTCTGCCTTCTCTATCATTTTGGATAAGACTTGAGTAATAAAATACATTATCCTCATAGGAAGATGAGTATTTTCTGAGTTTTTGACATTCCTTTTTTGAAAAGTCTATATCAAGAATTCTTTTTGTTATATTTGCTTTGGACTTATAAGAAATTCTTTTTTCTCTTATATTTTTTAATATTTCTACATCTTTTTCATTTTCTATCATTTTTAGAGTATCTTCTTCATACTTGTTTATAATTTTTCTTGATAAAAAATAAAAAGACACTAAAAGAAATATTACTATAAGTTGACCTAGCAAAAGTAGAATAAAGCTATTTACACTTATACTTGTGATAGCTATCATAACTAGGCTTGGCAATAATATTATAGTTAAAGTGTAAATTATAAATTTTATTATGCTTCTCATTTTATTCTCTTTCTAACAAGTTCTTATAAATTTCCTTAAGCCTAATACCTATCTTTTTTAATGATTTCTCTTCAGCCTTTTTATAACCTTCTTCTTTTAGGCTTGGAAGTTGATCTTCTAGGATTTTTATAGACTTTTCTTCAAATTCATCTATCGTTTTTGCCTTATATATTTCTTTACCATCTATTAGATTTTCATATATTTCTATATCTCTAATTAAAATATCTGTTTTCATAGCAAGGGCTTCAAGCAGAACTATACCTTCTGTCTCTTCATGGGTTGGAAATATATAAAGATCAGAGCCACTGTAGGCTTGTCTTAAATCATCTTGTTTTACATAACCTGGAAAGTGTAAGTTTTTTAAATCTGTCTTTACAGCTCTTTTTATATTTTCTGGGACAAGATTTAAATTGAGTTCACCAAACCAAACAAATTCATATTGTGGTAGTCTTTTGGCAAGTTCAACAAAGTCAAGGATTCCTTTTCTATATATAAAAAGTCCTACAGATATAATTGACTTTTTATTTTTATCAAGTCCATATTTTTTGTAGAAATTTTCCCTATCTCCATCTTTTTTTTTCCAAAAATCAAGATCTATCCCATTTGATACAACTTTTATCTCTCTATCTAACTTATATCCTTCAAGTATTTTTCTTGAATAGTCGGTAGGAGTAAGGATTATATCCCCCTTTCTATAGGCATATACAAGCCAATTTTTAAAAATCGGAGCTATCTGATTTGAAAACTTAAAAGAATTTTTAAAATCCTCCTTAGTTGAGTGAGCATGATAAACTATTTTCTTCCCGTCTTTTTTTGCCTTATCAGCAAAAAGGACAGATTTTGGAAAAACTGTATTTATGTGACATATATCATATTCATCATTTTTATCAAGACTAAAATCAACATCTGCAAGCTTAAGGGCTTTTATCTGGTGATCTATAGCCTTTCCTACACCTGATTCTTTTACTGTATCATAATCATCAAAATATATTAGTACTTTCATTTATTTTTCTTTCTCTAGTGCTTTTTCATATAGTTTTTCGCACTTATTACCAAAAGATTTCACAGAAAACTTCTCTAAAGCATATTCTCTTGCATTTTTGCTAAGTTTTTTATTTAAGTCTTCATCTTCCAAGACTTCTTTTACATATTTTTCAAATTCATTGAAATTTTCATATTGATATCCGTTAAATCCATCTATTATTACCTCTTTAAGGCACAAATCTTTCCTACAAATTGCAGCTATCCCATTACTTAAAGCCTCATAGTATGTTAGTCCTTGGGTTTCTGAACTACTTGCTGATACAAAAAGATCTGCCATCCTATAGTATTCATTTACTTCTTCTGACTTAACCATACCCTTAAAGTCTATCTTTTTATCAAATTGTTTAGCATATGATTTAAGATTATTTAGATAAGGACCTCCACCTACTAGGATAAATTCTAAATTTTTTATATCAAGCTTTTGGTAATATCTTATAAGCTCTTCTATATTTTTCTCCTCAGCAAGCCTTCCCAAATAGAGGATTACCTTGGCACTTTCGTCTATATTATGAATCTTTCTACAGTTTTTCTTATCTAGAAGTTTATCTGGCATGTGGATTCCTGTAGGTATAACTACGATTTTTTCTTTTTCTATTGTATATCTTTCTAAGATTTTTTCAGTCTTTATACTTGGAGCTATTAAAAAGTCTGTCCTATCAGCTATGGCCTTTGAGAATACTGAGATAACTTTTTTACCTACTTTTTTTGAAGGTGAGAAATAGTGGGTGTAGTCTTCATATATGGTGTGATAGGTATGAATTAAAGGGCATGACGCCTTTTTTGCTATCCTGACTGCCATCATAAAGGTTGAGAACTCACACTGACTGTGGATTATATCTGGTTTCCATTTTTTAAGCTCTATTATATATTTGTTTCTTAAAGTGGCTGAAATTCTTGCTTCCGGATAAATTTTTCCAGCCCCCAACGACCCTATATAGTAAATATTATCTTTTCTATAGCTTTCAGTCGAATTAGAGAGGGTTAGCACTTTTACATCATGGCCTTGATTTTCCAGATATTCTTTTAGGTTTAATATGGATCTTACCACACCATTTATAACTGGATAATACCAATCCGATGTTATTAAAATTTTCATTTTATCACCTCTTTATCTTAGCTTATAACATAATTTTATAAATTATATAAAGCCTTATTATTATTTTAGACAATAAGTAAAAATTTTTCAATTTTTACTGTAATGAATTTTTTATCTTAACTTACAAGCAAATTTCAAGCAAATTAGTTAAGATAATTTTATAATAAGACTATTTTTTCTTTTGTTAAAGTAATGAAAATTCTACTCTTTTAAAACTTATATTAATAGACCATTTTTATAAATAGAGTATACTAGAATATATGTATATAAAATAGGAGAGTGATTATTTGGGGAGTTTAATAGTTGGGAATATTATGCTTTTATTTTTCTCAATTTATATAGGAGTATTTTTTAGAAAATTTTATACATCTTATCCAAAAATGAAAGTAGGTTTTCATATTTGGGAAGTATGCTATAGTAAAGAAACATGGAATTATGGCAATAAGTTTGCAGGTAAAGTTTCAATTATCCTAGGTATTGTAATTTTCGGACTTATTTATCCTTGTTTTTTATACCTAAGACTTTATAAGAATATACTTATATTTAATAGAAATCTGCTTATATTTATTTTTATAGTTCTAATAGTTATTTATCTTGTACTTTTACTTCAAATAGTAAGATGGCATATGAGAAAAAAATTTAATTTAAGAGATGAAAAGGAAGATTAAAAATAAAAAAAGCTAGCCTTACTTTTTTTGTAATGTTAGCTTAAATTATAAATAAATTATTAATATTTCTTTTACTTGAATAAGGATTTTCTTGAATCAAGATATCCTTGCCTTCTTTTGTCATTTCATTTAAAAACTCCAAGTCTTTTCTATCAACATAAAAATCTTCAGAAAGAGCTTTTAGACCTTTTTGAAATTCCTTTTGACCTAAGGCTATTAGGTCTATTTTTATACCTAAGCTTATTAGTTTTTCCACATCTTTAACAGTAGATACAAAAATAAGTGTTCTTGTTGAGTCTTCTTCTAAAATCGCATTTTCTAAATCTTTATGCTCTAAAAATATGACCCTTATCCCATTATCAATTTCTAACCTAATTAGTTTCTTTTCAAGATTTAATCTAGAGAGTTTGTCATTTAATACAATTACCTTATCAACCTTCAAAAAATTGGCCCAACTAGATACGATATTAGGATCTCTAAGTCTGTCATCTATCCTTACAATCATCTTATATTCCTTTCTTTATTCGCTTTAAGTATACCAAAAAAACATAGAAAATCAAGTGAAAACAAGAAAAAGCACTGAAATTTCAATGCCTTTTCCCTATATTTTTATGAAAACACTTTTGACTTTCTCTATATATTTTAATCTTGCAAGTGAAAGCAATCTCTCCTCTTATACCTATTTCTTAGCTTTGATGAGAAAGAATATCCTATTTCTTTAAGAAATTTAAAAACTCAATCGATTCCTCATCTTAATTCTCATAACATATAAAAGAGTGATTATAAGGATGATTTATATATACATCTTATCCCATTAGATAACAACATTGCAGTTGCATTAATAAATTCTATAAAATACATAAAATGTCTAATGCAAATCTCTATATATTAAAGAATCCTATTTATCATCATGTTTGCAAGCTTATGGATCTATCATTTAAGTCAGATAATATCTAACACTATAGATTAAAAACTATACTCTTCTTACCTTGCTTATTTCTGTTGGGCTATCTATAAGAAGGTCTGGATTATAACTTAGAAGAAAATCCTTATCCCTAAATCCCCAAGAGCAGCCTACTGTAAATACCCCTGCATTTTTCCCACATTCTATATCAACTTCACTATCCCCAAAATAAATAATATCAGTAAAGTCAACACCAAATCTTTCCTTTATTATAAACATACCCTCAGGCGAAGGTTTTCTTTTTATATCTTCCCTATAGCCCAAAACATAGTCAAAATATCCTCTACCAAAAATCTCTTCTATAACCTTTTTACAAGTAGAATCTGGCTTATTAGAAAAGGATACAATAATCTCCCCACTTTCTTTAAGCTTATTAAGTTGATCTACAATCCCATCATAAGGTTTTGTTAGGTAGGATGGATTAGAATCGTACTTTTTATTGTAATGATTTAGAATCTCAAGTCTTTTCTCTACATTATTTTCAAAATTTATATAATCTAGGCTCTTATTTATCAATACAACAGGACCATTTCCAACAAACTCTCTAATCTTTTCTTTAGGAAGCCCCTCTAATCCAAAATCTTTTAAAGATTCATTTACATTATAGGCTATGGAATCAATTGTATATAACAATGTTCCATCTATATCAAAAATATACATTTTATCTCCTTAATATCTTTGTTTAAATTTCAATAATAAAAAACCAGTATTACTATACCACTTATCCATGGTATAATAAAAGAAATACTTTAAGTTAAAAAGAAAAAAAGAAAGGAAATTATGAATAAAAGAAGAAATTTATCCATGTTAAGTGATTTTTATGAATTCACTATGGCTTATGGATACTTTGAAAGCGGAATGAAAGATACTATTGCTGTATTCGACGCATTTTTCAGGAAAAATCCCGATGATGGAGGTTTTGCCATATTTGCAGGACTCGAGGATATAGTAGAATATGTAGAAAATATTCATTTTGATGAAGAAGATATTGAATATTTTAGAAAAAATACAAACTTTTCAGAAGAATTTTTAGCTTATCTAAAAGACTTTAAGTTTACAGGAGATATTTGGGCCTTTCCAGAAGGTTCTGCCATGTTTCCATCAGAGCCTATTATTACAGTAAAGGCTCCAATAATAGAGGCACAAATATTAGAAACCTACCTACTATTATCTTTAAACTATGGATCTTTGGTTGCAACAAAAACCAATAGGATAGTAAGAGCTGCAAAGGGAAGAACTGTAATGGAATTTGGGGCAAGACGTGCCCAAGGACCTGATGCTTCTGTAAAAGGAGCAAGAGCTGCTTTTATAGCAGGAGCGCCTATCACATCAAATACCCTATCAAGTCAAATGTATGCTTATCCAGCAGGAGGAACTATGGCTCACTCTTGGGTTCAATCATTTGACTCAGAATATGAGGCTTTTTTAGCCTATGCCAAACTTTATCCTAACAATTGTATCCTTCTTGTGGATACATATGATGTTTTAAAACAAGGTATCCCAAATGCAATAAAAGTGTTTAAAGAAGTTTTAGATCCACTAGGTCTAACAGGTGGAATTAGAATTGATTCTGGTGATATAGCATACCTATCAAAAGAGGCAAGGAAGATGCTTGATGATGCGGGTTATAAGAAAGCCACAATAGTTGCATCCAACTCACTTGATGAATATAAAATTGAATCCCTACTTCAACAAGGAGCGGAAATAGACTCTTTTGGTATAGGGGAAAGACTAATCACTGCAAAAAGTGACCCTGTTTTTGGTGGCGTTTATAAACTTTCTCAAATAGAAGATGAGGATGGAAAAAAAGATAAAATCAAAGTTAGTGAGAATGTTGAAAAAATAACAACTCCAGGCCTTAAAGAAGTATATAGACTCTATGATAAAAAAACAGGCAAGGCTGAGGCTGACTATATAACTTTAAAGGACGAAGAAGTTGATGATACCAAGCCTTTGGTAATATTTGATCCTCACTTCACCTGGAAAATGAAGAGAATGGAAAACTATAAATTAAGAAAGATGCAAATTCCAATATTTGAAGATGGTAAGAGAGTTTATAAATCTCCAAAAATCGAAGAAATCAACGAATATTGCAAAGCAGAAGTAAAAAGCTTATGGGATGAAGTAAAAAGATTTGACCAACCTCATAACTACTATGTAGACCTATCACATGACTTATGGAACTTAAAGCAAAATCTCATTATGAAAGCAATGAGTAAATAATGATAGCTATAATTAGTGGAGCAAGTTCTGGTATTGGCTTTGAATTTGCAAAACAAATTGACGATAAGAATTATGAAGAAATCTGGCTTATAGCAAGAAGAGCTGAAAAGCTTAATCATTTAAAAAAAATCCTCAAAACAAGGGCAAAAATACTTGCCCTTGATTTGTGTGAGGAAAAGTCTTTTGAAATAATTGAAGATGAGCTTAAAAAAACAGACAAAAAGATAGGTCTATTGATAAACTCTGCAGGGGTAGGCATTAATGACTATTATAAAAAAACTTCATTAGAAGATGATTTAAGGACTATTGACTTAAATATTAGGGCCTTAATAAGCCTTAGCAAAATAAGCCTTAAATATTTCAAAAAAAATGGAATAATTTTAAATATTTCTTCATCCGCAAGTTTCATTCCTCAACCAAAGTTTGCAATCTATGGGGCAAGTAAGGCATTCGTCCTTTACTATTCAAGGGCTATAAGACGAGAATTTAAGGATATAAAAGTTTCAGTTTTATGTCCAAATAGAGTTATGACAGAATTTATAAAAGATGATGATAAAAAAACTATAAAAGACTTGGGTAATGAAGATATTAAAAAGCTTGTAAGAAAAGCTTTAAAGCAAATGGGAAAAAAGGATATAATAAGCTCCCACCCTCTTTCAAAACTTCTTCTTCTCATATCAAAAGTTATACCCCATTCTTTGATTATGAAATTTGAGAAGATGCTGGGCATGTATTAATTGATTTTTTTTGAATTTAAAGAATGAAAATTTAATATTGAATAAATCATCTAATATTTTGTTTAATTTTGTTTCAAGTATTTTTCTTGGCATAAAAATTCCTCCTGATTGCATTCTCTTTATCCTAATCAGAAGCTTTTAATACACAAATTTATATAGTATCTACTTTTCTACCCCTAGGGGTAGAATTTTTTGCTATATTTTTCTTTTATTATTCTTCAATTTACTTTTTTACTTAATTTATTAGCTAGGATTTGATAAAATATTTATTTTGTTAGATTCAAGTTAATTAAAATAAATTTAAAATCAATTTAATTTCTTCTATATAATTTTATCTCACCCTAGCTAGTTATCCATACGCCTTTTTAATCTTTGTAATATATAGACAATATATCATCTATTTTACTAATTTTATAATAGATCTTTTCAAATTTTTGTTATATATCCTTAAAAAAACTCACTTTATTAGTTTATTTTAATTTAAATTTAGGAATACATTAATAAAGCTTTTTAATTTATAATTCAAAATATTTATTTATAAATTTTGAAACTCCATTATTCAAATTAGAATCAGTTAGATAATCTGACTTCCTTTTCAAAATTTCTTTTGCATTTCCCATTGCTACTGATACTCCAGCAAAATCAAGCATTTCAATATCATTAATATTGTCACCAAAGGCCATTACATTTTCTCTTTTTAGTTTTAAATACTTACATAAAGTTACTAAACCTTGACCCTTTCCTGAGTTTTTATTAAGAATTTCCAAGCTAAAAGTCTCGTTTCTCATTAGCTTATATTCCTTAGATAGTCTTTGATAATTATAATTTTCAAACCTATCAATTTCTTCTTTTTTTCCCATTATATTTATCCTACAAATGGGTTCGTTATTATATTCTTTTAGTTTTCCACTTTCCATTTTTAAAATTTTTTGGTCATGAATAAATGCTTCATTATAAATAATGTTATCATTATATAATTTACTGTCAGTATAAAATGCAACTTGTAAATCTTTAAAAGGCTTAGTTAAATTTATCAATTTACTATAATCTTCAACAGTCAAAGCATTTAACTTTATATATTCACTTTCTACATTAGGCTTTATTATAGAACCCGTATTAGTTATAGAATAATTATTTTTTCCAATCAAATCAAGATCTACTAAAAACCTTTTAAATCCTTGATATGGTCTTCCAGTACATATTACTATTTGAAATCCTCTGTCTGATAATTTCTTGATAGAGTTTATATTCTCTTTGGATAGTTCCCTATTTCCATCTAACAAAGTTCCATCTAAATCAAAGGCTATTAATTTTATAGGTCTCATTGTATCATACATTTTTAATTGTAGTAGGAGCTTAACGCTTCATATAGCTGTTTACTATTTAATTCAGCAAATGCCTTACTTACTTTTACCTTTCCTGTTTTTACAAAGGATAGTATTGTCCCTAAAAAAGATAGTACACTTTCATTAAAATCTATTCCCATTTTTAAAAATATTTTTCCAATATACTTTTTTATATGATTATAATTTTCTTTCTTAGATGATAAATATAAGACAAACACAATTTCTATCTCACAACCATCAAGTATTTTATCTTCTATATATTCTAAGAAAAGTGATAAATATCTACCACCTCCTGCTATTAATATTTCCGCCTTATCTTTTTTTAGACTATCTTTTCTTCTTGATATTCTAAAATAATAATTTAGTAATTGATATTTATCTGCATGAGTTTTATTAACCCCTTCGACTAATTCCTTCCTATAATTCTCTGGATTGTTAATAATTTTTTTCATATTCATTCCTAATTCTATATTTGTATATAAGTTATTTTGTATTTTTAATAAATTTATATACAAATTTAATAAGTCAAGTCCATAATATTGTGTAAATTATCCTAGTTCAATATTTACTATTTCATTCTAATATACAATTTAGAAGATGTTATCCAATCCTCATTGATATCAATGAGGATTGCTCCTATTAGTCTAATAGCCGATTCTTGATTTGGAAATATTCTAATCACTTTT
>NZ_VULQ01000017.1 GCF_009696575.1 Anaerococcus porci | reverse complement strand
TTGAAAGTAGTGCTTTTTCATTTCTTTGATATTTTTCAAAGATTTCTGTTGAGAATTTACCATCTCTTGTCCTAGGTACTCTTAAGGTTAATGTTCCTATTTTGGTTGTATAGTCACGTTCATAGTATCCATTACGGTAGGTGATTCTGTTAGGATCTCTTTGATAGGCTGTATTTTCTAAATATTCATCTATTTCTTTTTCCATAAGCTCGTTAAATATTTTACTTAGAATAGTTCTTGCCATATCATTTTTAACTTCTTAGTTAATTAAGTTTTGAATATCTTCTATGTTTAATGTAAAATGTAATTGGGTCATTTGTTCCTCCTAGTTTAGTTTTGGTTTGTTAAAAACATTGTACTAGTTTGGGTTTCAAATGACCTTTTTCTTTTTACACAATTATACGAACTCTATCATTTAATATCTCTGTAAAATATTAATTATTTCAAAACAATACTTACAAATTAATAAAGGGGGCTTTTGCAAAATGAATTAATCATTCTAAAATAATTACAAGCCTCTGACCTCTATGAGTGACATGCTATTCTCAAAATCATATATAAGTAACTTGTAATGATTAACGTTAGAAATTCATAATTTTGCAACGACCCCTTATATTAAATAACTATTACCAGCATTAGTATCTTAATAATTATTTAGTTAAATATATCCTCTCTAGCTTTAAGACCTAGACTCTCAGCAAAATCTTTTATTTGTTGATCTGAAAGTCCCTCTGTCTTTCTAATAGTTAATGTATCTAAATAAATTCCTGCTGCTTTGTTAACAGTCTCTATTAATCCAAAACAATCTTGATAACTTTTGCCAGATGCCATTACTCCATGACTATCCCAAACTACTATTCTAGAAGTCTTCAATTTTTTTGCGGTTGCACTTCCTATAGATTCTGTTCCAGGTAGTTGCCAAGGCACAACTCCTATTCCATCATTAAATACATAAACACCTTCTGTTAAAACCCTCCACAAAGGAAGTGTATAAGCTTTGTCAGTTGCTTCTAAAACTAAACCTAACTTAACAATATTTGTAGCATGGTTATGAAGTATAACTTTATGATTTGGATCAATTTCTAATCTTGAGCTATGGGATAAAGTATGCAAATAAAACTCACTCGTTGGTTTATTATTTTCTTCAAATCCCCATACTATGGTATATCCTTTTTCTGTTATTTTTACAACTCCAATATCTGTTCTTAAATTATCTTTTAACGTTCTAAAATGGCTTCCACTAGCTGTTATCAAAATATATCTACCAACTAAATTATCAGGCATATTAGGAATTTCAACGTTACGTTCTAAAGATTTATCTAATTTTATTTTGGATACCTCGTAATCAGAAAGTAAATAGCTTACATTTCCACCGTTGTATTCATCCCATCCCCTCTTCCACATATCATAAGTTATGTCAGCAATTCCTCTAACAGGTTCTGATTCAATAAAATTATTTTTCAAAATTAACTCCTTTTTACTTATTAATTAAGTTATTAATCCTTTTTTTGATTCTTGTCAAAATCTAAAAACAAAGTTTCTTTTCCTTTGTAATTAACTACAAGAGCTAAAATTAATGATATAATTGTTGCAATTATAGATTTATTAAATAATCCGTAAAAAAACAAGATTAAACTTAAAACCAATAGAATCTGCCAAATAGTTTTTCTACTCATTCATTAACTCTAAATTATATTTCTTTCTATTCTTTATTAGTAATATATATAAAACTATGAATACTACAAAACCAATTATAGCTATTATATCTCCATTAAATCCATTAACTAATAAATATCTTAAAATCGGTCCTTCGAATGTACTCCAACCTATCATTTGTTGACCAGCTGCTAGAGTACCTGTTTCTTCAGCTAACCTAGTCATGTAAGGTGCAAAATATGTTGCTCCATATAAGAATATTGGAGCGGTCCATATACCATGAATTATCATTCTAAGAACATTTCCATTTGTTAGTAATAAAGCAGCAACTACAAATGATAAATTTATAATACCTGCGAATGGTAAAACTTTATTTCCTGGTAAAATTAATGAGAACAATAGAAGAAATGGTATTGTAATTATTACTGATACCCACAACTCATTTCTACCACCAAGAATAGGCCAATCAAGTCCAATATATATATCTGCATCTTGTCCATATTTCTTTTTCATGAAATCAGAAACTGCTTCGGATATAGGTGAAAGTGCTTCTGAAAATAGTTTTGATACCATTGGAAATAAAGTAAGCGCTGTAGCGGCTTGGACTGATAGTATTAAAGAACCTTTAATTCCATATCCTGCCAATACTCCTAAACCCAAACCTATTATGGCACCCATTACTGAATTTTCACCAAAAATTCCTATCTTCTCTCTAATTGCACTTGAATCTAATTCCTTATTTAATAAGGGTATTTTTTTTAGCAATTCATCAACTGGGTACATTATTACTGCAAATAGTGATATGAAGTGCGGCACTGTAACATTTGGTATGCCTGTTAATCTTTCAATCTCAGGTTGCCAAGCATCTCCTAATTTTAACTCTAAGAATATTAATATAGATGCTGCTACAAAACCCAATATTACATTATTTGTAAAATACGATACTAAAATAGCACTAAATATTTTATTCCATACATTCCATAAATCTACATTTAAAGTTTTTGTTTGTTTTGTAACTAGCATTATTATATTTATAAAAATCTGTAATGGAAATACTAGAAATGCAAGAGGCCATGCCCATGTTATAGATGCTGCTCCTGGCCAACCAATATCTACTGCAGGTAAAGAAATACCTGTATTTTGTGACATAGCTTTAGCTGCACCACCCATTGTTGATCCCATATAGTCTATAAGTAAGCTCATACCAGTGAAAGCTATACCAATTGTAAGACCAGCTTTAAAGGCATCTTTAACTTTCATTTTCATAATCAATCCGATAACAAACATTAATAATGGCATAAATACAGCTGCACCCATATCAAGTATGTAATTGATTACACTAGCTAAAAGATCCATGTTTTCCTCCCATAAATTTATTTATTATTTATTAATATAATCTATTATTTTTTCTAATTCTTGTTCCATACCAATACCTGTTAAAAATGCAATTCCATTAAATACAGGTATTCCATAATCTTTTTCTGGCTTAACTATTGATACATATGCATCCGCATTTTTTATATGATAATCTAAAGATTTCATATCTACTGCATCAACCTTTACTCTAATTCCTTTTTTTTCTAATTCTCTTTCCAATTTTGAAGCAACCGTTTGACTTGTTGCTACTCCTGAACCACATGCTACTATAATTCTTTTCATTCTTTACTCCTTTATTAAATTTTCTAATTCTTCTTTTATTTCATTACCACTTTTTGAATTTTTTATTTTCTTTAACAATTCTTTGTCACTAAATATACTCATTAACTTAACTAATAATGGCACTTGTGATTTGGGGTCAGCTACAGCAAGCATAAATACCAAATCAACTCCTATATTTTCATTTGGATCTTCCATATTTTTAAATTCAACCTTATTCGATAGGGTAGCTACTGCTATAGCAGCTGATTTTACATGTTTTGGGTCAGTATGAGGTATTGCAACTTTTATTTCACCAGTGTTAAGTCCTGTAGGATACTTTAATTCTCTCTCCCTGACCGCATCAAAAAATGTTTTATTCACTTTGTCAGATTCCATCATTTTATCTGACATAAATTTCAATAATTCGTCTCTATCTTTAAATTTACAATTTAAAAATATCAAATCTTCTCTAATTTCTATCTGATTTTCCATATATTGCATAAATTTATAATAAAATTACAAATCTATATATCCCTTCCTTTCTTTCTTATTCACTTTTCATATAAAATTTATTATGATAAATATTAATTGTTTACTTATTTATCAAATAATTATATTTTACAATTGTTTTTTTTATTTCTTTACTAGTTCTAGCAAGTTCTAATGAATTCTTAAATTCTTTAACTTTGAGTAGATTTATAAGTTCAAATAGTGCTTTTAAATGATCCTTATTTTCATCCACTGCTAGAATACAAACATATTTAATTGGATCAAATCTTGGTGAGCCGAAATTAACCGGTTTTTTTAATCTAGCAAGTGATAGAGATGTTTTAATAACATTTTCAGAAATATTTCCATGAGGTAATGCAAAGTTTTCACTTATTACAATATATGGCCCATATTTTTCTATATTTTCAATCATCTCATTTATATACTCTTCATTTATATATTTTTTATCTAATAAAATCTGGCTAGCCATTTTTATAGAATCTTTCCAATTTTTTGGACAAATATCTAAAACTATATTATCTTCTGTTAGCAAATCATCCAAGCTTTGACCTTCCTGTATATCTACATCTTCTAAAAATATTTTATTATTATATTCATAATTGTTTATTAATTTAGAATCATTTGAATTAAAATTATAATTTGAAATTAGTAATCTTCCTTTTTCATATATATAATCAGATATTTTCTTATGGTCTACCTCATTAATCAAAGGTGAAACTTTAAGATAGTCATCAGTGATATTACTTAAATCAACTGTAGTTATAATTATGTCTATTGATTTCAAATCCATACAATTTAATTGGTGGCTAGTAGTGTTTCCAATTATTTTAAAATTAAATAAATCCCTTAATTTATTGTTTAATAACTGGCTTGTACCTATCCCTGAATTACAGACAACTAAAACCCTCAGTTTTTTACATACTTGATCTATTATCCTTTCAAAAGAAGCATAAATATAGATAACTATATAGGAAATCTCTACATCACTTATATCTCTTTCTAAGTATTTAGAAAGAATATAAGAATTTTTTTTGATTTTTTCAAATAAATCCTTCTTTTCTTCAATAATTGACCTTAGCTCTGGATAATCTATTATATCTGCTCCTCCATGTAGAGTCATTCTTTCAACATGAAGCGATAAACTTTCAAATAATTTATAATCTAGATAGAAGGGTATAGATAACTCATTAGATATTACATCAATTAATTCTCTGGTCATAAATTGAACACTTATGGAATCATTTGCATTGCTATTAACAACTTTATATTGTAATTTTGATATTAATATATCTAAATAATTAACTTCATTAGTTTTATTTTTAATATCAAAATACTCACATATATGCCTGTATAAACTAATTGACAAATCACTTACTGAATTTCCTTTAAAATATTTATTTTTTTCTTTTTCACTATTAATATTTAAAGAAATATACAATAAATATAATGATAGTATGTTGAATGAATTTTCCGAGAATATAATATTATGCCTATATTCTACTTCTCCGATTATATTGTGAATAGTTTTCTTATCATCTTCTATCCTTAAAGCTATATCATTATAATTTTTTTTGATCCCATTTAATAATATTATAAATAAATAATAGCTTTTTATTAAACTATCAATAAAAAATATATTTTTGTTATATGAATTCCCACTTAACTTAATTCCCTTACCTGATCTACTCACAATTTTTAAATTATTTTTACTATTAAACTTAATTAAATCGTCTAAGTCGGATGTAATTGTAGAACGAGATATCATCATAATATCAGCCAATTTTTGCTTTGTTATATAATCATTAGATAGAAATAATATAAGTGATTCAACTAATAATCTTTCTGATTTATCCATTGTATAAGTGTAAAAATTTAAATTTTTAATAACTTTACTAATCTGTTCTTTATTTTTAACTTTTAAACAACCGTCTTGACTATCAATTTTTTCAATAGAGTCTGAAAGGAAATGTGTGTTAATATATTTGATATCATCATTTATTGTTCTTTCACTTACCTTATATCTGTCTTTTAGAAAATGTAGTGAAATAGGATCATTTGTATCTAAAATTATAGATAATATCTCTAATCTTCGTTTATTTATATTATCACCTTCCTTCCAACTAAATAATATAATAGTATTGAAAAACTAACAAGTGCAAAAGTTTTCCGACATTGGAAGTTAAATGTACGAAGTTAATTATTGTAAATGTAATAAATTACAATACTTCAAAAGTTCTATTTTTTTACTACTATTTATTAAGTTATCTACTTTAGAATATTAATTTTAAATTTCCATTATTTGTGATATAATCATTTAAATTAAGCTTTCTATTATTAATAGATATTATAAGCATTCACCATCTTTCAAATTTTCTTCTAATTATATCAAAATCTATGTCCCATTTTGATTATGAAATTTGAGAAGATATTTAATTTATACTAAATTGGAGAAATCTATGAAATCATTTGTAAAAGCATATAAAGATTTAGAAAAAGATGAGCTTTATGAGATATTAAAGTTAAGAGAAAAAGTATTTAAAATAGAGCAAAATTCCCAATATACAGACTTGGATAATCTTGATAAAGAAGCTATTCATATTTTTATAAAAGATGATGGAATAATAAAAGCCTATGCAAGACTAATTGAGAAAGATAAAAATAAAAAGATAGGAAAACTTGCGAGGGTTATTTCAAGAAAAAAAACTTATGGAAGAAAGATATGTGAAATTGCTATAAAAACTGCCTTTGATGATTTAGAACTTAATGAAATTTTTATAGAAGCACAGGTCCAAGCTATGGGTTTTTATGAAAAACTAGGCTTTGAAAAAACATCAAAACCCTATGATTATGCTGGTATTAATCATATTGATATGATACTTAAAAAGGACTATTAATAGTCCTTTTTTAAAATAATATTTCTATACACTTTTGTGGTCTTCCGCTTGTTTGAGAATTGGCGTTTGCATCTTTAGCATAACCTTTTTCGACCAATATATCCATAATTCTTACAGCTGATCTTCTTGTAAGGGAAAGAAGCTTTGCCATTTCACTAGATCTTATCTTCTTATCACTCTTATTGCATACAAAAGTCGATATATTATAAAGGTGCTTTTTTAAAATCCCTGTATTTTCTGATATTTTATTTATATCACCTGATGCTGATATTTTTTTATTTTTCATAAGGTCATATTTTTCAAGAGAAATTCCATCATAGTAAATTATCCTATAAGTTTCATCTATAAATTTCTTGGCATATTGAGAATTTTTAATGGCTTGATTTATTGTATCTCCACCAGAAAGCGAAAGAGATAAGTCTGTTTGATGATTTCTTAAAAAGGTCTTTGCATTATTGAGAGTATACTTTCTTAAAAGTCCCTTATTTGAAATAATAATTCTTTCTTCATCTTGCTTAAATAATATTCCATCAACTAAGATAGAGTAATCTTTAATAAGCTTGTTATTATAGTCATTATCCTCCCCTTTAAAATTGTGAACTATAAAGCTTTTGTTAGAAGCCTCCTTACTTTTTATATCATTTATAAGATAAGTAAGGTCATTTTTTATATCAAGCTTGGTAACTCTTAGTCTAAACACTGGTATTTCAAGCTTTTTTAGGATATTATAAGAATAACCAAAAGCTGTAAAAACACAGTCAATTTTTCCCTCCTTAAAAAGTCTTATATGATTTGATAGATAAAAGTCCTCGTCATATTTTGGCTTATTTTTTAGAACATAGTATCTTTCAAAATCTAATTCAAATTCTTCTACCAAGTCATCGACTAAACTTTTTTCAACTACATCAAAACTTGGACAATTAAACTTAATTCCCAATTCTACATAATTAAAGAAAGCCTCGCTTAAACTCACAACAGATCTATGAGCATAAGTCATAGGAACATTTATAGAAAAATTTCTACTAAGCTCATAAAAAACACCTATACCTGTTGCAAATATTCCATCTATATCATCAGGCAATGCTTTTATATCCTGCTTTATAAGGGTAGTATCATCTATTATAATCTCTTTTGTTTCTATAGAATCTATTCCATCAATGATATTTTTAATTTTATTTAAAGATTCGTCTGTACCTACTATTAATATTTTCATGATTTTATTATATCATAGTATTTTTGAAAAATAATTTGCAATTTTTAGTGAATTAATTTATAATTAATTTAAGACATGATTAGGACATAGAACTTTCTAATATAAGTCTATTAAGAATTTATTTTTACACTGTGAAAACGAATCCAAGAGAGGAGAAAAAATGGATGTAATTAAACTTGCAAAAGAAAATGAAGATTTATGTATCGAAATGAGAAGAGAACTTCACAAGATTCCAGAGCTTGAGCTTGAATTACCAAAGACTGTTAAGTATGTCAAATCAAAGCTTGATGAATTTGGCATCAAATACACTGAAATGATTAATGGAAATGCTCTTGTAGCAAATATATATGGTGATAGTGAAGGAAAATGTCTTGCAATAAGGGCAGATATGGATGCTCTTCCAATCCAAGAAGAAACTGGCCTTCCTTTTGCTTCAACCCACAAGGGGAAAATGCACGCTTGTGGTCATGATTCACACACAGCCATAGCCCTTACAGCTGCAAAAATCTTAAATGAAAATAGGGATAAACTCAAGGGAGTCGTTAAATTTATTTTTCAACCAGGAGAAGAAGTTCCAGGTGGTGCAAAACCTATGATTGAAGAAGGTTGTCTTGAAAATCCAAAAGTAGACCATATCATAGGTATGCATGGTGGATGGCTATCAGATATACCTCATGGGAAGATAGGATTTAAGGATAATGAGCTTATGGCATCTATGGATATATTTTCTATAAAAGTTAAGGGAAAAGGTGGGCATGGTGCCAATCCTCAAAACGCTATAGATCCAATAATTATATCTGCAGAAATCCTTATGGGCCTTCAAAAAATCATATCAAGAGAAATAGCTCCTGTAGATTCTGGTCTTGTATCTGTATGTAAAATTGAAGGTGGATATACACAAAATATTATTCCAAACGAAGTAAATATGCTTGGTACAGCAAGAGCCCTTGATGAAGATATAAGGGATAAAATAGAAAAAAGAATTTCTGAGATAGCTGAGGGTATAGCAAAAACTTATGGTGCTAGTGCTGAGACTTTTTATGAGAGATTCTACCCAGTTCTTAAAAATGACCCAGAGTTTAACAGTTTTGTTAAGGAAAATACTAGGAAAATTTTTCCAGATGATATATTTGAACTTGAAAAACCAACCATGGGTGGAGAAGATATGGCTTTCTACCTTAAAGAAGTCCCAGGAACCTTCCTATTTTTATCAAACTTAAAAGAAGCAGCGGACGGAGAAAAATACTCTAACCACAATCCTAAGTTTGATTTAGATGAATCGCTATTTTATAAGGGTGTTTCAATATTTTTAAAAACAGCCTTTGAATTTTTATCTTAGGAGTAAGTTATGGAAAAAATGAATCTTAAAAAAGACTACAGGATGCATGTAGTTGTTATAGCAGTTGCAATCCTTGCAGAACTTATAGGCGCAAAAACCTTATCTATAAGCGGAATAAATATAGTATTCTCACCATTAATATGGTCTATGCTTATAGTATTTCTAATATTTATGTCTCCTTTAAAGCTTGTAAAAAGAGAAGATGCCCCTTCTGCAAATAATATGATGAGTATTATGCTTGCAGTTTTGATAGCGAAACTTGGAGTAACAAGCGGAGCCCAAATTGAGGCTATAAAGGAGGCAGGTCTTGCTCTTGTTTTACAAAACTTTGGTAATCTTGGTACCATAATAATTTCTCTTCCCATAGCCCTAATTTTAGGTCTTAAAAGAGAGTCAATTGGTATGTGCCATGCCCTATCAAGAGAATCAAACGTTGGTCTTATTCAAGATACTTACGGAGCAGAATCAGCTGAATTTAGAGGAGTAATGGCAGTTTATATCATAGGAACAATTCTTGGACCTATAGTACTTAGTGTCCTATCATCTATAGCAATTTCACTTAATATGGTATCTCCACTTGCAGCCGCAATGGGAACAGGAGCAGGCTCTGCATCAATGATGACAGCAGGACTTGGAGCTTTAATTGCAAACCATCCAGAACTTGAAGCACAGATGACAGCCTTTGCTGGACTTTCAAACTTGATTTCATCAGTCATAGCCTTACCACTTGGAGCTTTCATAGGACTTCCTTTGACAGAATTTTTATATAATAAACTTAACTTCTTTAGAAGAAAGGATAAGAAATAATGGAAAAAATAAAAACTGAAATGCCAAATATTTTTATGGCCCTAGCCTTTACAGTAGTTGTATCTACTATATGTAACATAGTAGGATATGAGTTTAATATTATGCAATCTCTCCCTGGTATGATTATACTTGCAGCTTTATGTATAGCTGGCTATGCCCTATCCTTTATAGTTCCTATCAAAAAAATATCCTCAGTATTGTGGATATCAATTCTTGCCATATTTCTAGCAAGTCCAATATCCCCAATATCAGAACCTATTATAAAATATGTTGGAAATATAAACCTGAATGCAATAACAACACCAATCTTAGCCTATGCTGGAATAATCATAGGTAAGGACTGGGGAGCTTTTAAAGAAGTTGGAGTTAAGGGTATTATTGTTTCAATATTTGTAATTATAGGAACTTTCCTAATATCATCACTTATGGGTGACTTCTTTATGGGTATATTCTAAAAATATTAATCAAAATCACTTGCTCATCTTGTAGTTTGCACAAATGCCTATAAGGAAGGTATACCTGCACACCCCTATCGGGGCTTTGATTATTCTGTCACATAAGATCATCCCAAACTTGATATATCCCCTCTTAACTAGACGATGAACTGACCCCAAAATCGAAAAAACAACTTGGGAGGTCAGCTTAGAATATCACAATTATAATTTATGAAAGCTTTTTGCTACTTCAAGCTAAAGTTTTTCCCCCCACCTGCTGCATAGCAGGTGGATTTTTGTTTCACTCGCATTCGCTCGCTCAACTCACTAAAGTGTACAATTAAAAACAAGGAAGTAGTAATTCTACTTCCTTGTGAATGATTGTGTTTATTTTATTTACCAACACTATTTGACAAAGATCCAAAAAAGGCTATTGCAGGATGAATTAATCCTTTAAATATAATTTCAAAATCTCAAAAACCTTAAGACTTACTTAAAATTATACAAGAATAAAAATTCATGATTTTGCAACAGCTACTTTTTCTATACTATATTATTTTGCATTTGCGATAGCTTCATCTACTGCTTTAAGAAAGGCCTCAGATGAAACTGTAGCTCCAGATACTGATTCAATATCAGCTGTAGAATCTTTTCCCTTTAATTTTTCTGTTAACTCATCAAGGGCAACTTCTCCTACCTTATCTGTTTCTTCAGATTTTCTTTCTATATTTACAATTTTTCCAGCATCATCGAGCTTTACTGTAACTTCAATATTACCACCATATCCTTCAGCTGAAGCTGTGCCAGTTTTTGCTGCTTCTGCACTATCTTTACTCTTTCCACAAGCTGTAAGGGCAAGAGCAAGCACCCCAACTGCAATTATTTTCTTTATATGCATAATCTTATCTCCTTTATAATTATCTTTAAGTTAAGTACTTTCATAAAAATTATACTATATTTTTATTTTTAATACAATAAAAGAGGCTATTTTACGCCATTATTTTACAAATATTAGGAAAAAATATCTCCTATAACTTCTCTAATATTTTTCATATCTTTTATCTCTAAAGTTTTAAAATCTTTCTTATCAACTGAATTTCTTGCAATATATGCTCTTTTATAGCCCAATCTTTCAAGCTCTTTTAACCTAGACCTTATTTGAGGAACTTTTTTAAGCTCTCCTGTAAGACCAACCTCAGCTATAAAGACTGTCTTATTGTCTATAGGTTTTTTAAGATAAGATGATGCAATTGAAACCATTATAGCAAGGTTTACTGATTGCTCTCTTAATTTAAGTCCTCCTGTTGCCTTTATTATTACATTTTCATCAAAAAGATTTATTCCTGCTCTTTCTTGTAAGATTGAAATTAGGGTATTAAGCTGATCTTTCCTAAGACTATCTCCTATCCTTTGTGGATATGGCATAAAAGACTTTGAAACTAAAGATTCTATTTCAACTTCAAGAAGCCTCGTACCCTCTTTCATAACTGAAATTGCAGAACCTTCTATAGATTCATCTCTTTCTGTTATAAAATATTCTGATGGGTTTGTTATCTCTATTAGGCCTTCTTCTTGCATCGAAAAAAGTCCAACTTCACCAGTTGGTCCAAACCTATTTTTAGTTGCAGTAAGCATCCTTAAGTCCTCTTCGCTTTCTCCATCAAGAACTAATACTGTATCAACCAAATGTTCAAGTGTTCTTAAACCAGCCATCTCACCTGTTTTGTTCATATGTCCTACCATTATAAAAGCCCTTTTATTTTCGGGATTTTTGGCAATTTCTACACACTTATTGGCACACTCTACGCTTTGAGTAGGAGAACCTTGTTTATTGTCAAACTCAGCCAAGGCGAAAGTTTGAATAGAATCTAGGATAATAATTTGAACATCTCTTTTTTCAATCTCCCTTATAGCAAGATCCATAGAGTTTGTAGATAAAATCCAAATATTTTTGGAGATATCTCCTATTATCCTATCCGCCCTTGATTTAATTTGACTTTCAGATTCCTCTCCTGATATATACATAACCCTTATTCCCTTTTTGGCAAAAGATGCTGAAAGTTGCAATAAAAGGGTTGATTTACCAGCACCTGGCCTTGCTGTAAGAATTGATACAGAATCTTTTACAAGACCACCACCTATTGCCCTGTCAAACTCATCATAGGATGATTTTATCCTTTCAGATTCGTCTACCCTTATATCAGATAAAAGCCTTGCCTGATTCGAATCATCAAGGGTTAAGGAAGTATTTTTAGCTTTTTGACTTTCTTTTGTAACAGTCTTTTCTATAAGACTTCCCCACTTGCCACACTCAGGACACTTTCCTGCCCATACATTTTGAACATGGCCACAGTTTTTACATTCATAAGCTTTTTTAAGCTTAGGCATCAATATCTCCTAATCTGTAATTTACAGAAAATCTTTCTACTGCCTTTTTTGGATCTTCATCATATATTTTTTTAAACTTATCTCTTAGACTTTCTTTTTCATCCACTAAATTTTTAATACAATCAAGGTAAGATTTTTCATCATCTGAAAGTCCATTTGAGGCTAAAGCTATTAGGTAATCTAGCCATTCATAAACCTTTTTACCATCATATTTCGCAAAAAATCCCTTATATTTTGTATCTTTTTTAAGTTTTTCACACTTTGTATAGGTCATATTTGAAAATTCTTCTCTTAACTTATTTAAATTTTCTTCATTGTAAAAAAGTCCTTTCATTAAGGCTGCAAATGAAAGATTATATGGGTAAGGCACAGCATCTGGCATCCTTATTTCTATATATCTTTTGGTTCTTACATCTGGAAATACTATGGATAAGGCATGAAATATCATCTTATCTGATGAATCTTCATCTAATATTTCAGAAAACTTAGTAGCACCCTTGTATATATCTTCTCCATCCTTATTAATAAAGATAATATCTGTATTTAAAATCTTATCTGCATATTTTCCATATGATAAGTCATCATCAAAGGCAAAGTCATAGACTCCTGTCCTTTGTGGATCACAATATTCCCATATTTGTTGGCGAAGGTTTCTATATTTATAAGCTTTGCCTTCAAATATATAAGAATTATCATAAAGAGTATACATAAATGAAGATAGCGCATTTGCTACGAAAAATTTCTTTTTAAAATCTTCTTCATCAGAAAAGTCAATGGCTGTTTGGACACTAGCAGACCCTCTCATCATATTTATTGAAGTCTTTCCTCCATATTTTAAAAAGTATTCTTGCATATACCTATACCTATCCTTAGGTATTATATTTAAATCTCTTACCTTAGTTTTTGGATGATAGCCTAAAGTTAAAAGATATTGACCCTTTTGTTCATATATAGGGATAATATCTTTCATTATTTTTTTATAAGATTCATCCAAATCTTTTAGACTTTTCTTTGCATCTATAGCAAGTTCAAATTGACCTGCTGGCTCAAGGTTAATAGCAACATCATCATGTCTTAGTCCTAGTATATAACCTTCTTCCTCGCTTTCTACACTAAAGCCCATATCTTTTAGTCTTTTTAAGGTATCCCCTACTCCCTTATCACCAAAATAATCATAAGAGTCAAGACTTTCCTTATCTATAGTAAAATGTTCCATTTCTAGACCAGTTTTATACTCATCTTTTCCTTTTTCTCCCTTTTTAATATAGGAGATTATTAAATCTCTTTTTTCATAATAATTCATGGTCTTATCCTCCAAAATCCTTATAAACTACTAACTATAATTATACCCAAACTATTTCAATAATTAATTATTTTATCAATTTTCCTATAATTTTAAAGATATTTGTAAAAATCTCACATAAGCCTTAAAATATAAGAAAGAAATAAAAGGAGTGACTTATGAGAAAGAAATTACTCACAATCCTTTTTTTAGGGCTTGTTCTGAGCTCTTGTAAGGGGAATAAAAACAAAATAGATAATGATTCTTCTATTGAAGTTAAGAATGATATTTCTAGCAAGAAAGATATAAAAAATAGGTTAAAAACTGATAAAAAAGATATCAATGATAGATTAGTATCTAATAAGGATGAAAAACAAGATAAAAAAGTTAAAAGTGATATAAAAAGAAATGGTCAATACCAAGATATATATGATAGGCTAAAGGGTGTAAAATTCAATATAAAAGGTGGGTCTATGGTAGAAGCTCTTTACTTTTATAGGGATGGATACTTTGATGGCGTAGAAAAGGGTGGAAATGGTGGACACGTATCAATCGCTCTTTATAATGGAAAGTTTGATATTACAAAAAAACTATCAGATACTTCTTACAACCTAACTCTTCAAAGACTAGATTCTGATATAAATGTGGGAGAAGAAAAAAATATTAAAATAAATGGCTATGATAACACCTTCCACTATACTGATTCTATAGCTATGCCAAAAGAAGATGTAGGAAGTGATTATACTCTCTATCTACCTGAAACAAAATATTCTGATTTGAGTGAAGATGCCATTAGTTTTATAAAAATGATGAGAAGAGAAAACTCTGAAACAAAGTTTGATTCAAACGAAAAAATAGGAGTTTTTCTAATAGGACATAAACTTAATGATAAACCAGGTTCTACTTACTTTTTAGAATTTGAGAAATAGGAGCTAATAATGAAACATAAAAAATTATTAATAACAAGTCTTCTTTTACTAGTACCTTTTATTTCAAAGGCTAGTAAATTAGAAGATATAAAAGATATAAGAGGAGAAAAAAACTACTTCCAAGACCTTATGCTTGATAATATCAATATGCATATAGATATAAGTGAGTTTAAAAAATATGGGATAGATCCTAAGGAATATGGGATAAATATAGACACTAACAATAATATCTATATTGATGCCAATGATAAAGGGGATGAAAATTCTAATAAAACACCTGCTATTATAAAAGAACTAGACCAAAAGAAATTCATCCTAAGCTCTGGGACAGGTGACTGGTCAACAGAACTTATATTTACAGACAATAAAGGAAATTTTACCATAAAATATTTAGACGATGATGCTAGTGTAAGGTATATTTCAGAAGGAAAGGGTAGATTTAGCCTAGATAAAAAAGTAAATGATACAACTTATATTCTTAACTTGGAAGATTTTAAAGTAACCAGCCCTACTGGAGAAGTTGATTCTAAAGCGGATAAAAAAATCGAGTATTATAAAATGCCTCATGGTCTAGAAGCAAAAGATAATGATGATAAGCTAAGTAAAAAATTTACCCTATATCTTCCAAAAAGAAAAAGAAGTGAAATGAGTAATCAAGTAAATGAATGGATAAATCGTCGTGGAGGACATAAGTATATAGATGATTATGAATCTAGAATATTTATTCTTGTAAACAATGATTCAATTTTTCCTTTCTTAGAGGATGTAAAGTAAAATGAGAGCCTACTATAAAAAAGATGACCTTATTTTTGAAATAGGATATGAGGATATAGTTAATGAGATAAAATTAGTAGAAAAGGTTGAAAAAGACAACAAACCCTCCCTTGTATCTGACTATGCCTTTAGGGAAATCACCCTTTATCTTGATGGAAAATTAAAAAAATTTTCCTTTCCTATAAAACTTAAGGGGACTGATTTTCAAAAAAGAGTTTGGGAAAAACTTTTAGAAATTCCCTATGGAAAAACTATAACCTACAAAGAAATAGGGCAGTCTTTAGACTCTAAAGCCTATAGGGCTATAGGTTCTGCTTGTGGCAAAAATCCACTTGTAATAAGAGTACCCTGCCACAGGGTTCTTTCTCAAAAAGGACTTGGAGGATATCTTTACGGACTTGATTTAAAAAGAAAATTACTCAAATTAGAAAATAAAAACTTTTATATATAACGAATCTTTAGATAAAAATATAAGCGATAATGCATCCAATATCAGAATAAAAAAACAAAAAATTGTTATAGAATGGCATTATTCGTGATAGTGGTTTGATAATATTGGACGAAGTAACTAGTAATATAAATTAAGGAAAGAATAAAGATAAAACTTAGATATTTAAGTTCGGAAAACCAAATGCAGTATAGCTACAATTTTCTCCTATAGAAAGATATTTAGGATATAAAAAAACAAATACAAATATTTCTAAATATCTCTGATAAAAAGTCCAACTTTTTGTGGTCACTTTATATCGCTTTTAACTTATAAGGCTTTTATTATATAGTAAATATAAATAAAAAGTATTAAAGATTAGAGGAGTTCTTATGAAATATATAATTATTTGTCTTTTGATTTTTGGTATTATTTACCTTATGAAGATAAGAAAAAAGATTGAATTATTAGCCTTTTCAAGGTATATATTTTCTATTATAAGCCTGGGACTTTTTCTAATCTTACTTTTGATAATCTATAAATATTCTCCTACATTCATAGATTTTTTAATAGTAAGTTTAATATCCATACTTTTTCAATTGAATATAAAACTTCAAGGCCTCAGTTCTGGTGGACTTTATGTGATAAAGGGATCACCCTTTCTTAGTCAATTTATAGAATACAGGGATATTAAAAATTTTGAAATAATTGATAAAAAATCCTATCTTATTTTAAGAATAAGGGCTTACGGAACTTATTTTGATTTAAATTTTAAAAAAGATGAGCTAGAGAAAATAAAAAACTTTATGTCTAAAGTAAAAGACTTGGAGAGTTAAGCTTCCAAACCTTTTTTAATTATCTTCAAACTAAATCCATTAATCTTAATCCTTATATTTTCTCAAAAATATGAAAGATGCAAAAACTGGTATTAAAGGAAGAAAGACAAGTTCTCTATTTTTACCTACTTTTGCAAGATAAAACCATAAAAATATGGCTAATATTACAAATAATATATTTAAAGATCTAAAAATTTTTCTATTCTCCATATCTCCTCCTTAGTTTTTAAATATACTTTTATTCCTTTATATTTAGCTATTTAAATATATATTAACACTTGATTTTATAATAACACATACTTATACACTTTTAAATTATCAAAAAAATAATTTTTCACTATTATTTCAAAATAAATTATTAATATTAGCTCTTATATTATAAGTATTTAAATAATTTTGTTATTTTAATTTGCTTTTATCTTTATCTAAATATAAAAATTAATTAAAAATTAATTTTTATATGATAATGCAAATCATTATTGACAATTATCTTTTTCCTTGGTAATATAGTCTTGAACATAACAATTGCATTTGTTAACTATATATTATTTTTAAAAAGGAGAAAATTTATGAACAATAAAAAGAAGTTTGCTCTTATAGCAGCCTTATCTTTAGGTCTTGTTATGACTGCATGTCAAAATAATACAAGTAAGGATAATCCTTCAAATGAACCTTCTGTTACACAAAGCTCTAAAAAAGAAGATAAATCAAGTACATCAAAGGAAGATAATAAAAGTAATAAAGATAAAGATGAAAAAGAAGGTGAAAAGAAAACAGAAGTATCTCTATCAGACTGGGAGGGCGAATGGAATGATATGGGGGGATATCTTGACAAGAAAGAAATCCAACCAGCTTTCAAAACTTTAGCTGAAAATGAAAAAATCGATGAAAATGGAGCGAAGGAAAACTATCTTAAAAAAAGACACTGTGACTTTGGTGGACTTAGAATTAAGGGAGATGAAGTAGAATTTTTAAATGATTTTCCTGACAAGAACCCTGAGCTTAAAGGAAAAGGCGTTTATAAGTTCGTAGGAAAACAAGAAGTAGAACATGGTGGATACAAGATGGAATGGGATATTTTTGAAGCAAAAAATGAAGATGCTCCTTACAAATACCTTCTTATGATGCCAATTCACGGTGAAGAAAGTCTAACCCATTTCCACATGAGATATGGTGATGACAAAGACAAACTATTACAAGAAGAAGGCTGGTATCCAACTTTTGTTAAACCAAGTACAACAGACCAACAAATAATAGATGAAATTACAGAATAATATGTAAAAGCTGTTGGATCTAATTTCCAACAGCTCTTTTTCTAAGGAGATAAAATGAAAAAAAGAAATATATTTGCTCTTTTATTTATATTTCTTCTTATAGCTAGTGGATGTGGTAAAAATTCTAATAAAAAAACTGATAAGCCTTTGATTTATACTTCTTTTTATCCAGTAAATAATATGACTGAGATGATTGTAGGAGATACTGCAGAGGTCAAATCATTTATGCCACTTGATAAACAACCTCATCTTTGGGAACCTAGTCCAAGGGATATGAAAAAGCTTGCCAAATGTGATCTTTTAGTTGTAAATGGAGCCAATATGGAAGCTTGGGTTGATAAGGTTAGAGAGAACTTACCTAATCTTGATATCCTAACCCTATCTGATTCCGCAGAACTTATAACTTATAAGGGTGCTGCAAGTATTGGAGATTTCCAATATATGGCAAGAATTGATTTAGATAAGGGTAAAAATAAGATTGACTTTGGTCATACTCATGAGGATATGATGAGAGTTGCCTTTATAAAAGACGAAGGGATTACTGGTGAAGATTTAATCAAAAAATGTAAGGAAGTAATGAGCCAGAAAGGTGAATTAATTCATCAAAAAGAAACCATAGACCTTGAAGAAGGAAAAGTATATGGACTTGAGATGGGACATGAATATGGAGAAATTTTCTTTAATGTTCCAAAATCTGGAAAGTGGATTTTTATATCAGATAGGATAACAGAAGACCTTCTTCCATACAATATTGTAGGAAGTGATGGAAAATTTTTAAAAGATGAAGGTAAGGAAGAATCTTTGATGGAGGGTTCTTCATCAGGATTTGATAAGATTACCTATGATCCCCACTCTTGGCTTTCAGTTGTAAATGCAAAAAAATATTTAAATGCTATAAATGAAAAGTTAATTGAAAAATATCCAGAAAATGAAAGAATTTATAGAAAAAACAAGCTAAAATACGTAGATCAATTAACTAACATTGAGGCTGAATATAAAGAAAAATTCTCAAATATCGATAAGGATAATAGAAACTTTTTAGTCCTTCATTATGCTTATGCTTATATAGCAAGAGACTTTGATCTTTTTCAATACCCACTTCAAGGACTAACAAGTCTTGAAAGTCCAAGTCTTAAGACTATAAAAAAGGCTATTCAGTTTTCAGAAGATAAAAATATTAATACAGTCTTTTATGAATATGGACAAAATCCAAAACAAGCAAAATCTCTAGCTGAAGAAATAGGAGCCGAAACATCTCCTTTGGCATCTATGGAATATGTAACCAAAGAGCAAGAAGAAAATAATTTAAATTACATTGACCTTATGAAGATGAACTTAGAAAATCTTTATAAGTCAATGTATAAGGAGAATAATAATGAAAGCTGTATCAATTAAAAACTTGTATTTTGCCTATAATGAAATCCCTGTTTTAAAAAATTGTAATTTAGAAGTTGGTATGGGTGATTTTACAATAATAATTGGTGGAAATGGATCTGGCAAATCAACACTTATAAAGCTTATGCTAGGAGAAATTAAAGCTTTGAAAGGATCTATTGAAATTTTAGGTAAAAGAATAGAAGACTACAAATCCTTTAGGGACATAGGCTATGTACCCCAAATAAATATTGTAAATAAGATTGCCTTTCCCATAACCTGCCTAGAACTTGTATCCTTAAACTTATATGAGGATTTCGGTTTTATAAAAATACCTAAGAAAGAACACTACAAAAAAGCTCGTGAAATTATCGAAAAGATGGGCATGGAAAAATATATAAATACGCCTGTAAACGAATTATCGGGTGGACTTGCCCAAAGAGCTATGATATGTAAGGCTATGATAAACGAACCTAAACTTCTAATCCTTGATGAACCTACTGCAGGAGTTGATAAGGATAGCAAAAAACATTTCTTTGAAACTGTAAATATTCTTTCAACAAAATTTAATATAAGCATAATAATGGTAACTCATGAACTAAAAGAAATGGAGAATTTAGACATAGATATGAAAACTTACGAAATGATAGAAGGGAGTCTTGTAAAATGTTAGAATTTGCCTTTATGAGAAAAGCCCTAATCTTAGGATTTTTATTATCTATAATGATTCCTATAATAGGAATAGTTATGGTTAATAGAAAAACATCAATGATAGGTGATGCCCTATCACATACTGCACTTGCTGGTGTTGGTATGGGACTTATACTTGGATTTGATCCTCTTTTAGGATCTGCAATAATATGTGTAATTGCAGCTTTTTTAATAGAATTAATTAGAAAGAAATTCCCCCAATATGGTGATATGGCAACGGCAGTCATCATGAGTACAGGTCTTGGAATCGCAGCCATACTTTCAGACTTTGCCCCAGGTGGTAACTCTTTTGAATCCTACCTATTTGGTTCAATATCATCTGTTACAACAATGGATATTATAAATACATCTATTGTTTTTGTCTTGGTCCTTGCACTTTCTATATCAAGATACTCATCCCTACTTGCCATAGCTATAGATCCAAATACCGCAAGACTTTCAGGAGTTAAGGTAAAATCCTTAGACTTTGTCTTTACTTTCCTAGCCGCAATAACTATTGCTTTATCTGTAAAGGTTATAGGCGCTTTGATGGTAACAAGTCTTATAGTCCTTCCAGTTGCAACAAGTCTAATAGTTGCAAAATCTTATAAGGCAACATTTTTTATAACTATCACCCTTGGTGTTATTTATATGATGCTAGGTTTAATACTTTCCTATCAATTTGATATAAAACCAGGTGGAGCCATAGTTGTAAATGCAATAGTTGGTATGCTACTTTTTGCTTCCTATAAAAAATTAAAAAAGAAAAGTCAAAACAATAAAACTCAACAAAGTGTATAAATAAAATTGCTCCTGAACTCATCCCCCCTTTTAAAGATTCAGGAGCAATTTTATTTAAATGGACTTTAACTTTTTATTTAAATTTCTATTAATTTTCCTAATTTTCTTATATTCAGTTAACATATTGTAAAAAGTAGCTTTTCTAAGTCTAAATTCTTTGATAAAGTCTTTTTATCTTATCTCACCCCTATCTCTTTTTTCATAAAGTATGTCCCGATTTTCTAGAAGTTCTATCTTATTTCTTCTGAAATTTAATTTTGGATTGTGTGGACTTTTGCTTATATTAGATAAATCTATCCCATCTAAGTATAAATTTATTTTCTATAAAATATAGAAAGTTTAATAGTTCTGTCCTTGTCATTATTTATCAAATTTTTAATATTTTTTATTATGAGAATATAATCATAAGTCATTTCTTCTATCATCTCATTTAAATAGGTAAAAGTTTTCTCATTTTCAACTATTGAAAACACTATACCATTTTTATTTATATTTGACAATTTAAAACAATTTTGATATATATATATATATTACTGCATTAAAGTAGAAAATATAAATAAAGAATTAAAGTCAATAAATGTTAATGATTTATAATATGAAAACGAATTTAAATTAGATGATATTTTAGCGTTTGAACCTGATTTCGATTTAACTAAAGAATTAGAAGCATGCCAATGCCTTTGTGGCTTACAAGCATGATCAGGATCTGGTGGTGGAGGAGGAAGCATAATAGGAATTAAATAAAACTAAATAAATACTTATAAAACTATATACTGAATTAATTTTCAGCAGTAATATAACAATTCAGTATATAGTTTCTATAATTTAAAGGAGATATTATGAAATTATTTATAAATGATTTTATTGAAATTAATAAAAATAAAAATATACATTTAATTTATTCACCCAATCATCATAAATTTTTGTATGTTAGTTCTAGCTTATTGAATATACTCGAAAATTTAACTAAAAAATATTCAAATAAAGAAATTAACATGAACAATAAGTATATCACTCAAATAAAAAGTACTTCAGCATTTGAAAAATTATATAATTCTGGAATAATTTATAAAGATAAAAATAAATACTTAAAGAAGCAAATATCTTTAAAAGAAATTTACCTACATCTAACACATAATTGTAATCTAAATTGTACATATTGTTATGACAAAAATAACTTCTCTAATAAATATTTAGATAAAACAGTAATGAGCTCCATAATAGAGTTTATAAAATCAAATAAAGTTGAAAGGGTTGTTTTAACTGGTGGTGAACCTCTTTTACACCCTAATGTAGAGAAAATAATAAATATATTAAAAGATAACAAAATTACTGTTCATTTATTAACAAACGGAACTTTAATACATAAATATGTTAGTGTAATAGATAAAGTTGATTTGATTATAATAAGCTTAGATTCAGATAAATCCATAAATAGAGTTGGATTGAATGGCATTAAATTAATTAATACTATTAACGCTTTACCAACAAAAATAAAAAATAAAATTTTATTAAGATCTGTAATAAGTAAAGGTGAAGAAAACAATATCAAAACAAATAGAATATTAAGTGAGAATGTAGGTGTTTCATTTACTTGGATTCCCCGCATACCTAATAATATAGGCGAAATTAAATATTATCCATCAACTAATAATATTGAAAATATTGACACCTTCGAGGGAACTCAAGTTTTATCAAACTGTGGAGCTTGCTCAAATGTAATTGCTATAGATCCTAACGGAGATATATATCCATGTCAAAATTTAATAGATCCAAATATGAAAATATGTAATATCTTAGATAAGAATATTAATAATGTTTATAAAGAGAGTAAAGTGGTCAATTCCTTTCTAGATTTAAATGTTAATTTTATAAATAAATGTAATAATTGTAATATTAAATATTTCTGCGGATCAGGTTGTCGTGCTATATCATATAGGGTATACGGAAGTATTTATGATAATATTGATTTTATGTGTACATTTCTAAAAATACTAACTAAAGCTAAAGTTAAGGAATACAAATGAAAAATAATAAATTCAAAGATAAAGATTTTTATGAAACTAATAATAATATAGATAAAATTTTCAGATGTCTTAAATTAAAATATAAGATTAATTTTTCAAAGGATAGATGTATTTCTTATTCTAACCAAGTCCTATGTAGAGATATCGGTCTAATAAGTAATGGGAAAGGCGAATCAAAAATTGATGCCATTTGTAGTGGAAAGTCCGAAATGTTAGAAAGAATTATGAATTATTCTTTTATAAGAATTAATTCTGATGTCTTATTAAAACAGCATATAATACCTAAAAAATATAAAAAAAGAACATTTGATGAGTTGAAATCTGATATATATACTTTTCTTATTTTAGAAGATAAGTTTGAAACTAAATTATATAATTTAATTATTGAAACTTGTAAGGAGTATTATAAAAATTCATACATATCTGTTCCTTTTTTTAATACTAAAACAAAACAGCTTATTTATATTCCAACATTCATATTAGATTTCTTTTTAGGCACAAATGGTATGGCTGCTGGAAATACTTATTATGAGGCTTATGTTCAAGCATATTCTGAAATTAGAGAAAGATTATTCATAAAAAATATATTATCAAAAAAATGTAATCTAGTGTGTTACTCTTTAGACTACATAAATAATAATCTATTAATTAATTTAAAAAATTTTTTTAAAGGTGATATTTATATTTTTAAATGGGATGATAATAATTATATTAAATCTTTATGTATTTTACTTATTTATAAAGGAAAATATCGAATTAAATTTGGAAGTCATTTTGATTTTGATACTGCTTTAGAAAGATGTATAACAGAATTACTTCAAGGCAGTACACTATATGACGAATACAGTTGGTTTTCCATAAAAGATTTTAATACCATTAAAAATAATTTTTTAGGATTTTTTACAGGAAATATTAGCAGAGTAAATAATAACTTCTTTTTAAATATTAAAAATTCCAAATTTTTTAAAAGAACTGAAAATTTAAATCTATATAATAATGAGGAAGTTGTTAAATTAATTGAGAGTAAAGAAAATAATGTATATATTTTCTCTAATTACTTAATGGATATTAAAAGTTTACAGATTTACATACCAAAACTTTCTTTGATAGATAATCTAAATACTGAAACAATAAATAATATTCTAATTAAAATAAAAGCTAGTAATTTAATCTATAGCAATAAAGAGAATGCTATTAAATATTTTCTCGATAAATTTGATGATAATACTACTTTAGATTTAATCGGATTTGATAAATGTACAATAGCTAAACAATATCTTAATAATATAAGTATACGAAAATTAAAATCCCTATGGATTAATGATTCGATAAATCATAAAAATTTTCATTTAAATTATTGTGTAATCTGTCCTGCAAAAAATACTAAACATTGTTTGGATTATAATAAAATTCAACTAGTAAAAGAAATGGATAAATATTCTGAATAGCATTAAAATTAAAAATTTAATAGGTAAAATATATATTAATAATTTTAATATAGAATCTGAAGATTTAATTACATTATTTTACTCAAATAAAGATAAATGGCTTCAAATATGTACTGGAATATATATCAATTACATATGATTGGAATAGAAATTATGCTTAAAAATAATAAATTAGTAATTTATGAAAACAATAATATAAACTATAAAATTATAGCTCCTGGAGATGAAGTACAATGTATAAATGATAATTTTAACTATTTATCTGATTTACTTTATAATAATTATAACACCTATAAATTAATACTTAAAGATAAAGCAAATATAACTTATTCAACATCTATTATGATGCCTAATATAATTAAAGCTACCAAAAAGAATATAATTGATGAGGATAATAATATTATATACTTATATAATTTTAACAATTCTGATCTAAGAGATATAAAATTATTTTTAGAAGTTAATAATAAAGATTATATAGTTTTAGATTTGAGTGATAATATGGGTGGTAAGTTGTATGATATATTTCCTTATTTATCTATTTTTTTAGAAAAGGATAGTTTAATAAGATTCTATTCAAAAGATAAAACTTACATTAAAAATATTTATGCCTATGATTATACTAAAAAAAGAAAAATAATTATAAAAGTAAATAATAATACTTCTAGCTCAGCAGAATTATTTATTAATACATTATGTGCTAATAATGATGACGTTATTATATATGGAGAGAAAACATCTAATAAAAATATATCACAGATTATTTATTCCTATAAGGGAATATCGTACAGTATACCAGTTTTACGATTTGATTTGAATTTAATAAATAAGAGAGGTAAAAGTGAAAAAAAATTATAAAAAATTTATACTAATAATAGCAATTTTAATAATCTTGCAATCTATTACAATGTTATTAGTACCCATACTCTTATCAATTTGGCAAGTTAAAGCTCTTAATAAGTATCAATTTACAATTATATTGATAACTTTATTGTTGTCTGTTATTGTTAATCTTTCATTAATTTATAAGAGAGAAAAGTTTGCTAAAGACTATAATGTTCTAAATTTTATGAATTTATTTTCTAAATTTATTGATTTAGATTACAAAGTATTGGTAAAGGAAGGATCAACTAATATTATTGAAAGAATTATAATGTGTGTGAATAGCTGGTATTCTTATATGACAGGAGATAATGTAAGAATTTTCTCTTCAATTATTACAATATTATTAATTTTACTTATGGTATTATTTACTAATTTTTATGTTTTCTTAATCTTGCTTTTAACTGTATTAATTAATGTATATAGCTATAGGCATATTAACAAAGTTTTAAAACATAGGTCTAAATATATGCAAGAAACAAGTTCTAAAGGATGGCAAAATGTACTTTCTATAATTAAAAATCCAGATTTTATAAAATCTCAATCTTCTTTTACTAAATTAAAAAACTTAGTTAAAAAACCAGTTCTTGATGTTTATTCATCCATATCCGATTTAAATATATATGCTCAATCAACATCAAACCTTATAGATTCATTTAATAATATTGTAAAAATATTAATAATGGTTTTTATACTATTCATATCTAGTGATAGTAATATAAAATCTAACATTTTATTTTTTACTATAATAACACCTTTGTTTTTTGGATCTCTATCTACTATAACAAGTATAAATTTATCTAAGGTAGATTTTAATACATCTAATGACTTTATTTCTTTTTTAGATAATAATAAAGAAAATAAAGAAGGCATTAAAATAGATAAAATAGATAAAATAAAAATCAAACTTAATTCTATAAAAATAAATGCTGATGTTAATATAGATTATAATATAAATGAAAATATAAAAAAAGGCGATATAGTGTGGATTAAAGGAAAAAGTGGTAAGGGAAAATCAACTATAGCAAAATCTTTAATAGGTATATTCGAGCCTGAAAATATATATTTAAATGGCATAGATATAAATAAAATTAATAAAAACGACCTGAGAAATTTAATTTCATATATACCTCAAGAAGCAAGTATATTTAATACTAGCCTCTTAAATAATCTTCTTATTGATGATCCTAGTAAAATCAAATTTACAGATAATTTTTTGCTAAGATCAATATTAAAATATAAATCACTAGACCAAGAAATAAGCGATAACGCTTCTAATATCTCAGGAGGAGAAAAGCAAAAAATTGCGCTAGCTAGGGCATTACAGGATAACAGCAATGTATTAATATTAGATGAGGTGACAAGTAATATAGATAAGAAATCCTCAAATGATATACTTGAAAGTATTATTAAACTATCAAATGATAAAATAATCTTTATAATAAGCCATGATAATTTAGATAATAAATTTTATAATAGGATTATTGAAATTTGATAAATTATAATAAAGAGCATTATAATCTTAATCCATCTATAACTCTTTATAATTGTTTGAAGTAAGATATTATAGCTTATATAGATAAAGGGAACTGCTTATTATTGCCGTTAAAGTAAGTTATGTAAAGTTTTATTAAAATAATATAAAGATAGCCATCCCATATGGGATGGCACTTTAGGGTCTGTAAATAGTTTTGTGTATCAACCTGACTCCTGATCAATGGGTAAGGGTTGATACAATTTTTTATGTATCAATATCTGTCCATTCCTATAGGATGGAGCTTATTTTAATTTTATACGAACTGAATAAACTGTCAAATTTTCATGAAAATTTCCAGCTGATTTTATAGTTTTTTTTACCTGTTTTTAAAACCTCCCTTCAAAAAATATTGATAATTGGGATAAGATTTGATCCCAGCCACTAATTCTACTTGTCCATTTGCTTGAGGCATATACCATTGCAAGGTACAAGCTTTTTTGTAGTGCGTAGTCATTTGGAAATATTGTTTTATTTTTGGTTACTTTTCTCAGTTGTCTATTGAAGTTTTCCATCACGTTTGTTGTATATATTAGTTTTCTTATTCCTTCTGGGTATTTGAAATATGTGAGAAGTTTAAGTCCAGTTATTTTTCCAAGAGCTTACACACATTGGGTAT
>NZ_VULQ01000016.1 GCF_009696575.1 Anaerococcus porci | reverse complement strand
CAATTAACATTTTTGCTATTTTACTTCTTCTTGTTTCCGGTCTTTTTCTTGGCATAAAAATTCCTCCTGGTTAGTTTTTCTTTACCCTAATCAGGAGGTTTCTATACACAAAACTTTACACAGTCTCTTTAATAGGTTTTTATTTTTGAACTTAATAATAATAGTGTCGATTGTATATGGATACTACATTATTTCATCAATTACCTTAGATTCAATAGGAAGTAATATTTTTTCAAAAGTAGCAAACCAGTATTCAGCAGACTATATTTTTGATAATAATAGGGTAGACAAAGAGAATCTAAATAAAATAAGAGGCATAAATGGATGGATTTTTATTATTAATGAAGACTTAAGTTTAGATTATACCTCTAATGATATAGCCCCAAATAATTATAATTTTAAAGATATTATAAACCTAAACAAAGGTATTTATGAATACAATGGGAAAAAGTATTTTGGATCTGTAAAAAGTCTAACTAATAATAAATACGGAGTTGTGGTAGTGCCTTCTAAATATATCAAGAATCAAATTTTACTTACCCCTCAAAAACAAAATCTTAATCTTTTTATTTTATTTTTTGTAATAAGAATTTTGATTTTTATATTAGGGACTTTTGTTGTATTGTTTTTGTTTTCAAGATTACTATTCGATAGATTACATAAACCATTAGAAGAATTAGAATACGGATTTTCAAAACTAAAAGAAGAGAAATATTCTTTTATTGAAGATTCGAATAATAGAATAAAAATTACTGAATTTTCTTATATTAGAGATGCATTTAATTCAACGGTTGAATCTTTAAGAGAACTGAAAAATGAAAGGATAGAGAATAAAGCTAGAAGAATGCAATTATTTGTTGACATAAGACATGATCTAAAAACTCCTATAACAGTGATTAAGGGGTTTTCTGAAGCGCTGATTAATAAGAAAATAGCAGAAAGAGATTTAAATAAGTACTTAAAAGCTATAAATAAAAATGCAATTATTATTGATTCATTATTAAATCAGATGTCAGAAATAATTGAGTATGAAGACTATAAGTATAAGTTAAATCTTGAAATTATAGATATTTGTGAATATATGAGACAGTCAATTATAGATTTTCTACCCGTTTTTGAACAACATAATATAGAGACAGAAATAAAAATACCAGAGGAACAATTATTTGTAGAAATTGATAAGAATATTTTTAATAGAGCTATAAAAAATCTAATGCAGAATTTAGTGGATCATAATTTTTCGGGTATAAAAGCATACTTTGAAATAAAGTGTTGTAGTAATAAAATATTAGTGATAATTGGAGACACAGGATGTAAAATAAATGAAAAAATAGCTCAAAATATATTTGATCCATTTGTAACCGATGATAGTTCCAGAAACAGTGCGAATAAAAATAAAGGCTTAGGTTTAGCTATTACAAAGAAGATTGTTGAGTTACATCAGGGAAGAATATACTTAACTCAGCAGAACACTAATAGTTACACTAAATACTTTACAATTGAGCTAGAAATATATAATTATGATAAACAAACGGTTAAAGATTAGAGTTAGTAACCTATCTATGATATGTCCTTACCTTACTGATGATTCATGAAAGGAGGGACATATCAGGTTGCTAGCTCTGTTTTTTTAAAGAATATTTATGTTAAAGTAAAGCAGATTTAATCTAATGTAAGGTTGCTGTTATATAAGAGAAATAATTAACTGATATTATATAGATATCAAAGAAATGGAGGTGAATTAAATGTTATTCAGAAGCAAAAAAGCTTTAGCACCAGGTTGTATTAGCGTTGGTCCTTTTGGTGTATGTATAAGCTATGGAAAGAATTGGTAAACATTATAACTCAGCAATTATATAACATTGAAAAATAATTGCTAAAAATTACTTAGTGGTTGCTATATGGATAATAAATCATTTCCAATATCAGTTATTAATTATTAAGGTCTAAGGTCAATCTTTATTTATGATTTGAGACTTCGAGATCATAGAGTGATTTCTAACTATATAGTTAATTCGTGATTATTGAATTCGATTTATTATTTGTAGCAACCTTTTTAATTTATTTGTGGGAGAAAATATGAATAAAAATGTAAAAATATTTAATGTTAATGGAATTAATATTATTGGAAACTTTAATAACGGTGCGGTTATTGGGCTTGAAGAAGATGCGCTAGATTATTTAGAAAAAGGTTCTCCATATAATAAGGATAAAGCATTAGAATTAGAAAGAGCGTTATTAGAATTAGGTTATTACGATGAGACCGATTTTCGAGTGGACTCTGCTTATTTACATGTTAATGATAGATGTAATCTACATTGTATCGGATGTTATTCTTATGTTGAAAATAGAAATAACAAGACGGAGTTAACCTATGAAGAAATCTGCAATATACTTAAAAAATTAAAGGAATCAGGTGTTAAAGGGATTGTAATATCTGGAGGGGAACCATTTTTAAGGGATGACATGGGTAAGATTTGTAGATATATAAAAGAAGAACTAAGAATAGAGAAACTGTGTACCATAACAAATGGAACTTTAGATATTGATAGGTATGCTTCAGCGATAGACTATATAGATGAATTTAATATTTCTATTGATGGATATAATGAACAAGTGCAATATATTAGGGATAAGGGGATAATGTCTTTAGTTCTCTCAAATATAAAGAGAATAAAAGAATTAACACCAAATATTAATTTGATAGTAACTTTACATAAGAAAAACTATAATGAAATGGGGAAATATAATGAACTTGCAGAAGAATTAGGTGTAAGTTATTCTTTCAGTATTTTTACAAACGAATTTGGAGATGAGGTGTTCAAAGATTATATTCTAGGAGATGATGATCTAGTAAAAATAGAAAAGATACTTATGGATTTAAATGTAAATACTAAAATATCGGACACACCAATAGGGACTTTTGGCATTAATTGTAGAAAAAGCTGTGAAGCTGGTAAGAAACTTATAAGCATAGATTCAAAAGGAGATATTTATCCATGTCATATGTTGCATTCTAGCAGATTCAAATTAGGAAATGCTTTAGAGACAAAAAATATTAAAGAATTACTAAAAAGTCCAAACAATATGTTCTTAGGAATTGAAGTTAGCAAAATAAATAATTGTAAAGAGTGCGAATACAAATATCTATGTGGTGGAGGATGTAGAGGAAGAAGTTTTCTTAAGTATGACAGTATACAAGAAAAAGACGCATATTGTGCATTAAATTATAGATATTTTAAAAATTTAATCGAAAATATAATTTAATTAGGGGGGGAAGAATGTGTTTATTAAAGATAGATTCTCTAACTAAAAATTATGGGGATAAAAAAGGTCTATTTAATTTTTCAATGGAATTAAATAGTGGAGATATTGTTGGTCTCATTGGAGTTAATGGAGCGGGTAAGACTACTTTATTAAATATGATATCAGGAAATATTATACCAGATTCTGGAGAACTTTTTTATAAAGAGAATAAAATGGAAATAGACTCTTCATATAGAAAAAATTTTGGAATTTCAGTGAATCCAGGATTCTATGACTATATGAATACTTATGAGAATTTAAGTTCAATATTATTTCTAGGTGAAGAGAAAGATAAAAATGAAATAGACGAAAAGATAAGAAATGTTTTAAATGTAGTTGGTCTTAATAATGTAGAAGGAAAAAAGATAAAGGAATTTTCCTTCGGAATGAAACAAAGACTTGGTTTTGCACAAGCGATTTTGAATACAAAATCTATAATGCTTTTAGATGAGCCATTTGTTGGACTTGATATTAATGGAAGATCAATGGTTAAGGAATACATAAAAAAAATGGTTAAAAACAAAAATTTAGCTGTTATTTTTTCAGACCATAATTTAGATGAAGTTAAATCACTTTGCAATAGACTTATAGTAATAAGAGGAGGAGAAAAAATATATGATGGGGATTTAGACATTAAGAGTTCAGTATTGATTAAGGTTAAAAGTACAATTGATTTGGATGAAAACTATGTAGAGATTCTAGATGATTTTACTGTAAAAATATCAAACCAAAATTTAAATAAAAAACTTGAATATATAGCTAAATTGACTGAAATTACAAAAATAGAAAGAATAATAAATCCGTTAGAAAAAATGTTAGAGGTGAGAACAGATGCTAAAAATAATAAAATTTGAATTAATTAAACAGTTAAAAAGAAAAGAAAACTTTATTCTTCTTTTTATGTTTTTAATTCCACTACTTTATTCTATTGGTGTTTATAACAACTCAAGTGTTATAACTTACAATAGCAATGAAGCAGTGAATGGGTTAGCTTTTGCAAATAGTATGTATGTTTTCGTTTATATGGTGTTTGTGTTTTATTTGATTTTAGCTATAAATAGTTCTAACATATTGAGAGGAGAGATAGACAACGGTAGTACTTCAATTATGTTAACAAGAATAAATAATAGAAAGAAGATTTATAATGCAAAACTATATGAACAAATTATTTATTGGGCGATAGTGACAATTCTGTTCATTCTATTTTCAATAATTTGCTACTATATTTTTGTTTCAAGATTAGATATATCTGATGGTAGACTAATAGGAACAAATTGGGCTAACGAGTTATTAGCAATTATCGCTATTTATTCATCATATATTTTCGTGATAAGCATGGTTCAAAGTATGAGTATGTATTTTAAATCTTATGTTTCCATAGGGATATTTATTGTAGTTTGGATAATATTGTTATATTTTAAAGAGTTTCCTGGTGTTAAAATCATTTCGCCAATATACTATCTTGAAAATCTAATAGATTCTGGGAGATTTTTAGATTTTATTAAGTTTATGATTATAAACTGGGGTCTGGTTATTATTTTTTCATTTATCGGAAGTAGAAAATTCACAAGGAGTGACATATAAATGCTTGAAAAAATTAAAAAACTTGATTTAAGTCGTTTTATATTTTTGAGTATTTTACCACAAATTTTAGTGTTTGCAATTAGCTTAGTTTTTATAGCTTTAGATTTGCAGTTTGATAAGTATGGCGTTATACAAACTTTTCTAATATTACCATTATCCTTTGTAATACTACCATACTTATTTTTGGTAAAATCAGGAGAAGAAATAAGCTTGAAGAACATCGGAATTAGAAATTTTAGTTCTAAAACAATATGTATTTTTTCTTTATTAATAATATTGATAACTGCTGTCATATATGGTTTAGGAAAATGGGATTACTCGATTATATTTTTTGCACTGCAAACATTAGTGGTATCAATATCTGAAGAATTATGGGCTAGGGGTATGCTTATTAATGAGTTAAAAAAAAGTAAGTTTTCTCAAATTATTTGTGTTTTAGTCTCAAGCCTAATATTTGCATTTATAACACATCAAAATCGACCTGTATATGAAAACCTAACCAATAGATTTCCTTTTGCCATTATTATGGGGTTAATATATTATAGGACTCAAAAAATTGAGTTGCCGATTTTAATACATTTTGCAAACAATATGATGGGAGGTATTTAATGTCAAAGATTATTAGGAAAAACTTGATGGGATCTTTACTTGTAAATGTTACAATGATAATTATTTTATCTATGCTAAAAGAAAAGTTAGAAGTAATTAGTTTTATGCTGATTGTGATAAGCCCAGTTTTATTTAGTATAATAATGTGTTATTTTCTAAATAAGGGCTATAGCATTAATCAAAAAGATAAGACTAAGGTAAATGTACTATACTTTTTTATGAATTTTATATTCTATGTATTCCTTTTTATAATGTTACGAGATGGCACAATAATTAATGATATAGTTTCAAAAGCACAAACGTTACAAACAGAATATATAACAGTTTCAAAAAATTCGAACTTTTTACTATCATTTGTTATTTTTCTCGTATTATCATATGTTGGTCATAAATTAGTGCTTGATAGAATTAGAGATGAGTAACTATGAAATTATATAAAGGGAAAGGAAAAATAATAATTCTAATTATATTACAGGTTATTTATTCTTTATTAAATTCTGGGTTTGCTATCTCAATAAAAAATATTACAGATTCAATAACGATAGGAAATTATGATGTATTTAAAAATAATATTATTAAAACAACTACTTCTGTTGCACTGTTAATATTTGTATTGCTAATATCTATAGTGCTAAAAAATAGTATTTCATCAGAATATATGAAAACTATTAGATTTAACGCATTAAAATATTTTTATAATACTAATACTATAGAGGTTAATGAAGAGGATAAATCTGAATTTTTTAGTTTTTTAACAAATCAATTAGACGTACTAGAAGAATCATATATTAAAATAAGGTTAGAAATCATTAGTGACTTAATATTGTTGATAATTTCTACAATAACAATAATTTATTTTAATGTATTATTTTTACCTCTTGTATTAATAATTGGACTAATATTATGTATCGCACCACTTATTTTAAAAAAATGGATTAATAAAGAAAGTGAATATAGGATTAAAAACTATGAAAAGTACATGTCTATTAGTAAAAACTATATAGATTTGTTTTATTTAATAAAATCCTTTAATATCATGGATAAAATATTGACTAATTTTAAATTAGTAGTTGATAATTCTGCGGAATCAAAAAAACGTTTAGAAAATAAGATTGGGATGGCTAATGGAGCTATATCATTCTTGAATTTAATTGTAACATTAATTATATATATATTAGGAGGGTATCTAGTTTTTGAAAAAACTATAAGCATTGGAATGCTGATAGCAGTAGCTCAACTTATGGCGAATGTAACTTTTCCTTTAACTAATATTATATCGGCAATAAATGAAATAAATTCATCTAAGCCTATTAGAGAGTCTTATAACGCTTTGTTGAATAATGGAAATAATGCTAAATCGAATATAAAAAAAGATATATTTCCAATAAAACTACAAAATATTTCATTTTCTAGCGAAGATAAAAACATATTAGATAAAGTGAATTTAAAGATAGATAAGGGTAAAAATTATTTGCTTTTAGGATCTAATGGATCAGGTAAAAGTACATTGGCTAAGATAATATCTGGAATTATAGATAACTATAAAGGGGAAATAATTAGTGGAAATAGTTGCCATTTATCAGAAATAATATATATATCTAAAGATAATCAGATATTTGATGATACAGTTAAAAATAATTTAGGATTATATGGACATTTTAAAATTGATGAGTCATACATAAAATTGTTTAATTTGAAAGATGACTTTTTAAAGAAAAATGCTAATGATTTGTCGGATGGTGAAAAACAAAAATTGATATATCTCAGAAGTTTAAAAGCAAATAAACAATTGATGATATATGATGAACCTGATTCATCCTTAGATGATCAATCAAGAAAAAGTATCATAAACGATATATTAGATAATGGGTTGACAAATATAGTGATATCACATCATCTATTTAGAATTATAGACAAATTTGATGAAATTTGGTCTGTAGAAAATGGCTGTATAAGGATATACAATAGTAGCTCTGAATTTTTAAATAAACAAAACATCCTATAAATATATTAGTGATAATTGACTTCCCTTAATTTGGAAGTCTTTTTTATTTGATAATTTTAAATTCTTATAATACATAAGGAATAGAATAAATACTTACTCAAAACTGCTCCATTTGTCCTAAGTAATATAGAGGAAAGAAAACTAAGGTTAAAAATATACCTAATTTCTTTGCCTGTGATATAGGAGGTGATTTTGGGAGAATGATTGAGGGTTACAAAAAGGAATGTAAGAATTCAATTATTTAAGATGGAATAGCGTTAAAAGGAGATTACAGTTTTGATGAACTAAAAACATGGTTAGATAGTAATTTATGAATCCCAGTTTATTAAACTCAAATAACCAAATAAAAGATACAAGATACAATCCACGAAGCAGTAAATCAAATCGGTTTACTGTTTTTTATTGCTCAAAATCAAAAAGAAAGGACAAAGAAAATAAAAAACATAGAAAAAAATTTTAATGAAAGAAGAAATCAAGCAGATACAAAACAAAAGAAAAAACTTATCAGTCAGCAGAAAAAGGAAGCACGAAAAAAGAGAGATAGACGGCTTTATGAAAAAGGAGGAAATTATGGAATACAAAGATATTAGAGAAAACTTAGAAGAAATGATGAATGATAATTACAAGGATTTTATAAAAGCACTTGTGAGCATAGAAAAAGGTGTTAATGATGAAAAGGCACTTGAAGAAGTCTATATTTTATATATGAACAATGACACAACAGGTCTACTAAGTGATGACTTTGACTATATGATAGATGATATGAAAGAACAAGGTAAGATTTTTGAAAATATCAGTGATATTGAAGAGAAAGACGACCTTATAAATCTTGTGGGTAATATAGTTGGCAAAGTAGAAAATCTTGAAAGAGAAAATGCAAATGGAGAAAAATTCAAGATAAGCAATTTCTCAATTGTTTCTAAAGATGACGATGGTAATAAAATTTATACCAATTGTTCAGCCTATGAAGATAAGACAAAAGATTTAGAGAAACTAAAACAAGGAGATTTTGTTAAAATCTTCGGACAAGTAAAAACAAGTATTTATAACAACGGAAAAGAACATCAGAATGTGCGTATTTTATCTACTAAACTTTTAAAATCAAGAGAACAATTAAAGGGACAAAATAAAGAAAAGAAATCTATACTAGGACAAATAAATGATTTAAAAAGTAAAGAAAAGAAAAAGATAAAAAGGACAGAACATTTTAAAGAAGATGAGAGATAGAAGTTAAACTAAAACTTACTAGATTTAATCTTTGGTAAAGATCAAGAAAATTGAGTGTGTAGTTTTGTGTAGAATAAATTATTCACAAAAGTTAGCTGAAAATTATTTTTGAATATCATATTATAATTATAAGATTCTATGATAGAAATCTTTAATATATGTTCAATGTATGAATATATAGCATCTAATTTTGTATACAAATAGAAAAATATATTTAAGGAGGATTTGATTATGAGTAAAAAAAATCATGAGGGTAAAAAAATTAATAAGTCGGAGGATAAAAAGAAAAACACAAAAGAGCTGGAATGTAAAAAAATTGTTCCTGAAGTGGAATCAATTCCGGTCACATCTCTTCAATGGAACAGAACAAGTCCATTTTAAAAGAATTAGTTAATTAAATAACATTTTGAGCAAGATATGTTATATATAAATATTAAAACTTATTCATATCTTGCTCATATTATTATGAAAGGATAATTTATGTTTGAATTTCCAATTCAGGTAGATATTGATATTACTGAAAATTGTAATTTCAACTGTCAATATTGTTCAGCTGCTAATAGAAAAAATATAAAAGATGAATTAACAATAAACCAATTTAAACAGATTATAGATGAATTATATAATATGGGGACATATTCATTTAATTTTGCAGGTGGTGAACCACTGTTAAAAGAAGGAATATACGATTTGATAGAATATACTCTAAAGAAACCATTTATAGATTTGACTTTAGTAACCAATGGATCTTTATTAGATTCGAGATTATTCCGCATAGCAATGAATACGTCATTTCATCTAGTAATAAGTATTGATAGTTTTATTAATAGCGTAAATGATATATATAGAGAGAGCACTGATAAAGTGATTAAAAACATAAAAATACTAAAAAATAATGAAATACCATTTTCGATAGCACAAGTATTAACGAAAAAGAATATTGATTTTTTTGAAAAAAATGTTAATATTTTGAAAAATAACGGAATAGAAGATGTGCTTATAATAAAATATGTTTCTTTGTTACATAAAGATCATACAGACGACAATGAAATTCCATATGAACAATGGAAAAATTTCATTGAAAAAATAACAGCGTTAAAGTTAGAAGGTAAAATAAGAAACTATAAATTATCTGTCTCTTGTCCATGGGAGATATATCTTCCAATGCTAAATTTAGGTTACAGCTTATCAGATGTTAGCGAAATATGGGGATATTCTTCTCCTCTTATGTTTTATCCATATAGCAATTCATATAATACAGGCTGTCATGCAGGTATTACATCTTGTAATATTATATCGAATGGAGATGTATATCCATGTGTTATTTCTGGAGAAAATAAGAAACTTTTGTGTGGTAATATTATTAAAGATGATTTTAAATCAATTTGGAAAAATTCAAAAGTTTTAAATAAATTGAGAAATATAAAAATGAAAGATATAAGCGAGGTATGTGAAAAATGTAAATATGTAACATTATGTGGTGGTGGTTGCAGGATAAGATCTTTTTATAAAGATGAATATTCTTTAACTTCTAGAGACTTTTCATGTCCATATTTTATGGAGGGAATAGTGAAATGAAAATTTTTGAAATAGATGATATGCAATATCGAATAGATACTACTGATAGCGGAGCAATAATTTTCTTAAATAGAAAACTAGTTAGTATTAATAAGCCGGTATACGAATTTATTATTAATTACATATATTATGGTCTAGCTAAGGCAGAAGAATTGTTAAAAATAAATTATTCACTAAAAGAAAAAGATAAAAAAGAATTTATAGAAAACATGATTAAGCTATTTACTAAAGAAAATATATTTAGTGGATTAGTAAGAGAATATAATGAATGTAGGTGATCTTGTTGAATATCTTAGTAATTACTCCGTTTAGAAAGGGAAAGTTAATAGAGAGTGTTGTGTCTAATATAATGAATTATGAAGTTGTCAACACTGCACCTTTGCAATTATGCACATATTTAAAATCTCAAGGACATGATGTCGAATATATATCTATGCAGAATATTTTTAGATCATATAAAGATGAAGATTATGAAAGACTGAAATTAATCATTCATAGTTGTAAATTCGATGTTCTAGTTTTCCATACTGATTATTATATGAATAATACTAATACTGCAACAATATTTTCTATTAAATTGATTAGTGATATTGTAAAGAAAATGGATAAAAATAAAAGAATTATTTATTGTGGAAAGTTAACAGAAATGTTAGAAGATGAGTTGTTACAATTACTACCAAATATCGATATTGCTATAAGAGGAGAATCAGAGTTAGTAATAAATTCTTTTATAGAAGAAAAAAATATTAATTTTGATAACTATAAAAAATTTAATGGATGTCTATTAAATATAGATAAAAAGATTGTTAATAGGAGAGGGGCTAATTATATAGATGATTATAATAAATTGCCAGCTATTGATTTTAGTTTTTTAGATAAAACTATATATTTAATTGAGAAGTATATAATGAAAGTTACTAAATTACCAATTTCAATAAGAACATCATATGGTTGCCCGTATGCTTGTAATTTTTGTAAAAACACCAAGGATTGGAACAAATATAGAGTTAAATCTAGTCTTATTATAAGAAAAGAAATAGAAAATTTGAAAAGGTCGTGTAATGGAAAATTAGAACTTGTATTTTTATCCGATGAATTGTTTACTCTTAATAAGAAACATGTAATAGAAGTATGTAAGGTTTTGGAAGACAATGAAATAATTCTAAATGGTTTGTTTTCTCATTTAAATAATTTGAATGAAGAAATGATAAAATATATTTCAAGAATAAGTAGAAGTATACTTATAGGACTTGAGTCATGTAATAATACAGCAATAAAATATGCAGATAAAAATATTAATATAAACAATATATTTAAATTGGCAAAACTAGTAAAAGAAAATAAAATGGCTATTGGATTAGAATGGATAATTGGATTACCTGGTATAACGATAGAAGATGAATTAAGAGATTTAAATGCTATGTATATATTTATAGCTAATAATATTGTTGATTTCATAGAACCATATATTTTAGTCCCCCATCCAAATACTGAGTTTTGCAAAAACAATTTAAAGTATAATATTGAAATTACTAATTGTTATGAGGAAATGTTAGAAGAGGGAGGAATTCCCCAAATATCATATAATGAATTAAATAGAAAACAAATATATGTATTGTATTTAATCAGTAATATTGTTATAAGTGAGGCTTATAAAGCACAAGGGCATATAAAAGATAAAATGATTCAAGGGGATATGAATATTAAAGAGTTTAAGAAAATAATGGAGTTATTCAATGAGTAGAACAAAAATCGAATTATCAACATATGTAGTTATCAATGCTTTGCAAAAAATTGCAGATTTGTTAGCTAATTCAGTAATAACCATATTCTTGCTTTCTAAAAACATATCATATGTTAAAATTGGTATCCTTTGGAGTGTATATTTGAGTAGCTTAATGATATTTGATTTGTCAAGTGGGGCAATAGCAGATTTAATAGGTAGAAGAAAAACTTATGTTGTAGGCGTTATTTTAAGTATTTTATCCTATATTTTGTTAATTCTTGGATATTCATTCAACATATTAGTTATTTCATATGTGACAAAAGGGCTTGGTGCTGCACTTATGAGTGGATGTTTACCAGCTTGGTTAGGTTCTAAGTATGAAAGTTCAATTTTTAAAAATTATACAGGAAAGACTAAATTGATAGAAGTAATACTTACTCTACCTATTATAACTTTCATAATAATGTTGAATATAAATGAATCTTTTTTTGTATTGTATATTGTAATATTTATTCAAATTATTATTGCACTCTTATCTACTATATTTATGAGAGACAATAAAGGAGAAGTGGATTCTATATTTAAATTAACTGTAAGTGGAGTGAAGGATGTTTTTTCCAACTACAATTTAATTATAAGTTTGATGATGTCAATTTTTTCTTTTGTGGCATTTTCTGCTTTTAATCTAATTTGGCAACCTTATGGTTCAGAATTAGGAATAGCTATTAAATATTTTCCAATATTAAATGGTATATATATTAGTATATCTTCTATTATTAGCTATTTGACAAGTAAATTAAATTTAAAAAGCATTATCCTAAATAATTTGTCGATGATATTATATTTATTAAGCTTTTCTATGATGATTTTATTGTCAAATCACAAATCTTTTATTGCTCTTATGTTATTTATGTGTTTATTTGCGTTTGCTTCTGGAATTTCATTTATATCAATTTCTTGTGGAATAAATGAAAATTCTACCAATAGAAATAAAGCTACTGTATTTTCGGTTGTATCTTCAGTTTCATCTCTATCTGCAGTTGTATTCCAACCTTTAGTAGCTTATTGGATGGGAAAAAATGTAAAGATGTTTTTTATGAAAATTTCATTATTATTGCTGATATTATTTATTGTATGTAACTTTTATTTTAGAATATTTAATACCAAGAAAGGAGAACACGTATAATGGACTGCTATGTAATGGGTATTAATATGTCAAATCATGACAGATCTGTAGCGATATGTAAAAATGGCGAAATCTTGACTGCTATAGCAGAGGAACGATTAGATAGGAGAAAACACTCCGATGGTTTTTATGCTAGAAATCCAAAAGATATAGTTTTACCACCATTAAAAGCCATCAATTATTGCTTATCCAGTATAAATATTTCTATTGATGATTTAGATAGCATTGTAGTAGGAAAATCCATAAACAATTGTATTGAAACAGCTATTAATTATATACCTATTAAAAATAAGAATAAAATTGTGGAATTATCAAATCCTTATCATCATTTGACTCATGCCGCAAGTGCTGTTTATAGTTCAGGCATGGATAATGGTTATGCTATTGTAATTGATGAGCAGGGAGATTGGATTAGTCAGTATAAATTCGAGAGCATAAGCTTATATAAAATTAAAGATAATAAAATAACAGAAATAGATAAGCAATTTGGGGATTATGATAATATTAGTCTCGGAATGTTCTATGATATTATAAGTTATTGTTTAGGCTTTTCTGATTCAGGTATACCTGCTGCAGGCAAAACTATGGGTTTATCTGCATATGGAAATGATATAAGGTATAATAAGAGATTCTTTAAAATCGAAAAAGGAGATATTAGATTTCTATTTGATAATTTTATTGAATTTCTCTATGAATATAAATTAATCAATAAAAGAATTAAGAGAACTGATTTACCTAAGAAAGTAGAAAAAACAACAATAATTACTGAAATTGCTAAATATATAAGACCAATAAATTGGCAAATGGATAGAGCAAAAAAAGTAGCTTCTATAGCTCAATCAGAGTTAGAAAAGAGTGTCCTTGAATATTTGAAATTTCATTTAAAAAATATATCAAATGAAATAGATTTATGTTCTTCTGGAGGAGTTTTTTTAAACACTAACTTAAATACAGCAATTTTATCTATGGATAATATAAGAAAATATTATCCGTTTCCCGCTTCTACTGATGATGGATGTTCAATAGGTATGGCATATTTAGGATCATTATCTAAAAATATAAAAGCTATACCATTAAAGTCAATATATTTGGGTAAAAAGCATGATAAAGAAGAAATTTTATCGGTTTTAGATGATAATCAAATCGAATATGAATTTTTTGACAATCCAGAAAAAGAAATAGCAAAATACTTGAACGAAGGAATGATAATAGGAATATATCAGGGGAAATCAGAATTTGGACCTAGAGCTTTAGGAAATAGGAGTATAATTGCAAAGCCAGATTCAATAAAAATTAGAGATAGACTTAATCTTAACATAAAGCATAGAGAACCATTTAGACCATTGGCACCAATTGTTCAATCTGACTGTGTTGAAAAGTATTTTGAAGGTGTTAAAGATTCTCCATATATGCTTTTTGTATCTAAAGTAATAGATAGTAGATTAATTGGAATTACTCATTATGATAATACAGCAAGAATTCAAACAGTCACGCGTTCACAGAATCAATTTATGTATAATTTATTATCAGAATATTCAAAAGTATCAGATCTTAATGTTTGTATAAATACATCATTTAATGTGAATAATGAACCAATTGTAGAAACACCTTTGGATGCAATTAATAATTTTATTTTATCAGATATGGATATTTTATTGATGAATAACTTTATAATCAAACGTAAAAATTTAGATATAAAATACATTATCAACAAGAGAAAAGATATTATGATTAATAATAAAGAAGGGGTGTTTAAGATATTGAAATGGCATACTAAAAATCATGATTATTCGAGTGCCAAAGTTTATTTCGAGCTTTTAAAAGATACATATTTGTTTAATACATTGACAGAAGATGAATATATAGATTTTCTTATAATAGCAATTAACATATATAATCATTACAATAAAAAAATAATGAATGAATATATAGAAAAGCTATTAAAATTGAATTATCCAAAAATAAACTTTTCTGATTTTTATAAATTTAGATATTTTGATGACTATAGACAAGATAAATCACATATCAAACATATTACAAAGAGTATGAAAAAAATTGAACAAGAAGGAATAATAAAGTATTTAGAAGAATTATGCAAGTAATAGTGAAAATAACAAGATATCAAATTACTAAAATGTTTAACACTCCAATAAAATCCTTAAAGAATGAATTTAAATTAAAATATTTATTTAACGGATTAAGTTATACTGAACAAGATAGGAATTACTATGAAAAGGGGTTTGACTATAAAAATAAACAATTTTATGAAAATATGTTGAATAATAAATTTGATTTTATTAAAATTGATCATAATATGTTAAATTTATCTAATTTTAAATTTTATATACAAGTGATTGAACAATTTTGTAAAAAATATAATATTGAATATTATTTAAAGTGGGAAATAGTAAATAAGAAATTAACTAATTCCCAAAAGTCAATTTCGATTCTAGATGGTCATATTGATTTAGCATTACATATTTTAAATAATTCAGTTAATGAAGTAATATATTTTTATGTTGATAATTTCAATCAATTAATTGAAAAAATGTTTAATTTTAGAGGGAAATTACAGTTTATATCTGAATTTTCCCCGGTTAAGAATATGAATTTAAAAGGGGAGAATGTATTACTTTCAGAGCTGGCAAGTGGAATTTTTATACATGAAGTAGTTGGTCATTTATCAGAATCTGATCTATTAGTTGGTAAACAAAATTTAATAAATGATTTAATTAATAAAAAGATAAATAATGAGCTAACAGTAATAGATGATGGCAGTATAATGAGTTCTGGCTGGACTCCTGTTGATGATGAATTAACTAATTCTGAAAAAACAACATTGATAAAGTCTGGAAAATGGCATAAATTTCTTCATTCTAATTATACATCTGAGATATTTAACACACATAGTACTGGAAATTGTAGGATTTCATATCCGGAATTTAAACCTCAAGTAAGGATGACTAATTTGGTAATTGACAAAGGTAGTACAGACTTAGACTTATTATTAAAAAAGAATGATAAATTTATTTTTATAGATAGCTTTTCAACTTGCTATGGTTTTAGAAAGATTCATATTGTTCCTAACCGATCTTATTATTATCAAAATGGTAATTTAGAACCAGTAAGAATAAATGAATTAATTATCGATGCCTATGATATTTTAGGAAAAATTATATATGTAGGAAATAAAGATGATATTATTCAAAGTACATTAACTGGTTGTAAAAAATTCTCAAAGAGTATACTTCCTGTTAGTATCAGATCTCCTAAGTTATTCTTTGAGAGCTTTATATCTTGATATTTATAGATTTTTTATTTCATATTTATGAATTTGTAAAACATAGTTTTATAGAATTTAGCGTGCCTATTTTTTAGTAATGTCCGAAAGTTTGTGTAAATTAATAAGCTGCAATATTTAAATTATTTATTTTAACATAAGTATTATCAAAACTATCATAATTTATAATAATATAAATAATTAGATGATCTAAAGTTCGACATTAATATGAAATTAAGATAAAAATATCCAAAGAAATAAAATATTAAAACTACTAATTTATGATAAGATTTAGTTTATAATAGTATTAGGTAAGCTTAAACAAATACAAATGTTAACTCCAAATATGGATAGTTAATACTTTTTATTTATTAATTCATAAAGGAAGAAAAATGAAAAAAGAAAATTTAATCTTGATTATTCATATATTATTACAAGTTATTTTATTTATACCAATAATTCCTTTTTTAAAATATTACCAAGAATTGGAAATGGGAGTCTTTATAGCAATTTCTCTAAGCATAATAAACTTTATTGCGTATGTGATTACTATATTAAATGATGAGAAAGAATTCGTTCTGAATTATAGTTTACTTACCATACTATTTATTATTTTTATTTTTATAGAAGATTTAATGTTGAGAGATTTTTTGATAGGCAAATATATCGAATTAATGATTTACAATTTACTTTTATTGGGAAATCTAGAGCTTATATATTCAATAAAAAAGTTAAATATAATAAGAACTTTAATAACTATTATTATTGCTATTTCAGCAATAATAATGAATTATAATTATATGCTTTCTAGTTTATTATTTAAGAGTGTTTTTATTATTTTGCTAATAAGTCCTTGTATTTTGTGGATAATAAATAAAAATATAAGAAAGCATTATAGTAATTCTACTATATTTCTGCAAATAGGTTTTTTTATTTCTTACATTATTTATATGTATTTTACTAATACAGAGATTATTTCGATTAGTGAATATCTATTATTATCATTGGTATTCACTGAATTAATATTGTTGTATAAGATTATATGTACAAATATAAAAAACAGAATCTTGTTATTTACTAATGCAATGAGGAAGCTTTTACCTGGATATACTATTTTATTTATAATATTATTTTTAGTTGGTATGCCTTTAAGGGTGATTGTTATAATATCTTTGTACTTTTTTATTTTTTTGACAGAATTTAGAAGTTACAGAAAATATAGAAATTATAAACTCATTACATTTGATGAAGTTTTGGAGGGTTATTATTATGAAAAGTACAAGGATACTGAACTTGAAAAGCTTAATATCCTGAAAATACAAACATTTTTACACGATGATATACTTCAAATTATTATAGCAATACGTAGATGGATTGAAGATAATTTAACTGGCTCAGGAAAAGATTATATCTTACAAAATCTAGAAAAATTAAATGATTTAATTCGCCATGAAATAGATTCGTTCAATCCTAAACTTAAAGATTACAAATCATTATATGAAGCATATAATAGGCTCATATCAGATTTGGAAGATATGTATTTAAATAAACAGATGCTTATTGAATTTGAATGCGATCAAAATCTTAACTTGCCAACTCCTTATGATGAGTTAGTATATAAATGTATCAACGAATTATTAATAAATGCGTTCAAGCATTCTAAAGGTTATAACACACATATAATTCTAAAAGTTGAAAATAGTACGATATATTTAATAATTACAAACATCGGAGATTATATAAATGATGAAAACAAAATTAAAGATGGAAATATTGGATTAAATGTTTTACGATTAAATTTGAAGCAATATAGGGGAATATTTACTTTTAATATATTTAACGACGATGAGAATTCAGAGGAATCTTATGTACAATTTAAAATAGATATACCTATGGATAGGAGTGTAATAAATGAAAATCTTATTAATAGAAGATCATAAAATGGTAGCTACTTCTCTGAAAATGAGCTTGGAAAAAGAAAATGCGATTTCTGTAGATATAATAAATAATTTTAGTTCATCTGAGATAGATGGAATAATTCTCAACTATGATTTATTACTTATAGACATAAATTTAACTGGTATAGAGGGAACCATAAACGGTCTAGATTTAGCTGAAGAACTAATAGAGAAGTATAAAAATATAAAAATTGTTATTTTAACAGCATATAAATTAGACTTTTATATTAAAAGAGCTAAAAAAATAGGTTGCAAAGGCTTTATTTCTAAAGAAGAAGAAACTAATAGATTAATACAGCACATAAAAAATATTGTATTAGAAGATAAAACAATATTTCCAGAAGAAAATCATATGTTAGAACCTCTCACAAAATGTGAATTAAATATAGTGCGATTGTATTCAAATGGCATGTCCAGGAAACAATTGGCAAAAGAATTGAATACAAATGTTAGGAGCTTAGCTGTATCATTATCTAGAATTTATCAAAAACTTGGTGTAAAAAATTATCAAGAAATGATAGATAAAGTCAGAGAACTAGGCTATGTAGACTCATTTTAATAATCGGCATTAGGATTTTAATTCTAGTGCTTTTTTATTCACAAAAGTTAGCTGAAACTTAAATTAAAATAATATAAGATTAAATAGAGAAAAAATAACAAATAGAGAGGGGATAAAACAATGAATTATTCAAGTAAAGTAAAAAAAAATACTAAAGGTAGCAGTGCAAGTCCACTTATGGCATGTGTTTTGGTATGTGTAAATTCATGTAGATATAGTTGTACTGCAAAAAATGCAGCAGAGCATCCGCGATTTGGACGTAAGAGCTTAAGTAATAAAAATGACAAGCAGTAATATTTATAAACTCGGGAAAGAATTTAATATTTGGAAAGACGGTATTGCTCAAACATTAACATTTATTGTAACAGAGGATTGTAATTTAAGATGTAGTTATTGTTATATTACACATAAATCTTCAAATAAGAAAATGTCATTTGATGTAGCTAAGAAATTTATTGATTATGTACTTTCAGAAGAAATGATAAGACCCAAAGGAGTTATATTAGATTTTATAGGTGGAGAGCCACTACTTGAAATAAAACTAATTGATCAAATATGCGACTATTTTAAATTAAAAACATATCTATTAAATGATGAATGGTATTGGGATTATAGGATTAATATAACGACAAATGGGATTAATTATGCCAGTAAAGAGGTACAAGATTTTATAAAGAAAAATCAAGGAAAACTTGAAATAGCAATTACATTAGACGGGACTAAAGAAAAGCATGATATGCACAGAATTTTTCCGAATGGAAAAGGCTCTTATGATGAAATAATAAAAAATATAGAGTTGTACAAAAATCAATTTCAAGCATCTACAAAAGTTACTTTTTCAAGTAAAGATTTAAAATATTTAAAAGATAGCATAATTCATTTATGGGAATTAGGAATATCTGATGTAGCAGCAAATGTAGTATTTGAAGATGTTTGGCAAGATGGAGATGACAAAATTTTTGAAGACCAGTTAATTGAATTGGCAGACTATATCCTAGAAAATAGACTATTTGATAAATATTCTTGTACTTTGTTTGATGAATCTATAGGTTTTCCAAATAATAAAGAAATGTTAGAAACAGCTTCATGTGGTGCTGGAAAGATGATAGCAGTTGGTCCTGATGGATCATTGTATCCATGTATGAGATATAAAGATTACTCACTTAACAATAAAAAAGAAGTTGTAATTGGTGATGTAGAAAATGGTATAGATTTTGATAAAATAAGACCTTATTATCTATTAAATACGAAACTTCAATGTTATGAGGAGTGTCTTAACTGTAGGATTGCAAGTGGATGTACTTCATGTTTTGGTCATAATTATGACACTGCAGATAGTAATACAAATTTCCAAAAAGCTAAATATATTTGTAAAATGCATAAAGCAAGAGTCAGAGCGAATAACTACTATTTTGCTGAGCTATATAATAGGTATGGAATAGAAAAAGAAATTAATAATGAAGGTAAAGATAAACTTTACTTTTTGTTATCTAATTCACCCGTAAGAACTTGTGCTAGTAGTGATAATAGAAGTGGATCTACTATTATGTTTAATGAAACAATAATAGAAGGATTAGAATATGCCAAAAATAATTTTCTAAGACCAGTATTTATACATAGCAATTATGGACTCAATTTAAATTTCAAAGAGATAGACTTAAAAGGGCAAAATATTTTTCACCATTGCTCAATAAGAAATCAAGATAGTATAAGAAAAATAACTAATAACTATATCCTTACAATTGAATATCCTGATGATGAAGAGTTTGTAAGAAATATGAAACTAGAAGAAAATATAATACTAAATATATCATCTAAATGTTTAAGCGATATGGATACTTTTATAACAAAATTATTCAATAAGACTAACAGGATTAATCTAAATATATTAGATTTCGATAAACAATTTAATTATATCCTATATGAGGAACAACTAATGAATATTTCTGATTATATTTATTACGAATATTTGAATAAAGGAATAATTAAAGAACTAAATGTTATAACTGATGAATTGTTTATGAAAGAAAAAGAATTATGTGATAGTGGATTAAATTCTTATACCCTTGCAAGCAACGAAAAGTTTTATGTTTGTCCAGAATTTTATTTTAAGTTTCCTTTGGATCATATAGGAAGCTTAAAAGATGGAATAAAAGAGAAATACAATAGACATTTATACTCAGAAAAATATTCTCCACTTTGCAATAAATGCAGTATTTGTCATTGTAATTCTTGTAGTTTCGAGAATTATATAAATACAAATGAAGTTAATATACCGGCTAAGAATTCATGTGTAAAATCTAGTATTGAATATAGAGTATCTTATGAATTACAGAAAAAACTGACGAAATTAATGGAGTTTGATAGACATATAAAACCAGTAAATTATTTAGATCCATTTATTGATGTTTTAGAAAAAAATTCTGTAAATGGAATTTTAAACAAAAAATACTTGGAGGATAACTAAGTTGAAAGAAGTTGGAATATTAACACAGGAAGAAAGCGAAAATTTAGAAGAGCTTCTTGAAAGGAAAATAGCTTTAGAAAACTTGTTGAAAATTCTATCTGAAAGTCAAGAAATTTATAAAAAAGTAGATAGAGATTATAAAAACATAGTAGAAGAATATGAAAAATGGTGGAGAGATACATCCGATAAATATATTTGGGAAAGTACTGAAAATTCTTTTTGGTCAATTGATTTTAAATCTAGGAAAGTATATTTAGTAGATGAATAGTATGTTTGATTGGCGTGAACACAAAAAAATAATTGATAAATTTATATTACCACAGAAAAAGAAAATTATATATTTAATAATAGTCATACTATTAGGAATAATTACGAGTATGGCGATTCCTTATGTATTTGGGAAAATTATTGATTTGATAGTAATAAAAGATTTGCAATTAGTATTAAAGTTTATTCTCATAAGTCTAATTTTAAATATATTTCAAAGTTTAAGCAGTATTTTGGAGGAATGGATAGGCAATATATTATCTATAGATTGTTCAAATAGTATAAAAGAAGCGATGTTCGCTAAAATATTAGATACGAGATATGAATTTTTAAATTCGTATGGTGAAGGAGAACTTGTAAGCAGAATAGAAAATACAGGTGATAAAATAGTCAGTTTCTATATAGACTTTTTTTCAAGCATTGTAATGATTTTATTTAGTATAATTATATCTGCTTACATTATGATTAGGATATCATTAAAATTATTTATAATTGCGATTATATTACTTCCATTGACTTACGGAATTAACTATATATTCAAAAGTACTATTATTAGTAAACAAAGAGACTATATTATTAAATTGGATGCATATTCAGATTATCTAATAGATACGATTTCAAATTTAACTGGAATAAAACTAAATAATTTAGAAAAAATATTTAAAGGAAATTATGGGAGAAAGCTTAAGGATTTAAAAAATGTATCTATGTCTAATTTGAAGATAAATATGGCTGTAAGGAGTTTACAAGATTTGATAACTATTATTTTAAGTTCTCTAATATTATTCATTTCAGCAAAATTAATAATATTAGGAGATTTAACATTGGGAAATATAGTTGCTTTTAGTAGTTATATGGAAAAGTTACATTCGTCAATTAAAAACATTGGTGATTTAAACTTATCTTTTAATGAAGTTATTGTAGATTTAGAGCGATATAAGAAAATTATGGATCATGACAGTGAAAAGAAAATTGATGGAAAGAAATTGTCAAAAGTAACTAGCCTTAAGTTTAAAAATGTTTCATTCAAATATGATGATGAATATATATTGAAAGATTTTTCATTTGAAATAAATAAACCTGGATTATATGGAATAGTTGGAGAAAACGGATCAGGTAAAACAACAATTTTTAATCTAATAAGTAAACTTTATACTGATTACGAAGGAGAAATTTTGATAAATGGTAATGAGATAAGCGACTATAGAGATGAAGATTTAAGAAATGAAGTTTTGTTTATAGAAAGCAAACCATTTATATTACGTGAAAACCTAAATTCTAATATTACAATATTAGAGAAAAAGAAGGTAAATGAATCACATTTAAAAAAAATAATTCAATTCTTAGAATTAGATAGAATTGAAAAATATAGTACTAAAAATTTGAAAGATACTTTATCAAAAGGAGAAAAACAAAAAATTCATCTGGCTAGGATGATGATTGGCAGACATTCTTTGATTCTACTAGACGAAGTATTATCTGGATTGGATCAAGAAATGAAGAAAAAAGCAATTTCTAAAATAAAAGAAAGAAGTAAGAATAATATTCTAATAATAATTTCACATGAATATGAAATACAAAGGATATGTGATGGATTATTTCTAATGCCTGATAAAAATATTTCAATATAAAAGTATTCACAAAAGTTAGCTGAAATAAATTTCTAACTACTATAAAATTAAATTAGAAATAAGGCAGTAAAAGCGTTAGTAGCATAAAGGAGAGATGTAATGAAAGAAAAATTAAAAAAAATATTTTTCGGGTTAATTTTTGTATTGGCTATTTGTGTACTTATCTTACCAAATAATAATGTATCTGCATCACATGGAGAAAGTCTAAGCTATAATGATATTGAAAAAATAGGAGATGAAGTTAAGAAATATATCATTGTAGATAATGATAGACTATATTTTGATTATCAAAATGCACAAAATAATAACGAAGATCCAGAAGTTATAGAACAAGGCTTATTGTTAGAATCAGTTAGTTCAAATTATGCAGAATTTAATACAGAAGGTTATAGTACTCGCTCAATAGGTTTACCAATATGGGGAAATTATTGTGGACCAGGTTATGGCGGAAAGGATTCAGATGAACCAGTTACTGATGTACTAGATGAAGGTTGTAGAAGACACGATCAATGCTACAAGTGGTCTCCAACTCTTAGAAAGAATTGTAAATGTAATAAAGACTTAGTAGATTATATTGATGCACATAAAAGCGAAATGTCAGGAACAATGGCTAAAGTTGCTTGGGCAATCAGAACATACTTTAATACAGTAGGTCAAGTAGGATGCTAAAAAATATAGAAAAATACACATTTATACTCGGCATAATAATATTTGTTATTTCATATATTCTTCCTGTAGATTTATTAAATAAATTTACAGAATTGAAACCTTTAGGTATAAGCACGATTTTTATATGTCCTATACTTGGGATAATTGGCTTGATATCTTCCATAAAAAGAAAATCTATACTATTTGTTTTTTTGAACTTGCTATTGGTATTATCTTTTCCAATTACTATGTTCATTGGAAATTTAATTTTCAAATAGCTGGTATAAAAAGTGAAGAACAGAAAAATAATTAAAAGCATATATGTAGTAGTTATTGTTTTAGCAATATTTAAACTTTTCAAATTAAATATTAGTAACTATGAGCAATTTTATCAATTATCTAATTATGAAATGGCTTCTAAACAATTAAATAAAATAAATTGGCAAGATATTAAAGGTAAAGACGGAATATATTTATTGACATCTAAAAATTGTCCATATTGCTTACGTTATATAAGTAACGGAGTAGGTTTAGTAAAAGAAAATAGAGAACTTAATCTATCTGAAAATATTGTAGACTTAGATATAAATGAATATTTTAATAATACCAAACTCAATGAAATATTAGATGAGTATGGTGTTGATACTATACCTTGTATAGTGGTCATAAAGAATAATGAGATAAGAATAATAAATTTTGAAGATATTCAAAATTATTAAATATAAGTATTTAAATATGAATAATCATAATTAACAAAATTCACATAGTAGGAAATGGGTAGGGGTGGGAATCAGTTTAGATATTATATGGAGTCAGGATTAGAACAAGTAGGAGGAAGAGAATGTTTGAAAAGATAAATTTAGGTAACAATGAAAAAATGAACTCATCAGAAAGTTGGCAACCTTGCATGTGGTGTGACTATCCAGAAGATACGTGCGCTGATTTAGGGTGTATTTTTTGCGATGGAAACAAAGATGATATCATAGGAAACTAAGTAACTAAATAGAATTATAGTAAATCTAGCAGTATGTAAATAACATATTCTGGCTCCATATTATATTACTATGTATAGAAGGAGGAATGGATGATTACATCAGGTTTTATAAAACTCAAACATAATAACAACAAATACATTTTTGATTATGATAATGTGTCAATAATAAGAATTGATGACAAAGTAGAAAAATTTTTAAATTTAATGCAGAAGTATGAATGGGAAGAATTAGAAAATAAATCATCTATGTATATGACTAAACAGGAATATAGAAAATTAATAGAATCTATGAAATCTATGGGTTTTTTAAGAGAAGCAGAATTTGAAGGTAAACAACACTATGATTCTAGCAATAAAATTTCATCGATAACATTGATGCTTATTCAAGGCTGTAACTTAGCATGCAAGTATTGTTTTGGTGATGAAGGTAGATATAATCACACTGGATTTATGGATTCAGACACGGCTAAACAATCAATAGATTTTTTAATTGAAAATACAAATAGTGATAAACTTAATATTATATTTTTTGGTGGAGAACCGTTATTAAGATTTGATCTGATTAAAGAAATAGTAAATTATTGTAAAATCAAAGAATCAACCAATAAATTAAAATTTTATTTTAGTATGACAACTAATGGTACATTGTTAAATAAAGAAGTAAATGAATTCATCATTGAAAATAAAATTAATACAATGATTAGTATAGATGGAGACTTAAACGATAATAGTGATAGGGTTTATCAAAATGGCAATCAAGCATACAATGACATTATAGAAAATACTTTATACTTAAGAAATAAAGGCTTACTATCGGCTAGAGCTACCATTACTCCTAGAAATTTAGATATGGTTAGAGTTTTTGAGCATTTAAATACCTTGAACTTTAAGAATATACCAATATCTGCCGCTGACAATTCTTTAGGAACACTTGAATATAAGAGGTATATTGATGAAAATATAAATCTTATCAATCAATTTAAAGATTATATTAAAAATGGAGAAATAGATAAAGCTAAGAAAGTAAAAATTCTATTCAGGGCATTAAAGCAAATACATTTTAGCAAAAAACAAAATTACCCTTGTGGTGCTGCTTTTAACTCAGTGGCTATTGATATTGATGGAAATATATATCCATGTCATAGGTTTGTATCGTATGATCATTATAATATAGGTAATGTATATTCAAATTGTATGCAGACTTCTAATTTCATAAAAAAAATCTTTAATGATAATAGCAAGCTTACTGAATGTAGTAGCTGCTTTGCTAAACATTTCTGTAGGTGTGGCTGCCCTTACGAAAATTATGAAAACACAGGTATTTTAAATAGACCTTCCAGTAGACAGTGCTATTTAAATAAAGTTATATTTATGAAATTATTATACTTATATATAGATTTAAGTGATTCTGAGATAAAGGCGTTATTTGAGTAGGTGATTAGTGTGGAAAAAATAATTAAAATAAAAAATCTTTATAAGAGTTATGGTAAAGGTTCAGTAAAAAATGAAGTTCTTAAAGATATAGATTTAAATATTAATGAAGGTGAATTTGTTTCTATAATGGGAAAATCTGGATCTGGAAAGTCTACACTTTTAAATATAATAGCTACTATAGAAAAACCGGATAAAGGTCAGATAGAAATTGATGGAAACAATATAGAGAAACTTAGTTTAAAAAAGGCAAATGACTTTAGAAGAAAATATTTAGGTTTTATTTTCCAGGATTTTAAATTAATTGAATCTATGAATGTTAAAGAAAATATTGCAGTTCCACTATTATTAAAAAACGAAAAGCCCAATACTATAAATCAAAAAATAGACAATATCTTAAAAAAATTAAATATAGAATACTTAAAAGATAAAAATTCTTATGAAATATCTGGTGGAGAAAAACAAAGAGTTGCTTGTGCAAGAGCACTTATTGGTAATCCTAAGATTATACTGGCCGATGAGCCAACGGGGGCTTTAGATTCTAACTCTGCTGAAAATTTGATGAATCTTATTAAAGATATAAATAAAAAATTTAATACTACAGTGCTTCTAGTTACTCATGATAAAAATGTAGCCGAGTATGGAGATAGAATTATAACAATAAAAGATGGAGAAATAGAGGGATAAGATGAGAATAAGAATATCTAATTTAAGTCTAAAAGATAAAGTAGATAAATATAAGACTTATTTCATATCAATTATTGTTTGTGCGACTTTATTTTTTTCATTTCTTTCTATAGCTGATTCTAAAAGTGTGATAATGTCAAATAATTTATATGATTTTTCATATTTTGAAACAATAATAAGGTGGTTAATATATATAGCATCAGCAGGGATATTTTTGATATTAAATTTCGTAAATGGAAATATTTATAAAATTAGAATTAAAAGCATATCAGTATTAAATATTATGGGAGCAAAAAGATCTACCTTGGCTAAAATACTTGCTATGGAGATTCTACCTATTTACTGTATAGGTGTTTTAATTGGAATTTGTGTAGGTCAAATCACTTCTCAATTTATAAATGCTTTTATAGCAAATGCAATTTTAGAAAAATATTCCATAAATTTAGTATTTTATGCTAGTACCATTCTTAGAACTATTATTTATTTTGCTTTGATATTTCTTATAACAAATCTTTTTAATGCTTTTAAGATAATTAAAAAGAAACCAATAGATTTAATAAATGATGGTAAAAATATTAATAAAAAGACTGTATCAAAAACTAAGTTAATAATATCAAGCCTCATCTTCATTATCTGCTTAGTATATATATCATATAATATATACACTTATTTCAATTTAGATAGAGATTTTACAGGTCCAATACCAAATTACGAAAGCAATAAAGTTCAAACTAGTCTTTTAATAGCGTCAATACTACTTATGTATTCATTTTTCTATACTATTATTTATTTTTTAGATAAGAAACGTAAAAATGAAAGCATATATCAAAAAGATAAGCTCCTCGTATCATCTAATATTCAAATGAATATATTTGAAAATGTTAGGTTATTAGTAACTATAGTTATATTCTTGGTGATTTCTATTTTGGCTTTTTCATTACCTCGAATTATGTCAACACTTGGGGAAGAGAATTATCATAACAGGATGAAAAATGATATATATGTTCTCACTGATTTTTATGTCCTGGACAGTCAAAAAGATGTTATAGGGAATGATTATTCTTTTATTGAAGATTTAGTAGAAGAGAAGGGGGCAAATTTAGAAGGAAGCGTAGAACTTAAATATTTTTATCCAAGAAAAGAAGATTTTAAACCATATAGTAAGAAGAATAATAGATATGATGAATCTCGTTTAGCCATATCTTTAAGTCAATACAATGAATTAAGGAAAATGCAGAACTTAGATGAAATAGAACTTAAAGACAATGAATTTGCCTACCAATTAGCAAATACTGTAGACATAGATCAGTATAAAAATAATTTAGCAAAAAATAGAAAATTAACATTGGATACGGTAGAACTAGTAGGTAAAGGTGAAGGACTTGATCATGTTTACAACGACAATCTAGGAACTTATATTTATGGTGGCATAAACCAGGATTTATTGATTTTTCCAGACAAAATAACAGAAAATTTAAATCTTGCAAAAATTAACTTTGTTGGCAATACTGATGGAGGGTTAGATTATAAAAGTGCAAAAGAATTAGAAAATGAAATAGAAAATACTGTTAATAAACAGTTTACAAATTTGGAAGATAAATATAAAGAGGAGTTAGAGAAAGAAAATTCAGAAGGATTTTTACAAGTTATTAGGCTTGATGAAATAGAAAAAGTGGACACTAAATTTATGTCACTATTGACTTTAGTATTGGGAACATATATTGGATTTATATTTACAATCATTGTAATGACAATTCTATTAATACAGTCCCTAATAAATACCAAAAACTCACTAGAAAACTATAAAATGTTAGAAATTCTTGGTTTAGATAAGAATAGGATTTTAAGTATAAATAACAAAATCACACTCTCATTCTCACTGATACCACTTGTTATTTCTATTTTTATAATAGTATCTATACTAATATCTATCTATATTCGATTTAAAAATAGGATTAAGCTTTTTATTGGATTAGATAATTATATTTACTCGCTTTTAATAAGTATTTGCCTTGTACTAGTTTTTATAGTTCTATATATTTTTATTATAATTAGAGAAAATAAGAAGCTAGTAAATCAAAAAATGATATAAGTAAGGAGATGAATATGTTTATAAAATTCAATGATAAACAAATGAATTTGAAAAGTAGAGAAATAGTTGCCTTAATTGTCTCTACATGCATATTCATCTTATCTAGCCTTTTAGCAATCTATGTGCCTAGCATTTTAGGAAAAATTATAGATATCATTACATTAAATAATAAATCTAATAGTGTAAAAGACTTTGTGTTTATATTTGGTATGATTTCATTGCTAATAATAATATTACAATATATATCTTCAAAGATATTAAATAAATTAAATAAGAGTATTAATATTAGGATGTGTACATATGTGTTTAATAAAATAAGAAAAATGAATCTTATATATTGGTTTAAAGAATCTAAAGGTGAAATCATAACAATTATTAGTAATGATATATATGATATTTCTGATTTCATAACAAATTCGATACCTAACTTATTTAGTTTGACAATATCAACTATATTGATTTTTATGTACATTATGAGATCTAGTTTGTTGATAGCATTTATAATTTTTTTATTAAATATTGTATTAGTAGTAGTACAATATATGATGTCTAGAGTCGTTAAAATTAAATCTAGAGAAGTAAGAAATTTAAATGCAGAAGTAAATTCAAAAGTCCAAGCATGTATAAATAATGTAGAAAATTTACTTCTTAAAGATTATTTGAAAAGCTCTAGCGAAAATTATAATAGAAGTAATAAAAAGTTATTCATTGCAAATAACAATTTAATGGATTTAATTTTAAGATCGTCTACTTTAAATCTTTTAGCAAGTTTATGTAGTATTTTTATTATTATAGTGATTGGGGGACACTTAGCAAATACTGGAAATATTTCGACTGGAAGACTAGTAACTTTAATTTTATACTCTCAAAAGATTTTTTCGCCTATAACTAACATAACAAAAATACTTATGAAATTTAATACGATTTTACCAAAGAAAACAAAAATAGATCAATTATTAGATAATCAATATATGATTGAAGATTTTACTAACTTTGACCAATTATTGGAGCATAAATTAAACTTTAAAACAATTATTGCTAATGATTTAGAAACAGGATATTTAGATGATAATATTAAAATAGAGAATTTAAGTATCGATTTTACAAAAAGTAATGTCATTGGAATTATAGGTGATAACGGAGTTGGTAAAACCACTATTATAAAGTTGATAAGAAAGCTTTTGCCTATAAAAAAAGGAAAAATAAAAATAGATAATACTCCACTTGAAGATATCAGTATTGGCGAATTAAGTCGAAATATCCAAATTATGCCTCAGACTGATTCTTTAAATCAATACGATATTAAATATATAAAAACCAAGTTACAGGAATATTATTTAAATTATGATATAGAGATGTTTATGGGTGATATTTCAAAAATTTTTAAATCGTCAGATAAGTATGAATATAATATAAATTCAAAAGGAGAATTGCAAAAATTGTCATTTTTAAATACAATTTTTAAAGATGCAAAACTATATATTTTAGATGAGCCTTCAGCATCCATTGATTTAAAAAGTGAAAAGTATATGTCTAAGATTATTAAAGCATTATCTGAAGATAAAAAATTTATCATTATTACGCATAGACCAGAGTTGCTAAATATATGTGATTATATAATTAACTTGTGAGATAAAAAATATCAGTCATAGAGTGAATTTTTAATTTATATATCACATATATAATATCATAATGGTTAGAAAATATTCTCTTACTAAAGAAACATCTTCAGTACATATTTTAAAATATTCTATTTAATTATCTGTTAAAATATATTTTCAAAAAGTACACAATACTGTTAAATTTTAGTAACTACATAAAACGAGAGATTCTAGTTGAAATTTTACCATAAAATTAATATAAACTCTAAGTAAAATCTAATACAGTGATGGATTTTTTAGAAGTTAATTTGAAAAAAATATAAATCAAATATGATAAAGTGGACACGGAAGAGAAAAGAATTTTAAGGCTTTGAGTAAAAACATGCAGAACTTTCTGTGGTGCGGGCATAACATTGACTAGATATCTTTGGGATTCTTTTAGAGAAATCGAAAATAGTAATAATTTATAAGAGCAAGAAGTGAAGATGTTATCTCTCCACTTCTTTTCCATAATAATTTTCATAGTTTTTCCTATACTGAACTAGGTCAGAAAATTGTTCTTTATTCAAAGAATACTCTTGCATAAGGTTTTTCTTTTTTTCTTGCAATTTATCGAGGTTTGATAGTATTTCTTTTGTATTTGGTAGTTTTTTATAGTTTTTTAAAATTTCTTTAGCGGCTATTTTATAGACGGAAAGTTCACTATAATATTCTTCTTCAAATTGTTTATCTTCAGGATTTTCCTTGTAGTATTTATATATTTCACGATACTTATTTATAGTATTTATATTTTTCATATCCTTTGATAAACTCTTCATTTTAGCTTCAATCTTCTTTATTTTATCTAATAAGTCTTGTCTATCATCAGCAGATTTTTTTATTAGATCATCGAGCTGTGTAATTGAATTAATGCCTTGCTCTCTTAATTTAATTATTGAATCAGCCATTGTTTTGATATTATGTTTTCTTGCCCAAACTTCATAGCCTTTAGAGGATTGTGCTTTTTCATTTGTAGATATATCAATAACATTTCCTACACGCTTTTTAATAGGATTAGCTTTGTTTTTAATAGCTAAATCTATTCTTTCTTTGATTTTTTCTTCAGTATAATCTTCTCCGATAGTCTTAGCTCTTGTAAATCTTTGCTTATCTTTATGACGAAAAGCAATGTGTTTACCAAACTTAATTTCATAATCCAGAGATTTCATATTTTCTAAAAATTCTTCCCACGATTTAGACTTATTAATCATTCTGTCTATATCAAATTGCAGTTTAGATTTCCAGGAATTCCTTTCTTGTTTTGGTCATATTCGTACCAAGATTTACCCGCAGTTTTATATTTTCTTTTGTAAGCTTCATAATATTCATCAATGACTGAAAGCTTATTTTCTTTACATAATTCGTCACTTTGATACCTGATTTTATGGTAAGATTTTTTGTTAGATTGGTAGCATTTACCAGTCTTGTAATTAACATTATTAAAGATTATATGGTTGTGGATATGTCCTCTATCTATATGAGTTGCAAGAACAAATTCATAATCTTCTTTTAAAATTTTCTTACATAATTCCATTCCTATTTCGTGAGCTTTTATAGGATCAACCTCTCCTGGCAGAAAAGATTGAATTAAATGCCTAGCTAGAACTGTACCTTTAGTATCATTATCTTCTCGTGTTTTTATAAATTGAATATGGGCAGTAGATGGATGACATTTGAATGAAGATACTAAGATTTTTTCATCAGTTTTTTCACTCTTAGTTATATAGTCTATTGCCAAGTTTAGAGTTGATTTTATAGGATGTATTTTTGTAATTGCCATACTAATCATCAGAACTTTCTTTTGATTTATTAAGAAGTAGGGAATGGATCTGCCATATTTCTTCAGATAATTTTTCTATCTGTCTATTCATCGATTCAATTTCATTCTTGTAAATAACACCAGTTGTATTAGTAGCTTTTGCAATCTGATTTATATTATTTGTTGCATTTGAAAGCAGCCATTGTAGGTTTCTAAATGGTTCTAAATCTACCACATAAATTTCTTTTTCTAATACACATTTCCTAAGAAAGTGGGACATAGTTTTGCAATTAGCAAGTTTCATTTTCTTTTCAAAAACTTTTTTTTCTTCATCTGTTAAATATATTTTTAGTTGATTATTTCTTTTTCTATTATCCATAGTATATCTCCTTATCATAAATTATTGGGGTCTTAGGGTTCTCCCTAACAAGGTAAAATTGATAAAAAAAGAAGCAGTCCATAAAGGTTCTGCTTCATCAATTTTTCGTAAGTGGGTACTCACTTACTGTGCTTGCTCATATACTAATAGTATAAGAACAGCTTTAAGCATAGTTCTTAAAAATGAACCTAATCATCTATGATAAAATTATAGATATTAGGGATGAAATGGGATTGTTTTATGTGCTTGCTGGGTTTCCAAT
>NZ_VULQ01000015.1 GCF_009696575.1 Anaerococcus porci | reverse complement strand
AGTGAAGGTAAACATCATCTAGTTGCTACAAATGCTGTTGCTAGAAAACTTTGTCATACTATTTACGCTGTTTTAACTAAAAACGAAGATTATCAAGTTCAAGCTTAATTTCAATACTTATTTTTAGACTAAGTCTTTAGGTTTGTTTCTCATGCCTATTTTTAGTTTTTATTATGTTATTTTTATTCAATATCTTTTTCTAATTTTTTTCATTTTTACTCTTGACTTTTAATGGTTAGTCTTTTTTTCTTATAATAGGCTAAAAAAAGAAAGCCCTAGGGCTTTCTTTAATATAATTAGATAAATAATCCTGCACAGACTACAGATACTACTGTAATAAGTTTTATAAGGATATTTAATGATGGACCTGAAGTATCTTTGAATGGATCACCTACTGTATCACCTACTACTGCTGCGTGGTGAGCTGGTGAGTTTTTACCACCTTCTTCTCCAGATTCTATGAATTTCTTAGCATTATCCCAAGCACCACCAGCATTTGACATAAATATTGCCATTAGTACACCAGTTACAAGGGATCCTGCTAGAAGACCTCCTAATGTTTCTGGTCCGAATACTTTTCCTACAAATAGTGGAACTATTATTGCAAGAGCTCCAGGGATAATCATTTCTTTTAGTGATGCTTTTGTAGAAATATCAACACATGAAGCATAGTCTGGGTGCTCAATTCCTTCAAGGATACCTGGTTTTTCTCTAAATTGTCTTCTTACTTCATTTATCATTTCTGTTGCAGCTTTTCCAACTGAATTCATTGTTAAAGCTGAAAATAAGAAAGGAAGCATACCACCGATAAACATTCCTGCTACTACTTTTGAGTCAAGTAGGGAAAGTGTGTCAAGATTTACTGTTTCTGTATATGTTACGAATAGTGAAAGTGCAGTTAAAGCTGCAGATCCTATTGCAAATCCTTTACCAATAGCTGCTGTTGTATTTCCTACTGAGTCAAGTTCATCTGTAATTTCTCTTACTGATTCATCAAGTCCACTCATTTCAGCAATACCACCAGCGTTATCTGAGATTGGACCATAAGCATCTACTGTTACTGTTGTTGCTGTAATTGAAAGCATACCTACTGCTGCAAGTGCTATACCATACATTTGCATTGTGTGATATGAAACAAGTATTCCTATGGATATAAGGATAATTGGTCCTACTGTTGAAAGCATACCACTTGAAAGACCTGCTATGATGTTTGTGGCAGCTCCTGTTTGGCTTTCTTCTGCTATTCTTTTGACTTGGTTGAATTTTTCAGATGTAAAGACCTCTGATAAAAATCCTATTAATATTCCTACAAGTATTCCGACAACTACACATATAGCTGCTTTCATATTACCAAAATACATACTTGAAAGTATAAATGATGCTATTAGTACAATTGCCCCTGATATATAGATTGTAAACATAAGGGCAGATTGTGGTGAATTTTGTCTTTTTCTTAAGAAAATGAAAGCTGCCAAAATTGATGAAAATATGCCTATAGATGATAGTACAAGTGGAAATTTGATACCATTATCTCCAAATAAGGCAAAACCTAATACCATAGCTGAAAGAATTGCTCCAGCATATGATTCAAAAAGGTCAGCCCCCATTCCAGCTACATCTCCTACATTATCTCCTACGTTATCAGCGATTACAGCTGGATTTCTTGGGTCATCTTCTGGGATTCCCTCTTCTACTTTTCCTACAAGATCAGCTCCAACATCTGCAGCTTTAGTATAAATTCCTCCGCCTACTCTTGCAAAGAGTGCTACAGAACTTGCACCAAATGAGTATCCCATAAGTGTTGCAGGATCTCTAAAGATTAGATAAACCAAACCTACTCCAAAAAGTCCAAATCCTGTTACTGCAAATCCCATTACAGAACCTCCAGCAAAAGCAACTTTCAAAGCGTCAGGAAGTCCCTTACTCATTGCTTCGTTTGTACATCTAGCGTTTGATGCGGTTGATATTCTCATACCTACGTATCCTGCTAGCATTGATAATAAAGAACCAAAGATATAGCAAATCATAGTGTTTATATCAATAAAAACAGCTATAAGAATTGCAACTATGACTACAAATAAGATTACATATTTATATTCACGAGATATAAAAGCCATGGCTCCTTCTTTGATATTTCCTGATATAGCCTTCATTCTTTCATTGCCTTCGCTTACTGGAAGAATATTTGATTTAATTTGAAATAACATAAATAAAACTGCAATGATTGCTGCTATAACAGGTAAAAATTCTGAAAACATAAACTCCTCCTATTATTTAATAAGTTTTACTTATCTATTATATAACATATTAATAGTGAAAACAATTTATTTTAAAAAAATTCACATAATAAAATTAAAAAAGCAAATAAGCAAGGTAATAATAACTTAAAAATTTCTAAAATTGGCGTATGATAAAAAAGGGAGGATATTATGAATTATAAATACAATGATAGTAATAGAAATCTAATAGAATTTGTTTTCGAAAATGAAAAAGGAAATCCATTTTTTAAGGGAAATATGGGAGAAATCTTTCCAAATATTGGAGAAGATAAAATTCTTTTAGGGCTAGGAAAAAAGAATGAATTTAGTAAAGAAGTTCTAAAAGAAGCAGTGTATAAGTTAATAAGATATATAAAATCAAAAGATATAGAAGAGATAAGCTTTATTGAAAATCAATTTAACTTTAAAGATAAGGAATATCTTTTAAGTATAGTTGAGGCGATAGAATCTGGTATTTATGAATTTGACCATTACAAAAAAGAAAAAAGTCTAGTAAAGCTTGAGAATATAAATCTTCCTAAAAACTTAGAAGAATATAAGGAAGACTTAGATGAACTTTTAAATGTACTTTTAGGACAAAAACTTGCTAAGGATTTAGTAAATTTAAGATCTAATGATATTTACCCAGAAACTTTAGCAAATTACGCTAAAAAAGAGCTAGAAGATCTTGGTGTTGATGTAAAAATATATCAAAAAGATGAGATTCTTAATATGGGTCTTACTGCCTACTACAATGTTGCTAAAGGCTCAGATAATGAACCAAGATTTATAGTAATGGAATACCTACATGGAAAAGATGATGAAAGACCTTATGTATATGTAGGAAAGGGTCTAACTTATGATTCAGGTGGATATTCTATAAAAACAAGTGATGGAATGAAAACAATGAATTCTGATATGGGTGGATCTGGTACAGTTATTGGAGCAATGAAGGCCATATCGAAAAATAAACTTAAGAAGAATATAGTTGGCATAGTTGCAGCTTGTGAAAATTCGATTTCTGGAAGATCCTATAAGCCTGGTGATATAATAAAGGCAAGAAATGGGATGACCATAGAGGTTGACAATACAGATGCTGAAGGAAGAATAACTCTTGCTGATGCGGTAAACTATGGTGCTACAGAATATAATCCAGAGCTAATGATTGACCTTGCAACCCTTACAGGAGCAGTTTTAGTAGCTCTTGCAGAAACCTATACAGGAGCTATAACAAACAATGATGAAGCCTTTGCTAAGGTTATAGAAGCAAGTAAAGTTAGTGATGAAAAAGTTTGGCAACTTCCAAATGATCCATTTATTAGAAAATACAATGAATCAGAAAATGCCGACATCAAAAACACAGGCGGAAGGATGGCAGGTTCAATTACTGCTGGACAATTTATAGAAAACTTTGTGGAAAACACTCCTTGGGTTCACTTAGATATAGCAGGAACAGCTTATCTTTCAGCTCCACAAGGTCTAAATCAAAAAGGAGCAACAGGAGTTCTTGTAAAAACTCTTTATAATCTAGCAAAAAATAAATAATCATAGAAAAAAGCTTGTTGCAAGGACTAATTATCCTGCAACAGCTTTTTTACGTTCATGAATAAGCGGAATCAGACTACTTACTTCGAACGCAGTGAGATAAAACCCCTATCACAATTGAGGAATTGAATTGATGAAGGTGTTATGTAGTAGCAGTCTTTGTATAGTTAGACTGAGGTTTTGTCTAGGAAAGTAGATTAGGTTAATACAGCTATTCACTAAATATAAAAGCTAAACATATAGGTATTATAAAAATCACGGAGACTTCTCCTTACAGTCGAAGTAAGGGGTGTGACCATAGCTTATTTCAATATAAATAAGCCATAGACTCTCTAAGACAACCCCAAAAAGTTGTACCAAATACCAGATTGAGTTTTTACTTACTCTGGTATTTATTTGCCTTTCCTACCCCTAGGGGTAGGAAAATTTTCATGCTGAATTCTTCTTTCTAAACTCTACTGGACTTAAATATCCTAATTTTTCTATTATTCTTTTAATTCTTCATATGAATAGAATTTTCTTCCATAATATATTTCTTGTTTTAAAATTCCAAATTAAAGTTGGATTATTGAATTTAAGTTCATTTGCTAGGCTTTGATAGGACATTCCTCCTATTATATACAAGTTTACTACTTTTAGTTTAAATTCTAAAGTATATTTGTTATTTTTTCTTGATACTTTTAGCCCTTTATAGCCTTGTGTTTGATAAGAGTTTACCCATCTTCTAACAATAGATTCTTGTGGTATTTTATATTTTTTAGCTAATTGATTGTATCCTATTGTGTTTTTTAGATACTCTTTTACGACCATCACTTTAAATTCTGTACTGTATTTTGCCATTAAAAAACTGACCTACTTAAGTTGGTTTTTAGATCCAACTTTTGGGGGTCAGTTCACAAATGGGAGATCTTCTTTTTTTGATTATGGTAAATTTACGAGCAGTAAGAATTAAGTTTAATTCTAAAGTATATTCGATAATTGACACTATTAGTATAACAAAAACAATAAACTTTTTCACAGTAAATACTTACCTATATGAAATAATAAAAAAATGATACTACAAAGAAATAGGGAATTTGTAGCATCATTTTCTTTTTTTATTCTCGAATGTGAAAGATTATATAAGGCAATTATTTATTTTTCTTTTTTGTAGCTAAAAATTCAGCTAAGCTTAGGCCTAACATACCACCAATACCAGCTATAGAGCCAACACCTGTTCTTACATTGTTAGATCTATTAGTAGGATTGTTTACTTTTTTAACTTCATTTTCGTTTTCTACTCTTCTAACTTTTTTATCATCTTTATTATGATCATCTTCGGTTTTTTGAACGATTTTAGTATCTTTACTGTGATATTTTTCCTTATTTTCCTTATCTTCTTCTACAGCTTCAACTGGAGAAAGGGCTACATAATATTTACCATCTTTTTCTTTAGATATAGAATAAGACTTATTAATTTCATCATTTTCTAAAACTTTCTTAGCAGCATTTTCAGCTTCCTTTTTAGTAGCAAAGCCCATATCTGTAAGATCAGCTGCAGTTAAAGGTTTATTTTCTTCTTCCTTTTTACCATCTTGAGGATTTTTAGGATTTACTTTAGTACCATCATCCTTTTTACCATCACTAGGGTTTTATGGATTTACTTCAGTATTATCACCCTTTTTATCATCGCTAGGATTTTCAGGATTTGCTTCAGTTTTATCGTCTTTTTTATCTTCTTTAGGTTTTTCAGGATTAGCTACAGCTTCACCTTCTTCATTTATTTTATACATAACAACTGTTACATTATCTAAATTGTTATAACCTACTACTGGAACATCAAATACTCCCTCAACGAAATACTTTGAGCCTCTTTCGGATGTAGGTTTTATTTTAAAAGTAACTGTTGTCCCTCTTTTAGCTTCATAATCTACAACACTATGTGGATTAAAAGATTGGTCTACTCCATTTACACTTACAACAAGGTTCTCATTATTCTTTAGACACCTTAGATGAAGGCTTTGAAGATGCTTTTTCCTATTTATTAATGGAGTAATTCATAGTAGACTTAAATCAACCAATTGCTTAGAAAGACTAAACGAAGAAGTTAGAAGGCGTGAAAAAGTGATTAGAATATTTCCAAATCAAGAATCGGCTATTAGACTAATAGGAGCAATCCTCATTGATATCAATGAGGATTGGATAACTTCTTCTAAATTGTATATTAGAATGAAATAGTAAATATTGGACTAGTAATTTTTACACAATATTATGGACTTGACTGTAAATTTTTCTTGATTTTTTAATCTACTTGTATAATAATATATTACTATTAAGCTTTAATTTGAACTTCTTGTAGTATAATGAAAGTTAAGGAGTAAGTATGAGAATTAATTCTTTAAATGAAATGAGAGATTTTGCCTTTGATTTTGCTAAAAAGCTTAGGCCAGGTCAGGTTATAAATTTAGTTGGAGATATGGGAGCAGGTAAGACTACTTTTGTATCTTTTGTAGGTGAATATTTAGAAGTTTCTGATACTTCATCACCTACTTTTGCTATTGTAAATATTTACAATGTCAAGGATTTTGATATATACCATCTAGATCTTTATAGGTTTGAAAATGAGGATGATATTTTGGATATAGATTTTGAGACTTATTTTTATCCGGAAGATGCCATTACATTTATTGAATGGGCCGATAGGGCTAAGTCTTATCTACCAGATGATATGATTGAAGTTAGAATTGAAAAAATCAACGAGAACACAAGAGATATTAGTATAATTTAGTATAGGAGATAAAATGCGAGTTTTAGCCATTGATACATCTACTATGATTTCTACTGTAAGTATTAGTGAAGATGGTAAAATTATAGGAGATTTTAATGTAAATCAAGAAAAAACTCATTCCGAATCCCTTGTTCCTATGATTGAAAGTTTACTTTCATTTTTAGGACTTAGGCTTTCAGATATAGATATATTTGCTGTTGCAAAGGGACCTGGATCTTTTACAGGTCTTAGGATTGGGATGACTATAGCAAAGACATTTGCCCAAGTAAGGAATAAAAAGTTGATTCCTATTTCAACTCTTAAGGCACTAGCTTTAAATTCTTCAAGTAAGTACAAGGCAAGCATGTTAGATGCTAGGGGAAATAGGGTTTATGGAGCACTTTACGGTGAAAATTTAGAAGAAATTGTTAAGGAAGATCTATATAATATAGATGATTTTTCAAATTTTTGTAATGATTCAGGACTTTCTTTTGATCTAGTTTCAGAAATATCTATTAAGTATAAGGATAAGTTTAAAAGAGCTAATATCTTAGATTTTTCTTATACCTCGTGTATAGGTAGGAACTTATGTAAGCTTGCCATAGATATGAAAGATGAGGAATTTGAATTATTTAAACTTGTTCCTAATTATATGAGAAAGTCCCAAGCTGAAATAGATAGAAAGAAGAAGTTGAATGATTAGAAATATGACTTTGGCTGATTGTGATAATGTTTATAGGATAGAAAATGACTCATTCTACGAGCCTTGGAGTAAAAAAGACCTTATAAAAGATTTACAAATGAATAAACACAAAAGACACTTTGTCTACGATAAGGGTGGAGAAGCTGTTGGTTTTTACATAGTATCTGTAATTTTGGACGAGGCTGAAATATATACTATAGCTGTAGATGAGGCTTTTAGAGGTCAAAATATAGGTTCTTTTATGCTTGAAAGACTTATAAATGATTCTATAAGAACCGGAGTAAAAAAGATTTGGCTTGAGGTTTCTACTGAAAATGTCCCTGCCTTAAATCTTTATGAAAAATTTGGCTTTGAGAAGATAAGACTTAGGAAAAATTATTATTCTAAGATAAATGAAGATGCTTATATAATGTTAAAGGAATTAAAGTAATGAAAGACTTTTATACAATGGGAATCGAAACTTCTTGTGATGATTCTTCTGTAGCTATTTTAAAAAATGATAGGGAAGTTTTATGTAATTTAATATCTTCCCAAATTGATATACACAAGATATTTGGAGGGGTTGTTCCAGAGATTGCATCAAGAAAGCACCTTGAGGCTATAAATCCACTTATAGAAAAGGCCCTTATGGATACTGGACTTTCTTATGATGATATAGATTTAATATCAGTAACCAAAGGTCCAGGTCTTATAGGTTCACTTTTGGTTGGAATTTCTGCAGCCAAGGCCCTTTCTCTTTCAACCAATACTCCAATGATTGGAACAAATCATATGCAAGGTCATATTTGTGCAAACTATCTTTCAAATAAAAAATTAAAACCTCCTTTTATATCTTTAGTTGTAAGTGGAGGACATACTTATCTTGTAAGAGTTGATGATTATACAGATTATGAAATAATAGGACAAACTAGAGATGATGCCGCTGGAGAGTCTTATGATAAGGTGGCAAGGGCAATAGGTCTTGGATATCCAGGTGGACCAAAGATTGATAAACTTTCCAAAGAAGGAGATAAGGAAGCTATAGACTTTCCAAGGGTAATGCTTGAAAAAGACTCCTATGATTTTTCGTTTTCAGGACTTAAGACTTCAGTTTTAAATTATTTAAACCAAAAAAGCCAAAAAAATGAAGAAATAAATAAGGCGGATGTCGCTGCAAGCTTCCAAGAAGCTGTAGTAGATGTTTTAGTAGCAAAATCTATGAGATTGCTTGATGAAACAGGTCTTAAAACTTTGGCTGTTTCAGGTGGAGTTGCTGCAAACTCAAGACTTAAGGAAAGACTTAAAGAAGAATGTGACAAAAGAGATATCAGATTTTATAATCCAGATATAATCCTTTGTACAGATAATGCAGCCATGATTGCCATGGCAGGATATTTAAATTACAAGGCAGGGGAAAGATCTGACTCTTATTTGAAAGTATATCCAAACCTTGGTTTATAATGTTATAATATAGATATGAAAAAAGATGAGAAAAAACTAGTTTCACAAAAACTGAGAAATTATAATAAAAAAAATAAAATAATGTACTTTCTTTACTTTTTATCATCTATATCAGTTTTTGCTTTTGGTCTTTATTATAGAGAAGTTCTCGAACTTGTAGGAGGTGTATTTTTGGCCTTAAGATGTATTTATTTAATGAACAGGCACAGGGCCAATACAAGCTCTCTTATAAGGTTTGAAAGAAGGAAATTGTCATTTTTATTACTTATGATAATAATTTTTTCTCTCATTAATCCTATAGGTATTCTTCCATTTATAATGGAGATAGGAAAAAGAGATTGGGTTATAAATGGAGGATTAAATGAAGAAAAGAAGTAAACTAAGTCTTTTAGTCTTAAGCTTTTTAATTATTTTTTCATCTTGTGCCCAAAGAAGGATATCCTATCTTGAAAATAGAAGAGAAACATTTATCCAAAAAGAAAATAAGGATAAAAATGAGATAGTTAATTTTAATCCAGATGATTTAAATAAATTTAAAAATATGGAAGATTATTTATCTTGGTATAGGAAACTTAAAGGACCAGCAAAATTAAGCTTTGAAGATAAAAAGGAGAAAAAAGCCTTAAGTCAAGAGGAAATGGTAGAAGACTTTAATTATTTTTTTAAGCAAATTAAGGAAAATTATCCTTTTTTTGGTGTAATTAAAAGACAATATGGTATCGATTTTTTAGCAAATTACTCTTCCTACTTAAATGAGATAAAGTTTTGTAAAAATGACGATGAATTTATAAAAACCATGAAAAAAATAGTTAAAGACTTGAAAAATGACCATGCAAACATAGCAGACAAGAACTATGTAGAAGATAGCCTTGACTACTACTCTCATTTTTGGAAAGATCCTTCCATGTACTATGAATTCTTGGCTATGAACCAAGAATCTGTAAGAGATAGGTACAATATAAAAGGACTTCAGTCAAGTGAGTTAAGTGATGGAAATAGGAAAAGAAGTGATGGAAATTTAATATATGAAAATGACAATATAAGAATTGAAAATATAGCAAATGGCATAGGAATGATAAGGATAAAAGAGATGCTTGCAGAATATGAGCTAGATGATGATATGAATGCAATTGATAAATACCTCAATGATAATCCAGACCTCAAAGCTATTGTCATAGATATAAGAGATAATTCTGGTGGAAATATAGAATATTGGAAAAACTATCTTCTCCCAAGACTTATAAATAAAAAAGTAAGCTTAGACAATCATATGTTCTTTAAAGATGGAATGAGATCTAGAATGCTTTTAGAAAGTGAAGGAGTAGTATTTGAAAATATTTCAAATATAAATCTTGAAAAAATGAATATTAAACATAAGGAAGATTTAAAAGACTTTACTTACTATAGCAAAGATAGGGTGGAAGTTATACCATTAGAGGGAGTTAAATTTAAGGGAAAATTATATCTTTTGGTAAATAAGGGAGTATATTCGGCAGCAGAAGGGCTTGCAAATTTTTGCAAAAATACTCATATAGCAAGTATTATTGGAGAAAAAACAGGTGGAGATGGAATAACCTTAGGGATTATAAATGATGTCATGCCAAACTCAGGTCTTGTATTTACCTACACAAATACTTTAGGATATGCCCCAGATGGAAGCATAAATGAAGAAAGTAAGACTGAGCCTGATATAAAAGCAGAAAGTTTCAATGAGTCATTAGAATTTATAAAGAAGGAAGAAAATATAGGTAACTAATATGTATGGATCAATAGAATTTGGTGGAACCAAGATAAAGTGTGCTGCATTTGATGAGAATGGAAAGATGACTTCTGATATTTGGATTGATACAGGAAATCCTACTAATAATCTTAAAAAAATAGGAGAATTTTTTAAGAAAAATCCAGTAGAAAAAGCAGGAGTTGGAGCATTTGGACCAATAGACTTAAATGAGAAATCAAAAACTTATGGCCATATACAAAATACCCCAAAAAAACTATGGGTTGACTTTAATCTTTTAGAAAATCTCAAAAAAGAAGTATGTGAGAAGATAGGACTAGTAACAGATGTAGGACTATCTTTGATAGGAGAAAGTCAAAAGGGAGCTGGATTAGATACTAACTCAAGTTTATATCTTACCGTTGGTACAGGAATAGGAGGAGCATATGTCCAAGACGGAAAACTTTTAAATGGATACTCTCATCCAGAAATGGGACATATAAGTGTAGAAAGATTAAAAGATGATGATTTCAAATCAAGCTGTACCTACCATAAAAATTGCCTAGAAGGACTTGCATCAGGGCCAAGCATAAACAAGAGACTAGGTAAAAACCCAAAAGATGCAGACCTTAAAGAAAAACCATTTAAAATAGCAGCAAACTACATAGCCAAAGCAATCTACACCTATACTTTAGTACTTAGACCAGAAGTTGTAATAATAGGTGGTGGACTTATAAACAAAGAAGGCTTTATAGAGCTAATAAGAGAAGAATTTGACAAAATAAAAGGCGATTACGTAGAAGTAAAGACAAGCGAAAAATATATAGTAAAGCCAAAGCTTGGAAATGATTCAGCCCTTATAGGTGGGTATTTATTGGCGAAGTCTTTGTAGATAAGGCTTAAAAATTAAGGTGTTATGCCGATTTCATAATATTGATAAGATTGATTAATTGTTAGTTTTTCAATGCTTTAAAAACTTTGCTTTAAACTTCAATAAAAGCACAATCATTATTAATAAACGCAGGTATTACTGGGATAATATGCTCAATAAGTTTTTCTGCTTTAATAATAAGTTATTTTAATTTTAGTGAAACTTTTTGGATTGATGCTATTTTTTGATGATTGATTTGTTAAAATTTATTAAGATTTTATTTTAAAAAAAATTATTAAAGTTATTTACTTTTTTACTTTGCTATGATAGAATTTATAGCAAGAAGTACTTTTATTTATTGTACTTTTTGAAAAGGGCCTTTCTTTAGTTAATCCCCGAAATTATTAAAATTATATCTTTATATTGGCTCTTTCCTAGCTCGCTTACGGCGGGCTTTTTTTGTTTATCATTTTTAATGCTATAATAATAATATCAGTAATAATGCTGATAATAATATCAGTAATAAGGAGGGATTTTATTGTTTTTTTATTCTTTTGGTCTAAATCACCACAAAGCAGATATAGAAATTCGTGAGAAGGTTCACTTTAGGGACTCTGAGATTATTGATGCAAGTGAAATTTTAGAAAATAAGGGTATGGAGGAGGTCTTGATTCTTTCAACCTGCAATAGGTCAGAGATTTTTCTTGTAAGTCAGAGAAATATTGTTGACAGGAACTTTGCTATAAGCTTTTTTGAAGACTTTTTTAAGCTTAGAGGACTTTCTGAATTTATTACTTTCAGGAAAGATTTTGTAGCTATAAATCATTTATTTAGACTTGCAGCAGGTCTTGATTCGTTAATTGTAGGAGAAGACCAAATTCTAGGTCAAATTTCTGATTCATTTGAAACTTCTCTTTCTTTAGGATATGCAAAAAAAATTTTAAGTGAGATTTTTAGAAGAGCTATCAATCTTTCAAAAAACATTAAAACTGATTCAAATATTTCTCATATACCCTTGTCTTTACCATATATAGCTGTAAAAAAGGCTGGGGAGATTATGGACCTATCTAATAAAAATGCCCTTGTTGTTGGTATTGGATCAATTGGAGAGCTTACTATTAAAAACCTTTTAGAAACTGGGGCAAATATTTATATTTCAAATTGGCATATGGAGAAGTCTTTTGAGTTTAAAAGAAAGTATCCTGAGATTTCTATAATTGATTATGAAAAAAGAGTAGATTCTATAAAGGATATGGATTTTATTTTTTCATCAACTGCATCACCCCACCTTGTTTTTAAGAAAAATCAATTTAAGGACATAGATAAGAAAGTTTACATATTTGACTTGGCCCTACCTCGTGACTGTGAGCCGAGTATTGGAGATTTAGAAAATGTATTTTTAAAAGACATAGACTCTATTAAGGATATATCGAAGAAAAATTTGAACAAAAGAAGGGATATTTTAAATTCTTATATTCCAGAGATAGAAGACAAGGCAAAGGATACTTTGAAGTGGATGAAAGAAGTTAAGATTGACTATATTTTAAAATCTTTAAATGAAAGGTGCGATGAATTGGCAGATAAGACCTTAGACTATATTTTTAGAAAGACCGATATGACTACTGCTCAAAAGATTAAGGTTGATAAGGCTGTAAGAAATGCCTTAAAAAAGGTCGCAAGAGAGCCTATTTTAAGTCTTAAGGAAAACTATTATGAAGATTTTGATAGTGCTTTAAAAATTTTGACAAAGGTGTATAAAAAATGAGATATTTTCCAATTTCTATTGATTCTAAGGATAAGATATGCCTATTTTTAGGAGCAGGTAAGATTGCCTTTAGAAAGATTAGGTCTCTTTTAAAGGGAAACTTTGACTTTCTTGTTTTTGCTAAGGATATAAATGAGAATATTAAGCTCTTAAGTGAAACATACCCAGAAAGATTTGTAATAAATATAGGAGAATTTGATGAAAATTTCATCTTTCCTTCATGTGATTTTGTATTTTTGGCAAGTGGAGATGAAGTTTTGAACAAAAAACTTTTTAAAAAAGCCCAAGATAGAAATCTTTGGGTCCTAGATTTAACAAATTCTTCTGATAGCGACTTTTATTTAAGAAATAATATTAAAAAAGATTTTATAGATATTTCTATTTCAACCAATGGAAAGCTACCATTTTTATCAAAGATGATTGGAGATGATATAAAAAAGTACCTTGACGGGCTTGATATGGAAAAAATTTCTCTAATTATTAATATTAGGGATAAACTTAAGGTTAAGGGAGTCAATAGTAGGGGATTTTTACAAGATCTTTATAGAAAAGATAGAAAATTCTTGGATAAGTATTTGGAGAGTTTAGATGAATAGAGTAATAAAGATTGGGACTAGGGCAAGTAATCTTGCTATAAAACAGACCAACATTATTAAGGAGATTTTAGATTTGGAAGGAATCTCCACTAAAATTGTAAAGATTTCAACCAAGGGAGATAGGATTCAAGATAGAAGAATAGATGAGATTAATTCTAAGGGAGTTTTTGTAAAAGAGATTGAAAAGGCTCTTCTTGAAAAAGAAATTGACATAGCAGTTCATTCTCTAAAAGATATGCCATCTAGAATTGATGATAGGCTGATTTTTGCTCCACCTTTAAAGGCAGAAGATCCAAGGGATTCTTTTGTAGGTCGTGACTTTATTAAAAGTATGGATGATATGGAAAATACTCTGGTTGGGACAGGATCAAATAGGAGAACATGTCAGGGGATAAATTATTTTTCTAACATAGATTTTAAGCCAATAAGGGGGAATGTAGAAACAAGGATAAAAAAGATAGAAGATGAAAATCTTGATGGGATAATCCTTGCAAAAGCTGGTCTTATTAGGTCAAATTTAACTCATCTTATAAATTTTGACCTTGATCCTAAAATTTTTACTCCCTCAGTCTGCCAAGGTATTTTGGGTATTGAGATTAGAAAAGAAGATAGGGATATTTTTCAAATATTTAAAAAGTACTCAGACTTTAATACTCTTGTAAGGATGGAGACTGAAAGAGCATTTCAAGAGGAGCTTGGTGCAGATTGTTCAACCCCTATGGGGATTTTTACTGAAATTGATGGTGACAATATAAAACTTACTGGATCTATGGCCTATGATAGAGAAGGTAAAATATTTTATAGGGAAATTTCCGGAAAAATTGATCAAAGAATTAATCTTGGGAAAAAACTTGCAAGAAATTTGAAAAAGGCCCACTATAAAAAAATCATTATTGCAGGAGCTGGAATTGGCTCAAGAGATAATATTACTATAGCTTGTAAAAAGGCTTTAGATGATTCTGATGTCATAATATATGATAGGTTATTAAATCAAACAATTCTTGACCCTTATAGAAATAAAGAACTTTACTATGTTGGAAAGTCTATGGGAGAGCATATATTAAGTCAAGATAAGATAAATGAACTTATGGTGGCTAAGGCAAAGGAAGGAAAAAAAGTAGTAAGACTTAAGGGAGGAGATCCTTATGTTTTTGCAAGAGGGTCAGAAGAGGCAATCTTCATTAAAGAAAATGGACTTGAATTTGAAACTATACCTGGTCTTACATCAGGTATAGTTTGCCTTAATACTGCAGGAATCCCAGCAAGTCATAGAAATATATCAACATCTATATCTTTTATAACAGGACATAGGCAAAATGATAGTTCAGAAGATTTCAAGAAATTTGCTAAACTTCCAGGGACTCTTGTTTTTTATATGGGACTTAAAAATCTTCCAAACATTTTAGGTGAGCTTAAAAAAGGTGGTATTGATATGAAAAAAAAGCTTGCTATAATATCAATGGGCTCATCAAATCAGCAAAAAACCTATGTATCAACAATAGGAAATTGCCTTGATAAGATAGACTTAGGAAAAATAAAAAGACCAGCCCTTATAGTAATTTCAGATACAGTTGGACTTAGGGAGAGTTTAAATTACTTTGAAAAAAAAGTTCATTTTGGTAAAAAAATCGCCCTAACTCGTGACTATGAATCAGGGATAAAAGATAGGGAAACGTTTGAAAAACTAGGTTTTAGAACAATCATAATTCCAACTATAAAGATAAAACCTATAAACTTAGATAAGCTTGATGAGAAAATAAACGAGTTTTCCTATGACTATTTGCTATTTACATCTGTAAATGCTGTAAAAATATTTTTTAAAAGATTAACTTGTAAACATGATATAAGAAGACTCGGTCAAGTTAAGATTTGTGCAATAGGTGAAAAAACTAAAAAAGAGATAGAAAACTACCATCTTAAAGTAGAAATTATTCCGAAATCTTTTCTTGGAGAAAATTTAGTAGAAGAGATGAAAAAAAGGGTGAATAAAGATGATAGGATATTTTTTCCACACTCAAACCTATCTAGAGCAAAGATTATAGATAAGCTGAGAGAAATAGCTGATTTGGACGAGATGGTAATTTATGATAACCTAGTAGCAAAAAAAATAAAAGATGTTGATCTTGATTTTGATGCCATAATTTTTACATCATCATCAACTGTCAACAATTTTATAAAACTCTATGGAAAAGATTCACTTAAGGATACAAAGATATTTTCTATAGGAGAGATTACAAGTAGGACCATAAGAAATTACGGACTTGAAGTGTTTAAAGAAAGTAAAAAACAAACTGTAGACTCTCTTGTAGAAACGATAGGAGAAAGCAAAATATGAGAATGAGAAGAATAAGAGAAAAAAAGTTACTAAGAGAGATGACAAGAGAAACCACTCTATCAATTTCTGATTTTATATATCCGCTTTTTGTAGTTGAAGGTGAGAATATTAAAAAGGAAATTCCATCTATGCCAGACTGTTTCCATTTCTCAATTGATATGCTTGAAGATGAGATAAATGAGATAGTTAACTTGGGTATAAGGGCAGTTATTTTATTTGGAATTCCAGGACATAAAGATGCTTGTGGAAGCGGGGCTTATGCTGATGATGGGATAATACAAAAGGCTATAAGGAAGATAAAAGAGATAAATAAAGATCTTATAGTTATAACAGATGTTTGTATGTGTGAGTACACAGATCATGGTCATTGTGGAATTCTTGATGATGAAGGTCATGTTAAAAATGATGAGACAGTAAAATATATTGCAAAAATTGCCCTATCACATGCAAAGGCAGGGGCTGATGTTATAGCACCATCAGATATGATGGACTTTAGGATAAGGGCAATAAGAGAAATACTAGATAAAAATTGCTTTAAAAATATACCGATAATGGCTTATTCTGCAAAATATGCATCAAACTTTTATGGACCATTTAGGGAGGCGGCGGATTCTGCTCCAAGCTTTGGAGATAGAAAATCTTATCAAATGGATTATCATAATTCTGATGAAGCAATGAGAGAAATTGCTTTGGATATAGATGAAGATGCAGATTTCATAATAGTAAAACCTGCTCTATCATTTTTAGATATAATCCAAAGAACTAAAGAAAATTTCAACACTAATGTTGTAGCTTACAATGTAAGTGGTGAATATTCTATGGTTAAAAATGCTATAAAAATTGGCCTTGTAAATGAAGAGATAATATATGAAATCTTAATTTCTATTAAAAGAGCAGGTGCCAAGATGATAATAACATATCACGCAAAGGAAATGGCAAAATTTTTAAGGGAGATGAAATAATGACTCTATTTGATAAGGCTAAAAAATATATACCTGGAGGGGTAAATTCACCAGTCAGGGCTTTTGCTGCAGTTGGTGGTCATCCGATTTTTGCTAAATATGGAAAGGGTCACAATATAGTAGATGAAAACAATGATGCTTATATTGACTTTATCTCATCATGGGGACCCATGATTCTAGGACATGGAAAGGATGAGTTGATAGAAAAAGCCAAGGGATACCTTGAAGAAGGGTTAACTTTTGGACTTCCTACAAAAGTAGAAGTTGAAATAGCAGAGTTTCTAAGTAAAGCTTTTGATACAGATATGGTAAGGATGGTAAACTCTGGAACAGAGGCAACCATGTCTGCTATAAGGCTTGCAAGAGGATTTACCAATAAGTCAAAGATTATTAAGTTTGAAGGTTGCTATCATGGACACTCTGATGGACTTTTGGTAAAATCAGGATCTGGTAGTCTCACCTTTAATGTGCCAACATCAGCTGGAGTGCCAGAAAATGTTATAAAAGATACTCTAATCTGCAAATACAATGATATAGAATCGGTAAAAAAAACAATTAAAGAGAATAAGGACGATGTAGCTGCAATAATCTTAGAACCTATAGCAGGGAATATGGGTGTTGTTCCAATTGATATTGACTTTGTTAAAGCTTTGAGAAAAATAAGTGATGAAAATGGTATAATTTTAATTTTTGATGAGGTAATAACAGCATTTAGACTTAAATTTGGATCAATCTCAACAGAGCTTGGAGTAAAACCAGATATGTTCTGTTTTGGGAAAATTGTAGGAGGAGGAATGCCAGTAGGAGGTTTTGCAGGAAGGCGTGAAATAATGGAAAAATTATCACCAATGGGACCAGTCTACCAAGCAGGGACCCTATCAGGCTCACCTTTTATAATGAAAATGGGTCTTGATGTTTTAAGAATTCTTAAAGAAAATCCAGATATATACCAAAGACTTGAAAAATATGCACAAATGCTTGAAGAGGGTTTTAACGACAATCTAAAAGCCACAGGTGTAAAGGCTTGTGTCACAAGATATAAGTCAATGATGAGTCTATTTTTTGGAGATTTTGATGAAATTAGATCTTTTGATGATGTAAGCAAAGCAGACCTTGATAATTATTCTAAGTACTTTAACTTTATGAAAAATAGTAAAATCCTAATGCCACCATCACAATTTGAGGCCATATTTATGTCAGATGCCTTGGATGAGTCAGTCATAAATTATACAATAGAAGAAAATAAAAAAGCTTTAGAATATATAAAGGAAAATTAAAAATAAGTCTATCCTAATATTAAAACTAGGGTAGGCTTTTATTATTTTTACATAATTTTCTTATATCAATTAAAATTAATGATGTTCAAAATAATAGTTACCTTAAAATATAAGATTAATAAAGAAAGCAAATAAGCTAATATTATAAGCAATAATAATCTAATTAAAGCATTAATTTTAATTGCATATATTTCAGAAATACTAATGAAAACACTTTTTTTATTTTTATAGATATGATATATTAAAATAGAAATCGAATTCATATGAATTATAAGAAAAAGAGTCGCTAACAAAATGAATTAAATCCAATATCTTACATATAAGGATAAAATTCATAACTTTGTGAGGACGCTTTTTTAGGTTGGAGAATAATCTGAAAAAGATTATCAATACTATAACAAATTATTAGGAGGTTATATGACTTATAATGATTTCCTCATCAAAAAAGATGAGGTATGCGATTTTTTTGATCTTCTTAAGTCAAAGTACACAATATTTGCACCAAAAAGAATCCCTAGGGGTGGAAGATACTGTGATACAGATGCGATAATGTATGAGAATATCGAAAGTTTTGATGAACTAGAATACAAGGAAAAATCTACATATTCACCAAAAGAAGCTTTATTACCAATGACAGAAAATCTTTTCTATTTTACAGAAGATGATTATACAGAAACTAAAAACCCTTATAAAAAGGAAGTTTTAGTATTTGCAAGAGCTTGTGATATAAATGCAATAAAACATTTAGATGATATGTTCATCAAAAATGGACCTTTTGAAGACTTCTTTTACTTAAGACGTAAAAACATGGTTCACTATGCACTTATGGAATGTGATGGGGACTTAGATAGAAATTGTTTCTGCTGTTCTACTGATTCTAATAAGACTGATGGCTATAAATATGCATTTAGATTTAATGAAGACGGTTCAATGAATGTTAAGGCAGATGATAATCTTGATTTTGGAGGTTTTGAAAATATTGATTTTGATTTAAAGTTTCCAGAAGAAAATGAACTAAAGGTTACATTTCCTGATATAAGGGACAATGAGGAAGCAAATCTTATTGCAAATTCAGATATTTGGGATGAATATAATTCAAGATGTATAGGATGTGGTTCTTGTACAACTTCTTGTTCTACCTGTACTTGTTTTACAACCAAGGATATTACTTACAATGTTAATAGACGTGTAGGTGAAAGAAGAAGGACTAATGCATCTTGTATGACAAAAGATTTTGATCTTGTAGCAGGAGGTGCTCATTTTAGAACATCATTTAAGGAAAGATATAGGTATAAGGTAATGCATAAAATCTATGCTCATAATAAGAGATTTGGAGATGGTCCGATGTGTGTAGGTTGTGGTAGATGTTCGGCCCACTGCCCAGAATTAATTTCTTATCCAGAATCTATCAATAAAGTAAATAAAGAATTAGAGAGAATAAGAAGTGAGGTAAAATAATGGAAGCTAAGAATAATATAAAAAGAGCAAATGAAGATTATTTAAATTATGTTTTACCAAAATCTTATGAAATTTTGGATATATTAAAACATACTGATCTTGAATGGACTTTCAAGGTTAAATTTGATAAGGAAGTTAAGCCAGGACAATTCTTACAAGTTTCTCTTGCAAAGATAGGTGAAGCGCCTATTTCTGTATCTGGAATGGGTGATGGCTTTGTAGAAATGACTATAAGAAATGTTGGAGAAGTTACCTCAAAGCTTTTTAAGTCAAAAGCAGGTGATTATATCTTTTTAAGAGGACCTTATGGAAATGGGTGGCCACTTAGCGAGCTTAAAGGCAAAAATGTAGTAGTTATTGCTGGGGGAACCGGAGTAAGTCCAGTCAGGGGACTTATAGAATACATAAAAGATAATCCAGATGAATTCGGAAGTCTTTACCTAATATTAGGTTTTAAAAACCATGAGTCAGTGCTTTTTAAAGATGATCTCGAAAAATGGAGAAAAAGCGAAAAGATTAATACGATATATTCACTGGATAACGAAGAGATTGAAGGTTTTAGAAAAGGAATGGTAACAGCCTTTATACCAGAATTACCATTTGACTCATTTGATGGAAACTATTCAGTAGTTATGGTAGGACCTCCTATAATGATGCGTTTTACATCACTCGGGCTACTAAAAGAAGGAGTACTGGAAGATAAAATTTGGACAAGTTTTGAAAGAAAAATGTCTTGTGCTGTTGGGAAATGTGGTCACTGTAGGATAAATGAAACATATGTATGCTTAGACGGACCAGTTTTTCCCTATACAGTTGCTAAAGACCTATTAGACTAAGGAGATTTTATGACATTAGATATAAATGTAGGAAAGGTTAGAAATAATTGTTTTCGTCAATCAAAAATACCTGGAGAATTTTTGCTTCAATTAAGATCACCTGGAGGTCTAGTTGATGCTAAGTGGCTAGAAATGATTCAAATGCTTTGTCAAGAATATGGAGATGGAAACTTCCATTTTGGGACAAGACAAACATTTAACATTACAGGTATTAAATACGAAGATATACCAAAGATAAATGAAATAATTAGACCATATATTGAAGAGATAGAAGGTTCTCGTGGGGTAGATATAGAATACAATGATGAAGGATACCCATATATAGGGCCTAGAAATATTATGGCATGTATTGGGGGAAGACATTGCATAAAAGCTGCCCAAAATACACAAAGACTAGCTGACAAGCTTGAACCAATAATCTATGGCTCACCATATCAAATAAAAACTGCAATAGCAGGTTGTCCAAATGACTGTGTTAAGGCTCACTTTACAGATTTTGGTTTTATAGGAGTTACAATACCGGAATATGACATAGATCGTTGTATAGGTTGTGGGGCCTGCGTAGATAGGTGTAAGGCTGTTGCCACAAGAGTACTTGAATTAAATGATCAAGGAAAAGTAGATAAGGATTTATGTTGTTGTGTAGGTTGTGGAGAGTGTGTAACAAGATGTCCAAACTCCGCTTGGAGAAGACCAAACAGAAGAATGTGGAATGTAATTATAGGTGGACGTACAGGAAAACAAAATCCAAGAATGGGACAAATGTTCGCAAGATGGATGGATGAAGATGTCGTTATAAAAATGATGAAAAATTGGAAAGAATTTTCAGCATATGTTCTTGACAACAAACCAGTATATCTTCATGGAGGTCATTTAATAGACAGGGTAGGATTCCCAACATTTAAAAAAATGATGTTAAAAGACGTTGAACTTAACGAAGAATGTTTAATAGCCGATAGAATCAATTGGACAGAAAAAGAATATCGTTCATCAATAAATGTAATGAAGCTTGAAGATCATAAAACTGTAAAATAAGGAGATAATATGAGATCACAATTTCAACCAAAAGATTTATTAGAATCTTTAGTAAGACTTGAACAAAATGGTGAAACATTTTACAGAGAAATGGCTAAAAAATTCTCAACTGATAAGGAAAGTGCTGACTTTTTTACCTTCCTAGCAGACCAAGAAACACACCACGAAGCCCTATACAAAAAATTATCATCTCAAATCGACAATAATCAAGCAATCGATGAAGAATTTGATGATGAATATAAGGCTTATATTCAAAACCTAATAGAGCAAATCTTTAATCTAGACTCATCAAAAGTTGGAGATGATACAATTGATATCTATAGATTTGCTATAGGACTCGAAAAAGATACCATACTTTTCATAAAAGAAGTTAAATCAATAGTACCAAATTTCGAACCAGAACTACTCGATAAGGTAGAGGCTGAAGAAAGAGGACACATCAAACTTATCCAACAATGGTATGATAGCCATATTAATGATATAAAATAATAATATCGACTTTAAAGAGAGCCTAGGCTCTCTTTTTTTGACTTTTTTTATTTTATATAGTACTATAAATGTAACAAAAAATGTACTAAAAATGTAACATAAGGATAATTTATGGAAGTTGAAATTGAAAATAAAATAAGAATTTTTAGGAAAGAAAAAGGATTATCTCAACATAGACTTGCAAAGCTTGTTGGGCTTAAAAGAAGGTCTATTATGGCCTATGAAAATAATACAATAAGTCCAACGCTTGAGACTGCCTATAAGATATGTAAGGTATTGGATAAGGATATTAAGGAAGTATTTATATTTAAGTGAGGAATTATGGGATTTTTATTTAATGACAATAAAGAGATAGAAGATAAGGTTTTCGAAAGTTTTGATGATAGGGAAAATTATTTGCTTACTATAAAAAATGATAGCAATGCGAAATCTTTTGCTAAACTTCTTTTAAGTAATATTTTTAATACCTTTGATTCTAATAGGACTTTTATCTTGTATTTTTCTAGTAAGGGGATTTATGAAAAGGAAATAAGTTCTTCTATTAAAGGAGATTTTACCTTAATCCCTTGGCATGAGGTAGAATCATTTCGTATAGAGAAAAAAGATAAGCAAGCTTTTATTTATTTTAATCACATAGGTAAGAAAATGAGCTATGAAGCTCCTTTTGATGGGAAATTATTTAAAAAAAATAAAGATAAATTTAAAATTTTAGAAGATAGAAATTGGAATAAAATATAAGAAATTTTAAGTGAAACTTGTTAGATAAGCTAGCAAGTTTTTATCGGTAAATTACTTTATTATTAATTAGATTAATGATTAATTTATTGACTTTCCCCTTGCCAATTCATATAGTTATAATAATTGAAATTTAAAGAAGATGAGTTGCCTAATTTAAGGAGAAGATATGGATTATATATATAAATTTGATACTGATAATGGTTTTGAACAAACTGATATATCTAGTTTCTATGATGTAATTGAAGATGATGACTTTTATTTGATGTATTTGGGCAAGACAAGCTTTATTGAATTTGCTAATACTTATGACCTAGACAATGCAATCATTGATCTTCTTTTAACTGATACAGGTAAAAAATCTTATATAGCAGTGGAGGATAATTACACATTTATTATCCTTGAAATGCTTGATATTATGGGAAATCTTGACACATCGGACCTTATAGGCTTCTATATAGAAAATAACAGACTAATAATTGTAGATATGTACGATAGGGATCAATCTACATCAGAGGCTTTTAGGGAAATTCTTAGAAAGAGGATTTATGCAAGATCTCCAGGAAGACTATTAAAATATTTTATAACAGCCCTTATTAACAATCATACAAAAATTTTTGACCAAATCAAAAATTCTACTGCTGAGATAGAGGATTCTATAGTTAGAAATAGAAAACAAAGTAATAGTATTGAAATAATTTCAGATAATAGGCATAAGGCACTCAATTTATATACTTCTTATGAAAGACTTCTTGATACTTTAGAAGTTCTTGCTGAGAATGAAAATGAAATTTTTGATGATGATGATATAAAACACTTAAAGTCGGTGGCTTTTAGGGTTGAAAGATATTCATCGAATATATCTTATCTTAGTGATTATATAACTAATGTCAAGGATTCCTATACTTCTAAAATGGACCTATCTACGAATAATACTATGAAAATTTTAACTGTCGTAACAACTATTTTCACACCAATTACGGTTCTTACAGGTTGGTATGGGATGAACTTTGAAAATATGCCAGAATTAAGGTGGGATTTTGGATATTTGTATGTGATAATTTTATCTATATTAAGCGTTTTTATTTGCTTTTATTTATTTAAAAAAATTGATAAGTAATAGTAAGATTTCAAGAAATCTTGGATTTAGTTTTGATAATTCTAACATCTTAATATTTATTTTTAGTTGAGAGCTTAAAATTTTATACTAACTTATTCTTATATAAACTCAATTGTTATTATTGTATATTAAAAGGGGCTGTTGCAGAATGAATTAATCGTTTCAAAATCATTACAAGCTCTTTCATGACAATTCGCCTCCATGAGTGGCAGGCTATTTTCAAATTGCCTATGAGAAGCTTGTAAGATTGTGATGTTAGAAATTCATAATTTTACAACAGCTCCTAAAATTAACTTTATTTGAAGTATTTTATCCTTGTAGTCCATCAGCTTGTCTTTGCATATTTTCTACTACAACATCAAATATATCCCCAATTGATTGACCATATTCTAAGATTTCCCATGGTTTATTTGTGTGGAAGTGGATTTTTATAAGGTCTTCATCACCTACTGCAAGAAGACTGTCTCCTTCAAAATTTTCTGTTATATAATCGAATATTTCATCTTCATCTAAGTCTTCACCAGCTATTAAAAGTTGAGTATCAAATTTAAATTCTATTTTTTCTGTCATTTTTATCTCCTAACATTAATCTCTTTTTAGTAGATTTTTCTTTAGCTCACTTTCAAGTCTTTTAAGTTCATCCTTAGCTTGAGCTCTGTTTGCTCTACCTTCTATTTGGATATTTCTTACTTCTTCTATTGCAGAAATAAGGCTATCGTTTGTGTGCTTGATTGTATCCAAATCTATTATACCACGCTCGGTTGCCCTTGCTGTATCAATAGTGTTTTGTTTTAGCTTATCAGCATTTGACTTAAGTAGATCATTGGTGAGATTTGTTACTGCTTCTTGAGCTCTTATGGCACTTTCAGTATGTTTCATACCTAGGGCTAAAACCATTTGATTTTTCCAAAGAGGTATTGTGTTTACTATAGTAGTTTGGATTTTTTCAGCCATAATTGAGTTGGATGATTGCACCATCCTTATTTGTGGAGCCATTTGCATGGAGACCATTCTTGTAAGATCCAAATCATGGAGTTTTTTCTCAAATCTGTTTGCCATTGATTTCATATCATTTACTTTTTGAGCATCCATTGGTAGGTTCGACTCAGCGGCCTTTCTTTCAAGCTCTGGTATTTGTTCGTTATAGGTTTTTTGAAGTTTTCTATTTCCAGCTTCTATATACATAGAAAGCTCTTTATAATAGTCTTCATTTAAATCATACATTTGATCTAGCATAGAAATATCCTTAAGTAGGGTTATTTGATGGTTGTCCAAGGCCTTTGCTATTTCATCTATGTTTTTTTCAGTTGATTGGTACCTAAGTTTTAAACTTTCCATCTTAGATTTTTGTTTTTTGAAAAAGCCAAATACTCCACCTTCATCATCTTCATCCATGGACTTTATCTCACTTACAACATTATCTAAAAGATTTCCTATTTCTCCAAGGTCCTTATTTCTTACAGTATCAAGAGTTTTTTCTGAGAAGTTTGATATCTTTTTTTGGGCCCCAACACCATATTGTAAGATGATATTTGAGTCTGTAAGGTCAATTTTTTCTGAAAATTCTTCTATCTGTTTTAGCTCATCATCAGAGAAATTGATGGCTTTATCAATTTTAATTTCGTCTTTTTTCTCAATTTGGTCAAATCTTGGATCTTTGTCAGATCCATCTAGACTTAATTTAATATCACTCATTTTTACTCCAATCTTTTTTTAGGTAACCTTCTTGATTTAGTAGAAGTTTCATAGTATCTATGTCTGTTTTAATATCCATAGTCCTATCTTCCAATAATTCCAGTTGTATTTTTTCAAAAGCTTCGTTTATAGTAAATATAGATGAATCAATTTCTTTCATAGCAGAAAGTATATCTTTTTCATCACTTCCCATTATTTCATATTCTGTATAGGCATCTATTAGCTTTACAGTTGTAGGAAGATAGTAATTCATAAATTTATCAAGAGCTTGAGCTTTTTCTGGATATCTTTTTACAATATTTATTATATTTTGTATGGTCTTTTTTAATTCTATTACTTTTTCTAAAAAGGCTCTATTTTCTATTCTCGATATAGAAAGTTTTATTGAAGATAAGTATTGGTTAGAAGATTTAACCAAGTCTTCAGCTTTCTCTATGGTCACATCATCATGGGCGCTTTCAGCTATAAGCTTTTCCTTTTCATAAATATTTTCTTTTGGTAGTTTCATATTTTGGTTTTTATAAAGATTAAAGGTTGGTATATCAAGTAAAAATAAGGAATCATTTTCTACTATTCTTGCTTGTTTGAAATATCCCTTATCCATCATATATAAAAGCTCTTTTATAGTATCTTTTTCACTTTTCTGTACAGCTGATGCCAAATCTCTTATACTTATTACAGTATTATTGCCAAGTTCCTTTATAAATCTTTCATAGTCTTTTGATATAATATCTATTCTTTTAGCAAATCTATAAAGTCCTATTCCTACAACTGTAAAAAGCACAAAGAGATTAAAATCTGAAAAGCTAAAATCATCTAAGATAGATATAAGCATACCAAAGGATGTGAAGGCTGATATGCCGGAAAAAGTCTTGAAAAATGAAGACTTTGATTTTTCTGGTGGTTTTTGCACACATACCATAGGATCTTTTATGGGGATGACTGGCTTTCTCTCGCTTTTTTTATTTACAAAATTGATAGTATTTTCTATAAAATTATCAAGGCTATTCTTGACTTTTTCGCTTATATTTGAAAAATCCATATCAGCTATAGCTTTATTTAGGCTATTTTCCAAGGATTTTTCGTTATCTTCATTTAAATTATTCATAAATATCTCCTCAATTAAACTATACCCGAATATCAAATGAGTTTTATAAATCTAACATAAAAATTGATATTTCAAATATACTTTTTAAATCATCTTAAATCTAGAATTAAGATTGTTGATAGTTAATACTAATACCTATTTAACTCCATATATTGTATCCAATCTCTATGAGTTATACTTTTAACCATTTCTTTAGTAAGGTGATTTATAGTTTCACATAATCTATTTACAACATCTGTTAATGAATGAAAAAACTCATTTCTAAATCCCATTGACCTTATTTGTTTCCAAATTTGTTCTATGGGGTTCATTTCTGGAGTATAGGGTGGTATATGTATTATTTCTATGTTTTCTGGGATTTTAAGTCCATTTGATTTATGCCATGTTGCACCATCACAAACTAGTAGTATCTTATCTTCCTTATAATCTTTTGATAACTCTTCTAAAAACACGTTCATGCAATCTGTGTTGCAATAAGGAAGTACTAAAAAGAAATTTTCGCCAGTAATTGCTTCTACTGCACCATATGCATATCTATATTCCCTTATGTGGTGGCATGGGACTTGTGGTCTTATCTTTTTATTGCACCAGCAATATTTTGGCTTGTTTATGCGTCCAAATCCTGCTTCGTCTTGAAACATGATTCTTACTCTTTTATTCGGGTTAACGTTTCTAATTTCTCCTGTTTTGGATTTAATTTTTTTGAGGCTTCTATAGCCTCTTCGTTTGCTTTTTTGGGATGTCTACTCCTTGGCATTATTTTTCTGAATCCGTGTCTTTTTAGAACATAATATATTTGTCCATTACCTATAGAGTGACCAACTAGTTCTCGGTAAGCTTTTTCTATTTCTTTGGCTGTTATTATTTGACCTTTTTCTGCCCTTTCTTCGAATTGTCTTAAAAATTCTTTTTCCTCTTCGAATGTCAAATTTCTATTATTACCAATTCTTTTTTTATTTTTGAGTCCATCAATAGAACTTTTTATATATTTTCTTAACCATTCAAAGATTGTAGACATTGCAACATCAAGCTTTTCAGAAATTTCTCGTGTTGTTACCCCTTGAAGTTTTAAAATCATTGCTTTTAGTCTAACTTCTTCTTTTTTATTGTTTGTATTTTTTATGGCTTTTTCAAGCTCATAAATTTCTTTTTTTGTTTTTTCATCTATTATCTTTTTCATATTCTTATTATACGCTTTTAATTAGGTTTTAGTATAAGAGTCTATGTCTATTATATCATCAAATAAGTCTTTATTTTCTTCTATCATCCCCCTATTTCCAAACACACTTATATTATCTTGGTCAAAAATATATTTAAAATCATCTTTTAAAGCCTTTATATCAGAGATACTAGCATTTTTTATATCATCAAGCTTTTCTTCTATTTCTTTTATATCAACTTCTTGAATATATCTTATAAAGTCTGTTGAACCTTTTTCACTTAAAGACTTTGGCTTAAGATATGAACCCATTTTTGAGATTTTTTGATTAGTAAAGTCTCTTTGGTCAAGGTTCAAGTTTTCTAGAATTTCTGGGATTTTTTTGTAATTATCTATGGTTTTTTCTATATTAGGATCCCTATATGAGTAAGCTCCTATATTTCCATACTTATCAATCATAATTCCTGCACCATATGCTCCACCTTTGGCACGGATTAAATCATGGAGATATGGATTTGATAGGATTTGGCATGCAAAAGTTATATGATTTAATTTCTTTTGATCATTTTCTTTAAGTCTTGCTCCAATAGAAACATAGTTTACGTTGGCATCAGACTTTATGGCTTCTTTAAAATATTTATCATTAAAATCTATTTCTAAATCATTATAAGTTTTATCTTTAAATCCCTTAAACTTGTCATCAATAAGATTTTTTGAAAGCTCATAATCCTTATCATCTGATGTGATATTTAAAATATAATCCTTTGTGATAGCTTTTTTATATACAGATTCAAGCTTTTTTCTAAAAGTGTCAAAACTATTATTTGATAAATTTTCTATATCTTTTAAGAAGTAATAGTGGCCTATACCACTTAAGTTTTCTTTTATATAAGAAAGCTTATCAAAGTGAGCAAAGTTTCTGGTAAGGGCAAGCATATGTCCTGAATCATACATAGTCATTTCAAAAGAAGCCTTAATTTGCTTTATTAAATCTGTAAGTCTTTTTTTATCATCAAAGATTGAATTTTCTAAAATCTCCATAATTATATTAAGGGATGACTCATACCTATCACTAGTTGTCTTAAAATCTACTTTTAAAAGATTTGTAATTTTTCCATCTTTTTTCTTAAGGCTTACTATATTAAGATTAAATCCAGACATATTTATAGGGATTATATCATCTAATTTTTGGTAGGAATAGGATTTTGTATCTATTGATCCTAAATAGTCACTTATAAGACTTAAAATCTTTATTTCTTCAAGATTTAAATGATTTATATCAAAATAGATAGATGTATAAATCATTCCAGCTGTATCATAGGAGTGGTGAATGAATTTACCTTCTATATATCTTGGTATATTTTCGACTTTTGTATCAAGGTCTTCTATATCAAGTTTTGGGATAGTATCTTTTTCTTCTTTAGTGTCAGGTCTATTTTGAAAATCTTCTAAAATTTTTTCTTTTTTCTTAAGTTCTTTTATCCCATTTTCATCTAAACTTTTCTTTAAATTTTTAAGCTCTAAATTGATTTTCTCTTCAATTTTATTAAAGTAGTCTTTTTTAGGCTTTGCTACAAGGATAAGCTTGGTCTTGTTATTTAAGAAATATTTATTAAGAAATTTTTCATAATAGTCAGTTTCTATTAAATCACCTAGTTCATTTATAATGTCAATTAATTCAAGTGTTTCAAATATTTCATTATCAAGATTATGCATTAAGATATATTCAATTCCCTTGCTAGCTGAATTTATTTGATCTCTTTGAGAAAAGTCAAAAAGTGAGTGGGCAGCTTTTAGAGAGTCTTTTGGAATCTCCTTACTATAAGATTTAAGCTCTTCTTCGATTATTGCTATAAACTTATCCAGTTTTTTATCGCTTGCCCCTTGGGCTGTAATTTGGATAGATGAACGAGAGCCATATCCCAATCTTGCATAAAAAGCTTCTGGCTCAATTTCATTGTAGATTCTTTGGCTTATTCTTGAAGAATCAGAATTGATAAGGGCAATTGATAAAATTCCATTTGTAAGACTTTCTTTTATATTAGAGGACTCATTTGTAAGGAACGAATAGGTAAGGTATGACTTGTTAGGATCTTCCTTATTTGATTGGAAATCCTCATAAATAACCTTATCATAGGAATTTTCTTTAACACTTAAATCCACATCAATTTTCTTATATTCATATTTTGATAAGTATTCCTCATCTAGATTTTTTAAATATTTATCTATATCCATATCCCCATAGTAGAAAATATTGGAATTTGTTGGATGGTAAAATCTCTTATAGTAGTCTACAAACTCATCATATGTAAGCTTTGCAATATCATAAGGATTACCACCAGAGATATACTCATAACAGGAGTCTTTATAAAGGTATTTATTGATGTGGTTTACAATAATTGTATCAGGATTTGTCATAGCTCCTTTCATTTCATTATAAACCACGCCCGATACTTCAAGTTCTCTATCTTCATTAAACCTATAATTTCTTCCTTCTTGTAAAAATATTTCTTCTTTTTCTAATACCCTTGGATTAAATACTGCATCAAGGTAGACATCTTGAAGGTTAAAAAAGTCTTTCTCATTCTCGCTTGCTACAGGATAGACTGTTTTATCTGGAAAAGTCATAGCATTTAGGAAAGTTTGAAGACTTGAAGCTATCATATCCATAAAAGGTTCTTTAGTTCTATATTTTTTGGATCCATTTAAGACTGAATGCTCTAAGATATGGGATATTCCTTTAGAGCTTTCAGGAGGGGTCTTAAAGCTTATAGCGAAAGTCTTGTTCTTATCATCTGTCTTTATATAATTAATCTTAGCCTTGGTTTTCTTGTGTTCGTAAAGGTAGACATCAAGGCCAAGTTTTTCGTATTTTTTATTTTTTAATAATGTGTATTTTTCCATTGATTAACCCTTTCTTTATATTAATATGACTATACTCTCTTTTATATTTTATCTCATTAATAAGTGCTTTTTATATATCTTTAAAAATTATAGAAAAATTTAGCTTGCTAAGGTTTAAGCATATGGTGTAAACTAATAATGATATATCAATCAAAAGGAGGTATAAGATGATAGGTATTATACTAGCAAGTCATGGAGAATTTGCCGAAGGTATAAGACAATCAGGTGAGATGATTTTTGGTGAGCAAGAAAAGCTTGAAACAGCAGTACTTTTGCCATCTATGGGTCCAGATGATCTAAGGGCTGAGCTTGAAGAAAAAATCAAAAGGCTTGATTGCGAGGAAATTATTTTCTTAGTTGACCTATGGGGTGGAACACCATTTAATCAAGTTTCAGCCTTATTAAATGGTCACGAAGAAAACTGGGCCATACTAACAGGTCTTAATTTACCAATGCTTATAGAAGCCTTAGGCTCAAGACTTATGGAAGAAAAATCCCATGATCTTGCAAAAGTTTTACTAGAACCTGCCAAGGAAGGAGTAAGGACAAAGCCTGAAAGTTTGATGGATGACTATAATAATAAAAATATTTCATCAGAGAAACCAAGCAAAGATTCTGCTATAAGTCAAGGCTCAATTCCTGAAGGGACTGTATTAGGAGATGGAAAAATCAATATAGTTCTTGCAAGAATTGATACAAGACTTCTTCATGGTCAAGTTGCTACAAGTTGGACAAAATCTACAAATCCTGACAGGATTATTGTTGTAAGTGATAATGTAAGCAAAGATAATCTTCGTAAGTCTATGATTATGGAGGCAGCTCTTCCAGGAGTTAAGGCGCACGTTGTTCCAATTTGGAAAATGGCTGAAATATTTAAGGATACTCGATTTGGCAAAACTAGGGCAATGCTTTTATTTGAAAACCCAGAAGATGCTCTAGAGCTTATAGAAAAAGGGATTGATCTTAAGGAATTAAACCTAGGTTCTATGTCACATTCTCAAGGAAAGGCCTATGTTACAAGTACAGTTTCTATGGGCAAAGAAGATGTAAAAACCTTTGAAAAACTTCTAGATTTAGGTGTAAATATAGACGTTAGAAAGGTTCCATCAGACCAAAGAGATAATTTTACTAATATTATGAGAAAAGCGAAATCAGAACTTGGTTTGGCTTAAGGAGGAATTATGTCAACAATTACAGTTATTTTAATTGTTATAGTTGCCCTACTTGCAGGTATGGAAGGAATACTCGATCAGTTTCAGTTCCATCAACCAATAGTAGCTTGTACTTTGATTGGACTTGTAAGTGGACACTTAAAAGAAGGGATTATGCTTGGAGGAGCCCTTCAAATGATAGCCCTAGGATGGGCAAATGTAGGAGCGGCAGTTGCACCAGATGCAGCACTAGCTTCAGTAGCAAGTGCTATAATTATGGTTATAGCCCTACAAGATGGGACAGGAAATGTAAACAACGCTATAAATACATCTATAGCTATAGCAGTTCCACTTTCAGTAGCAGGATTATTCTTAACAATGATAGCAAGAACACTTGCTATTCCTATAGTTCACGGAATGGATTCAGCAGCAGAAAAAGGAAACTTTAGAAAGATTGAAATACTTCAAATATTAGCTATCCTAATGCAAGGTTTAAGAATAGCTATACCAGCTTTTGCCCTTTGCTTTGTATCTCCAAAGGTTGTTACGTCAGTATTAAACTCTATGCCTGATTGGCTAAATCATGGCATGGAAGTTGGTGGAGGTATGGTTGCAGCAGTAGGTTATGCCATGGTAATAAATATGATGAGCACTAAGGAAACCTGGCCATTTTTTGCCATTGGTTTTGTATTTGCAGCAATACCACAACTTACCTTAATAGGACTTGGTGTTATAGGCTTTGCCATAGCTCTAATTTATTTGAAACTTAAAGAATCATCTTCATCAAATGGAGCCTCTTCAAATACAGGAGACCCACTTGGTGATATTATCAATGATTATTAGGAGGAAATATGACTGAAGCAAATGAAAAAAGAATACAATTATCAAGATCTGATAGAATAAAGGTATTTAACCGTCATCAATTTCTTCAAGGATCTTGGAACTACGAACGTATGCAAAATGGTGGTTGGTGCTATTCTATAATTCCAGCTATTAAGAAACTATACAAAAGTCCAGAAGATAGAAAAGCTGCTCTAAAAAGACACATGGAGTTTTATAATACTCATCCATACTTATCAAGTCCAGTTATGGGAGTAACTCTTGCTATGGAAGAAGAAAGGGCAAATGGAGCAGCTATAGAAGATAAGACTATAAACTCTGTAAAGGTTGGTATGATGGGACCTTTAGCAGGAGTTGGAGATCCTGTATTTTGGTTTACAGCAAGGCCTATTATAGGAGCTTTGGGAGCAAGCTTTGCCTTATCAGGTTCAGCTCTCGGACCACTTATCTTTTTTGTGGTATGGAATATCATAAGAATGGTATTCGAATGGAAGACTCAAGAATTTGGTTATAAGGTAGGAAATGAAATAACAAAAGACCTTTCTGGTGGACTTTTGGGTAAAATTAATTTAGTTGCCTCAATTGTAGGTATGTTTATAGTAGGAGCTTTGGTACAAAGATGGGTAAATGTAACATTTACAGTAAATGTATCAGAAGTAAGCCAACAAGCAGGATCCTTTATAGATTGGAACTCAATCTCACAAGGGACTGAAGGAATAAAAGAAGCTTTGAAACTCTACTCTTCGCTTGGAGCAGATGGACTTGAGCAAGTTAAGGTTACAACCTTACAAGAGAACCTAAATTCACTCATACCAGGGCTTGTACCAGTGCTTTTAACCCTAGGTATATGTAAGCTTTTAAAGAAAAATGTATCACCAATTACTATAATAGTTGCTCTATTTATAATAGGAATTGTTTCAAGCTTTTTTGGAATAATGTAGATGGTAGAAAGTAAAAATAAAAGTGTTGATTTGACCATTAAGGGAAGATTTCTTAATGGTCTAACATCCGATGGTAATATCATGGTAGGTGATAAGGCCTTTGAATATTATAATGAAAAAAATATAAAAGATTATATTCAAATCCCATATAAAGAAATTTCTTATATAAGTGCAAGTGTGATTTTCAAGAAAAAAATCACTCGTTTTGCAATCCACACCAGAAGTAGTGGATACTTTATCTTCACTACTACAGATAATAAAAAGACCTTGAGAGCAATAAATAAATACCTAGACTCAGACAAATTAAGAAGGTCTCTATCATTTTTTGAAGTTATAAAAAGAGGAATAAAAAATTTAATAAATAAAAGAGAAACTGTTGTAAAATAATGAATTTTTATCTTTGTATTATTACAAGTTACTCATAGATGATTTGAACACAAACTTACTGTTTGTCGATTTTAAGTTATTGTAGAGGAACTTGTAATAATTTTGCAAAGATTAATTATTATGCAGCAGTCTTTTTTTATAAGGAATGTTATTTAAATGGAAATACTTCAAGTGTTTTTTGCAAAAACATTTGCAAAGCTCTATATTATGAAAATAAATGAAAATATATTAGTAAATTTTAGGAAAATGGGTATAAAATATTTAGAAGACTAAAAAATGTTTTCATCGACAAAACGGAGGTTATTTTATTATGAAAGACTATAAAACAAACAAATTAAGAAATTTGAGCTTGGTTGGCCATTCAGGGGCCGGAAAGACCAGCCTAACAGAGGCTTTGCTTTTATCTACAAAGGCAATTAATAGGGCTGGGAAGGTAAGTGAAGGAAACACAGTTTCTGACTATGAAAAACAAGAAATCAAAAGAGGTATTTCTATTCAAACTTCGATAATACCTGTTGAGTACGGAGATTATAAAGTTAATTTTATAGATGCTCCTGGGTTTTTTGACTTTGAGGGAGAAGTTTTAAACGCTCTTAGAGCAAGTGAATCTAGTTTGTTTGTAATAGATGGAGAAAATGGAATAGAAGTAGGAACAGAAAAATATTGGAAATATACAGAAAATATTTCTCTACCAAGAATTATCTTTGTAAATAAGTTAGACAAAGAAAATGCCAACTTTAACAAAGTAGTAAGTGACCTACACATTGAATTTTCGAAAAAAATAATCCCACTAACCTTGACCCTTGGCGAGGGTGAAGAATTTGAAGGTTTAATCGATGTTATAGATAAAAAGGCTTTCAAATACACTAATGGTGTAGCTGAAGAAGTTGAAATTCCAGAATTAAGGAAAGAAGAAGTAGATACTGTTTATGAAGAAATCCTTGAAGTTGTAGCAGAAAGTGATGATGCTCTTATGGATAAGTATTTCTCAGGAGAGAAATTCACTAAAGAGGAGTTCAAAGAAGGATTTAGAAAAGCAATAATAGATGGTAGTGCAGTTCCTCTTTTAGCTGGAAGTGTCGAAAAATCTATAGGTCTTGATCTTTTGCTTGATATTATCACAAGATTTATGCCATCTCCTGACCATGCTGATGCAAATATAGGTTTTAGAGTTAAAGATGGATATGAAGGATTTGAAGTCAGCGAAGATAGTCCTTTTTCAGCTGTAGTATTTAAGACGATAGCAGATCCATTTTTAGGTAAGATTTCAATATTTAAGGTCCTATCAGGTATAATAAATAAGGATGATAATTTCTATAATATCAGCAAAGAAAAGGAAGCAAAAGCGTCAAATATTTTCTTCTTAAGAGGAAAAGAACAAATTAAAACAGATAAGGTTATAGCAGGAGATATAGGAGCATTTTCAAAACAAGAAAGTTTACAAACTGGGGATAGTTTATGTACTAAGGATAATCCTATAGAATATAAGAAGATAAAATATCCAACACCTGTCCTATCTTATGCAATAGAGGCCGAAAGTAAAAATGACGAAGATAAGATTTCGTCTGCTCTTAAAAAATTAGCAGAAGAAGATCCAACCTTTATAGATGAAAGAAATGCAGAAACACATCAAGAAGTCTTATCAGGACTTGGTAATGTGCAACTTGAAGTTTTAATGGATAAATTAAGAGATAACTATTCAGTAAATACCAAGGTAGTAGAACTTAAGATTCCTTATAGAGAAACTATAAAAGGTAAATCTGATGTTCAAGGAAAGCACAAAAAACAATCTGGTGGAGCTGGACAATATGGAGATGTATTTATAAGATTTGAACCATGTGATGAAGAGTTTGTCTTTGAAGAAGAAGTATTTGGTGGAGCAGTTCCTAAAAACTATTTTCCAGCTGTAGAAAAAGGGCTTTTGGAGTCAATGGACGAAGGTCCTCTAGCAGGTTATAAGGTAGTTGGAATTAAGGCGACTTTATATGATGGATCTTACCACCCAGTTGATTCTAATGAACAAGCCTTTAAATCAGCTGCAAGAATTGCTTTTAAAAAAGGGATTGAAGAGGCAAAACCTATTATTCTTGAACCTATAATGAAACTTGAAATCAAAGTTGATGAACAATATATGGGTGATGTTATGGGAGATATGAATAAAAGACGTGGTAGGATATTAGGTATGCAATCACAAGAAGATGGTAGCCAAGTAATTTCTGCCTTAGCACCACAAAGTGAAGTTTTGACCTATTCAATTGACTTAAGGTCAATGACTCAAGCTCGTGGCTCATTTTCAATGGAGTTTGAAAAATATGAAGAAGTTCCAAAGGAATTGACTGATAAGATAATAGAAAAGAGCAAAGAGGAAAAATAAAAATAATATTATAGAAAAAGAGGCAAAGAAAATGAAGGACTGGAAGATTTTGGAGATAGATCCTTGGATTAAGGATTATAAAAGTGATATAGATCTTAGGATGGAAGAATTTAAAAAGCAAAAGTCAAAACTTTTAAAAAAGGGAGAGAAACTTAAGGACTTTGCTAATGCCCATAACTATTATGGAATCCACAAAACAAGAACTGGTTGGGTTTACAGAGAATGGGCCCCAAATGCTAAGGGACTTTATTTGATTGGAGACTTCAATAATTGGGATAGGCATTCTCATCCTTTAGAAAAAATAAATAATGAAGATTGGGAAATAAATATAAAGGGAATTAGAACCATTCCTCATAAGTCAAGAATTAAGGTTATGATTGACTATGGGGATAGGACTCAAGATAGGATTCCTTTATATGCAAGAAGGGTTGAAAGAGATGAGAATCTAGATTTTTCTGCAGTGGTTTTAAATCCTAGAAAGAAATTTGAATGGACAGATGAGAAATTTAAGACTAAAAAGGATAATCTTTTAATCTATGAAACCCACATAGGTATGGCTCAAGAAAAAGAAGGCATAGGTACTTACAAAGAGTTTGAGAAAAACATACTCCCAAGAATAAAAGACGAAGGATATAATACAGTACAATTTATGGCCATAGCAGAGCATCCATACTATGGATCTTTTGGCTATCAAGTTTCAAACTTCTTTTCACCATCTTCTTGGTATGGTGAAAATGATGAATTAAAATCTCTAATAAATAAGGCTCATGAAATGGGTCTTAACGTAATAATGGATTTAGTTCATTCTCATGCTGTTAAAAACACTAATGAAGGTATAAATGAGTTTGATGGAACAGACTACCAATTCTTCCACAAAGGTGAAGAAGGTAATCACCCTGATTGGGATTCTAAATTGTTTGACTATGCTAAACCTGGAGTTTGCCACTTTTTACTATCAAATATAAAATATTGGCTTGAAGAATATCACTTCGATGGTTTTAGATTTGATGGTGTTACATCAATGATTTATAAAAATCATGGAAGAGGAGTAAGCTTTGATAATTACTCAAAGTACTTTTCTATGAATACAGATATAGAGGCTATAAATTACTTGCAAATGGCCAATGAGCTTATAAGAGAGATAAAAAAAGATGCTATAACCATAGCCGAAGATATGTCAGCTATGCCAGGGATGTGTCTTCCTATTAAATATGGTGGCATAGGCTTTGATTATAGATTATCAATGGGAATGCCGGATTTTTGGGAAAAAACTCTCTCAATACGAGATGAAGATTGGGATATGGGCAAGATGTGGTATGAGTTATCAACCTACAGACCAGAAGAAAAAAGAATAGCCTATGTAGAAAGCCATGACCAAGCCTTAGTAGGTTCAAAAACTACTATTTTTAGACTTGCAGATTCTGCAATGTATTGGGAGATGGAAAAAGATAAACACTCTATAGTAATTGACAGAGCCATAGCTCTTCATAAGATGATAAGGTGGATTACCATATCTATGGGAGCTGATGCTTATCTTAATTTTATGGGCAATGAATTTGGTCATCCTGAATGGATTGATTTTCCAAGAGAGGGAAACAATTACTCCTACCACTATGCAAGAAGGTTGTGGTCTTTGGCTGATAATGGATTATTAAAATATGAATGGCTTTTAAATTGGGATAAGAGAATGCTTGAAAATATCAAGGATAATAATCAATTAGGAAATGATATATTTAGATTATGGCTTGATAATGATAGAAAAGTTATAGCCTATAGAAATAATGACTTGGTCTACATTTTTAACTTCCACCCACAAAACTCTTATGATTCATTTCAAGTTCCAATCCACGATAAGGGAGAGTTTAAGGTGGTTCTAGATACAGATGATATAGAATTTGGAGGACTTGGAAGGATTTCTAAAGACTATGTATATGAGTCTAAGAATCTTGAACATACTGATTATGATGGAATTGAAATATATCTACCATCAAGAACAGCCCTTGCCTTAAAGAAGGTAAAATAATGAAAGTAACAATAGTTGGAGATTCCTTTTCTAAGGGATACTTAATCAACAACTCTTATGCCCGCCTTTTATCAAAGGCGGGTTTTAGTGTTTTAAATATATCAAAAAATGGAGCGACAAGTTCAGACTGCTTTAAGATGTTCAAAGAAAGAAGAGAATATGAATCAGATGTTTTAATTGTTTTTGTTGGTGTCAATGACTTTTATCAGGGGATAAGTGCGAAATTTGCATATAATAATGTCAAAAGTATATTAGAATTAAGTCTAGCTAAGAAAAAAATTTTAATTCTTCCTCCTTTTATAGAAGAGGAAACTTGCTTTAGTCCATATGAAACCATAAATAATAAGATTGATTCTTATGATGAAAGCTTGAAAGAGCTTGGCGACTATCATATAGATGGTAGGAATATTCCTGGAAGATATCTAGATGGACTTCATATGGCTGAGGATTTTCATGAAAATCTTAGCAAAGAAATTATTAAAATATTAAAAGAGGTAGAGGATGCTAAAAAAAACACTAGAAAAATTCATAGAAAATGAGATAATCCTTGATATAGTTTCTATCTTAATAGTTATAATAGTGGCTAAAATATTTTTAGCTATTTTAAGTTCAATAATACAAAAGACCTTAGATTCTAAAAAAAGAATCTCCGTTTTGAATTCAAATAAATTTGAAACCCTATCAAAATCTTTGCATTCATTTGCAAGATTTGTGGTTATATTCTTTGCAATAACTATGATTTTAAACATAATAGGAATAAATACAAGGTCAATTTTAGCAACTGCTGGTATAGGAGGTATTGCAATAGCTTTCGGTGCCCAAAGCATAGTTCAAGATTTTATTAAAGGCATGTTTATAATTTTGGATGATACAATAAGAGTTGGAGATTGGGTCAAGGTAGCTGGAATTGAAGGAGAAGTTGAAAGTGTTGAACTTAGAAATACAAAAATCAGAGATTATGATGGCTCATTACATGTCATACCAAATTCTCAAATATCTAGTGTAAAAAACTATAATAGAGGATTTCAAAAAGCTGATGCTTATTTTAATGTCTCATATGATACAAAAATTGATGAGGTAATGGATCTAATAAATACAGTATCTCAAAAGCTTTTAAGCGATAAGGAATATAAGAACTATTTTATAAAAAAACTTCAGTTTTTTGAAATAAATGAATTTTCGGAACTTTCTTATAGGATAAGGGTAACTAGCACAGTTAAGGCGGGAAGCCAATGGATGGTGGCTAGAAAAATAAGACTTCTCCTAAAAGAAGAGATTGAAAAGAGAAATGTTAAAGCATCTGAACTTGATATTAAAAGTGGAGATTAATATGAAAAAATATAAGTTAAATGATATAGTAAGCCTAAAAAAAGGTCACCCATGTGGAGAAAATAAGTGGAAAATTGAAAGAATGGGTGCTGATATGAAACTTAGGTGTTTAGGTTGTGATAAGATAGTATGGATGAAACGAATTGACTTTGATAAGAGGATTAGAAAAATCAAGGATAAAAATGATAAATTTGTTTCAATAGTAAATTACAACCCAGAAGAAGATTAGGTGATAAGAATTAATGATAAATAATAAGATAAAAGAATATTTACTTGATGAAATCAATAAAGACTTTAAAAAATATAAAAAAGATTATAAAAAACTATTAGATAATAGGAAATCCTACGGAGCAACTTACAAAGAAGAAGTAATACCAACCTTGTATGATGCTTACTTTTATAGTGACGAGGATTTTAATAGATATAAGAAAATGATTGATATCTTAATGTCTATAGTAGAAAAAGTCACCAAAGAATATGTAAGAAATGAAGAATATAGAAAGTTATTTTCCCTAGATTCCTTAAGTGAGAAACTTATATTAAAAGATCCAGGTTATGACATATCAACACCGATAGCAAGGTTTGACGTGATGTATGATGGTCGTGATGAGTATAAATTTTGTGAACTAAACACAGATGGGTCTTCCGCAATGCTTGAAGATAAGTCCTTACAAAATTTAATAAAAGATAGCGAAATTTATAAGAAACTTTTAGAAAAATACAAAATAAGCTATTCTGACTTACTCCAAACTTTAGTAGATTCTATAGAAAGTTTATATAAATCTATAAAGGGAGATAGAAAGATAAATATCGCAATAGTAGATATAGTAAAATTTGATAATATTGAATTTAGAACTATAAGGGATTTATTTATAAAAAAGGGTCATAATTGTAAAATAGCTAATCTCAAAGACTTAAAAAGAAAAGATGGTGGTCTATATATTGATGATATGAAAATCGACCTAGTATATAGAAGGCTTGTAACAAGTGATCTTATAGAAAATAAGGAGATAGGAAAGGACTTCATAGACTCCTACTTAAATGATGAGATTGTCACAATAGGTTCATTTAGGTCAACACTTTTTTATACTAAAGATATATTTAGAATACTAAGACTTGAGCAAACAAAGAAAATTCTAACAAATGAAGAAAATCTTTTTATAGAAAAACATATACCTTTTACAGAAAAACTAATATACGAAAGAGACAAAGAAAAACTACTTGAAAATAAAGATAAGTATATATTAAAGCCAATTCAAGGTTACGCATCTCATGGGATTTATGTAGGTAAAGAAGAGGATAAAGAAAACTTTGAAAAAATCTTAACCAGTATAAAGAATAAAAACTATATTTACCAAGAATATTATGAGGTAGAACCACTAAAATTCATAGAAGTAAAAGAAGATAGGGCGATAATTACAGACTTTTCATTTGTGACAGGATTATTTGCCTATAATAAAAAATTTATAGGACCATATATGAGAATAGGAAATGCTGCTTTAATTAGCTCACTTAGGGACTACTATGTGGTAAGTTCTATGAATGTAAAAGAAAATAAATAAATATTTGACAAAACAAAATAAAAATAATATACTAATATAGCTATCAAAAAGATAGCTATATTTTATTGATATTAAAAGCCAAATTGTGAAAAGAAAAAAGCAAAGAAGCGAGAGAGCAAGTCAAA
>NZ_VULQ01000014.1 GCF_009696575.1 Anaerococcus porci | reverse complement strand
CAATTAACATTTTTGCTATTTTACTTCTTCTTGTTTCCGGTCTTTTTCTTGGCATAAAAATTCCTCCTGGTTAGTTTTTCTTTACCCTAATCAGGAGGTTTCTATACACAAAACTTTACACAGTCTCATAGAAAGGTAAAAGATTATAGGGGGCAGGTTTTAGTCTGCCTCCTGTATTTTTTTATTGGTTGTCTTTAAGAAAAAATGAGGGGTTATATTGAAAAAATATCAGCCACATCCTATCAGGAGGGCTGATATACAAAACTTTTCACACTACCAGAGAAAGCTGATACACCAGATCCTTACTTATATAATTCATTATAAATATACTTATCAGTATTCTTTCTTAATTGAGTCAATTCATTTATCAAGATATTCTCGTTGGCGTAGTCATCCATAAGAATATCTTTTTTATTTTTGTATTCATCATATAAATTTGATAACTCTTTTATACTTGGATTTTTATATTGACACTTTTCTAAAGTATTTATTGCTTTTTCATATGCGATAATTTGAGGCTTATATTCACTATAAAAATCTTTATCATTTGGATTTTCTTTATAGGTTCTATAGATAACCTTATTTATTTTTATAGTGTTAATGTCTTCAATAGCTGTGTAAATTTCGCTCATAACTCTCTCTATATCCTTAATTTTATTTAAAATTTTTTGCCTATTAACAGCCTCCTCTTGAAGTTTATTTTCTAAATCCATACTAGATGATAGACCATATTTTCTAAGCTGATTTAAGGTATTTGCCATAGTATTCATGTTATGTTTTCTTGCCCATATTTCATAACCTTTAGAAGATTTAACCTTTTCATTGCCTTCCATATCTATTATATTATCAAATTTCTTATAAGATTTTTTAGCATAATATACTTCACTATTTTTGTAATTTTCATTTACCTTATTTTCAATTCTTTCTTTTATTTTCTCTTTTGTATAATCTTTTCCAAGAGTAGTTTCCCTCGCACGAATGAATCGCCCTTTTTCTCCTTGTTCTTTATGTCTGAAAGAAAGATATTTTCCAAGTTTAATTTCATAGCCATATTCTTCCATAAGCTTTAAGAAATCCTCATAGCTATTTGTTTTATTAATAGCATGATCAATAGCAATTTGAAGTTTATGTTTCCAAGATTTTCCTTTCTTAAATTCAACATATTCTTTGTAGGACTTTCCATTGGTTTTATACTTTTCTTTAAATTTTGCATAATCTTCATCTATAACTGATAGCTTATACTTTCTACATAAATCATCACTATGATTTCTAATTTGGTGGTAAGTTTTTTTATTACTTTGATATGCTTTACCAGTTTCAAAAGAAACATTATTAAATAGTATATGATTGTGAATATGTCCCTTATCTATATGGGTAGTAAGAACATATTCATACTTTCTTTTTAAGATTTTATCGCATAGTTCTATACCTATTTGATGGGCCTCTTCAGCAGTAGTTTCTCCAGGGAAAAAAGATTGAATTAAATGTCTTGCCAAAACTTTTGCTTTAGAATTACATTCTATTTTTGTTTGTTCAAATTCTAAATGAGCAGTTATAGGGTTACAGTTTAGGGAGGAAATTAGAATTTTTTCATCTGTTTTATCACTATTCATAATATAATCAAGTGCTGCTTTTAAGGTAGATTTTATAGGGTGAATTTTAGTAATAGCCATTATTCTTTCTCCGTATTTATGCTATTAGAATTAGTAAGAGAGTATATTTTTTTACGCATAGAGAAAATATCTTTCGCTTGATTTTCTAATAAGCTTTTTAAATCTTCTACATCATCTTTATATATAATTGATGTAGTATTTACTCTTTTAGCAATTTGATTTATATTATTTGAAGTACGACTTATATTTGTTGACATTTTACGAAAGACATCCATATCTAATACATAAATATCTTTTTCTAAAATACATTTCATAATAAATTGCCTAAGAGTTTTACACTTAGATGCTTTATATTTTTCATTTAGCAATTCTAACTCCTCGTCAGATAACATTAAATAAATTCCGTTATTTCTAAATCTACTTGTCATAATTTAACCTCCTCGTATATTATAGTTGTAGTAATAAATACTACATTTTGTTCTCAATCCCTCTTTCTTATGGGATAATAATTGTATAGATAGAGCTCGTAGTAAACCTCCTTGAAGCTTGTCTTCCTAATAAATTTATTAATCGAAATAAAAAAGAAAAACCTGTAAATTCAAGTAGGATAACTTGACTTACAGGTTTAATTTATTCTATATATTTCGTCTGGAAATCTCCTGATTTATTTTTTTATTGCTTATATTTTATCATTTTTTGAGATAATATTCAAGTTTACGTTGAAGCTATTATAAGAGTTTGTTGATGAATTTAATTATTATAAATTTAGGGGTTTGGGGATATTCCCCAACAAGTAAAATGGAAAAAAATAAGCGATATAATCGTAGTATTCTTATTCCATTTTTAGTAAGTGCATATGCACTTACTGTGCTTGCTATAATTGCTATAATTGCTATAATTGAAAAATTTACTTTGAAATAGAGACTTTTACAACTATAATAATATGTATGATGTTAAAAAATATTTTAAATTATCAAATTTCAAAATATTTAATTAAATTCTTAATCACTAACAATTTAAGAGGGGGCGTAATTTATTTTACACAGGGAATTTGCTGAAGAAAATTATTTAGAAGCCATATATATTTTATCTTTGGAAAATGAAGAGGTTAGAAATATAGATCTTGCTAACTTTTTGGATTATAAAAGGCCGACGGTTACAAGAATGCTAAAAAAACTTGAAAGTAAAGGCAGGATAACTTATGGAGATGATAAAATAATTCGTTTAACAGACGAATCAAAAAAATTTTGTGAAAAGATGTATAAAAAGCATATGTATCTTACTGGTGTATTCATTAAACTTGGAGTTAATCCTAAACAAGCAGAAGCCGAAGCTTGCCTTATAGAACATGTTATTTCAGATGAAACTTTTGAAAAACTAAAAAAACATTTTAATGAAACTTTATAATATATAGCATAGATTACTTTTAAATAAGTTTTTTATGCTATTTTTTTTAATTATTTTACAAAAAAGATCAAAAACCTATTGATAAATGTTATCAAATAGTATATAATAAATTAAGGTTAGCTATCGCTAACAAAGAATGAATTAAAAGGTGAATTTATGTCAAAAAATTTTGAAATACTAAATAAAGAATTAGACGAAAATAATATTAAAGCTAGCCTTGTTATATTTCCGTTTGCAGGAGGTGGAGTATCCGCATTTAGAAAATGGGCAGATAAATTTGATGATACTAGACTTTACGTGGCACAGTATCCTGGCAGAGAAAATAGATTCTCTGAAAAGGCTATAAGTGATATAAATGTTTTAGTGGAAGAGTTATTCAATGATATGAAAGAAAATTTTGATTTTGAAAAACCTTACTTTTTATTTGGACATAGCATGGGAACAAAGATTGTCTATGAACTTGCTTTAAGAATCAAAAAGTCTGATTATGTAAACCCAAGAGGGATAATAATTTCAGCAGGGCGAGCTCCACTATATAAAGAACCAAACCCAATTTATCATCTAAATGATGAGGGATTTATAGAAGGTCTAAGAAGATATGAGGGAACTCCGAAAGAGATATTAGATAATAAAGAATTAATTTCAATTTTTTTACCGACACTTAGAGCAGATTTTGTAATAGACGAGGACTATAAAGATACAAAACATGAAAAATTAGAAAGTCCCATACTTGGACTTATGGGAGATAAAGATCAAGAAATGAAATTAGAAGAACTTAAAAAATGGCAAGATTATACAACAAAAGAATTCGTCTATAAATATATAGATGGCAAGCATATGTTTGTAAATACATCTACTGAAATGGTTATAAGGGAAATAAAAAGCTATATTAATGAAAACGTTAAAAATAATTAAAAATACAGAACTAACAAAATATGACATTAATGAGGTAGTTCAATTTATACATGATGATTGTATAGCAGTAGTTGCTGTAGAAACAAATAGTTATGGAATTATAAGTGAATGTATTCCATATTTAAGTAAAGATCAAATTGAAATTATGTGGAAGTATAGAAAAGAAAGTGACAGAATTAATTATGCTGTAACAAAAGCAATAGTAAACTTGCTATTTTCTAAAATTGAGAAACTAAAATGCGAAGAGATTAGATGGCGTTACGGTAAATATAATAAACCATATATTAGAAATCATTTGAATTTACATTTTAATATATCACATACCACAGGATTTTCAATAGTAGCTTTCTCAAGAAATGATATAGGAGTTGATATTGAAAATATAGAAAGAAATATAGATTATAGTGAAATTAAGAATAATTTTTTTATTAACAATGAAAAAATATTAGGTCTGAAGGACTTTTACAAATATTGGGTTTCTAAAGAAGCTTATTTAAAATATAAAGGAGTCGGCTTAATTCAAAATTTGGAAACAGTTGATGTTATTAATAAAAATAATAATGTAATGAAAGTTATAGATAAAGAAAATGATATTCAAAAGGAGATTTTAATTTTTGAAAAAGAAAAATTTGTTTTTGCATTATGCTATTAAAAAGGTAGGGCAAATATTATGAATTTAGAGATTAAGAGACAATTAATCAACTTTTATGACAAAAATGTTTGGGAGCATCTAACCGTTAGCGAACATTTGAAAATGTGGTCAAATACATACGCCGATAGAGTAGCAGTTGTAGATGAAAATGAAGAATTGACATATAGACAACTTAAAGATGAAGTGGATTGTTATGCTAATGGACTTTTAAATCAAGGCTTCTGTAAGGGAGATAAAGTATTATTTCAACTTCCTAATAGTAAAGAATTCATTATAATTTTATTTGCAATGATGAGTATAGGAGTGATTCCTGTAATTATCTTGATGGGTCATAGATATTCTGAAGTTAAGGGAATTTTAAATAAAACAAATGCAAAAGCATATATTGGAATTAACAGGTACTTAGGATTTTCATATGAAGATATGGTGTCTAGTATTATAGAAGATACGAAAGAAGATTTACAAGTTTATTTGATTGGCGAAACAGAGAAATATGAGAAATTATGTGCTTTAAGACAAAATAGAAAAAATAAATTTGCCGAAGAGTTAGATTATAAGGAAACTGCTATATTTTTATTGTCAGGAGGTACAACCGGCTTTCCTAAACTAATACCTAATAGGCATTGTGAATTTATATATTTAGCAAAAGAATTGGCAAATGCAACGGATATGAATGAAGATACAGTGTATTTGGCAGCTTTACCTATGAGCCATAAATTTGCACTTTGTTGTCCGGGAATGATTGGGACATTGTCAAAAGGTGGTAAGGTGGTTACTTGTAGAGTATCCAGTCCTGATGAAATAATACCTTTGATTGAGGAACAGGAAATTAGCATTATGGCATTGGTACCTACTTTAGCTAATATGTGTATAGAATATCTTAAAAATGATGATGCTGATATCAGCAGTTTGAAGTATATACAGATAGGTGGATCTGTTCTTGATTCTAACTTAGCAAAAAAGATTCAGGAAGAATTTAATTGTAAATTATTGCAATTATATGGCATGAGTGAGTCGTTGATTACTTGCTCTAGGGTTTTGGACGATGATTATGACAGATTATATACTCAAGGGAAGAAGTTAAGTGAGTTTGACGAAGCTCGTATTGTTGATGAAAACGGGAAAGAGGTTTCTGATGGAGATTTTGGAGAGCTAATAGTTAGGGGACCATATACTATTTTGGAATATTATGATTCATCAAAACTAAATGATACTCAGTTTACAGAAGAATGTTTTTTAAGAACAGGAGATAGAGCCGCTAAGTTATATGGAGACAATTATAAAATTGTTGGTCGTGTGTTGGAGATGATAAATCGTGCTGGAGAAAAAATAGTTCCTTCTGAGTTGGAAAATATTTTGCTTACAAATAAGAATATTAGAGAAGTGCAAATTGTTGGCATACCCGATGAGACTCTCGGAGAAAAAATAGGTGTATTTATTTTGAAGGGGAGTACCGTTCTTACGCTTAGAGATATAAGGAATTATTTGGTAGAAAGAGGACTTGCTTCTTTTAAGTTACCGGATGAAGTACAGTATGTTGATCAATGGCCATTAACAAGCGTTGGAAAGATAGATAAAAATAAATTGAAGCAACAAATGATTAAATAAGGAGAATATCGCATGGAAGAATATCAAATCAGGCAACAGGCAATAAAGCTTCTTGATGAAGTTTTACAAGAAGATTTAGATGGATTTAAACCTTCAGGAAAAGACAATTTGATTGAAAAGGGTTTAGGCTCTATCCAAATCATGCAAATAGTTTCAGAGCTTAAAAAATTAGGGATAAAATTATCGTTTGCAAAACTAATGGAAAATCCTACACTTGAAGATTGGATTAGACTTATTGAAAAAGCAAATATTAAAAATATTGATAAAAAAACTGATTTAAGAGAAAAGAATATTTCGGAAGAGTTCCCTTTAACGGATGTACAGTATGCTTATTTTGTAGGGAGAGAAGAAGATCAGGTTCTAGGTGGTGTTGGGTGTCACGCATACTTAGAAATTGATGGACAAGAGATTGTAACAGATAAATTAACTGCTGCTTGGAACTGTTTACAAATGGAAAATCCAATGCTTAGAGCAAAATTTAACCGTAATGGTACTCAGCAAATTATGGAAGAACCATACTCAAAAGAAGTTAAAATTTTTAATTATACTTCACTATCTGAAGAAGATGCAGACATAAAACTATTGGAAATGAGAAAAGGAATGTCTCATAGAAAATTTGATATAGAAGTTGGAGAAGTAGCTAGCCTTAGCATTGCGTTACTAAAGGATAAAAAACATAGAATATTTTTAGATGTTGATATTCTAGTTGCAGATATAATGAGCATAGGCATTATAATGAGTAGACTTGTAGAGCTGTACTGCGGAGAAGATAAAGTTTCAATAGATAGCAATTATACTTTTAAAAATTATCTGGAGGGACGAAAAATAGATGACGAAATATACAAAAAAGATAAGGAATTCTGGAAGAAAAAAATTGAATCCAGTTTTCCTTTAGAGGCACCTAACTTACCCATCAACAAAAAACCAGAAATGATTGAAAAAGTGGTTTTTTCAAGAAGAAAGAAAATTATTAGCAAAGAAAACTGGATTAAGATTAAAGAAAATGCATATAAAAATAAAGTTACCCCATCAATGGTTCTGTTATCAGCATATTCAATGATTATTGAAAGATGGACAAATCAAGAAAATTTTGTAATCAATGTTCCATTATTCAATAGAGATGTAAATGGTAATAGTGTTAAAAGGATGGTTGCAGATTTTACTAATCTTCTATTAGTTGAGTGTGAAAGAAAGAATGAAAATTTTTTAGATAGAGTGAAAACTATATCTGGCACATTTTTAGAAAATGCCTCTCACAGCTCATACTCTGGAGTGCAGGTACAAAGAGATGTTTATAAAGAAGTTGGAAAAACTATCAATATTGCACCTGTGGTGTTTGCTTGTAATATAGATTATCCTTTAGAGACTCAGGAAACAAGAAAAATATTCGGGAAAATAAACTATATGGTATCACAAACTCCACAAGTTTGGCTCGATTTTCAAACTTATTTAGTAGATGATGAGATTGTATTATGCTGGGATGTGGTTGATGAATTATTTCCAGATGGAATGATTGATGATATGTTCGACTCTTTATACACTTTATTACAATCATTAAGTGATAATGAAAATTGGTATAGATTGACTGAAATTCTTCCGTTGAATCAGATTGAAGATAGAGAAAAAGAATTAAAAAATATTTTGCCTTTGAGTTACCCTAAACAAACTCTCTATACAGAATTTCTTGATAGGATTAAAGTAAACCCGGAAAAAGTTGCTATCGTGGATGCACAATCCGGTATTGAATTAACTTATGGAGATTTGTACAAAAAGGCGTTAATTATTGCAACAAATTTAATTTCTTTTGGAGTAAAAAAGAATGACTACGTGGGAATAACATTGCCAAGGGGATATAGTCAAATAGTTGGTATTTTAGGAATTTTATTTGCCGGTGCAGCATATGTTCCTATCGGTATTAATCAACCCAACGAAAGAAGAAGGAAAATATATGAACAGATAGGAATAAAACATGTCTTATCCAATAAAAATACAATAAGGGATTTTAATTTAGATGATACAGATATCACATTTGTTGATATGGATCAATCAACTATTCAAAGTATAATTGAAAAACCTGTCAATATTAGTCCGTTTGATACAGCCTATGTAATTATGACATCAGGAACGACAGGAATTCCTAAAGGTGTTGAAATTGCACATAATAGTGCTATTAATACAATAAATGACTTAAATGAAAGATATAAAGTAAATACTAATGATAGTGTAATAATGGTATCGGCAATTGATTTTGATCTGTCAGTTTATGATATTTTTGGGATACTATCAACTGGAGGAACCATCATTACTTTAAATGATAATAATTTCAAAAATCCAGAACTTTGGTTAGAACTTATTAAAAAATATAAAGTAACAATATGGAATTCTGTACCAATTCTTTTTGATATGCTAGTAACTATGGCAGAAGGTAAAAATGTTTTTATTCCATTGAGATTAGTGTTTCTTTCTGGAGACTGGATTACAACAACATTGCCTAAAAGATTTTATAGCAGAAGTAAAAACTCTCTTGTAGTTGGAATGGGTGGAGCAACGGAGGCATCCATATGGTCAAACTATATCAATATTCCAAAAGAAATACCTGAAAATTGGATTTCTATTCCGTATGGAAAAGCGTTAAAGAATCAAGTCTATAGAGTAGTTGATGGTTTAGGAAGAATATGTCCTAACTATGTTAAAGGAGAATTGTTAATTGGTGGGGTTGGTGTTGCAAAGGGATATAGGGGAGATAAGGAATTAACAGAAAAGAAATTTGTAGAATCGGATGGAGTTAAATGGTATAGAACTGGAGATGCTGGAAGAACATGGAATGATGGAACTATTGAATTTTTAGGAAGGCTTGATAATCAGGTAAAAGTTAAAGGGCACCGAATAGAACTTGGAGAAATTGAAGATGCTTTAATTGGAAATCCTAAAATTAATAAAGCTGTTGTTGATGTTATTAAGATAGGCACTAATAATCAATTGGTCGCATTTATTGAAAGTAATGAGAGTAAGGATCATACATTAACTAGATTAAGTAGTAATGAAAAAATAAATAAACTGAAATCTGAATACATTGATTATGATGAGTATCTAAATAGTGAAAATAATATGGTTTTAGGTTTGATATTTTCTATTTTCATGGATTTGGGTATTAGTCAAGGGAAAAGGTATTCTTTTGATGAAATAATGAAATTTGGAGAAATAGATATAGGATACGAATTGCTCGTAAAAAGATGGCTATTATTATTGCAAGAGCATAGTATGATAAGTTTAGAAGATGGTATTTACTTATTTAAAAAAATAGATATAGCATTAGACACAACAGTCAACCTAGATAATTTCAAAAATAATGTGGTAGATATTATACAGGGTAAGAAACAAGCTATTGATGTGTTTTATGCTTCTGAATCTAAACTTAGTCCTTCCAGACTTTTGAAAAACCTAAAAAATTATAAAGAAAATATAAATGAACTTATTGAAATTATAAAGATGGTATTTGATGGCAAAAATAAAAAGCTTAAGATTTTAGAAATAGGTGGAAGAAATAGCGAATTAACAGAAGAGGTAATTACAAACTTTGAAGATAAAATCGAAAAATATGTTTATACCGACACTTCGCTATATTTTTCAAATGAGTTTGAAGGCATAAAAAATAAATATACTTGTTTCGAGTTTATAAAAATAAATTCTTCAAGTAAGTATTTGGAAAATTTTAAAACGGAAAATTTTGATATTGTCATATTATATAATTCGCTACATCGTTCTCATAATATTTCAGATATGTTGCGTAATATAAAAACCATATTAGCTCCTATGGGCGTTGTGATTGGAACTGAAATAAATGATGAATTATTATTACCAGAAATTAGTGCATCTGTATTAGAACGTGGTTTTATTGATTTTGATTTGTTAGAGCGAAATGGAAAAATTATTCCAAATATTAAAAACATTAAAAATGCAAGTGAAAATTGTAAATATAAAATTGAGTATTTATCTAATGAGACTGAAATTAACAAAATGGGAAGTATGATATATGTTCTTAAAAATAACAAAATAGATGTTGAACAAGATGAATTAATTAAATTTTTAAAGAACAAGCTTCCTGAATACATGATTCCACTTGAGTTTATAATTGTAGAAGAAATGCCATTAAATAAAAATGGGAAAATTGACAGAAAATCATTAAGAAAATTGATAGAAAGAAATGATAATCATAATTTTATCAATGTCAGAAAAAGGATTAATAATACAAATGAAATAGAAAAGTATGATGAAATTACAAAAAAAATAATTGATATATACAAAGAAATTTTAAATAATGAAAATGTATCGTTTACTTCTAATTATTTTCAATTAGGGGGAGATTCTCTTACAGCAACAAAGGTTGTTTCAAAAATTCAAAAAGAATTATGCGTAGAAGTATCAATTGGCGATATCTTTAAATATCCTATTTTAAGAGATTTTTCAGAGTTTATTAAGAAAATCGAAAAAGATAGACATTTACCATATAAAAGAATTGTACATGATTTTAAAAACATAAATGAGCCATTTCCATTAACGGATGTGCAATTTGCATATTGGATAGGAAGAAACAAAATGTATTCTTTAGGTTCAGTAGCAACACATTGTTACTTCGAATTAGATTGTTTGAATATTGAGCCTAATAAACTTCAAAAGGTAATAAATGATATGATTAAGTATCATTCTATGTTAAGGGCGATAATTTTAAACAATGGAACACAACAGATATTGGGAAAAGTTCCACCATTTATGTTAGATATTAATAACTTATCATGTCTTAATAAGGTTGAACAAGAGGAAGCTTTAAAACTGACTAGAGATATTATGTCTCACGAAATATTAAAGATAGATAAATGGCCTATATTTAATTTCAAACTTAGCATTTTAGATGAAATTAAATCCAGACTCCATATTAGTTTAGATAATATTATTTTAGACGGTTGGAGTATGTTCTATATTCTAGATGAATTGAAATTAAGATATAATGATGAAAATTTTTATAAGGAATTACCAGATGTTTCATTTAGAGATTATGTTTTAGAAATTAGAAAAGTAAAAAACACATCTAAATATCAAGTTGATAAAAAATATTGGCTGGATAGATTGAATGGATTTTTGGAAGCCCCTAAATTTGAAATAGCAAAGTTAGAAAGTGATATAGAAGAACAAACTTTTAATAGAAGAGAAAAAATTATTGATTCTTATGGATTGAATAAATTAAAAGGAATCGCAAGAGAAAATAACATAACATTGACAATTTTATTAATAACATTATTTTCTGAAATAATTAGGAAATATTCATTAAATGATGAATTTGTATTAAATATTACACAGTTTAACAAGGAACAAATTCATCCGGATATAAATAAAATCATAGGAGATTTTACTAACCTAACATTTCTTGAAGTAAAAAATTGTACTAGCGATTCATTGCTAGAAAAATCCAAAATGTTGCAAAAACAATTATTAGAAGATACAAAACACAATTCATATAGTGCTGTAGAATTTGGAAGAGAATTAAGGAATAAATACTCTAACAATAGATATTCTTTAATGCCTATAGTATTTACAAGTGGATTAGGTTTGTCTGAAGGCAGGAAAGATACTTGGCTAGGAGAACTTGTATATAATATTTCTCAAACACCACAAGTTTGGCTTGATCATCAAGTTATGGAAATGGACGGCAAATTAAAAATAATTTGGGATTCCATTGATGAAATATTTACGGCACAGTTGCTAGATAGGATGTTTGAGTCTTATGGAAACTTATTGGATACTATAATAAATAATACCAATACGTTTTCCACTAAAATTAATTATAAGGAAAATAAAGATACTGAAAATAATGTATGTATTAGAGAAGACTTATCAGTTTATCAAAATAATGAACCTGATGAAGATATTCATAAATCAAACAAGAAAACAGAAGATAAACTGAACACTGAGTTACTTTATTCTATATCAGAAATTTGGAAAGAAATTTTAAAAATTGAAGAAATAAAAAAAGAAGATAACTTCTTTAAACTAGGAGGGAATTCTTTAAATATGATACAACTATCTAATACATTAATGGAACGATATGGTTTTCATTTAGAATTAGGGGAATTTATGGAAACTCCATATATTGAAAATTTGGTAATAAAGTTGAGGGATTTTTTGAAATGATGTATTTGGAGAGAGGAACATTATGATGAAAGCGATAGTTTGTGGAACAACTTTTGGTCAATCCTATATAAATGCGATTAAAAAAATAAATAATATTGAATTGGTAGGTATATTAGCTTTTGGAAGTAGTCGTTCTAAGAGGTGTGCAGAAGAACATAATGTTCCACTATATGTTGATGTAGATTCTATTCCAGGAAATATAGATATTGCATTTGTTATAATTAAATCTTCTGTATTGGGAGGTAAGGGAACTGAATTGTCAGAGAGTCTCTTAAAAAAAGGAATTCATGTGATACAGGAACATCCAATTCATTATAGAGAGATAGAGAACTGCTTAAAGTTGGCTCATGAATTCAACTCATATTATATAGTAGGGAATTTATATAATTCATTGGAAACTATTGAAAAATTTATTGAAGCTGCAAAATATTTAAATAAAAAAGATGTTCTTGAACATGTAGATATCATGACATCTTCGCAACTTCTTTATTCTTTGATAGGTATTCTGAACGAAGCATTACCTCTTCTTAGAAGTTTTAATATAATTCCAACGTTAACAGAGAAAAGATACCCTTTTAATCGTGTTGTTTTGTCAAATGGGCAATTGGATGTAAACTTACAAATTCATAATGAGGTTTCTGATGTGGATGGGAATAACCATATGCATCTTCTTCATAAAATTACTTTTTTTTATAAAAGTGGAAGATTAGATCTTGAAGATACCTTTGGATCTGTAATATGGAGGGATAGAATGAATATATCTGATAATATTGTGTTAGATTCAAAACAAATTGATGTTAATTATTTAAATAAGCCAATAAAATTTAGCTTGGCAAATTACAGTAACTTGACATATGAAACTATACTTTATGATGTTTTTCCGAATGCCATAAGGAAAGAAATTGAAAAATTTATTGAAAATGTTAAACAAAGAAAAAATAATATTACAAGAACGCAAAAGGAAATAATAGTTTCGAAAAAATGGGGAGAAATAATGAAAGAAATAGGGTTTCCTAAAAATGTTAAATTTGGTGAAGAACATCTTAACCATTTACAAGCTTTAAAAAATTTAGGGATGAAAAAATGAAACTAAAAAATGATAGTACAGACTTAGAATTATTTGATTATGTAAATGAGCTGAGAAAACAGGGAATGTTTTTGTTTGTGGAAGATAAAAAATTAAAATATAGAATCAAAAAAGAATTATACAATGAAGAGGTAATCAACGAAATTAAAGTTAACAAAGAGGATTTACTCAGATATTTATCAAAAGCACAAGAAAACACTTTGGAATTGAGTTCACTTCAGTTGGCATATATGGCTGGACAAGTAGATGGGGAATTTTTAAATAAAGTTAATGCTCATTATTATATTGAATTTGAAAAGCAAAATTTAAATATTGCTAATCTTGAAAAAAACATTAATTTGATGATTAGAAAAAATGATATTTTAAGATTGATTTTATTATCGGATGGTAGAGGGATTATACTGGAAAAAGTTCCTGAATATAAAGTTTTTAAATATCAATATAATTCTAAAGAGGATAGGTATAAAATGCGAAAGATTTTATCGCATATGAAGTATAATATCGAAACATGGCCTATGTTTAAATTCGTAGTTGGAAAGAAAATTAATGGCGGGAATAAAAATGATGTACTCCACATAAGTTTTGATTGTTCTATATTAGATGCGTGGAGTGCAGGTAATATGATATATAAGCTTTTTGCGTTATACGAAGGAGAAAAAATAAGTTTTTCCGATGTATCTTATAAAGATTATGTAATGAATTTAAGAATATATAAGGAACTTGCATTTAATAAGAGACTTTTAGATGAGGCTGAAAAATATTGGAATAAAATGATAAAAACACTACCAAAAGCACCGAATTTAAGAACAAAAATGCCGATTAATGACTTAGAAGAATACAATTTTAAAAGAAAAGAATATCGTTTTAGTAAAGAACAAACTGACAATTTAATACATTATTCAAAACTAAGAGGTGTAACGTTGTCTGCTATATTAATCACTATTTATATGAAAGTATTGTCTGACTTAATTGAGACTGACGAATTAACAATAACAACAACATTATTTGGGAAATTACCAGTAGTTAAAAATGCAGATGAATTGTTGGGAGAATTTACAAATATAGGATTAATTAGCTATAAAGATGAATATAAATCTATATTAGAGTCCATCAAAAAAACCCAAAAACAAATATTTAAGTTATTAGAATATAGATGTTTTGATGGGATTAATATTATAAATAAAGCTAGGCAAGAGAATGGAATAAATAAATTGTTTCCAATAGTAGTTACTTGCATGATTGGAGAGAGTTATAGCAATTGTAAAAATGGATTTCATGAAATATGTTCATTAAGTCAAACACCTCAAGTTTATCTAGATCATCATATAAGAATGATTGATGATAGTATTGTGATTACTTTTGATTATATAGATGAGTTATTATATGAAGAGGATATTATTTGGATGGTAGGTAAGTATATTGATGTTTCAAATGAAATATGCTCTAATTTTTGATAAATCAACTATGGAGGGAATAATATGAAAAGAAAAAAGTTTAATATTGAGTATCAAAAAAGAATTTATAGTGGTAAATATAAAACAATAATCTCACAAGAAAATGTTAAAACGCTCCTGGTTGAACCAGAATTAGAGGAAGATAAATCGGAATTTAAGATAAATTATATTGATAATATTAATACAGACAATGAGGTAAAAAAGAGAAAGTATTTTGTCCAAAAATTTTTATTAGATTTATTAACTGAAATTAATGTTAAAAAAATAAAAATAGACAACAAGAATGAAAATATAATTAAATACTGGTTGAAATATGTGAAAGATTTTAAAGCAGATGAGATGAATGAAGTAAAAATCGCAGAGGATTCTTTATATAGAAAACTACAACTAAAAAAGAATTTATTTGTAGATATACTTGAGAATAATAATAAAAAAGAGCTTTTGCTTTTAGATAATGAAATATCCCCAGCAAAACTAGGCATTAGAAGTGAGTTTACTGAGAGTTTATTAGATAAATTAATTAAAAACATCAATAATGAAAGTAAAGATATTAAAAGGTTAACAATAGGCATTGTTAATGATGTAGATTGCATAATAAAAGATAACTTAGTCAGCAGAATTAAAGATTTAAACAATGTAATTTTATTAAATGATTGTAATGATAAGAAATTTTTGAAAGATAATTACTTAAGTAGATTTGATCACATTATTTCTGTTAATTTTTTACATCAAATTGAAGACGTTGAATCTTTTTTCAAAACCTCAAAACTAATGTTAAAAAGAAACGGAAAAATTCATGTAATTGATTTTGGTAAAATGGATCCAATATCTGTACTTACAGCCATATTTTTTCAAGAAAAAAATCTTGATGTAGAAACTGAAAAACGTACGCAGTTTTTTTATAAAGTTGATTACATTAAGAAAATAGCCAAAAAATATTTTTTTAAAAATACTATGTTTTTGATAGAAAATAATATTGCTTATTATCTCGAATCAGAAAACTATACAGATCATATTGAGTTGATAAATAACTTAGAAAATGAAATTGGGTTAGATTTCGATAAGAAGATTGTTTTGCTGTCATTGGACTCTTTTAATGTGGATGTCTCTGATAAAACAACAATAAAAGAACAATTAAAAAATTATAATGAAAATTTAGAAGAAATCTTAAAAATAATATGGATGCAAAATTTGGATATAGATGATGTAGATAGAAATTCTAATTATTTTAAGCTTGGAGGAAATAGCTTATCTGCAACAAAGCTTCTAGTTGAGATAGAAAGAAGATTAAAATGCAAACTCACATTAAATGAAATTTTTTCAAATCCTGAATTTGAAAAAATGTTAAATTTGATAAATTCAAAACAGTTAGGTATGGAGGTAGTAGAAGGTGAAATATGATAGGAATAATTGGAGCTACTGGAGATATTGGTTCAGAATGTACTAAAATTTTGAATGATTATGGAATCAAAGATATAAAGTTGGGATATAGAAGAAAAGAAAAAGTTTATAAGAGTAAGAATACTTTTGCATTTATAGATTTGGATGATATAAATACTTGTATTGAGTTTGTTGATGGATGTGACTGTATTATAAACTGTTCAGGGTATTCAGATTCATCAATATTTAATTTAATAGATACAGTTAATAAAAACAAATGTATTCTCATTGACTTAAGTTATTATAATTTCTATGAGAAATCTGTTTTTGAAGGAGGAACAATATATCATGGAGTTGGTTCATCGCCAGGATTAATAGAAGCATTGCCAGTTATTATTTCTAGAGTTTTTGATAAAACCCTTAGTTTTCAAATGTATTACGCCTCTAATGGAGAATTTACTTATAATGCAGCCAAAGAATACTTGAGATATTTAAGTGAAGATGGTTTTTATGCAAGATCAATCTTAAATTCAGGAAAGATAGAACCCTATTTGGCAGGAAATAAAACAATAACATTGCCAATAAGCAGCGAAAGATGGGTGCCATTTCCGTATATTGATAAAAGAACTCTTAAAGTTTGTAGGCAAATAGGTGTGGAAAATGCCATATTTTATATGTGCATAAAGAACGGATATGTTTGCAATTTTTTAAAGAATATTCGTTCTGATAACATTGAAAATATAAATGTAATGGCACAAAAATTAGTGGATTTATCCAATTTGGATAATATTGATAAAAAAGAATTTGGAGGATTTATCTTAGAGGCAACAGGAATAAAAAATAAAAATACTATAGATGCTAATATGATTTTAAAAAGCATTTCACCAACTAGATTAACGGCTCTAACAGTAGCAGCTGTTTCTATTTTAGCTATAGAACATGGTAATAAAACTGAAATCAAAGATATGAGTGAGTTTCCTTTATTAAATAGTTTACTTGATAAGATGATGGAAATGGATACAACATTTTATTACAAATTGATGAAAGGAACAAATTTGAAATTGAATAATATCTTTGAAGGAGAAATATAAAATGAAAAAAAGATTGAAAGCCATAGTTTGTGGCACGAATTTTGGGGAATTTTATTTAAAAGCATTAAAGAGAGCCGAATCAGATTTTCAAATTGCAGGTATTATCGGAAGAGGGAGTGAAAGGTCAAAGACACTTTCAAAGAAATATAATGTACCACTGTATTTTAATGTTGAAGAATTGCCATCAGATATAGATTTAGCTTGCGTTATTGTTAGAAGTGAGGGAACAGGTGGGGATGGAACAGAATTGTGCATAGATTTACTAAATAAAGGAATAAACGTAATTCAAGAGCAACCTGTTTATCAAGAACATTTATATAAATGTTATAAGCTAGCAAGAGAGAAAAACCTTATTTACTTGACTGCAAATCTATATTCAAATTTATCAAATATGCAGAGCTTTGCAGTGTATGCAAAAAAATTAAATATATATTCTAAGTTAGAATATATAAGCGTTTCTTTTTCTACACAATTATCATATGTAGCTTTGGATTTATTAGCTATTTCTGGTATTTTAGGTGATTTGGAGTTGGATAATAATATAATAAAGGGATTAGGTCCATTTGATATATTATATGGAAATATAGGGAAATTACCTATTTTAATAGAATTCAATAATCAATTAAATCCCAAAACACCTGATTACAATATGCAATTAATGTATAGTTTTAAACTTTATTATGAAGATGGAGTATTATCGCTAAATGATGCTTATGGAGATGTTGCTTGGCGTCCAAGAACATATTTAAAAGGAGCTAAAGACGATTTAAATATAGGTAAAGAGTCAATCTACAAGGTTTTGAATTCTTTAAAAGAAACGAGTACTTCAAAATTTTTTCAAACATACTGGATTGATTCAATAACAGCAGAATTGATTAAAATGAAGAAATATATGAATTCAGGCAAACTTGATATTCGTCGAGTAAACAGGGAACTATCAACATCTAAAAAATGGGAAATTTTGCAGAAAAAAGCGGGATATGCAAAGTTTATGGAGACTAGTAAAGAGAAGCTGCTTTTGCTGAGTGATATAAAAATTTTTGATGAATAATTTAATAAGGAGGTAAATAATGGAGAACGGTTATAAAGAAATAATTGAAAAATATTCTAAGCAAGGTATTGAGTTGTATGTTGATGGTGAAAAGTTAAAATATAAATCCATAAATGGTCAGTTAGATGAAGATATTTTAATGGAATTAAAATTAAATAAAGAGGGACTTAAAGAATACATTAAAAAACTTGAGAATAAATATGATGTTAAAGATGATTATGCACCATTTCCATTATCTCCAGTTCAGACATCATATCTTTATGGAAGAGATGACCTACATTCATATGGAAATGTATCTTGTCACATTTATCAAGAATTTTTATATGATAATTTAGACGTTTCAAAAGTACAAGATACATGGAATTACTTGATAAATAAACATGAAATGCTGAGGGCAGTTATATTTAAAGAAGGATATCAAAAAATACTACAAAAAGTTCCAGAATATGAGGTTGTTACTGGAGATAGGATATCTATTAGAGAACAGTTAGAGGATAAAGTTTATCAATTAGAAAAATGGCCAATGTTTGATATTGGAGTATCAAATTATGGAGAAAAATCAATTTTACACTTTTCGATGGATTTTATGATATGTGATTGGTCAAGTATATGGCAACTTTTATTAGAGTTTGAGATGAAGTATTTTAAAGGAATAGAGAATGATAGACAATCTAAGATATCATTTAGGAATTATATAATAAGTGAAGAAAAGACAAAAGAAAACTCGGAATACAAGAAGGCGAAAGCATATTGGAGTCAAAAGACTAGAAAATTAAAGACATCTCCAGTAATACCTTTAAAAACGCTAAAAGAAACGGACGTTTGTAAGTTTAAAAGATTGTCTTTAACATTAGATAAGGATATGTGGGATAAATTTAAAATTTTAGCTCAAAACCATGCTTTAACACCGACAGCATCAGTATTGACTGTATATAGTGAAGTACTAAAAAAATGGAGTACAGAAAAAGAATTTCTTATAAATTTAACTTTATTTAACAAGAAAAATTTAGGGGAAAATATAGAATCTTTAGTAGGCGATTTTACAAATACATCGGTAATTTCGATAAAAAACATAAAAGAATCTTTTTCAGAGTTAGCAAGAGAAGTTAATAAAGAATTATTCAGCTCAATAGATAATAGTGCATATCCTGGAGTTAATATATTAAGAGATATTGCTAAACTGCATAACTCCAAAGAATTTTTAGCACCGTATGTATTTACAAGTGCAATAGGGTTAATTAAAAAGAGGTTGATAGGAAGATATGTGTATGGAATATCTCAAACACCGCAAGTATTTATTGATTGTCAAGCTATGGATACTGAATTAGGTTTACAGATTAATTGGGATGTTCGTGAAGGAATATTTGAAGATGATATGTTGGAGGATATGTTTAGTGAGTTTAAGAAGATTTTAATAAATTTATCGAACAATAAAGAATTTTGGGAGAAACGTCTTGAAATTGATCTACCTAAGTGGCAACGTGAAATTAGAGAAAAAGTTAATGCTACAAATAAAAAAATTAATAATAAGACATTATTAGAAGATTTTATAGAAAAAGTAAAATCTTATCCAGATAAGGCGGCTGTTATAGACTCTAGAGGTTCAATTTCTTATAAAGAATTATATAATAAGTCTGTATCTATAGCTTTAGCATTGAAAGAAAAAAATGTAAAAAAAGGTGAGCATATAATTGTAAAACTACCACATAATAAAAGTCAAGTTTATACTATTCTTGGAATACTTATGGTAGGAGCTATATATGTTCCGGTAGATTTTAATATAGAAGAAAAAAGATTAGAGAATATTTTAAAACAATGTAATTGTAAAGTTATTTTGACAAATGGCAGTTGTTATGATAGCAGACAAAGAAATTTTGTGAACATTGATGATGTAAATTATAGGTTAGATTTGATAAATATGTTTAATATAGAACATATCGATTCGACTGATGCAGCTTATATCATGTTTACGTCAGAGACTACTGAAAATCCAAAAGGTGCTGTAATAAATCATGGCGCAGTATTTAATACTATATATGATATAAATCAAAAATTTGAAATATCTGAGAGAGATTGCATATTAAGAATATCAAAATTAGATTTTGACTTATCTGTTTATGATATTTTTGGAATGCTATCAGTTGGAGGAACTATTGTATATCCTGATGAAAGTGAGTATTTAAATCCCGCTCATTGGGATAAATTGATTGAAGAAAATTCTGTGTCTATATTAAATATGGTACCAGAATTAATGAAACTATATTTAAATTATTTAGAAAATTTATCAAAAAAACAAAATTTTATTAAACTAATATTGCTATCAAGAGATTGGATTCCTTTAAATATGCCTAATGCGGTGCAAAAAACTTTTGTAGAATCTAAAATAATAGTATTGGGAGGTGCTACAGAAGCCTCTATATGGTCTAACTATCATGAATATAAAGGTATTAAAAAGGGATGGAAAAGCATTCCGTATGGGAAACCGCTCACTAATCAACAAATTTATGTATTAGATAAAAATTTTGAAGATTGTCCAGTTTATTGCGAAGGTAATTTATATATAGCTGGTAGAGGCTTGGCGGAAGGGTATTTAGGAGATAAAAAGTTAACAGAAGAAAAGTTCTTTATTCATCCTCTAAAGCAGGTCAGACTTTATTCTACTGGAGATTTGGGTCGCTATTTATCAAGTGGAGAAATAGAATTTTTAGGTACGGAAGATACTCAGGTAAAAATAAGAGGCAATAGAATAGAACTTGAGGAGATAAAAAATGCTTTAATTAAGCAAAAAGTAATTTCAAATGCTATTGTAATGGTAAATGAAAATAAAAAAGAATTTCCTATTGAATCAGTAGTAACAATTGCTAGAGAAGACAGAGATGATAAATTAGATTCGCATTATGAAACTTTATTTAATAATAATGAGGATATAGATATTAAAAATAAGGAATACTTATTTAGTAACAAATATAGGGAATTATGCGATATAAGAGATAAAATATGTTTAAATGCTATACTAAATGCAATGATAGATACAGACATATTAAAAAAAGAACCAAATTCTGACTTATATAAAAGAAAAAGGAAATTAAATGATAATAAATATAATTGGATAATTGACAGATGGTTATATCAATTGATAGAAAAAAATATAATATATGCTGAAAATGGAGATTATAAAATTCAGTCTATTTTGACATATGATGATATTGCTAATTTATGGACAAAAGTTTTTTTAAAATGGGATATTAAAAATGATAATAGTTTGAAGTACTTAAAGTATGTCAAAGACAGCACGGATAATTTAGTAGAAATTTTAAATGGGAAGATTGATCCAGTAAATATATTATATCCTGAGGGTTCTGATATTTACACTGATGCAATGTATAATACAAGTATAAATTCTATTGTTATTAATAATTTTTACTGTAATTTTATTAATGAGTATATTAAAAATAATAATCATAGGAAAATAAGAATTTTAGAAATAGGTGCCGGAACTGGGGCAACATCTGAAAAAATAATAGATTTATTAAATGGTGTAGATTATGAATATCATTTTACAGATGGAAAGAAATATTTTTTATCTAAAGCTAAAAAGAAGTTTGAAGATAATAAAAATGTTAAGATCTATCAATTGGACATTAATGAAGATCCTATAAAAATAGGAATAGAATACAATTATTTTGATATAATAATTGGCGCTTATGTTTTAGAAAATGCTAAAGATGTTGTAAGTAGTTTAAATTATATAAGAAATATATGTGCGCCTAAGGGATACTTACTATTTTCTGAGCCTATACGTAATGAACCGTGGATAATTGCATCTCAAGTATTTATGATGGAAAAACCATTAGATTCATTAAGGAAAAACAAATTTTTCTTATCAATAGAAGAATGGAAAAATATATTATATGAAAACAATGAAAAAATCTTTACTTTACCAAGAGAAGAATCTGTTATAGAGAAATTAGGAATGGTTTTGTTTATAAAACAGTTTAAAAGTGATTATTCTTTTATCAATAGAGAGAAAATATATAATAATCTTAAGATATGTTTACCTATTGATTTGATGCCTGACAAAATAACTTTTTTAGAAAAATTCAAATTGACTTCAAATGGTATAGTTGACATAAAGAAAAATTTTTCATATGTAACGGATTATTTGAGATGTGCAGAAAATGAATCTATTAATTTTAATTCAAAAAAGACATCTATACCAAAAGAAGTGTTGAATATTTGTGCTAAATTTTTAGATGAAGAAGAATTAAATTTAAATAAGAATTTATATGAATGTGGAGCTGATTCATTGATTTTAGCTCAAATAGCAGCTGAAATTAGAAAAAGCATTGAATCAAGTAGCACATTTGAATATATACTTAGAGAATTAATAGATGAACCAACTTTTTATAGGATTTCCGAGTTATTGAAAGGCGGAAACGGTACAGAGCATAATATTTCTAATGATGAATTTATATACTCAAAAAAATATAGTGCAGCCATCGAGGATAAAAGATTAAGAGTTATATTACATGGAGCTTTTGGAAATCTTGAAAATTTAAAAAATTTAGCAATGGAATTATGTTCTCAAAATAAAGGAGATATATTATTGATGGGTGTATCAGATATAGGTAAGTATCTAGATATAAATTCAGATGAATTAGTTGAAAAATTGGCAAATGAGTATTATAAAGAAATACAAAAATTTTCTCCAACAAATGTTCAAATAATAGGATATAGCTTTAGCGGGGTAGTTGCAATAGAAGTTTCTAGGAGATTATTAGAAGCAGGAATTTTAGTAGATAATTTAGCAGTTATAGAAGGTGGAAGCTTGTTAAATTATAATTATGATGAATTATTATTGGAATTTAATTTCTTACAAGCATTTAATATTGAAATTTCAGATATAGGATTTAAAGAAACAAATATATTAGATATAGCATTTTCTAATATGGATAATAATTATGAGAATGCAATGACGGTTAATAATATATTGAGTAAAATGCGATTCGAAGAAGATATACTTTATGTAAAAAAATTAAATTCTTTATCTCAACAAAAAAGATTTGAATTATATTATAATTTAGTAAAAAATAAGGGAAATTCAATTACAAAAAAATCTTTTTTAGATATGTATAAAATTTTCATAAAGTCATTTAATGCTCAAAAATTTATGCCTGAAATATATTTTGGGGATATAGATTACTATATAGCAAAAGATAATGTTGGGGCATATAAGCACTTTAATATCCTAGCTGAAAATTGGAAGAATATAATTATTGGCGATATTAGAAAATTTTATATACCAGGCAATCATTATAGTTCAGTACAAGGAAAGTCAAACTCAAAAGTTTTAGCAAATATGTTAAATGAAAATATGTCGAGCGAAATATAGAGAATAAAGTATATATTATAATAAATATTTAAAAAAGAAAGTATATCGTTTTGTGGGGGGTGAAAAAATGATAGAAACAATTATTTGTGGAAAAGTATCAGGAAATTTTATTGTAGAATCTTTATTTAAATTAAAAGATATAATTGAAATATCAGGAATTTTTGAAGTTAATTCTAAGACAACAATTAGAGATGCATATTTTAATAATTTGCCACTTTTTACAAATATAAAAAATATCCCTAATAATACTAAACTTGCATATGTTCCATTTAATTCTGAAATTAATAGAGATGTAGATATTGTTCGCTATCTATTAAATAGAGGAATAAACGTAATTGAAGAAATTCCTAAAAGTAAAAAAGATACAATAAAATATTTAAAGGAAATAAAAAGTAAAAACTGTTACTATCTTATTAGAAATTTATATGAAGAAACAGAAATTTCAAAAATGTTTATAAGAAAAGCGAAACAAATAATGCAAGAACAAAAAATAATATATATTGATTCGTTTATATCTAAAGATATGTTATTTTCTATTTTTAAAATTATTAAGTCAAGCCTTAATGAGAATTTTTGTTTTGATATAAAAACATTTAGTCATGATGAATTTATTACTATTAGTGGGAAAATATCGGAAATAACATTTTGCTTTAAAGTATATGATCCTATAAATATTAATAACAGATGCAAATACTATGAAAATAAATTGGAGTTTGTATTTGAAGATGGTAGTTTGATTTTAGAATTTTTTAAAAATATAATTATCTGGGAAAATAGAAGAAATTTATTTTTTGATAAAGATAACATAAATATAAATTTATACAATGCAGAACAACTACTAAATTTAAAAACATCTTTTACAGTCGAAAATAAAACAGATTTAAATGATGAATTATTACTTTTGGTAAAAAAACAGATCACTTTTTTAAATAATATGAAGAATGATGGAAGAAAATATTTGCCAAAGGTACACGAGATTATTAAAGATGTTCAATTATTTGATGAATTTGAATATTTAGTAAGAAAGTTTGATTTAAAAGATGACCTTACAATAAAACAAAACTCATATTTATCCTCAAATTTAGAAAAAAATGAGTGGTTGTATGAAACACCTAATTTAATGAATATTCATTGTATACAAGATGTTGAAAGAAGGTACTCATTTATAGATCATGTTCATGTAAATAAATTTTTAGAATCGATAAATATGTATATATATTTGTCCATGATATTGTTTTTTCAAAATAATGGTGTTTTTATTGATTGTAATCGCAAATATAATATAAATGAGATTATTGAAAAAAACTTTAATAGTAGAAATAAAAATATTATATTAAGATGGTTAAATATATTATTCGAAAATGAATTTATACATCTAGAAAATAATAATTGTTATTTGCGTAAAGTCGTGAATAAAAATAATATTGATAGATATTATGAAGATGCAAAGAACTTATGGGATTGGAAATTAGGAGATCCGTTGTCTATAGATTATATAAATCAAAATATAAAATATTTACAAGAATTATTTGATGGAAAGAAAAAATGTAATTCTATATTATTTCCTGAGGGAGACCTGAAATATGCAAAGGCATTATATAAGAACAACATGGTATATAGATATATTAATGACTTAGTAGCAATAACTATATCTGATTATGTAAAAAAATATTCTAGTGGAATTAATAAGATAAAAATTTTAGAAATAGGAGCTGGAATAGGAGCTACTACAGATAGTGTATTAAAAAGATTAATAGATGAAAATTTGATTGATGAAGTATTATATAAATATACAGATATATCGAATTTTTTTATCCAGTGTGCAAAAAGCAAATATGAAAATGTTGTTAGTAACATTGAATATGAAAAGATTGATATAGATAAAGATTTGGAAAAGTTAGGAAAGGAAACTTTTGATATAGTGATAGCTGTAGGTGTATTAAATAATTCTGGAAAATTAAATACAGTATTGAGAGAGATATATAATACTGTAAAAAAAGATAGTCTTATATTAATTGCAGAACCAGTTAAGGAACCTCCTGAAATGCTTGTTTCACAAGTTTTTATGATGACAAAACCAACAGATATTAGGCTAGAGAAAAATAGAACATTTTTAAATAGATTAGAATGGCTTGATTTATTAAAGGATACATTTGATAAAAAACAAATTCTTACTTATCCTAAAAATACACACGCCTTGTATGAATTTGGGCAACAATTATTTGTTGTTAAAATATAAAAAAAGGAGATAAATAAGTAGTCATGAAAGAAACAATTATTTTAGTATGTGGAGCTTTTCATTATGAATGGTGCTGGAATGAACATTTTATACCATACTTTAAGGAAAAAGGATACAATTTACATGTGCATGCATTATCAAAAGAAGCTAAAAATTTAAAAGATTCTATGAAAATATTAAGGGAAAATATTAAAAAAATTGATACAGAGTTTATTTTTATAACACATTCTATGGGTAATTTGTTTATAAATGAATTTTTAAAAACTTATAAAGATTGTGTGCCGAAATCAATGGTTTTTTTAATGCCATTTCCAATTGAAAACAGGATTAAAAATTTATTCTTTACTAATAAGAATTATATTAAGTTGACAAGGGAAGAATTCTTTTTTTCTGGAAGAGTTAATAACGCTAAAAAGTATATTGATAAAATGAATAAGGAACCTCTAAGCATAAGAATGTTGCCTGTTATTTATTCCTCAATTAAAAAAATAGAATTTAATGTTCCAATATTAACCATATATTCTAAAAATGACAATTGTTTACTCGGAGAATCAGTAATAGAATCAGCTAAGTTGTATAAATCAAAAATTGTTGTTTTAGACGATGTGTGTCATGATTGTATGCTTGATCCAGAATGGAAACTAGTAGCGGACCTAACAAGAGAATTTATATATAATTAAATAATATGTTATCATAAAAAATGTAATTGATAGTGATTGTTGACTTCATTAGCTTCTTTATGCTAAAATATAGTAAACGGCGTTATCTTAATTTGGGAGGTGAAACTTACTGAGAGACAAAGATGTTACAATAAAGAAAATATTAAAAAGTGCAAAAAGCGAGTTTACAGAGCATGGATTCGAAGAGGCTTCTATTCGCACTATTGCTAAAAATGCAGGAATTACACCTGGTGCAATATATAAGCATTTTAAATCTAAAGAAGATATTTTTAAGGTACTTGTAAGTCCTATACTTAATCACTTATACAGAAGAAGTAAAGAATTGACAAATCAAGCGATTGAAGAAATTAAAGTAAATGGTTTACAAGCTTTTGGAGAAAAATCTGATGATAGTAATAGGGAATTATTGGAATTTATTTACCAAAACGATTCTATAGTTAATCTTCTGTTTAACTGTTCTCAGGGTACGGAATTTGAATCAATTCGTCATGATTTAGTGAATCTTGAAGTGCAGGGTGCTAAGAAATTGATCGAGGTTCTTAAAGAAAAAAAGATTGAAGTAAATGATTTGAATGATGATGAACTTCATGTTCTTTATACAATGGCATGTACACCTTTATTTGAGGTAATCACACATAGGTATTCATATAATGAAGCCTTGAATTTTATCGATATGATGGAGGCAGCAATGAATTTTGGTTGGAGGAGGATTATTAAATGAAAACATAATATAAAATTAAAAATAATAAATTTTGAAATCGGGTTAATCCCGATTTTCTGCGTTTTATGGAAAGTAAACAAAAATAAGAAAAATTCACCAGTAAAGATTATTTTGAATCAATCATATTGCAACTGGTAAATAAATATAAAAATTTAAAAGGAGGTATTCAAATGAATGAAACAAAATTAAAAACAAAAGATTTAGTTAACATCGGCATTTTTTCAGTGATCTATATGGCACTATCCATGGCGGTAATGATTATTCCAATACTTTCACCGATACTTTGGTTATTATGGCCAGCAATGACGGGTATAATATGCAATTTTATTTACATGTTGTTGGTCTCTAAAGTTCCAAAGCCAGGTACTGCTTTACTTTTGATAGCAATTACAGGGATTATATATTTTGCTATAGGAGAATGCACTTTTACAATTGTCATAACTTGCGTTATTGCAGGGGTTTTAGCAGAAATTACTAGAAAAATTTTGGGATATAAAAGTCAAAAAAGCGTAATAGTATCTTCAGGATTGATTTGCATTGGGTTGATTGGCTCACCATTGCCTATGTGGTTGTTCCAAGAATCTTATATGAAATCTATTATTAAAATGGGAATGAGTCCAGAATATGTAAATAAATTACAAACTTTAATTTCAATTCCAACACTTATCGGGATGATCATTACTGCATTTATTGGAGGAGTCATTGGTGCATATATAGGTAAAGCAATGTTCAAAAAACGTTTTGAGAAAGCTGGAATTATGTAAATGGAGGGTATTGTAAGAGGCATTATAAAGCTAAATCCACTAACTGAAATCATTTTTTTGATTTCAGTTAGTATTATTAGCTTTGCAAATAATAGCTTAAAATTAGATGTTTATATTCTTTTAACGGTTGCTATTATAGCATCATTTATGGGACTTGTTAAAATATCTTTAAAGGCATTATCTATGTTTGTATTATTACAGGGATTGAAATATTTTGTTTTGCCGATTCTACCAGATGTCATATCAGCACATTTTGGATTATTGGTGATTCATGCTCCTAAGTTAATACCGATTTTTTTAGTTGGTCAAATTCTTGTAAAAACTAATCCTATACGAAATATTATGTATGCCTTAAAAATGATGCATTTTCCAAAAAGCCTAATTATTTCTCTAGCAATAGGCATCAGATATTTTCCATCTTTAAGAGAAGAAAAAATATTAATCTCAGATGCAATAAAAATAAGAGGCGTGACTGGATTTAAAAAGATACAATTAGGACTAATATCTTTAATAGTTACAGCTTCTAATACCGCAGATGAATTAGCTCAAGCTATTACAGTAAGAGGGATAGAAAATCCTGCAAGAAAGACTTTTATGGATGATTCAGGATTTAACATTTGGGATCTAATAATTATTCTATTATGTATTCTGATGTTCTTTAATGTAAAGTTCAAGTTATTTTTATAAGAGGTACGAAACATGATTAACATAAATGAAGCTTCATATTCCTATAAGAGAAGCTTAGAAGAACAGTTAAAGAAAATTTCAATAAAGATTAATCAAGGAGAAGTTATCTTATTATGCGGAAAATCTGGTTCTGGGAAAACAACTATAACAAAATTAATCAATGGATTGATTCCTCATTTTTTAGAGGGAAATTTATTAGGAAATATCTTTATAAATGGGATAAACACAAAACAAATGAAGATATATGAAATTTCTGAAAAAGTGGGAACAATTTTTCAAAACCCCAAAACACAGTTTTTTAATTTAGATTCAGATAGTGAACTAACATTTGGATTAGAAAATTTAGGTGAAAATCCTGATAAAATAAAAAGACAAGTTTTTAAAGTAGTACGTGATTTGGGAATTGAAAGATTAAAAAACAGAAATGTTTTTATGATGTCAGGTGGAGAAAAGCAATTACTTGCTATTGCATCTATTTATGCTACCAATCCAGATGTATATGTGTTTGATGAACCTTCTGCAAATATTGATGAGTATGGCATTGAAAGAATAAGAGAGATGCTTATAAATCTTAAAGCTCAGGGTAAGACAATTATTATTTCTGAACATAGACTCTATTATTTAATGGATTTAATTGATAGAGCTATTTATTTACAAGACGGAAAAATAAAATATGTTTTTTCAAATGTGGAATTTTCTTCAATTAGTGATGACTCACGAAAGAAACTAGGACTTAGAACTTTTGTAAGAAAGAAAAATGATGATTTTGCAAATCCTGTCACATTTTGTGAATCTGATGACTTTGTAGTTTCAAATTTAGAATATGAAAATAAGAAACAAAAAATTTTAGATAAGATAAATATTTCCGGAAACAAGGGAGATATTATTGCAATAACAGGTAAAAATGGTCAAGGAAAAACAACATTAATGAGAATTTTGTGTGGACTGTTGAAAGAAAACGAAGGAAAAATAAGCTATAAAGGAAGTCCCATAAAATATAAAAAACGAAGAAAACTTTGTTATATGGTTATGCAAGATGTAATTCATCAGTTTTTTTCGGAATCTGTAAGAGATGAATTTAGTTTATTTGATTCTAAAATAGATGAAAAGCAAATAGATAATATTCTAGAAAAATTAGATCTTAAAAAATTAGATAATCGTCATCCTATGTGCTTATCAGGAGGTCAAATGCAGAGACTTTCTGTAGCATTGGGGATGTTAATGAATAGAGAAATTATTATTTTGGACGAACCAACGAGTGGACTTGATTATACAAATATGCTCGAAATAAGCAAAGTCATTAAAGAATTTTCAAATAATAAAATTATATTTATTGTTACGCATGATAATGAATTGATTGATAGTACATGTAATAAATTATTGGAAATTTGCGATGGCAGAATAAAAAGATTTTATGAAAGAAGGTAAAAGATGGATATCTTAAAGGGACATAAAAGCAAGATTTTCGCAGCTGTATTCATTGCGATAATAGGAGTAGGATTTGGTGTAATACCTTATTTTTCTGTAGCAGCCATTATTAATAACTTGGTTGCAAAAAATGCAAATTTAAATAATTATTATCCATATATTTTTGCTGTATTTGTGGGATTTTTGGCAAGTATATTATTTCATGAAATATCTACTATTATTTCTCATAATCTTGCCTACAGGATTATTGAAGATAAAAGAAAGTTATTAGCTGACAAATTAAGTAAAATTTCTATGGGAGAAGTTGAAAGAAAAAGCAGCGGACAGTGGTCTCAATTTATGGTGGAAACACTTGATAAAATGGAAAAACCGATTGCTCATGTGATTCCAGAAGTTATTGCTAATATATTCATTCCTATAGTATTGATCATAACAATTTTTATAATGGACTGGAGAATAGGAATTGCAAATTTACTTACAATTCCATTGGGATTATTGTTCTCAATGTTAATGATGCGAGGTTATGAAGAAAAATCTAAAAGATACCAAGAAGCAGCTAAAGCTATGAATACGACAATGGTTGAATATGTAAATGGTATTAAAGTTATAAAAGCATTTAATAAATCAGCATCATCATTTGGAAAATTTAGAAAGACTGTTGAAGAAAATAAGAACGCAATGCTTGATTGGTATTTGAGTGTTTGTTTTTCAATGACAGCAACTATGGAAACTATCCCGTCAACTATGGTATTCGTTTTACCAGCTTCCTTGTATTTCTTTATGAAGGGTAGTGTTGAAGTAGGGACTCTTATCACGTGTATATTGCTATCATATGCTTCATATAAACCATTAATAAAAGCTATGAGTCATATGGAAACAATAGCAAATATAAAAGTTGTATTTGAAGAAATAAAAAAGATAATGGAAATTCCTAACTTAAAAAGAGGAGAAGAAGTAAGAGATATAAAATCTTATGATGTAGAGTTTAAAGATGTTACATTTGCATATGAAGAGTCAAAGAATGTATTAAATAATATTTCGTTTAAAGCAAATGAAAATGAGTTAACTGCAATCGTTGGAAATTCAGGTAGTGGAAAGTCTACTATTACAAAACTAATCGCAGGATTTTGGAATGTTTCTAATGGAGAAATTTTAATTGGAAAAACAAATTTGAACGAATTGCCTTTAAAACAGAATATGGAGCTTGTTAGCTATGTGTCGCAAGAAAACTTTCTTTTTAATAAAACAATATTAGAAAATTTAAAGATGGCGAAGGAAGATGCGAGTATGGATGAAATTAAAGAGGCTTGTGAAAAAGCGAGTTGCTATAATTTTATAAAGGGCCTACCAAATGGATATGAAACTATTGTAGGTAAAGGAGGAGCAAATCTTTCTGGAGGAGAAAAGCAAAGAATTGCAATAGCTAGGTGTTTTTTAAAGAATAGTCCTATTGTACTACTTGATGAAGCAACAGCATATTCTGATCCTGACAATGAATCAGTTATTCAACAGTCTATTGATAAGTTAATTAAAGATAAAACAGTGATTATGGTAGCTCATAGGCTATCAACAATTGTAAATGCAAATAAAATAATTGTGGTGGATAATGGAGAGATAGTTGAGGAAGGCTCTCATAAACAATTACTTGAATTAAACGGGAGATACAAAAAAATGTGGGATGCATATACAGAGTCTAAAGAAATTGAGGTGATATAAAGTGAAAAAATTGTTAAAAACTTTATATGAGGTTTCAGGTTCATATTCAAATAAAATAACAAGGATGCTTATTTTTGATGTATTTAAGGGACTATCTGAAGGAGTTTCCTTAGTTGCAATTTTATTTTGTTTGAGCAAAATTTGCGAAAATATATTTGCAGACCAAAGTGTTTTAATGAAGGATGTATACACAGTATTTATAATTGCGGCTATAAGTTTACTAGGAAAAATCACATTTGGATATTTAGCTGACAAAAACAAATATATTGCATCTTATAGTTTAGGTGCAGAAAATAGATTATATATTGGAGATCGACTTAAAAATGTAAACATGGGATATTTTAGCACAAATTCTTTAGGAAATATAGCGGGCGCCCTGTCAACTGTTGTGGGTGAACTTGAAACAGTTGGGGTTTTTATTATTGAACAAATGCTTGTTGGTACAATACAAACATTGATTATGGTAATTTTTATGCTACCCTATGATTTTGTAACAGCTGTTATTATATTATTGACTTTGATTGTTGGAATTGTAGTAAACTTATTAACGCAAAAAAGCACAGATCAACTGACAGAAAGGTTATTGGGACTTAAATTGGATTTAAGTGAAAAAATGCTTGAATATGTGAAGGGAATAGGAATAACTAAGGCATTTGGAAAAGATCAAAATACAGTTAAGGAATTAAACGAAAGTATTACAGAGAGCCGCAAGGGATTTCTTGATGTAGAAAAAATTTTGGTTCCAACGCAGTTTTTATTCTTGATAGTATTTAAACTTGGTATTTGCCTAATAATTATTAGTTCTATCATAAGATATTTCTCAGGAAATATTGAAGCTACTAAAGCAATCATATTGATTGTTATGAGCTTTGTTGTATTTTCAGGATTTGAGTTAGCTGGAAGTATGCAAAGTATTAAGGGAGTTGCCGTACAAAATCTTAACACTGTAATTAGTCTAAGAAATTTGCCAGTAATTAAAGAAGGAGAAATGAAAGAAGTAGATAAAGCAGAAATATCAATTAAAAACATTTCATTTTCTTATGACAAAGAAAATCTTTTTAACAATTTAAGTATGATTGTTCCAGAAGGGAAAACTACAGCTCTTGTTGGATTTTCAGGAAGTGGTAAAACAACACTTTGTAATTTAATGGCAAGATTTTGGGATGTAGATTCTGGTGAAGTAATAGTTGGAGATACAAATATTAAGAATTACAAGTACGATGAACTTTTATCCAACTTCAGCTTTGTGTTTCAAGACGTGTATCTTTTTGATGATACCATAAGAAATAATATTAAATTTGGTAATCCGAAAGCTACAGATGAAGAAATGATAAATATTGCAAAGAAAGCACAGTGCCATGATTTCATTATGAAATTACCACAAGGTTATGATACTGTTTTGCAAGAAGGAGGTTCAAACCTATCAGGAGGTGAGCGTCAGAGAATATCTATTGCGAGAGCTATGTTAAAGCCAAGTAAATTTGTAATTCTTGATGAGGCAACTTCAAGCGTAGATCCAGAAAATGAAAAACAATTATTGATCGCTTTAAAAAATTTATTAAAGGGAAAAACTGTTATTATAATCGCTCACAAGCTTTCTACTGTAAAAAACGCGGATCAGATAATAGTTTTAAAAGACGGTGTTATAGAACAGATTGGATCACATATTGAGCTTATATCAAGGAAAGGTATATATAGGGATTTTATTGAGATTAGAAAACAATCTGAAGAATGGAAGATTTAAATTTGAGTAATAGATCAATCTTAATTTTGGACGAGCCTATAAGTGGTCTTGATTTTAAGAATATGAAAGAATTCTCTAATGAAATGATGAGGCTTAAAGAGGACGGAAAAACTATTTTTATTATTACACATGATCCGGAATTAGTAGAATGCTGTTGTGATTATTTTATGTTTATGGAGAATGGAAAAGTCAAATGGCATGGTGGAAATAGTGATGAAAATTTAAAACGAATAGAAAAGTTTTTCTATCAAATATAAGAATATAAGGAGGAAATAAATGAGAGATAGACAAGATAAATTGTTAAAAGAAAAACCTTTTAAACTAATGTTAGAACTATCCATCCCAGCTATAATTGGCATGGTTGTCATAGGTTTGTATCCACTGATGGATGGAATATTTGCGGGTCAAATTCTTGGTCAGCAGGTCATGACAGCAGTTGGTATTGCTATGCCCCTTACTTACATCAACTCTGGAATTTCTACCCTAATCGGTGTGGGGTCGGCATCGATATTGTCTAGGGCCATGGGAAGAAAAGATCAAGAGACCATAGACAAGATAATGAGCAACTTGCTCTTCTGGGTAATCATATTTTCTGCAATAGTCACTGTCTTAGGTATTACTTTTACAGACCAACTCCTATCAATAATGGGAGCCACACAAGATATTCATGCCTTGGCTGTAAGATATATGAAGGTTATTTTTATAGGATCATTTTTTGTCAACTTTACTCAAGCCTCTAATATGGTCATTAGAGGAGAAGGATTAATGAAAGATGCGATGATTATTATGGGAACAGGTGCCTTGATAAATATTATCTTAGATCCAATCCTTATGATGACAATGGGTGATAAAGGGATAGAAGGAGCAGCAATAGCTACTGTTACAGCTCAAATTATTCAAGCCATCATGACAATATTCTACTTTAAAAAGAAAAGTAAGATTGTAAAAATAAGAGGAGTAAAGGCGGATAAAACAATTTACAAAGAAATGTTTGCAGTAGGTGTATCGGCTATGTTAATGCAAGTTTTATCTATATTACAACAGACTCTTCTTTATAATGCTGCTTTTACTCATGGCGGAGAAAGTGCAGGCTCAATTATGGCTGCATCTCTTCGAGTTTTTTCCTTCTCCTTTATTCCTTTATGGGGTATGAGTCAAGGTCTACAACCTGCTGTTGGAGCAAACTTTGGCGCAAAAAAATATGATAGAGTAAAAGATATTTTTAAAGTTTTTTCTTCAAGTTCAGCATTTTTAGCAACTCTATTTTGGATTCCATCTTTAACATTTACTGGAAAACTTTTAGGTCTGTTTGGATTGGAAGGACAAACATTAATTCAAGGAGTTCCCAGCTTTAGAATTTTTTATAGTGTTTATATTACCTATGGCATTATGATTATGTGCATCACTTTCTTTCAAGCCGTAGGAGATGGAAAATCTGCAGGACTTTTAGTTATGTTGAGACAGGTCATTTTATTTGTACCAGCCATATTAATACTACCAAGAGTAGCTGGATTAACAGGTGTTTGGTTAGCAGAACCTATTGTAGATTTTATAGTATTTTTAATTGGAGTATTAAAGTATAGAAAGGCAGTTAAAGGATTTAAACAGGCATAGAAGCTTTGAAATTAATTAATTAAGAAAAAACAATATTCAAAGGTATTGAATAGAAAAAAATTAGATTAGCAACGGATTTAACTAAAAGAATGGAGGTAAAAGATGCAAAAAAATATAATTAAAATAAAGGCACTTTTTTTCTTCAGTTTATTCTGTTTGCAAACTATATAATTTAGTTGAAAAATTAAATATTATTAATAATATCAGAAAGGGTTTCTTTCATTTTAGAGGACTTCTCATGCCTAAGTGTAGGAGTCCTCCTTTTTTGTCTAGAAAACAAAAATAAAAAATAATGGGGGAACTTAAATGTCAAAAGAATATTACCTCTATGTCGGTGGACAAAAAATAAAAGTAAGCGAGCAGATATATAAAGTCTACTGGCAAGAAAGAGAACACGCAAAATATTTAGAGCGAGTGGACAAGAAAAACCACTTGCTCTTTTTTTCTTCTCTGAATCATGATGGAAACTTTGAAGATAATATAGAAGATAAGAACGTTGATGTAGAAAAAATTGTAGCTACACAAATGATGATTGAAACATTAAAAAATGCTATATCAAAGTTAAATGATGAAGAGCGGGAAATAATAGAAAGACTATATTTCAATGATGAAACACTTCGTGAAGTAGCAAAGACTAAAAATATTTCACATCCAGCTTTAATTAAAAGGCGAGATAAAATTTTAGAAAAACTAAAGAAATTTATAGAAGAACTATAAATTCTGGTTACCAAAGAGGGCAAATTTTCCTTTATAAAGTGAAGGGGAATTTTGTCCTCTTTTATATAAAAAAATTAATAGAAATTTGAACCTTGACAACTGAATAGACCAAGACAGGACATTAACCATTTGTGGAGCTTTATAATTTCTTCGCCATGACATTTCTGCTGATAAGGATTTCGGTTTAAATAAATACTCTAGTTAAAAGAAGGATAAAAGAAAACGAGCGACAAAAAGAATTTATATATTCAGCCTAGGAAACTGATGCATTGAAGCAAATGGGGATAATGATACTTCTACAGTTGTTGCCGGCTCATCTTGAAAAGGGGCGGTGGTGAAATTCCAATGTCGTGACCTACACGCCTGTTAATGTCAAAAAACTTAAAAATATTGAAGATAAGGAGAAGATATTATGTGTGATGAACATAATATAGATATAGAAATGGAAACAGATGAAAAAGATAAGCAGACAATAAATCAAATTGATGGTTGGAATATAGTAGTTAAATTTAATGAAAATGGATTTAACTTGGAAAACTTAGTAGAAGAATACATCAAAGAAAAAATTTCTGTCTATTAGGGGCTGACAAAAAATATAAGGAGCGTTATAATGTACTTGTGGAAGCCAAACCTTGGTTCGATTTATTGTATATAAATTGAATTTAAGGAGGCTTTTTTATGTTTAAAAACAATGCAAATAAAGAAAATATAGCAGTTATGTATTTGAGACTTTCAAAAGAAGATGGAGAAAAAATAGAAAGTAACTCTATATCAAATCAAAGAGAGATTATAAATTCATATGCAAAGAGAAATAAATTTGTAATTGTAAAAGAGTATGTTGATGACGGATATTCAGGAGCAAATTTTGATAGACCAGATTTCAAACAGATGATTGATGATGCTTACAATAAAAAATTTCATACAATCATCGTAAAGGATCTCTCAAGATTTGGAAGAGATTATATAGAAGCAGGAAAGTTTATACAAAGAATATTTCCTGAAAATGGGATAAGATTTATATCTATAAACGACAACTACGATAGTAAAAGTGCAGATATAAACGATACACACCTTATACTTCCTATAAAAAATTTCATCAATGACAGTTATTGCCGAGATATTTCCAATAAGGTAAAGAGTTCTCAGAAGATAAAAAGAGAAAAAGGTGATTTCATCAGTGCATTTGCACCCTATGGATATAAAAAATCAGAAGAGAACAAAAATAAGTTAGTGGTTGATGAACAGGCTGCTCCTAACATCAAAAACATATTTGATATGAAGCTGTTGGGATATTCCTCAAAGGCAATCGCAGATGAATTAAATCGTTTAGGAGTTTTGACTCCAAGAAAATATAAAGAAAGTCAAGGATTTAAATGCAATGGATTTCAAAATATAAAAGGTGGAAATTGGTCAGCAAAGACAGTAAATAGAATTATAGAAAATGAAGTATATATTGGTAATACATTGCAGGGAAAGAGTATTACATTAAACTATAAAAATAAAAAGCAAATAGAAAAAGACAAAGAAGAATGGATAAGAGTAGAAGATACACACGAAGCAATCATAAGTAAGGAAATTTTTGCTATTGCAAATACAATGGTAAAAAGAGATATAAACAACTTTCGTGGAAAAGATAAAATTGATATTTTTACAGGAATGTTGTTTTGCAAGGATTGCGGAAGTTCTTTGATTAGAAGAACTGTAAAGTATAAAGAAAGAGAAAAAGTATTCTATATATGTTCAAAATATAACAAAGAAAAAGCTTGTTCAAGACACAGCATAAAGGAAGAAACTCTGATAAAAGCAGTGTCTAAAATAATTAAATCATATATAGAATTTAATGAAAATCTATATTCAAAAGTTCAGCTTATAGACATAGATAAAAACTTAAAAGACAATCAAATCCCTATATTAAAAAGAGAAAAGGATATGACTGAAGAACTTTTGTCTTCACTTTATATTGATTTAAAAGAAGATGTTATTAGCAAAGAAGAATATCAACTTTTTAAGAAAAATTATATGGAAAAACTCACTAAGCTAGATGAAAGTATCGAGTATAGATTAAAAAGGCAAGAAGATACGAAGTATAAGATAGATAAAAATAAGAGTTGGATTATTGATATTAATAGATATAAAAATCTATCAGAAATAGACAGGTTATCTGTTGTAATGCTTATTGATAAAATTTTCATTTCTGAAGATAAGACGATAGACGTTAGATTTAACCATGCTGAAGAGCTTTCTTTACTTGAAGATATGACAAAAACAGAGAATATTGAGCTGAAAAATAATATTTTAGCAAAGAAGAATACTATCAAAAATAAAGGTCAAAAAATTATAACTACCGGCAAAAATAAAAGCATTGTGAGTTCTGAAAGTGAGGTATGTTATGGCTAGAACAAAAAATAGACATAAATCACAATCAGAAATATGTGCATTAGATACAAAAACAATAGAAAAGACATATATTGCCGGTATTTATACAAGATTGTCACAAGAAAGAAAAGAAGAATATAGAGATAAAAGTAATTCACTTGAAATGCAGGAAGAACTTTGCATAAAAGAGGCAAGTGAAAAAGGCATAAAAATTTTTAGAACGTACAAAGATTATGAATATTCCGGGACGAATTTTAAAAGACCCGACTTTCTTGAAATGATGGAAGATATAAGAATAGGGAGAATAAACTGTATCATAGTCAAAGATATGTCTAGATTTGGAAGAGAATATTTAGAGATTTCAAACTATATAGAAAAAGTGTTTCCCTTCTTAGGAGTTCGATTTATTTCCGTAAATGATAAGCTTGATACCAAAGATGGTATAAAATCAGATAAAAGTTATGAAATAGCGATAAAAAATATCTTTAACGATTTATATGCCAAAGATATTTCAAAGAAAGTAAAAGCTTCAAAAGAAATAAAGATGAAACAAGGAACATTTATAGGTGCAATTGCTCCGTATGGTTATAAGGTTGATAAAATTGATGGAAAAAGAGTTCTGGTGATAGATGAAAAGGTAGCAGGTGTGGTAAGACTTATCTTTTATATGGCAAGTCAAGGAAAATCTAATATGCAAATAGCAAGAGAATTGACTAAAACATATACGACACCTGATGAATATAAAAGAACTGGTAAGATTTTTAAAGATAAGAAAGATACAAAACAATGGAATAGTTCCTATATATCAAGAATTCTATCTCATGAAACATATATCGGTAATTTAATCCAAAGGATAAATGCAAACAGGAATAATCCAATGAGAAAAAGCAAGTTTCGTGATAAAGAGGAGTGGATTATAAGAGAAAATACCCATGAAGCTTTGATAGATAAAGATGTATTTGAAAGAGTACGAAAAATTAAAGAAACAAATCAAGGCACATTGCCATATCATTCGCTAAAAAATATCATAAAAGATGGGAAAGAAAATGTTGGAGTAAAAATTCAAAGAGATCATAAAAAAGAAGGAAAGTATGACGACCTCATACAGTGCAGTGTTTGTGGTAGAAATTTAAAAAAACAATATGGACCACGAGGACTGAAATATCATGATGAGATTTGCTATTGCTATTATTGTAAAGGTGGCGACAGATTAAACTTAGAAAAATCTCATGTCAGAATATATGAAACGGACCTCGACAAAATTTTAGTAGATACCTTAAAAAGACTGTTTTCAAGCTTTTATAAAAATGATAAAAGATTACAACTAAAAATATATTTAGAAAATATAAGTACTGAAAAGATAAATCAAGTTTCTCTAAAAACAGATGTAAACAATAAAAAGATTGCTTCTCTTAGGATCAATCTACAAGAACAATATGAAAACTATGTTAAAGGAGAGGTTCTTTTAAGTGATTTTAAAATAGAAAGTAAAAAAATAAATAATCAAATAAAAACCTTAAAAAATGAGTTAAAAGTTTTTGATGAAAGAACAAGAAATATAAAAAAGAAAAAAAGAGAAATTATGGAATTTATAGATGCACTATTTGGCTGCTTAGATGCTAAAAGCATAGAAGTTGATAAAGAATTGGTTGATACATTAATTAGCCATATAGAAATATCAGCTTATAAGCAGGTTAGCATATATTTTAAGTTTAAACTTGATAAAGATGTGGGAAAGCAGTTGGAGGTAGAGCATGAATAAGATAGCTATTTATCTCAGACTTTCACAAGAAGATTATGAGAAAGCGGATGAAAGTACAAGCATAGTAAATCAAAGAGATTATATAAAAAGCTACATTGAAAATGAAAGATCTTTAAAAAGTTGTGAAATAGAAGAATATGTAGATGATGGATATTCTGCTACTAATACAAACAGACCTTCATTTTTAAGGCTTATTGAGGATATAAAGAGTGGTAAAGTAGGAACTATAATTGTAAAAGATATGTCTAGGTTTTCAAGAGATTATATTTTGCTTGGGGATTACTTAAGCAATATATTACCATTTCTAAAAATTCGATTTATTGCTATTAATGACAACTATGATTCTTTAAAAGAACAAGGCAATGGCTTAGATACAGATACACAGTTTAAGACATTGTATTATGATTTATTCAGTAAGGAATTATCTGAGAAGGTAAGAAGTTCTATTAAGCAAATCAAATCGCAGGGGAAAAATATAAATTGGGCAGCACCCTTTGGCTATATTAAAGATCCTAAAGATAAACATAATATTATCATTGATGAAAAAACAGCTTTTATAGTTAAAGAAGCTTTTGATTTATTGCTAAAAGGATATTCATGTATTCAAGTGGCTAATATATTTAATGAAAAAGGTTATATTACACGCTCTGAACGAAAAGAAGAACTTAAGCTTTCAGATTATTCGAAAAATTTTATTACTGGAAGTGAAGTAAAGAAAAGAGTTTGGACAAATGCAGCTATCTCACAGATTACAAATAACGAGCTATATACAGGTGATTATGTATATAATAAATTCAAAGAAACAAAAATAGGTGGAAGAAAAAGAATTTTACTTCCTGAAAAGGAGTGGAGAATACTTCCTAATACTCATGAGGCAATTGTATCAAGAGAAGTCTTTGATGAGGTAAAGAAAATAAAAGCAAAAAGAAGTTTTGGAGATTATACCGGAAATAGAAATCGTTCCATTTTTTCTGATAAGATTTTTTGTAAAGAATGCGGTAGGAGCATGTGTTTTAGATGTGATAGTAGACAAAAGAAAAACGTAGAAAAAGAATATAAGTATAGAAATTACTATTGTCATTTTTGCAAAGATTGTAGGACACCGAACAATATTAAAGAGAGAAGTATTATAGAACTTATTAAGCCTAAATTAAAAGAATTTAAGGCTCAAATCACAGTTGAAAAAGAAATGAATTTAGATTATAAGAATGAAAAAGAAGATATTCTCAACGAAATAGCCATATTAAATAGCAAATTACAAATCATCTATGAAAAATACAAGCTGACAAATATTTCAAAAGAGGACTATTTAAAGGAAAAAACTATTATTCAAGATAAAAAGACAATGCTTAGAAATAGACTTACTGAGTTTGAAGTTAATATAGTTGATTCAAAGAATGAAATGGATATTACTCTCATAGATGAGGAAGAGTTGTTAAAGGCTTATGTGAGAAGTTCACTTAAAAAAATAATTGCATCAAGAAGTGGAGAGATAGAGATTGTAGAAATATTATAGTATTACATTAAAGATAACTAATAATCTCGCCAATTTTAATTTTAATACGCCAAAACCAGAATAATGGCGAAATTATTCTCGCCATTATTGATTTTTCACAGCCAAATATGTTATAATGGCTATGAAAAGGAGAAACAATTTTGAGACAATTTAATTATTTAAAGCTTATGGATTTATCTTTACCTGTTAACATATACCATACTATTGCAAAAATCCATGAATATAAGGGAAAGCAGGAACTTTATGTAGAAAACTATCCTGATGTTTTAGAGAAGATGACAGATATTGCTAAAATACAAAGTACAAAGTCTTCCAATGCTATTGAGGGAATTTATACTAATGAATCAAGATTAAGGGAACTGATGAATAAAAAAACAGAACCTAAAAACAGAAATGAAGAAGAAATTGCAGGATATAGACATGTGCTTGACATAATTCATGAAAATTATGAATATATAGAATTTAACAAAAACGACATTTTAACACTTCACAATCAGTTGTATTCTTATTCCTATGTAAGTAACAAAGGAAAATTTAAGACTATGGATAACAGCATTGTAGAAGTAGACGCCTTTGGAAATAAAAAAGTACGATTTCAACCGATGAGCAGTTTTGAAACAGAAATTTATTTTGATAAAATGGTGGATGCTTATAATGAAGCAGTTAAGGCAAATATCCCGCCACTAATTCTAATACCTGTACTTATACATGATTTCTTATGTATTCATCCATTTGATGATGGAAATGGAAGGATTAGTAGAATACTGACACTTCTTTTGCTTTATAAGTTTGGATATTTTGTCGGAAGATACATTAGTATAGAAATGCTCATTGAAGAAAGTAAAGATTCATATTATGAAGAATTAAATAGGTCTAGTGAGAATTGGCATACAGGAGAAAATGATGAACTTCCATTCATTAAGTATATGCTGGGAGTTTTCTTAAAAGCTTATAAAGAATGTGATGATAGATTTAAGCTAATTGGAAAAGAAAAATTAACTTCGCCTGAAAGAGTATTTTCAGTTATTAAAAAATCATTAGAGCCACTTTCTAAAAGAGATATTATGATTCTATGCCCGGATATATCACAAAGGACAATAGAACGAGCATTAAAAGAATTACAGGACTTGGGAAAAATAAGACAAGTAGGAAGTGGTCGTTCAACAAAATATATTAAAATTTAAGCACTTTTTCCATAACAAATACTTGACATTGTAGGGTAAGACTACATTTTGTAATCTAATAGCGAGATTTTGGGATATAAATTCTGGTGAAATTTTAATAGGTGGAAAAAATATAAAAGACTATAAGATAGAAAACCTTATGAATTCAATTTCCATGGTATTTCAAGACGTCTATCTCTTTGAAGATACAATTGAAAATAATATAAAATTTGGAAGACAAAATGCAAGCCATGAAGAAGTAGTTCAAGCTGCAAAAAAAGCAAGATGTCATGAATTTATAGAAAATCTCCCAGATGGATATAATACTATTATCGGAGAAGGTGGAGCAAGTCTTTCAGGTGGAGAAAAACAAAGAATTTCCATTGCAAGAGCAATGCTAAAAGACGCAGATATAATTATCTTTGATGAAGCAACTGCAAATATAGACCCAGAAAATGAAGATAAGCTTAAAGAAGCAATAGAATCATTAACAAAAAATAAGACAGTAATAATGATTGCTCATAGGTTAAAGACAATTAGAAATGCTGACCAGATTTTAGTCTTAAAAGATGGAGAAATAGTAGAACGTGGAAATCACGAAGAACTGATTAAAAATAATGGACTTTATTCTGACCTTATAAATGCAAAAGCTAAGGCAGAATCATGGAAATTAAATAATTGATAGGAAGAAAGATTTAAAGTCTTTGAATAGGAAAATTTAGATTAGAGGATTTATGCCTAGTAGCATAAGTCCTCTTTCTATTTAAAAAGAAATCTAAACAATATTTGAACTTTAACAATCGAATATATCAAGACAAGGCGTTATCAGTATTTAGGTTGATACACAAAATTATTTACACTTCTAGAGAAATCTAAGGGAGTAACGAAAAGTTACACCCTTAAATAACCACAATAACAAGACTTCCTAAAAGCAGAAGTCCAGACTTCCGAAAATCAGGAAATCAAGAATTTCGATTTTCGAAAATATGGAAAAATACAAGGTAGATAGGATATAAAATTGAATAAATGTAAAATTTATGGTAAAATGATATTAATAATAGTTATCAACTGGAGATAAAAATGTTAAAAAAATTTTTTGAAAATGTAAAAAATCCTAAAAATAATTTTGGCGGTCGTTTCATGGTGAAAGGAATGAACGTTGGTCACGAAAAATTGGCGAAATGGGGCAGATCCTTTCTGCATATTAAAAGCTCGGATGTGGTTTTAGATCTAGGGTGCGGTGGTGGACGTAATGTTCAATACTTCTTAACAAAGGCTAAAAAAGTATATGGAATGGACTATTCTAAAACAAGTGTAGATATCGCAAGTTCAGTAAATAGCGAATCTATAAGAGATGGCAGGTGCAAAATTATTGAAGCAGATGTGGCTAAGTTACCTTTTGAAGATGAATCCATAAATATAGTAACTGCCTTTGAAACTATTTATTTTTGGAATAATATAGAAGTACCCTTTAAGGAAATCCATCGTGTTCTAATTAAGGACGGTCAGTTTCTAATATGTAACGAAGGAGCATATAGAGATCATAAAAATATAAAGAAATGGGCGGATATGCTAGATTTTGAAGTTTATTCTCCCGAATATCTCACAGAAACATTGAATAAGATAGGATTTAAATGCGAATACCATCTGGACGAGAAAAAGCATCTAGCTTTTTTAGCTAGGAAATTATAAAAAATTTGTGAATAATGAAAAATAAATTATAAAGAGAAGTAGAGAAAAAGTCTACTTCTTTTTTATTGCAAGGATGATTAGAATTGCAATAAATAAAAGATATTATTGGATAGAATTAAAAGAAGAATTTTTCACAGACAAAAGGATAAAAAGATTAAGGAGAATATCGAGAGGAGGAACTGATATAATAATATAAATAAAAAATACGTAAACATGAATTTTTCAAACAAAATAAGGAATGGTAAATATGAAGATTAATTATAACGGACTTTGGAAAGTACTTATTGATCAAAATATGAATAAAAAGGAATTGATGGATAAGGTAGGGCTATCACCAGCAACTGTTGCAAAAATGTCAAAAGTAGGAGAATTTAATGATATTATAACAAAAGTATTATCGACAGCTATAGTACCATTTTTACCATTTTTTATATTTGATAACTTTTCAAAGATGGCTTTTACAGGATCAGGATTTGCAGTACTTTCCATATTTTGGAAAATATTCTTATGTGTAATAGCACTTCATTTAGTATATATTTCAATACTCTTTATAATAAATGGTGTATACACAAAGAAAAACCCTATTACACTTATGAAAAACCAAGTGAAAGGATATTTAACAGCAGTTGGAACTCAATCATCAGTTGCAACAATTCCTGTAAACTTAGAATGTGTTAAGCAAAATAGTGTAACTAAAGGAATAAGAGACTTTGTAATACCCTTAGGAGCAACAGTACATATGCCAGGCTCCATGATTACAATTACAGCTTGTACATTTACAATTCTTGTAATGTATGGAATGGATCATTCTTACCTACTAATGCTAAAATATATGGCGATTTTGGGAATTGCAATGGTTGCAGCACCAGATGCACCAGGTGGAGCGGTAATGAGTGCCCTACCATTTTTACCTGTAGTAGGTATTCCATCTGAAGGAGAACTTGCATCACTTTTAATAACACTTTACTTGACACAAGACTCATTTGGAACAGCAGCAAATATATCAGGAGATACAGCAATCTCAGTTGGTATAGATAAGATATTAAAGGAAATTTTATAGAAAATTTAGCACCAATTTTTGAATCAAGAATTTTTATTTCTCCTCCGTGTATTTTAATAGTTTTATAAATAAGGGAAAGACCAAGACCTGATCCCTTTTCTTTTTGATTTTCCTTATTTATCCTATAAAAGGGAATGAAGACTTTATCTCTTTCATTATTTTCTATACCTATACCTGAGTCTTCTATAAAAATTTTAATACTTTCTTTTTTTATCTTAGAATAAATTTTAATATAGCCATCTTTTTTATTATATTTCATGGCATTTTCTATAATATTATAAAATACCCTATATATTAGGATGTCATTTCCTAGAATATAAGACTCATCACATTTATTTTCTATGCTTATATTTTTCTTATCTGAAAGGTATGCTAAGTCCTGGTTTACCTCTTCTATAAGTGATGATATTTCTATTTTTTCATCTCTTTTTATTGAATTAAGTTCGCTTATATCTAGAAGATTTGTTACAAGTTTTTTTAGTCTATCACTTTCATTTTTAATCATGTGAATTAAATCTTTAACCTCATCATCATTCATATACATCTCATCATATAAGTCTATTTGAGAATTTATTATTGCAAGTGGAGTTTTAAGCTCGTGAGCTGCTCCTCTTGTAAATTCTTTTTCGGCCTTATAAGATTCATCAAGTCTTTTAAGCATTCTATTAAATGAATTTTTAATCTTTTCAAATTCTTTTATTTCTTCATCTCTTATTTGGTATTCTTTAATATTTTTCAACTCAATCTTTTCAATTTTTTGAGAAAAATCATCCAAGGGCTTAAGTGATTTTCCACTTATAATATAGGATAAGATTCCACCACTTAAGCTTATTATAAGAGTTATAAATGCAGATTTTTTTGAAAAATTTATCTTTATATTAACTACTTGGTTTGAAAATGTACTGAAAAAATCATCAATCTTATCCTCATCTATCTTTATATAAATTTTCTCATCACTTTCTACATCAGCAATATATCCATTTAAGGAGTCCATGTAGTAATAGGCTGTTTTATTAAGAAAAAAGTTCATAGCTATGCAGCTTATACCAACAAGGAGGGCTGTCATTATGGCAATTCTTAATCTTAAGGAAATTTTTTCATTTTCTTTTCCTTAAAAGATATCCTACGCCTATCCTATTTTCTATAGGATCATAGGATAGTTATTTTTTTAGTTTTCTTCTAAGGGCTGATATGTGAACTCTTATAGAATTTGATAGCATATCTATACTGGAATCCCACACATGTTCAATTAACTCTTCCTGACTTATAGGTCGACCTTCATTTATAAGTAAGTATTCTAAGATTCCTGTCTCTTTTCTGGTTAAGATAATAGATGAATTATTAATTTTTGTAAGTCTTGTTTTTGTATCCAAAGTTATTCCGTCAAAAGAAAGTAGGCTATTATTTTGAATAAATCTTCTTCTTGTTAATGACCTTATTCTTGCCTTAAGCTCATCTAGGTGAAATGGCTTTTCTAAAAAGTCATTGGCTCAATAATCAAGACCTTCAACCTTATCTTCGATTTGGCTACGAGTGGATAAAATGATTATTTTTATTTCATCATCATTTTTTCTTATAGTCTTTAATACATCCATTCCATCTATAAATGGTAGATTTAGGTCGAGTACAATTAAATCATAATTTTCAACTAAGAACAAATCTAAGGCCTTTTTTCCGTCATAGGCTGATTCAACCACATAACCTGATTCTTTTAGGCTTGTATTTATAGTCTTATTTAAAATCACTTCATCTTCAACTATCAAAATTTTCATAAGATTCACCTTTATAATAATTATAACAAAAGTCAGTAAATTTTTGCTTAATATTATTTCTTAACATAAATTTTATATGGATTTTTGTAAGATAAATCTATAAGAAAAAAGGAGTGATTATTATAAAAAAGAAAAAATATGTACAAGTTTTTAGTCTTGTTCTCGCTTTAGTATTTATAATTTATGGTGCATATCGTGGTGAAGTTGATACTGTATTTTCTAAAGCTATAAACTTGTGTTTGGAGTGTGTTGGAATTGGATAAGTTAAAATCAAAAATAATATCAAAGTATAGGTTTCTTATACAAATTTTGGCAAGTCTACTTACTAATTTTCATCTTACAAACTTCATAAAAGGAAAAATTTATAGGGGGAATTTTAAAAGAATTTGTGTACCAGGACTTAATTGTTATTCTTGCCCTGCTGCTAGTGGGGCTTGTCCTATAGGTGCTTATCAGGCAGTGGTTGGATCAAGTAAATTTAAATTTTCATATTATATAAGTGGATTTTTGATACTAATTGGAGTTTTATTTGGAAGACTAATTTGTGGATTTTTGTGTCCGTTTGGGCTTTTTCAAGAATTACTACATAAAATCCCTACTAAGAAAATTTCTACTAAAAAACTAAAACTACTTAAGTATTTAAAGTATATAATTCTTGCTGTTTTTGTAGTGATTTTACCTATTACTATAAATAATGACCTAGGGATGGGTAATCCATATTTTTGTAAATATATTTGTCCTCAAGGTGTTCTTGAAGGTGCTATTCCTTTATCTATTGTTGATACATCTATAAGGGCAGCACTTGGACCTTTATTTAATATGAAGCTTACTATCCTTATAATTTTTATAATACTAAGTATATTATTTTTTAGACCATTTTGTAAGTGGATATGTCCTTTAGGAGCCTTTTATGCTTTATTTAACAAAATTTCTCTATTTAAGATAATTTTAGATAAAAAAAAGTGTATATCTTGTAACAAGTGTGTTAAGTCATGTAAAATGGATGTAAACGTAAGGAAAAGTCAAAATCATTCTGAATGTATAAGATGTGGTATGTGTATTAGTTCTTGTCCAACTGATGCAATTAAATTTAATTTTGGACTAGAAAGAGGAAATAAAAATGATAATAAAAAATGAGAAGAAAATTAAAAAAATAGTTAAAGCATTAGCAATTACTTTAAGTCTATCTTTGGTATTAGGAGCATGTGGACATAAAAATAATGATACAGATAATAAAAATGTAGTTAAAACAGAAGAAAAAGACTCATCATCAAATACAGACGATAAAATTATAGAACTTACTAGTAAGGAAAATGACATTATTGCAAATAACAAGAATCTTTGGAATAAGGTTTTTGAAAAAGCTGATAAGAATGATACGGAAAAAAGTAAGGAGATGCCTTATGATGAATATCTAAAGAGTCTTGTTGAAAAATCAAAAGATAAGCTTAGTGAAGAAGATATGAAAAAAATAGATAATGATCTGGCACAAATAAAAGATATTGAAAGCAAACTTTCAAAATTAAAAAAAGATACTGAGAAGTCTCAAAGTTCAAATGAAGAAAGCGATGATTTACAAAAATTTCCAGCTTTTAATGCAAAAACTTTAAATGGGGAAGATATATCTAATGATATTTTTAAAGATAAGAAAGTAACTTTAGTAAATTTCTGGTTTAATGGTTGTTCACCTTGTGTAAGAGAGCTTCCAGAACTTCAAAAGCTAAATGACGAGATTGATAAAAAAGGAGGTCAAGTTATAGGTATAAATACAGAAGCAATTGATGGGAATAATACGGCTATTAAAGAAGCTAAGGATATATTAGATAAACAAGGAATAAAGTATAAAAATATATCACTTGATCCATCTAGTGATCTTGGAGAATATGCAGGAAAAATTATGTCTTATCCTACATCTATTCTTGTAGATAAGGATGGAAACATAGTTGGAGAGCCTATAGTAGGTGGAATTGATAATGAAAAAATTATGGAAAGTGTAAAAGATGGAATTGACAAAATACTTAGTAAATCTAAGTAAATAAAAAATATCGTATTTATAAAATTTTTTCATTGCTTACTTAAGTAAGTTTGTGAAAAAATGTGATTAACTTAATATTCCACCTCATATATAGGTGGAGTATTGAGCTTAACTTCAAGTGACTAAAAATCAAAATATAAAAATGAAATATAAATTTTAGTAATAGAGGTATCATATTATGTTTATATTGTAGATAAAAAGAAAATAAAAAACCACTCTTAAGAAATAGTTGGTAAATACTGTGGTTGATATAATATTTTACAGTTTAATTCTGTAAGTATATGAATTATGTATTATAGAGGCTTGTGCAAACTACCAGATAAGCTGGGAATATCTTATTTGAGACTGTGTAATATTTTGTGTACAGAAACCTCCTGATTAAGGTAAAGAAAAACTAATCAGGAGGAATTTTTATGCCAAGAAAAAAACCAGAAACAAAGTTAAACAAAATATCTAAGATGTTAATTAAAGAATATCAGACTCAAAGTGCACAAGATATTTAAGAAGCACTAAAGGCGATACAATACAAGAGCTTTTAAAAGCAGAATTAGATAAGCATTTAGACTATGAATATGGTGAAAAACCACTTTCCATAAATACAAGAAATGGAGCAAGTAAAAAAACAGTTAGATCATCTTACGGAAACATAGAATTAAACATACCAAGAGATAGAGAAGGAACACTTGAACCACAATCATTAAAAAAATACGAAAAAGACATATCAAACATAGAAAATCA
>NZ_VULQ01000013.1 GCF_009696575.1 Anaerococcus porci | reverse complement strand
TGATTAATTGTAAAATGTAATTGGGTCATTTGATACCTCCTAGTTTAGTTTTGGCTTGTTAAAAACATTGTACTAGTTTGGGTTTCAAATGACCTTTTTCTTTTTACACAATTATACGGACTCTATCGAGATTAAATATGTCTTCTTTTTTATTACAAATTTACTAAATATTAAAGGACAATATATCTTTTTTGGATGGCATTCATAATGAAGTTATTAATGAAAAGATATAAGCAATTAATTCTTTTGATTTTTTCTCAGCAAGAATATATGATAAATCCTTATTTTCTAAGAAGTATTACTTTATTATTCACTACTATTTTAACTTAACTTATTTGATTTACATTTAAAAATCTTTTTATTTTTAAAAACGCATAAATATTTTTTATTGTATAATGCTAAAATTTCTAAAGCTATACTTGTTTATCTATCATATATCAGTAATGTAGTTTTTCATAAAATTTCCTACTAATTTTAAAATAGAATAGTCAATTTCTCTAATATAAGTCTTAAAACCTTACTTATATAACTATTTACTTCTGATTGATTATTTAATACATATTAATTTAATCAAACCATTTTACTTTATTTACAAAGCTATTCGAATTTTTATATCCAGCTTTTTCATAAAAATATGAATGCATCTTATCATTAACCGCCTGTAACTCAATACAAGACGCTCCATTTCTTATAACTAATTCCTCAACTTTATTTAATAACTTACTCCCATATCCTTTATTTTGTTCATTATATTCTATAATAATTTCTTCCAGTGTGTATCCTATGATATCATCATATTGCTTAAAATATCCTATAGCAAAACCAAGAGCTTTATTTTCATCATCTTCCATTATCAATGAAAAAGAATCCATTATTGTTAAAACTTGATATAATCTTTTATACGCTGTTTTTTCTGTCCAGCACGAGTTTTCAATTTCATTATAATAATTAATATAAAGTGAAATAACTTTACTAATATCATCAACTTTCATTTCCCTTATTCTCATTAATTTCTCCATAATATTATTTTATATAAATAGCTCCAAAAACTTGAGCTAAGTTATTTATACACATTTCTTCTTACCATAGAAGAACCACAGTCTTTACAATAAAGCATTACCGATTAAATATGTTGTATATCTGTCGATTCCTTTACATCTCTCAACATCATCTTATTAGCCAAAGCATAAATGATTTTTGAAATACTAGGTTGTAGATACTTTCCTGACTCGATGTAATCTCTTCCAAAACGTGATAGGTCTTTTACGATTACTATTTTAAACTTCTCATTCTCAAGATCTTTTATCATCTTTTTAAAATTTTGTCTGTCAAAATTTGAACCTGAAAAGCCATCATCTACATATTCTGAGACTATATTAAAGGCATTATCTTTAGCAAATTATTTAATTATCTGTCTTTAATTTGAAATAGAACTACTTTCAGAAACATCTCCGTCTTCTCTTTATAATCGAAGATACATGAAAGCAAATTTTTCCATCACAAAACCTCCTTTATTTTTAATTAAAAGATTTAATGTTAGTACAACTACATAAATAGCAATACTTAAAACAATCCTAAGTATGTTGCATCTATATTCATTAGTTTAGAACAAGTCTCAAGAAAAGTGCCATTTGGATGAACTCCAATAATTGGACTGAGCATTCGCAAGCTATATGACCATGGAAATAAAATCCAATTTTTCATTACTGCAATTACAGTTGATGGGAATGTCAAAATAAAATTTAATAATATAAGTACAGCTTTCTTTTTTACAAGTCCATATATCAAAAATGATAAAGCGACTATCAGTAAACTTCCAATAAAAAGACAAATAGTAGACACAATTAATTGACCTAGTAATATTTTTTCACCTAGAAAATATATAGCAACAATAAATATTAACATTGCTGATATTACTAGAATAGTAAATAATTCAGCTACAACAATCATATTTTTTGCAATTCTATTTTTGCAAAACTTAAATTTTTACTTTTTTGTAAAACAACATACTCGCTCTTTTCTTTACCACTTATATTCACAACTAGTAAACTCAAAACTACTGATAGAATTAAAAGTGGATACCAATTAAAAGAAGTTGCCAATATATAACTTTTTCCTTCTAGGCTTTCCCTCATCAAACTAACCATAGCTATATTAAATAACACAAAAATTATTGGCACAATAATTCCTAGCTTTAAATTAACAGATCATTTTTCTTTCATTAACTCTGTTTTAATAAAACTAATCATTATTTTTCACATCCTTTTTTATAATTTCTAAAAATAGCTTTTCTAAATCCATCTCAACAGAGTTATTAGCTTCATAAATAAGATTCCCATTATTAATAATTCCATTTTATCTGCTATCTGTTGAATCTCACTCAAAATATGACTTGAAATAATTACTGTAATTCCTTTTTTAGAAAACTCTTTTTTCAATTCTCTTAATTCTTGAATTCCCAAAGGATCTAACCCATTTGTTGGTTCATCAAGTATTAATAATTCTGGATTGTTTATCAATGCCATTGCAATTACAAGTCTTTGTTTCATACCTAACGAAAAATTTTTTGCTAATTTTTTATTTATGTCTTCTAAACCGACTATTCTTAACACATCATTGATTCTTCCTTTATCAATGTTTAATAATACTGTTAAAATTCCCAGGTTTTCATAAACTGTTAAATTTGGATAGATAGCAGGATGCTCTATAATAGCTCCAACTTTTTTAAATCCTCTGTACACATGATTTTTCCTTCAAAAAAATATCCCCTTATGTACAGTTCATAACTTTAGTGATTGATTTTAATAAAGTCGATTTACCGGCACCGTTTGGTCCTAACAATCCATATATTTTCCCTTTTTCTACTTTAATTGATACATTTTCAAGTATCATTTGTTCTTTGATTTTCTTTGTTAAATTTCTTATTTCAAGCATAATTTCCATATATTATTCCCCCATTTCTTATGTAATCAATTCTAATAATAAAAAATAACCAAATTATAATCACTCTATTTTTTTGCAAAACAAAAAGCATATATACTTAAAAAAAGAGTAAGCAACTCTTGTGTTCACTTACTCTCCTCCTAGCCTTTTATCTAAACTCTTGGAACATAGTCAAAAAAGTAGGCAAATAAATAGAAATGTTGGTCATTTATCTAGACAAATGATGCGAAATATTTTATTGTATTTATAGGATATTTTATGGCTAAGTAAATCAAGGAACTTCAGAAAATAAATGTTGTTTTAGATGAGAAAATTAATATTAAAAAAAGCATCGTCCTATTCACACCATTTATGAAACTTTTGCTCTGTCAACTAAATTTTATTTCATAAAAGCTACACAGTTATATTCACCAACCTGTGTAAGTCCATTATTCTCATAAAATTTTATAGTTTTATAACTATCTTCAGTTAATAAAATAATTTGTCGTATATCTCGATATTCATCAAGAATTAATTTTAAAAACTTACTTCCAAAGCCTTTTCCTTGGTATTCATTTAAAACTATAATATCTTGAATATAAATAACAGTATAACCATCCCCAATAACTCGTGCTAATCCTATTAATAAATCATCATCCCAAGCAGTCCAAACCTTAAAAGAGTTCTTTAAAGCATTTTCTAACTGCTCTGGACTAGAAGTGTAAGCACTCCAAGAAACATCATTATATAAATTAAGAATGTCATCTAACTTTGGTATTATACCTTCTTTAATTGAAATATTTTTCATTTTACCTCCTCAAGATTAAATCTTTATTATTTTTTAGGAAAACATCTCAATCTATTATTCAGGTCTGTTTTTACTTAACTAGTTTACTTTTTGAAAAAATAATGTTCCATATATAATTATTCTAAAAAGTAAACTAGTTCATTTTTTAATTTCTCTAGGTCTTGTCGGCATCCCTCCAATTTCCTATTGTAATTATTATGACAGAATCCTATAAAAATTAATTCTAACAGATTTTTTGAATATAAATAAAACTTACAGTTAATATCTATAATCCAAAGCTTTTAGGTGATATTTTAATTCCCAACATCTTACAAAATTGAATTCCAAATTTTACAAATTCAAAAGAAACAGATGTAACTATATTTTCATATACAATATATCCTTCTTCAATGGGATTTACTATACAGTCATTCCAATCTTTCATATATTTAAGATCTGCCTCGCTATAACCTTCTTCTAGTAGATCGTCCTTATCTGCTCCAATCATAAATGATTTACCATTTAGCATACCAGCTTTGACAAGCAAAATTGGTGCAATAGAAATAGCTCCAATTATTTTACCATCAAATTTTTTGATGAATTCGATTATTTCAACATCTTCTACTGTGAAACGAATATCAGCTGCATCAGATAATAAGAGGCTATCATATTCGTCTAAATCTAATTCATAAATAGTTTTATCTGGAGAAACTTTTAGACCTTCTTCAGATATGACTATTTCTTTTGTTTTTGCAAACACATCCATACTTTTGCCGTATGATGCTAAAATTTCTAATGCTACGCATATTTCAAAGTTACAGAATTGATCATAAATAAGAACTGCGGTTTTCTTCACAAAAATCACCTCCTAATTTAAATATAAACATTTAGTTTCTCCAATAGAGAGCTTAACCCTCGATATTCATCGTTACTATTTGCCATTGTAATAATTTTGATACGAAACCCGCAAGTAGGGTCGTATACTTTGTTTAAGTAATATTTTCGGAAATAAATCTATAAAACAAAATTCCTAGTATATATTGTTTGAAGTCCCATCCATCTACTGCCCCACGAACGTCATCGGCAATCGCCCAAATTTTTCTATGAAGTTCTGCTCTCTGTATTGTTTCCTTGTTCTCCTTTGTTAAATCTGACATCCTCTTCCTCACTTTACTAATTAGACTTTTACAAGTCCTTATTGACAAGATTTTTGTATTCTATCATAATAAATCCATCTTTTTCTTAAACCAGTCACAATTTGTTACTGGTCAATTCTAACTTATCTGAGGTTACATCTTACTACCTCGAATTTATTTATTTCTTTTGTTCTATAATCGAAACCATATCACCAAAATCAACATCTAGTCTCGTTCCAATACGATACAAAACTTCCATGCTAACAAACTCTCCTCTACCCATTTTAGAAATTGTTGCAGGAGATAACTCACAAACTTTTAAGGCGACCCAAAAAGTTGTACCAAATACCAGATTGAGTTTTTACTTACTCTGGTATTTATTTACCTTTCCTACCACTAGGGGTAGGAAAATTTTCATGCTACATTCTTTTTTCTAAATTCTACTGGACTTAGATATCCTAATTTTTCTTTTATTATTTTTTCGTTGTAATATTTAATATATTTTTCTATTGTTTCTTTTAATTGTTCGTATGAATAGAATTTTCTACCATAATATATTTCTTGTTTTAAAATTCCAAAGAAGTTTTCCATTGGTGAGTTGTCTAAGCAATTGCCTTTTCTTGACATTGATTGAGTTATTCCATTTGACTTTAATTTGGTTGTGTATTGCTTTATCTAGAGCTTTTAATATTGGTTCTAGATTTGGATTTTTTGATATTTCGTAGCTTAATATCTCGCTGTTGTACATGTCTAGATATGGATTTAGATAAAGTTTCTTTATTTGATATGTGCCTGATTTATCCTTTTCTAAATACTTGAATTCTTTTGTATCTGTTGTTATTTGTGTATATGGTTTATTTGTTTTAAAAGATCTTTTTATTTTGTTTTCTGCTATCTTGCCTACAGTTCCTCTGTATGATGAATATTTTCTTGTTTTTTTGGAAAAGCTCTTTACTTGTATTTTTAGTTTTTGTACTAGTCTTTGTACTTTCTTTTTGTTTATGATTAATCCTAATCTTTTTAACATTGCTGTTATTCTTCTATATCCATAGTTTGGATTTTCTTTTCTGATTTCTAATATCTTTTTTTCTTCGTTCTTAGTTTGATTTTTTAGGCATATTTAAAGGTCTTCCTCGTTTTTTTGATTTTAGTCCTTCAATTCCCTTTTTTCTAAAATATATTACCCATCTCGATATTAAAGTTGGATTATTGAATTTAAGTTCATTTGCTAGGCTTTGATAGGACATTTCTCCTGTTAGATACAAGTTTACTACATTTAGTTTAAATTCCAAAGTGTATTTTGTATTCTCTCTTTTCACTTTTAGACCTTCATAGCCTTGAGATTTGTACGCATTTACCCATTTTCTTACTATGCATTCTTGTGGTATTTTATATTTTTTAGCTAATTGACTGTATCCTATTGTGTTTTTTAGATACTCTTTTACGACCATCATTTTAAATTCTGTACTGTATTTTGCCATTAAAAAACTGACCTCCTTAAGTTGTTTTTTAGGTCCAACTTTTGGGGGCAGTTCATATTTTCCTCGTCTTTTTTCTATGATAGGACTTTTGCAACAGCCCCTAATTTTTTGTCCAAATGCAAACCACTTGGGACTATTATTCAATTTATTCTTTTTAACAAATGTTCCCATTTTAATCCCAATTACAGTTTTTTATCTTCTGCAACCATTGAATTTACAAGATTTTTTATTTTTTTGCTACTACTCCCACTCTTCTTTTGCAAATGTACGAGTGGTGCAGAAGCATTCAAAATACATAATTTTATTTTTTCTAATATCACTAAATCCACCTAATTATAGGATATTTTTAAATTTTCAGTCCCAGTACCAATACTTTTTTAATATATGCATAACCACTATCTATAATTCTAATATTTTTCGCTTTACATGAACCTTATATTTAGGAGACTTTACTTCAGTATCTAAATCATCATCTATCCACTCAGATTTTACCTCTTCTATAGATTTTATTTCCATTTCAACATCTTCAGAGAATGTTATTTTAGACATAGGAGTAAAAATGGAAGTTTGCGAAATACAAAATTTCATAATTCCAAAATCGAATATAATAGCTTGATCTATTTTATAAACTTCATTTTTATCTTCATCTTTATAATCAATCATAATAGTATCTCGTATTATATTTATACCTACAACTTGCTTATTAATTTCTTTTGTATAGAGATCTTCTTCCATAACAGAATAATCAAACTTATTATCTTTCAATATTTTAGCGTCATAGCCTGCCAACTCTTCTTCTGTTCCAAAATATGGTACTAATCTATAATCATTTTCTATTTCTATAAAACAGTTTTGTAATTCTATCTTTATATTTCCATAACTTCTATTATAATCTTTCCAATCATCAGCACATATATTTAATATTATTTTACCCTTAATCTTTTTTAAAGTTTCTAAACCCTTATCTGAAATAATTAACCCCATTAATTATCCTCCTTTAAGATAAAATGAATTTTCTGTGATTTAGTATCGCTGGCATTTTTAATATTAATTTCCATTGCAGGACTATCTTTTGTTGATGTTTTAACTCTATAAGTCGCATAACTACCATCAGAAAAATTCACTAATAATCCATGTTTATTAGGTAATATTTTAATATTCCCGCCTTTAGAAAGCATTTTCCAAAATTCTTGAGCTGTTTTATATTGATTATTAGACTTTATTACCCTTACTTTAGAACTTTTGCCACTTTCACCAAAATATCCAGACTTAGTTTTTTGAAACTTTTTCTCTAATTTTTTGATATTATCATTTATATTTGATAAATTAAATTCTATTTGTTTAGATTCTTCTTTATCTCCATTAGTTCCATGAAATAGTCCTGAAGATGGTTTACTCATAAGACTCTTCCAATCTTCTATCTAAATCTGTTTTATAGGTTTTAAAAGGAATTTTTTTACTATTTAAAGTGTTTGCTACTTCTTTTGGTACTCTCCCATAAATCGCTATTGCAGATGGTTTTTTCTTCAAAATTAGATAATTTAGCCCTTGTTTTAGTCTTTCTCGATTAGATTTATCTCTAATACAACCATGTGTACTTATAAAAACTAAACTATTTTCGGGAATCCCATCTGTACAATAATCAAAACTAGAAACTCCATTTGATCTATAATTATTAATGACTGGAATACCATTATTAGCAAGAAAACACCCAACTGTTCTCATTCTGTACGTATTATATTTAGCAATAACTTTTGGAAAATCACTATTAGTGGAAAAATCTGGCTGCACTACCGCCTCAAATGGTGTTAAAAATTTTAGCCATTCATAAGGTTTAACCCAAATCCCACTATTTTTTGAATCAAACTTATAATCATCTTTACTAAAACATACCGTTGCTTTAAAATCGGGATCTTCTTTTTTTATTTCTTTTCTTGCTTCTTCAAATGTTATAATTTTAGTTGGAAATCTCATCATTGTTGATGGACAAATAGGAATATCATCTTTACCTTCAAATTCCGAATTTTCAACCATAAATGCATTGAAATTATCTTTTAAACCTTTTCTTGGTAATTTAACATTTAAAACTGTTTTGATTTGCTTTTTTCTCATTACACCCTCCAGCTCTTAAATCATTGATTTTTAAAACTGGATTTGATATAATTAATTTGGAATTATTAAATAAAATCCAGTTTAAAGAACATACTTTAGTTTGCGCCAACAATCTAATAAGTGTGTTTTTTTCTTTTCTAATCATTTCCCCATCCTTCTTCTTCATACTTACTTAATTGATACTGAGCCATCCTATAAGTCACATTGCATTTTTCCATAATTTCATCTATACTCATGCCTTTTACAATATGTTTTGGTACAAGCAACTCACCAGCAAAGCAATTTGCTTGCCACTCTGGATCTTCATAGACTCTTCTTTTCATTAAATCTTCCTCTCTTCTACAAAAAGACACTGTTTCTTCTCCATGTATTAACCAATGAAGTAATTCATGAGAACATGTTGATTTTGAAAATCCATCATTATCACAAGCCTTCTCATAAATATCTTCTCGTAATTTTATTAAGTTTTCTTACGGCACAGTTTCCCCATATTTTGTCCCCATTTCATCAATAGAACATATTTCTAAGTTAAACACTCCTTTGTTAGATAAAAATTCTATAACTTGTACTATAGGAAAATCAAGCTTATTTTCAAACCCAAATAACTTTCTAAGCTCATAAGCCATTCTTCTTAAATCCTTTCTAGATAAAGGAGCTGCTATATATCCGCCTATATCACTCACCATCCTTTTTTAAAAATAAATTCATTTTATCCACCTCTTCTTCATTTAAATTATCTAATTCTCTTGCAAATGAAAATACTAAATTTCTCTTTTTAGAATTCAAATCATTCAAATTAATCTCTATTGATTTTTGAGATTCTTCTATAGATTTCTTTAATTTATCTTGTTGTTCTTGGTCAAGACTATACAAGTTAACTATAATTTCATACCAAGAATCTGGCATTTTCTTTTTACCATTTTCAACCGCTGACAAAAATGAGGAGCTGACATCAAGTTTTTTTGCCATTTCTTTCATTATTTCGCCATGGTCTAATCTTAATTTTCTTAAGAAAATTCCTAATTGTGTAAGCATATTCAATCCTCCTTGCATATATTATATACTATTCTTAAGTCTAAATCAACCTTTTGAGATTGATTTAGGTTGTTGTTTTGAAAAATTTTTTTCTAACATAAAAAACCGCAAGTTTTATGCTATTCTTGCGGTCTAATTTATCAATTCAACAATTTGTAATAGTAGTCTAGGATTTTGTACTCTTCTTTTATTTCTCCTATTTGCATATATTTTTTCATATAAGCAAAATCAATATTTCCTAATTCATTGATAGGCAATAATATCTTTTGCCTTTTGAGTCTTCCAGTTCCCATTTTATAACCATATCCATATTTTTCTTTTTGTTTAGTTATGACTGTTGTTAAGAATAAAGAAGAATATTTGTTTTTATATTTAGGAATTAGCTTTCTTGTATCATTTCCATATAAAGCTTTATAATCATGGTAAAAAGCATAACCTACAGATCCATTTCGATTTACACTTATTGCTTTTTCTTCTAAAGTTTTATTTATATTATTAACAAAATAACCAATACCATTATTTTGAGCTGTTGCTGTTACATAAGGGATATTTCCATCAATTCTTTCCCTTTCATAAATATCTTTTCCTGATTCAATATCAACAATATCTTCAAGCCAAAATTCTTTCCACTCTTTTTTGTGAAGTGGAAGTAATTTTTTCTCATAAGAAATGGCTAACTTATATATATATATATATATTCAAGCACTTTTTGAAGATTTTCAGCTTCTATTTTTTGCATAAATTTGCTCATATATGCCCAGTTAGGTTCACCATTTTTATCTGTGGGTAAGATAAACTTTTCATTTTTTATTCTTTTGTCATTTATTTCTCTATTGAAAGAATATTTTTCTTCGAGTCTTTTCACTATTGTAGCCATAAATAGATAAATGTATTTATCAGCTTTATCCAAAGTTAAGGAAGTAACATGGTCGCTTGCTATATACTCATATTCATGATAAAAGCAAGAGCCAACACTTCCACTATTAGCAAGTGTAATATTATTATTGAATTTCCTTAGATTTTCATAATTTCCAATAAATCCATCTAAGCCATTATTCAAAGACGTTGAAGAAATATATGGCGTATTACCATCTATGTGATCGTCTTTTTTAAGTCTTTTTCCTCTCTGTATTTTCCTAAATACATCATTGAAATTAAATTCTTTCCATTCAACATCTTCAAGTCCTACTAAATCAAAAGATGTTTCAAGCATTTTTTGCTCATAATAATCTATAACTTTCTGTGCAATGTCTTTTTGCTCTTGCTTAATATAGTCTTCCATAAATTGCCAGTTGGGATTGCCTTTATTACACACTGGTAATAATATTTTTAATTTACTTAATCTTGAACTTGAACACATTCTATTATAAGAAAAAATATTCTTTGTGGCATTATCTATTGAATTTATACAAAATAATAAATGATTTTTGTTAAGGTTATATAAAGGAGATAAGATATTAATTCTTCCATGTGATACAGCATAATAATCAAAATCTTGATAAAAGGCTTTACCAAACATATCAACAGTAATAGTATTTTTAGGGATAATTTCACTTATACCATCACCGCGATTAATAAATTTTGTTATTCCATTACTGTTAAACCCAGAAGAAATTAAAGGTATATTTCCACAATCTAATAAGTCAGCCTTGTTATCTCCTTTAGATAAATAAACTTCAAAAATATCTTTTATCTTAAACTCTCCCCACTCCACATCATTTAAAGATAATCTATTTTGTTTCATATTCTTCACTATCTTCAGCAGCTAATAAAGAATTATCGTTAAATGATTCCTCTTCTTCATCTTTAACCCCAAAAAGATATCCTCTTCCATGAGTAATCATATTAACTTCAAATGTAATATAATCAGCAATTGTATTTTTAAAATCTTCATCTGTTGGAATCTCATCATTAAAATAATAAAACGAATGTAACCACTCATCATCAGCTTCTATTGTTGTATTTACGCAAAATTTTGTTTCTGCTTCAACTCTATCAAACCATACATCAAGAAGATGTTGCTTTTTGTCTTTTGCTGATGGAGTTTCGATAAGTCCAATATGCTTTGCAACTTCATATCCATCGTCTTCAAAATTAATAAATTTACAAATTTTATCCTTATGGTGAGGTATACCAGCAGTAAAAATAGCTATGCATGGGTTTGTTCCAACTCCATAAAAAGTATTTTTATTTAAGGTTATTACACCTTCAAGTGTATGATGTTTTAATATATTAGCCTTAGTTTCTTTTTCGTATTTTGTCTTACCTGTCATTGTAGATTGAGGTACAATAACTGCAACTCTTGCTCCTTCTACAAGTGAATTAAGTAAATGTTCAGTAAAAGATATTTCATATAAATTAGGATTATCTTTTGACCCTTGAGAGTAAGGGGGATTCATCATTCCAACAGTACAGCCTTTTAATTGTAGCTTAGCAGGATTTTGTTTTAAGAAATCTTGATTTTCAAGATTACTTTTGCCATCTCCTCTTAAAATCATATTCGTAGTAGCAATAGTAAACATATACGACTGATCTTCTATTCCAAATAGTTGATTTTTTCTAATATTATCTTTTTCAAAATCATCATCTGTTTTTTGCAGCATATCATGCATAGCTGCAATTAAAAATCCTGCCGTTCCACAACATGGATCCATTATTTTATCAGTATGTTTTAAATCTAATAAATCACAAAACAGTTCTGTAATGTGTCTTGGGGTTAATATTATTCCCAGAGATTGCCCATCTCCACCAGAATAAGACATAAATTCCCCATAGAATCTTCCTAAATAATCTTCTCCACTTTGATGAAATCTAATTGATTGAAATATACTTTTATATAGGAATTCTGTATAATGTCTATTTGGTGTTTTCCCTAGATTAGTATCTATTTGATTAATTTTTGTAGTATCTTTAATCACCGAAAATTGATTTAATAATTTATCTCTTTTTACATCAGGAGATACATTCGCTCTATTTAAGTTATCTTTAATAGCATCATAAATCTTTTGCCCATCTGTTTTTTTAGAATCGCCCGTTAGCATGTCAATAGAAAAATTCCCATATTCTATTTCTCTAAGGGCAAGTAGAATCCCTGAAACAATCAATGGTTTATCTTTATCTTGAATTGAACCATAATTTCTTAAATCTTCATGTAATAATGCTGCATCTCTTAAAATTTCTTTAGTTTCTTTTTCAAAATCTGTATTTTCGTTTAAGATTTCTTTTGTGTAATATTCGTAAATATTATCTTCGCTAAAGGAAATAAATGTTTCTATTTCAGGAAGTTCATAGTAGTCCATTCTATCATTAACAAATATAGGACTGATTCTATGCTTTTTCTCATTTCCAGAAACTCCAATAGCTATTACTTTTGTATAAGAAGTATTTTTTATTAGGTGTTTTCCATAAAATAAAGCACCATTAACAGCATAATCACAAATAGAAGTAATATCTTCTGCTAAGATTTCTTCTTCTGTTCTTTTTTCATGCATAGAAATAGAACTTTTATCTTCAATAACAATAATAAAGTCTTTAACTATTCCTACATATTCAGGAAACCCTACTTTCCCAGTTCCTCTTTTAGACGCAGTTTTAAGCGCCTCATCTATTTCTTTTATGTTAGAACCTTGTGCATCTAAATTTAATTCTGCCTCTTTTAATAAATCATAGACCCATAAATCTGTACTTTTTTCTTTTAACTTCATTTTTGATACTCCACTATATCTTCAATCCTGCAATCAAGAACATAACATATCTTTGAAAGTGTTTCTAAGTCAATCCTTTTTACTTTATTATTGCAATAAGAATTAAGTTGCGTCCTTTGTTGATTTGCACACTTTTCTAATTTATTTTTACTTATATTTTTTCTTCTAAAACTTGGTCTATCTTAAAAATATTTTTTTCAAAGCTAGGCTTTTCTTTACTCCTTGTGCCAAGCACCTTTAAAATCCAATTAACTTTCTTAAATTATATTATACAATAAATTTAAACTTCTTATAGGTATAAGATTCTTTAATTGCATGGATTCATAAAGTTTATTTTCGTAATAATATATATACACATTCCATAATTTATTAGATAACTCTTCAATTTTTCCTTCATATAGTCAATATTCTTTTTCTAATAAGGTTAATTGTATTTGTAACTTTAGTTATTTGATTAATATTATTTATTAAATTTAAAAACAGTAATTCTAGAGTTCTAAATGGTTTGAGGTCGACTATATAGAATTTTTTCTCTGTTAAATATATTTTTAGCTAATTTTTTCTATTCTATTTTATAAGTTTTTCTTTTTAATAAATTCGATGTCTTAGAATTTTCTATATAACAAAAGATTTAAAAATTGGAAATTACATTTTCCTAAGAAATTACGTTTCCTGAAAAAACATAAATAGACGCAAAAGACCGTAACAACTAAGCTACGGTCTAATTTTTTTATTTTTTTAAAGCCACTTGAAGCTATTGTTGAATTTATTCTTTTTAAACTCTTTGCCAGTTGTCTATTCTAACAAGCTAAACCTTTGAAATAAAACAGTTTTTTAAAAAATCTTAGGATTATTCCCACTCAATGGTTCCTGGTGGTTTGCTTGTTATATCGTAGACTATTCTCCCAACTCCTCTTACTTCATTTATCATTCTATTTGAGAGGATTTGTTGTAGTTCGTATGGCATATCAAAAGCTTCTACTGTCATAGCATCTTTACTTGATACTGCTCTTACTACCACTACGTAGTCATAGCTTCTTTCATCTCCTTTTACTCCTACTGTTCTTAGTGGAGTAAATACTGTGAAGTATTGCCATATATCACGATCGAGGCCTGCGTTTTTAACTTCTTCTCTTAAGATTGCATCAGTTTCTCTTACTATCTCTAGTTTTTCTTCTGTTACATCTCCTAAGATCCTTATAGCAAGCCCTGGTCCTGGGAATGGTTGTCTCCATACCATTTCTTCTGGCACTCCTATACTTTCTCCAAGTGCCCTAACTTCGTCTTTAAAAAGCTCTCTTAATGGTTCTACTACCCCTTCAAAGAGCATTTCTTCTGGAAGTCCTCCAACATTGTGGTGGGATTTTATTACCGATCCCTTACCTTTTCCACTTTCTATAACGTCAGGATAAATTGTTCCTTGGACTAAGTATTTTGCATCTCCAAATTTCTTAGCCTCTCTTTCAAATACCTCTATAAAGTGATTTCCAATTATTTTTCTTTTTTCTTCTGGTTCTTCTACTCCCTTAAGTAACTCTAGAAATTCTTTGGAAGCATCTACCATTTTTACATTAAGACCAATTTTTTTATATTGTTCCATTACAGATTTTGCTTCATCTTTTCTTAAAAGACCATGATCTACGAAAATACATTGGAGATTATCTCCTATTGCCTTATGGACTAGGCTAGCAGCTATTGTTGAGTCTACTCCACCTGAAAGTCCACATATCATCTTCTCGCCCTTATATTCTTTCCTAATTTTTTCAATTGTTTCATGAGCGATGTCTTTCATAATCCATGACTTTTCTGCCTTACAGATATCTAATACGAAATTTTCAAGTATTTGAAATCCATATTCCGAATGGGCTACTTCTGGATGAAATTGTACCGCATAGATGCTTCTTTCTTCATTTTCAAATCCAGCTATAGGACAATTTAGTGACCAAGCTGTTTTTTTGAATCCTTCTTTAAGTTTTGTTACTGAGTCTCTATGATTCATCCATATTATAGACTCTTGTGGAACTTCTTTATAAAGTGCTGATCTTTGGTCTACAAATAGTGGGGTTTTTCCATATTCCCCTTTCTCAGACTGTTTTATCTCTCCACCAAAATGATAAGCTAGAGCCTGCATTCCATAGCATATTCCTAAAACTGGTACTCCCAAATCTAGAATTTCAGGGTTTAGCTTAAGACTTTCTTCGCTGTGAATTGATTGTGGCCCACCTGTAAGGATTATTCCACTTAAGTTTTCAAGATTAAGGCTTTTTAAGTCCACATCACAATCGTGTAGACTTGCATATACACCCATCTCCCTCACTCTTCTAACTATAAGCTGGTTGTATTGACCTCCGAAGTCCAATACCATTATTTCAGATTTTTTCTCCATAAATCCTCCTATATTTCTCCAAATATTGCAAAAAATTTCATATAGTCCAAATTATTTATTTGATAGTAGAAATATCTCTCATCTTCATCATACTTTTTTAAGGTCAAACTTTCTACAATAGTCTTGAAGGCGTTGTTTTTCTTATTTAACTTGGCGTAGACTTTTTTATATCCTCCTAAGGTAAAAAAATAATCCATTACTGCCTCAAATGCTTCTTTTCCATAGCCTCTATTTCTTAAAGACTTATTTATTATAGGATAAATCCTTACCCCATCTTCATGTTTTACAGCCTTTATGCATCCTATAGATTCATTGATACCTTGTTTAACTATGTGCCAAAAGTTTATTCCACTTTTATTTTCATAAGCAAGATTAATATCTTCTATAAACTCTTTTGGCTTGTATTTATCACTTAGGTAGTGGAATTTTGGCTCTTTAAAAAACTCCATTTCCTTATTTAAGTCATCTTCTTCAAACTTTCTTATAATAAGTCTTCTTGATATTATAAGTTTAGTATTTTCCATAATCCTCCCTCATATAAAAAGAGTGTTGCAAAATGAACATATTCATTTGCAACATCGCTTTCTATGAAAAATTCTTCTTGTAATAGTCTAGTACTTCTGTAGCTGTTTGTTCAATTGTATTAAAGGTCACATCTATTACCTTACAATCTAAATCTTCGAAAACATCCTTAGCATAATTAAGTTCTTTATTGATTCTATCTTTTTCAAAGTATTCGCTTTTTGCATCTATACCTAGACCTTTTGATCTATCTTCTCTTATTAGGGATAGTTTACCAGGGTCTATGGTAAGTCCTATAATTCTTTTAGGATCTACATCAAATAATTCTTCCGGAAGCCTAATCTCTGGTACCAAAGGGAGGTTAAATACCTTATAGTCCTTGGTTGCTAAAAGCATTGTTACTGGTGTTTTTGATGTTCTTGATACACCTAAAAGTACTATATCAGCATCCTTTATTCCTCTTTTGTCTTTTCCATCATCATATTTTACAGCAAATTCTATAGATTCTATCATTGAAAAATAATCATCTGATAATTTTCTTGTAAGTCTTTTCTCTCTTAGGGCTTTTTGTCCTGTTACTTCTTCAAAAAGTGAAAGGGCAGGTCCTAGTACATCTATTACCCTTATATTTTCTTCTTTTGCCAAATCTTTGGTATATTCTTCTAGTTTTTTTTCTGCTATAGTTTGTACTATAATAGAATTTTCTGGAATTTTTTCGATTAGTTCATCTATTTTTTCCTTAGTATCAATATTTGATTTTCTACTTATCTTAATATTAACTTTTGGAAAATGTGTAGTAACTGATTTTATAAATGTTTCTGCTGTTTCTCCTGTAGAATCACTGATTATATATACTTTTAATTCGGCTTGGGTCATATTATCTCCTATTTCACTAATTCCTTAATGCTAAATATACTTGATACTCTCAAAGCAAGTTTATTTAACAAACTTAACCTATTATTTTTTACCCTTTCATCATCAACCATAATCATAGTACTATCTAAGTATTTGTTACCTATTTCTTTGGTCTTTAATATCTCATCTAAGGCTTTGAGATATAGTTTTTGACTTAAATACTTATCAGTTTCAATTTTTTCTATACAATCATAATATTCTTTTTCAAGTCCATCTTCAAGTTCTTCTCTATTTACTTCAGCATTTTTAAAATCTTTAGTAAAGTTATTTATCCTTGTAAGGTAGTTTAGGTTATCTTCACTATCTTCATATTCTACAAATTTTTCTAAAGCCTTAACTTTTTCTATTACTTGAAGTATATTGGACTCCCCTGTTTCAAGTACTGCATTTACTATATCATACCTAAATCCTTTATCTATAAGCATATTTTTCAACCTATCTATGAAAAATTCCTTAATTTTCTCAAGAGTTTTATCATAGTCAAAGGCTATTTCATTTTTCTCAGTATAGACAAATAAACAATCTTTTACTAAATCTTTTAAATCAACATCAATTTTATTATCAGCTATGATATTAATAACCCCTATTGCAGACCTTCTTAATCCAAATGGATCTTGACTACCTGTAACATATTTTTCTATTATATAAAGACCTGTAATTGTATCAATCTTATCAGCTATGGCTAAAACTATACCTGCGACTGATTTTGGAAGAGAATCTTCTGAACTTCTTGGTTTATATGCTTCTTCTATAGCCTGAGCTACTTGTTTATTTTCACCAGAATTTATTGCATATATTCTTCCCATAGTTCCTTGAAGCTCTGTGAATTCTATTACCATTTTAGTAACAAGGTCTGCCTTTGACAGATAAGCCGCCCTTGTAAGATTATCTAAAACATCATCTCCTAGCTTAAATTCATCTAGATAATTTTTAGATAAGGAAATTAATCTTTCTGTTTTTTGATGCATTGAGCCTAGACCTTCAAAGAAGGTAAGCCTATTTAAATCATCTACATATTCTTCTAATTTTTTCTTATTGTCTATATCATAGAAGAACTTAGAGTCTTCAAGTCTTGCTGTAAGTACTTTTTTATTTCCACTAATTACATTTTCCTTAGCATAGCTATCGCCATTTCTTACTAAAAGAAAATATGGCATTAGATTTTCATTATCATCTACTATCGGAAAATATCTTTGATGATCTTTCATTGGTGTAATTACAACTTCTTTTGGAAGTTTTAAATATTCATTATCTATCTCTCCTATTAATACTGTAGGATATTCAACTATATTTATAACTTCTTCCAATAAGTCTTCATCTTTTAGAAAGTGGCCTCCTATTTCTTTGGCGTACCTATTTAGACCTCTAAGGATAGTATCACGTCTTTCCTTGTATGAAAGAATTACATAGTTTTCTCTAAGTAGGTTTAGATAATTATCAATCTTATCTACTACAAACTCATCTTTACCCAATACCCTATGTCCTTTTGATGTATTTGATACTTTGATTCCTTCTGCTTCAAATTCTAAAACTTCATCATCTAATAGTGATAGGAAATATCTTATAGGTCTTGCAAACCTTATCGACTTTCCACCCCATCTCATTGATCTAGGAAAATTTAGACCCTTTACAAGCTCATATACATTTTTCTTAAGTACGTCTTCAACTGATTGGCTCTCTTCCTTTTTTTCTATGTATACATAATCTTCACCTTTAAAATCTTTGATTATAACATCAGAAAGTTCTGCCTTTTGTCCTTTAAGAAAGCCTAGAAGTGGTTTTTTAGGATTACCATCTTCGTCATAGGATATTTTTTTGGAAGGTCCCTTAACAGAAATCAATTCTTTTGATATATTTTCACTAAGTCCTTCAAGTAAAATTGCAAATCTTCTAGGTGTAGATTCGACCTTAATTTTATCAAGGTTTAATTTATTTTCTTTTACTAAGTTTTTAAATTTTTCCTCAAGTTGCTTTTTGGTTGAATTTATATAGGCTGATGGAAATTCTTCAACGCCAATTTCTAATAAATATTTGCTCATTACTTATCCTTTCTTAAAAGGGGGTATCCAAGTTCTTCTCTTTTTTCTATATAGGATTTGGCAACCTTACTAGATATGTCCCTTACTCTTTTTATATAGTGACTTCTTTCACTTGCAGATATAGCTCCCATTGCATCTAAAGTATTGAAAGTATGTGATGATTTTAACACATTGTCATATGCAGGATATACAAGTCCCTTGTCAATTAACCTATTTGCTTCTTTCTCATATATATCAAATAGATTATGCATCACTTCACTGTCTGCATCTTCAAAAGAGTATTTAGAATTTTCATATTCTGGAATTTTAAAGACATCTTCATATTTTAGATTTTCTGACCACTTGATATCAAATACATTATCCACATTTTGTAGATACATACATACTCTTTCAAGCCCCATGGTAATCTCTCCACTTTCAAGCTCGCAGTTTATACCTCCTACTTGTTGGAAGTAAGTAAATTGGGTAATCTCCATTCCATCAAGCCATACTTCCCAACCTAGTCCCCAAGCTCCAAGAGTTGGTGATTGCCAATTATCTTCTACAAATCTTATATCATGTTCCTTTGGATCAATTCCAATAACTTCAAGACTTTTTAAATATAAGTCTTGGATATTTTCTGGAGTTGGCTTTAATAAAACTTGTAATTGGTGGTGTTGGTAGAGTCTATTTGGATTTTCTCCATACCTACCATCAGCTGGTCTTCTTGATGGTTCCACATAAACTACCTTCCAAGGTTCTTTCCCCAAACTTCTTAAAAAAGTATGAGGATTCATTGTTCCTGCTCCCTTTTCTACATCATAAGGTAACATGAAAGCACATCCTTGGCCTTTCCAATATTCAATTAATTTTAACATTAAGTCTTCGAAATACATTACATCTCCTATTATTTCATAACCCATTCTAGGGAAGAAAATTTTTTAATATCTAAACATTCCAAACAATAATCAATTATTAATTTGGATATTTTTTTCTTATCTATGGAAATATCAATCTGACTTACCTCAACACTTGGTGTATATAACAACTTTAGTATATACAAGTACTCATCTCTACTGATATATATCCTATCTCTTATATGTTTTTTACACCTATGGCATATTAGTCCTCCATTTTCTATAGAAAAGAAGGCAGAGTTTGGATTTATTTTTTCTCCACAATAAGAGCAATCTTTTAAGTTTGGTTTAAAACCTGAAAAAGATATGTACTTTAATAAAAAGCAAAGAAAAATATTTAGGTAATTTTCACTTGCTTTTTCAAAGCTCTCCCAGCTTGTATCTATTAAATTATAAACAAAATCCCTTTGATCTAAGTCAATAGTCCTTAATAATAAATCACAGATAGCTGATTTATATATTATTATATCAAAATTCTTATTAGATTTCGAATAAGAATTGATAAGACTTGCATCTTTTATACCATAAAACCTATCCCCTGACCTATAAAGATTATAAGATGCCTTTACAAATCTTTGTGTTGAAGATAAATTGCTATTTTTCTTATTTAATACTCCCTTTGCTATTATAGAAATCTTTCCCAAATCCTTGGCAAAAACTTCTATAATTTTGGAAGATTCCCTGTAGTTAAACTCTCTAAGTACAAAGGCTTCTATATTAGAATTATCATTTATATCCAAATCTTGTCACCAATTTTTGTTTTTTTCTCCAGTCCTTTTCTACCTTAACCCAAAGTTTAAGGTTAATCTTACTATCCATAAAAGTTTCAATCTCTGGTCTTGCTTTCATACCAATAGTCTTTATCTTTTGGCCATTTTTTCCAATAACAATTTCCTTATGGGTAGTTCTTTCAACAATTATAGTTGCATATATATCATAAAGATTTTTATTTTCTCTTTTTTTAAAATCATCTATCCTAACAAATATACCATGAGGTATTTCATTATTAAGGCTTTGAAGAGCTTTCTCTCTTATAATTTCTGATACAATAAATCTTTCATTTTTATCTGTAATCATATCACTAGGATAGTAGAGTGGACCTTCATCTAACATCTCTTTTATAATTTCTATATACTTATCAATATTTTCATCATTAAGTGCAGATATTGGAATTATATAGTCAAACATATTTAGACCTATATAGGTTTTTTTTATTTGGTCAATCTCACCCTCATCTAATAAATCACATTTATTTATAAGTAAGACTTTTGGTCTATTTACTTTTTCTAAAAGCTTTAATATCATTTTATCAAGCCTTCCTATTGAAAGGGAATTGTCTACTATAAAGGTAACTATATCTGAATCTTTTAGGCTTTCTTCTGATACTTCAAGCAAGTGTTCTTGTAGCTTATTTCTAGGCGTTTGTATACCTGGTGTATCTAGAAAAATAATTTGAGAATTTTCATCATTATATATTATTTTTATCTCATCTCTTGTAGTTTGAGGCTTGTTTGATATTATAGAAATCTTTTCACCCAAAATCTTTTCCATTAGGGTTGATTTCCCTACATTTGCCCTTCCTACTACTGATACAAATCCTGATTTCATTTATCCTCCAAGTCTTTTTTTGAAAAGTTGTATGGAAGAAAATCACTTATACCATAAACTTTATAATCATCTACACTATTTGCTATTACTATCTTTGAATCATCATCTAAAAATTCACTCATAAATTGCCTACAAGTGCCACAGGGAAAGGTCAAATCACTATCACCTGTAATTACTATTGTATCTATATCCCTATCTCCTTCACTTATAGCTGATGATAAGGCACTTCTTTCAGCACAAAGCGTTACCGAATAGGCTGCATTTTCTATATTTACACCCTTATAGATATTTCCATTCTTTGTCAAAACTACGCTTGATACTCTAAATTTTGAATAGGGTGAATATGAATTTTTCTTATTATCTATAGCAATTTTAATTAATTCTTTGATTTCTTTCATGAAAATACTCCAAATACAAATAAAGCAAAGGCTGTTCCTAATATAGCTCCTCTAATAATTTCTGGAAGAGAGTGGATATTTGCCTCAAAACGACTTTCTGCAACTATTATGGCAAGACCATAAAATACAAATATAAGCAAACCTTCTTCAACTCTCATAGCTCCTATGGTTGCTAGAGCAAAGGCAACAGACGTATGACCTGATGCAAATCCCCCATGGAAAGCAGTTCCATGTCCCTTATAAAAAATCCCCTTTAAGAATATAGTAAAAATAATTACTATAGAAATAGTTATAAGGGCAAGGTGAGATGGTCTTCTTGAAATCCTAAGTACAACTGAAGATGAGAAGTTTGCAACTTTATCAAAGAAAACTAGATAAGCTACAAAAAGTGTATTTAAGGCCGATACAAAGGTTGCAGCAGCCGATAAATCCTTACTTGCCTTAGCAATTTTCGACTTTTTTCCTCCACCTGCAAGGTTTACTGCCTGTTCCAACGATGTATTCATAAGCTCACATGATATTACAAAGGCAATAGATAAGACTAAAAACATCATCTCAACCCTTGATACATTCAAAAACAAGGATACAAGTAGAACAAGGATAGAAGCTAAAATATGAAATTTCATATTCTTTTCATTATTTATAGCAAAAACCAAACCTTCAAAGGCATAATCAAAACCTTTTACAAACTTTTCCCCTGGTCCTTTTGGTTCTGGCTTATACTTTAGCTTTTCATCTTCTCTTTCTTTCTCTTCTTTTAACTCTTTTTTGACCTGGACCTTAATCTCTTCAATAAGTTGTTTTTCATCTTTCATTTGAATACTCCAAGATTTTTCATAACTTCTTTTTCACATTCTCTCATAAGCTTTTTATCAGCTTCATCTATATGATCATATCCTAAAAGATGAAGCATGGAGTGGCAAGTAAGATACATTATTTCTCTTTCAAAACTATGACCTAAGTATTGCGCTTGGTTTTTTGCTATATCTACACAAATTATGACATCTCCAAGCATAAGATAGTCCTTTTCTAATATTTTTTCTATATCTTCATTGGCAAAATCTTCTATAGGAAAAGATAAGACATCTGTTGGACTATCAACATTCCTATATTCTTTATTAAGACTGTGGATTGTATCACTATCTACAAAACTTAGCGAGATTTCACACTTAGACTCATCTATATCTTTAACTCTTAAAACTTCTTTTATAACTTTTTCAAGTGTTTTTTGAAGATTTATATCTTCATTCGTTTGATTGTCTATCAGTAGATTCATCTTTTTTCATTCTTTCTCTTTTATTATCATCCTTTTCATAGGCTTCAATAATTCTTTGAACTAGAGGGTGTCTTACTACATCTATTGAAGTAAATTCCATAAATTCAATTCCTTTAACACCTTTTAAGATTCTAGATGCTGACTTAAGTCCAGAGTTTTTACCTCTTGGAAGATCTATTTGGGTAATATCTCCCGTAATAATTGCCTTTGACCCATAACCAAGTCTTGTCAAAAACATCTTCATTTGTTCATATGTTGTATTTTGAGCCTCATCTAATATTACAAATGAATTGTCCAAAGTTCTCCCTCTCATATAAGCTAAAGGCGCTACTTCTATAACTCCCTTTTCTACTAGATTTTGGTAAGTTTCAAAGCCAAATATTTCAAAAAGAGCATCATAAAGTGGTCTAAGATATGGATCTACCTTATCTTGAAGATCACCTGGCAAAAAACCTAGATTCTCCCCTGCTTCTACTGCTGGACGGGTTAATATTATCCTATTTATTTCATTTGCCTTAAAGGCTTTTATTGCCATAGCAACAGCTAGGTAGGTTTTGCCAGTTCCAGCAGGTCCTATGCCAAACACCACATCTTTTTCTTTTATCATATTTATATATGACTTTTGACCTAATGTTTTTGGTTTTATAGGCTTTCCACTTGCAGTTGTTACTATAATATCATCAAGAGATGATTTTATTACATCCTTATTTTCACGAACAAGCATATCAGCATGATATTTTAGAGATTGAAAATCTATTATTCCATCTTTTTTTACTACTTCTAGAACTTGCCTTATAAGCTCTTTTACTAAGTCTACATTTAACTTATCGCCCTTGACTGATATAATTCCATCTTCAGTTTTTATTTTTACATCAAACCTAGATTCCATATATTTTCTATTTTTATCAAAATTTCCAAATAAACTCATCAATAAATCTGTATTATTTACTTCTATAATCTCTTTTATTTTAATCACTCCTTATTTATATATTATACCATCTTAAGCATATAAAGAAAAAGATGAGATACTCACCTAGTAACTCATCTTTTTGATTTTGGCTTAGCAATTATTTCCGAATAAATAATAGCCTTTTTTAGCTCACTTTTCTTAATTTTGCTTTTCTTTTTCTTATATATGTCAGAACTTTTATCATCTATACTCTTAGAGTGTTTTTTTTGAAGTTTTTTCTTTAACTCTCTTTGTTTTTCTAAATTATTCCTTATCTTATCTCTAACCTTAGAATCTTCATTTTTTGAAGTTTTTTCCTTAATTTCTTTTAATTTCTTTTCAATGTTTGACTCAATAAATTTTTTAGTGAACTTTTTACTATTTTCCTTAGGTAAGGACTTATTTAGCTCTTTTTTGACTTCTTTAATCCATTTGTCATATTCTGGAATTTCTCCACCTTTATTACCTGACTTTTCAAGCTCATAACCTAGTTTTGAAAATCCATCCTTTACTTTATCAAACATTAGAATTCTTCTCTATCATCTGAATCTGATATTGAGTTTCTCATTTGAGTATCAGCGATGATATTTTTCATATTATAATAATCAAGAACTCCTAAGTTTCCACTTTCAAGAGCCTTAGCTATAGATAGAGGAACTTTAGATTGGGCTTCTACAAGCTTGGCCTTATTTTCTTGTTCAAGAGCAACCGCTTGGGCACGTCTTTCTTCTGCCTTAGCTTGAGCGATGTTTTTATCGGCTTCTGCTTGGTCTTTTTGAAGCTCTGCTCCTACATTTCTTCCTATATCTACATCTGCTATATCTATTGAAAGAATTTCAAAAGCTGTTCCTGAATCTAGTCCCTTTTCAAGCACTGTTTGGGATATATTATCAGGATTTTCTAAAACTTCTGAGTGAGACTCACTTGAACCTACTGTTGTTACTATACCCTCTCCAACTCTTGCTATTATTGTTTCCTCACCTGCACCACCGACAAGTCTTTCAATATTTGCCCTTACAGTAACTTTGGCTATTACCTTAACCTCTATACCATTTCTTGCAACTGCTGCAATGGTTGGTGTGTTTATAACCTTTGGGTTTACTGAAACTTGGACTGCTTCAAATACATTTCTTCCTGCAAGATTCATTGCTGCTGCTTGTTGGAAAGTTAGGTCTATATTTGCTCTTTCTGCTGCAATTAAGGCGTCTACAACTTGGTTTACATCTCCTCCTGAAAGAAAATGACTTTCTAGGTCACTACTTGAAAGTTTGATTCCTGCTTGGTGGGATTTTATTAATGCATAGACTATGTGCCTTGGATTAATTCTTCTAAATCTCATCGCAACTAAAGATACCATAGAAACCGGTACTCCAGATGATCTTGCTGTTATCCATAGTCCTACTGGAACCATGGTGAAAAACACAATTAATAATATTACAACCAATACTGGTATTACAAATGCCATTATTTAATCTCCTTTACAATTATATGTCCATCTTTTATCTCTACTACTTCTATTTGACTATCCTTTTTTATAAATTCGCTATTAGTCTTTGCATCATAGCTTCTACCATCTATTTCGATAAGACCTGTTGGTCTAAGTATTGTCTTGGCAAATCCTTTTGCACCAAGGAGATATTTGTAATCTTTCTTGGAGTTATAACCTCTTTCCTTTGTTTGCACATCCTTTAAGATTGTCCTATCAAATAATCTTGCAGAAAATCCAAGTCTTATAAAGACTGTCACACTTATAAAAACACTTGCTGCTGTTACAAAAAGAACCATAATTCCAAATAAAGAATTATTAAAGCTATCAAGAAGTGAATAAACCGTCAGTATAGAGCCTAAAATTCCTAATATACCAAAACCTGGTATAAAAAGCTCAAAAGCTAATAATAGTATACCTGATATAAAGGATAGGATAGTTAGCATGCTCGCATCTCCCCTGTCTATATTTGTCTTATAAAAAAATATAAAAAGTGCTAGGGCAATAAGTCCAAAAAGAAGCTTTTTGTCTGTAAAAAATACTGCCACTATACTTATAAAAGCAAGACTAAATGACAGGGCCAATATTATATCATAAGCCATATTACCTCCTTCCTAGATAATATTTATCTTGATTATTTAATACCCATTTTATTAAAAAACGAACTATTTATAATAAAATTTTTATCTAGTAAGAGTCATTTTTATAAATTTTATCCTTCTACAAGTTCTCTCAATCTTCCTGTAAGCTTGTATGGTGTTTTTTTCAATTCTTTTATATTTCTAACTCCAACAAGAGCCATGAATAGTTTTATCTTAACTTGTAATTCCTTTAAATACTTAAGGGCATAGTCATAGTCTCCCCTTAGTAGGTATGATAATATTTCCCCACTTACAGCTGTCATGTCAGCCCCGAGTATTAAAGACTTACAAACATCAACGGAATTTCTTATTCCACCACTTGCTACCAAGAAAATATCATCAGCTACACTTCTTACATCAAGTATTGCCTTGGATGTTGGTATACCCCAAGAATAAAATTCTGAATAATCCTTATCAAAGATTCTCATATCTTCAATCTCTATAAAGTTTGTTCCGCCTTTTCCAGCAACATCAATATACCTTACTCCTATATCATAAAGTTTTTGAGCTGCATCTTTGCTTATACCAAAGCCAACTTCTTTTACAAATAAAGGTACCCTTAAACTCTTTACAACTTTTTTAAGATTTTCAAAATTATTTGAAAAGTCCCTATCTCCTTCATCCATAACAAGCTCTTGAGCAATATTTAAGTGAGCTTGCATAGCATTTGCTCTTATAAGATCTTTGGCAAATTCAAAATTTTCAAGATTATTTTCCCAACCTAAGTTGCCAAGCTTTATGATATCATCTTTTTTACTTAAAAGACTAAAACTTGCCCTTGAATCTTCATCTTTTAAAGCAATAGCCTGACTTCCTACAGCCATTGGAATATTTATTTCCTTACATATATTAGATAAATCCTCATTGATATCTTCACTTATATCTGTTCCTCCCGTCATGGCATTTACCATAACCGGCATAGAAATTTTCTTTCCAAGAAATTCTACAGAAGTGTCAATATCATCGAAGTTAATATCACTTAAGGCGTTGTGTTCTACATATACATTATTTAAAAGAGTCTTTGACCTAAACTCTGCCCTAAGGTAATTTTCTATGTGTTGGTCTTTTCTTTCTCTTCTTTTTTCGTCCATATAAAATCCTTAATTATTATTCACATTATCTGTACTTTCTTCAACTTCATCTGCTGGCTCATCATTTTGTTCGGTTTTTGATATATCTTCTTTTGGTTTTTTCTCTTCAGGATTAGTATCAATTATTGAATTTTCTTCTGTTACATTTTTGTTTTGGATTTGATTTTCGTTTTGGATTTGCCCTTGATTTTTAATTTCATATTGATTTTGTCTTTCATCTTGATTTTTGCTTCCATCTTCGTTAGATTTATAATCATATCCTTCATTACTTTCATTGTCATAATTGAAGTTATCGTATTCATAATATCCACTATCTTCTTTTCGCCATCCACTTAATTTGTACTTTCCAAATACCTTATCAACCAATTCCCAGGTTTTTTCATAGTCTGGTATATAATAGCTTATTCCTTCAATATCATTTGCTACTCCTGGAACTGTATAAGTAGAAAATTTATCAGATGAAAATTTCGAAATATTTTGTGCAAAATCAAGCATTATGTTAAGTGGAACATTAGTTTTTACATACTTAAAATAAGATTCTACAAAGGTTGGCAAGTTCATGGTTTTAGATTTCCTAACCATTTCATTTACTATATTTTTCATAAATTCTTGCTGAGTAGAAACTCTTCCAAGATCTCCATTATTATAAATTTTTCTAGTTCTTAAATACCACAAAACGTCCATACCATTCATATTAGTCTTTCCTGGTCTAAGATGAACATCTCCATGGTCAATATTTATACCATCTGGAATTGTATATTCTACTCCACCCATAGCATCTACAATTTTAACCAAGGCATCATAGTTTATTTCAGCATAATAATCTATATCAAGACCTAAAAATTTTCTTAATGACTGAAGTGTAAGTTCTATTCCTCCATAGGCATGAGCATGATTTGCCTTGGTAAATTCTTCCCTAACCTTTATCCTTGAATCTCTAGGTATAGATAAAAGATCTATTTTACCAGTTTCAGAGTTTATCTTACAAAGCATTATGGTATCAGTCCTTGTAAAATCAGAGTTACCTTCATCATCTCCATTTACATCAACCCCCACCAAAAGCATCAAAATCTCATGAGGGACTTTTTGTTCCTTATTCTCATCCGCAGCTGCAAGGCCATAATTTGAAATATTTTTCTTATCTTGTAACTTATTTAAGATAGCATTAGATCCGAAATATGTTATGGCTATAACTAAAATACTAACTAAAAATCTTTTAAACTTCATCATAACTCCTTCTTATCTTGTAATTATAGCATAGTTGTTACATAAATAAAATAAAATTTACAAGTATGGTATAATTATCTTATGATTAGACTAATTACTATAGATATAGACGGTACTCTTTTAACATCAACTAGGAGTCTGCCGAAAAAAAACAAAGAAATGATTTTAAAAGCAAAGTCGATGGGCTGTCACATAGCCCTTGTTAGTGGAAGACCTTTTTCTGGGATTTTACCTTATGTAAAAGAACTTGACCTTGAAGGTGAAGGTCACTTTTCTATCTCCCAAAATGGATCATATATTTTTGACAACCACACTAAGGAGATTATTACAGGAACCTATCAATATCCCAAAGACCTTATTCTACTTGATAGGGCCCTAGAAAAGTTTAAAGTTCAAATCTCAGCTATGGATGATAAAAGTTTTTACACAAGACACAAAAATCCCAATATTTTAACAAGACTTGATTCTTTTATCACAAAACTTAAATTACAAAAAATTAATTATAACAACCTTGATAAGAATAAAACTTTTGGTAGATTTTTAATAATGGGTTGGCCTTGGAATATAGAGAAAGTGATGAATAATATGCCAAAAGTTGTAGATGATAATTTTTACTATGTAAAGACTGCCCCTATCCTTATAGAAGTAATGAATCCAAAAACAAACAAGGGACATGCTATTAAACTAATGAGTGAAAAATTAGGCTTTGCACTTGATGAAATAATGGCAATTGGAAATGAAATGAATGATATACCTATGCTTGAAATGGCAGGCTTTGCTGTAGCTATGGAAAATTCCAACGACTTATTAAAACCTCATTCTGACTTTGTTACAAAGTCAAATAATAAGGCAGGTGTAGGATATGCTATTAAAAGACTTATAGAAAATAATTTTGAAAAATATACAAACTAAAAAGAGAGTGATTTTGAATTGAACCTATCAATCTGGAATTCTGATTGATAGGTTCAATTCATTTTACCTACTCTCTTTTTTGATTTTTTTATATTTTAAATATGAATTTGCTGCCATAAGTATTGTTACTAAAACTAATATCCACCAAAATGGTCTACCCTTCCAATACTGGATTACTGTGAGTATTATAAGCAAAATTAAACTTATTAGACTAGTTAAAAATTCAAGACTTTTATAGTCTTTTATATTATTTTTCATCTTTTTCTATAACTTCTTCCAAAGTCTTCCAAGATAAAAGTGCACATTTTACCCTCTGAGGCATATTGGAAATATTTTGGAAAGCTGCTGCATCTCCAATTTTTTCCAAATCTTCATCACTTACGTCTTCTCTTTTAATCATGGCAATATAAATTTTCGCCATTTCTTTAGCTTCTTCTAGTGTTTTTCCAACAATTTCATCACACATTACAGATGTTGCAGCTTGACTTATAGCACATCCATGACCAGTAAAGGCGGCATCTGTAATTTTGTTTTTATCTTCATCATATTTTAATTCTAAAACTATCTCATCTCCACATGAAGGATTGTGTCCTGGCTCCTTTATATCAGGAGCTTCTAATGTTCTTTTATTTCTTGGATTTCTAGAATTTTCTAAAATAACTTGGGTGTATATATCATTTAAGTCCATTATAATCCCATTACCTTTCTTACATTTTTAAGCTCTTTTGCAAAATATTCTACTTCTTCTTTAGTATTATATATTGCAAATGAAGCTCTGCAAGTTGAAGATACACCTAAATAGGTATGAAGCGGCATAGCACAGTGGTGACCACTTCTTACAGCAATCCCATTCATATCAAGGATTGAGGCAATATCATGGGGATGTATATCACAGAAAGCAAAGGATAAAACTGAACCTGTATTTCTTTTTTCTGGGAAAAATATTTTTATATTATCTATATCTTTTATAAGGTCATAGGCATATCTTACAAGTTCATTTTCGTGTTCATATATATTATCTATTCCAATTTCATTTATAAAGTCAATAGCTGCTGAAAGTCCTACAACTCCTCCAACATCTTGAGTTCCCGCTTCAAATCTTTGAGCTGGTTTTGCAAAAGTTGATTCTTGTTCATAGACATATTCAATCATATCTCCACCAAGGTTATAAGGCTTAAGATTTTCCAAAAGACTATATTTCCCAAATAAAATACCAATTCCTAATGGCGCATACATTTTATGCCCTGAAAAAGCAAGAAAATCACAATCAATATCTTTAACATCTATAGCCTTGTGAGCTGCAAGCTGGCAAGCATCAACTATAGAAATAGCTCCTACTTCATGGGCAAGCTTAGTAATCTTTTTTACATCGGTCATCTCACCTGTTACATTCGATGACGCAGTTATTGCTACAATCTTAGTTTTATTTGTAATCTTATCACGAAGCTGATTATAATCTAAAGAAAAGTCTTCGTTTAGGTAAACATACTTTAAAACAGCACCCTTTTCTTTGGCAACTCTTTGCCAAGGTACAAGATTTGCATGGTGTTCTAGAATTGATATTAATATCTCATCACCTTCTTTTAAATTTTCACTTGCATAAGAATAAGCAAGAAGATTTAAAGACTCTGTTGCATTTCTTGTATATATTATCTCTTCAGGTCTATTAGCATTTATGAAATTTCTAATTTTTTCTCTAGTTTTTTCATAAACTTCTGTAGCCTTCCAAGAAAGATAATGTGAGCCCCTATGAGGGTTTGCATTTGAATACTTATAGTAATCTGCTTGAGCATTTATTACTGAAAGTGGTTTTTGGCTTGTAGCTGCTGAATCTAGATATATGACTTTTTTCCCGGTTTTTTCTGCATCCAAAAATGGAAATTCATTTCTTATTTTTTCTATATTCATCTAATCCCTCGTATTCATTGTGTGTATTTTATACCTTAACTTTTCTCTTAATTCTTTATGATCTACCTTATCAATAGTAGGTGCAAAATTTGCTTCAAGCATCAAGCTTTCAGCCTTTTTCTTAGAAAATCCTCTACTCATAATATAAAATAACATTGATTTATTAAGTCTGCCCACACTTGCAGCGTGCTCACCTGCCACGTCTTTTTCTTCATTTAATAAAACTGGCGCTGACCTATTTATAGCATCTGGGCTAAGCATCATAGCATAATCACCTATCTTGCCATCAGCTTTTATGCAACCTCTTTTAAGATCAACTACACCTTTCCACCTTTTTTCAGCCTTACCTTTTAAAGCCCCATTAAATAGGCAGTTTGATGAAGTTATTTCACCTTTATGTTCATTAAAGCTAGCTATATCTAAGAATTCATTCTTGTCTTTAAAGTAAATTCCATTTTCTTCAAGACTTGATTCATTTCCATCTAGGAAGTTTTTTATAGAAACATAAGATTCATCTGCTTGTAGTTCTATATAAGATATATCAAGTTTTGCCCTATCATTTATAATTGATGATATTTGTTGGAAATTTGAAGAATTTTCTTGTATATCAACTACTACAACAAGCTTGACAAAGGAGTCTTCATCAAGATTAACCCTTATCAAGGAATTTATAATACTTTTTGTCTTTTCAGATTGGGAAAAGTTAAGTAAAAATGAAGATTTTGAATTTTTTCTGGCATTTATATCTATTTTTGTTACAAGTTGATTCGACTTTGAATCAAGGTTAAGATTTATAAATTCAAGTCCACTTTCTCCTTCAATCTCCCTATATATATTAAGGTTATTAAATTCTTTATTTTCTTTTAAGAAAGCTTCTGAAAGTCCATATGTCTTTGGTGCAAATACCTCATCAAGATTTTTATTTTCTTTATTTGAACATTCTTTATTAAGGTATTTTTTAAATTCATTTATACTTGGAGCTTTTTCACTGTAATTTAATTTTGTATAAGACCAAGTAGGTTCTCTCATTACATTTACTTTTTCCATCAGCCATTAGCTCCTTCCAATTCCATATCTATTAGATTATTCATCTCTACTGCATATTCTAATGGTAATTCCTTGGCAACTGGTTCTGCAAACCCTCTAACTATCATGGACTTAGCCTCGTTTTCTGGAATACCCCTACTCATTAGGTAAAATATTTGTTTTTGGTCTAAAGAGCCAATTTTTGCTTCGTGACCACAGTCCACTTCATCATTTCTTATATCAAGAGTTGGTATTGTATCAGACTTAGACTCTCGTGAAAGCATTAAGTTTTCACAATCTATAGTAGATTTTGAACCCTTTGCTTTTTTACCGATTTTTACATATGATCTTGTCATAGACTTACCACTTCCTTGAGTTATAGACTTTGTAAGGGCTGTAGAGTAAGTGTTTGGTGCGTTATGAATCATTGAACAACCATTATCTATATATTGTCCATCTGATGCAAATGTAATTCCTGTATACTCTGCCCTAGCTCCTTCTCCATTAAGAACAGTTGTAGGATAAAGCATGGATACTTTTGAACCAAATGAACCTGATATCCATTCAACTTTACCATTTTCTTCCACTATAGCTCTTTTTGTATTTAGATTATACATATTTCTAGACCAGTTTTCTATTGTAGAAAACCTAACATCTGCATCTTTGTGAACAAAAATCTCTACACTACCTGCATGTAGATTTACTACGTTGTACCTTGGTGCAGAACATCCCTCTATAAAATGAACTTTTGCACCTTCTTCTGCAATTATCATGGTATGTTCAAATTGTCCTGCTCCAGGAGCGTTAAGTCTGTAGTAGGATTGAAGTGGTATGTCTACATTTACTCCTTTTGGAACATAAATTAAAGATCCACCTGACCAAACTGCTCCATGTAAAGCTGCATACTTGTGTAGTGTTGGTGGAATTGCTCTTTGAAAATATTTATGAACTATGTCTTCATGCTTTTTTAAAGCCGTATCAAAGTCTGTAAAAATTACACCTTGGTCTGATAAATGTTTTTGAATTGAGTGATAAACTTCCTCACTATCATATTGAGCACCTACACCTGCAAGAGATTCTTGCTCCGCTTGAGGTATTCCAAGCCTATCAAATGTATCCTTTATCTCTTTAGGTAGGGCATCCCAATTGTCCTTTTTATCAGTTTTAGGCTTAACATAGGTTGTTATATCCTCTATATTAAGCTCAGATAGGTCTGGTCCCCATAGTGGATTTGCTGTTTTTTCGAAAATTAAAAGTGATTGTAGTCTTCTTTTACGCATCCACTCTGGTTCATTCTTCTTTCTTGATAACTGCTCCACAATTTCTCTATTTAAACCCTTATCAGATATATCAGAGTATTCAAACTTATCAATAACATCATAGATACCCCTATCTATATCCTTAAAGCTTGATTCATCAAATTTCTTTTCTGTCATATTAAACCCACTCATATCCTTCTTTTTCAATTTTTTCCATTAATGATGCATCTGATGTGTATTTAATTTTTCCATCTTTAAGAACATGAACATAGTCTACGTCGATATTTGCTAAAAGCTCATTGTGGTGAGTTACTACTATAACTGCATTATCTTCTGATAAATAATTTTTAATTCCTTCGCTTACTATCCTTACCGCATCAACATCAAGACCTGAGTCTGTCTCATCGAGCATAGCAAGTTTTGGATTTAGGATTTTAAGTTGTAAGATTTCAGACTTCTTTCTTTCTCCTCCTGAAAATCCAACATTTACATATCTATAAGCATATTCTTCAGAAAGTTTTAATTCTTCCATTTCCTTCTTTAATTCCTTGTTAAAGCCTAAAATTGAAGGTTTTTTTCCTGTAACTTCTTCTTTGGCTTGTTTTAAGAAATCTCCAAGCCTAACACCTGAAATTGCATCTGGTGATTGGAAGGACATAAAAATTCCAGCTTTTGCTCTCTTGTCTGTTGTAAGGTCTGTAATGTCTTCACCTTCAAAATAAATTTTTCCTTCTGTTACATCATAAATCGGATTTGCCATGATAGCATTCATTAAGGTAGATTTACCTGACCCATTTGAACCCATAATCACATGAACTTCACCTGCATTTACCTTTAAATCTATTCCTTTTAATATTTCAGTATCATCTACTGAAACATGTAAATTTTCAACTTTTAATAATTCTTTCATTTAATACCTCTTTAAATAAGTTTAAGAAAAAACAAATATTCCTATATTTTCATAAATATAATATTTCTGTTAAATTATACCATTTTTACCAGCTTTATACATTATAAAGTATACTACTTTAGTATGAATTGTCAAAACTTGAAATTTTAACATTTATCTTATAAATTTGAAATTAATTTTCCTATCTGCTTTTATATAATCTTCTCTTTTAACATAATCTATTAACATCCTATTTATGGGCTTATCTACAGAATAAATAATCTCTTTTCCCTTAAACATCCAATAATCTCCTCCACCCAAGGCCCTATATTGGTTAGTAACAAGCTTAAATTTGTCATCATCTTTTACTTCTTTTCCCTTATATTTTAAGCTTACTAGTCTTTGATTGAGCGATTTATTTAAGTCATAAATATATTCTATACCATAATAAAAATCATAATTGTAGCATTTTATTTTAGGTTTAAGATAGGACTCATTTACCTCAAAGTTTCCATTTTTCTTAATGAAGTACATCGAATTTAAGCAAAGAGCCTCTTTAAGCTCTCTTCCATTAATTTCAATTACTGCAAGAGTATTATTGAAAGGATAGTTGTTTAGTATATCCCTTCTTGTAATATTTTTGCCAAGTCCAGGTGCCTCCATAAGAAATATGGAAGTAGAAGAAATATCAGCATCTGAATTTTCTAGTTGAACCTTATTTACAAAATTAGGATAAGGATGTCCATGAAATCTTGCATAATTTGTATCTAAAATTCTAAGGTCATCTCCTACCCCCAATTCTTCATTTAACCAATCTGCCATCGATTCTTCTATATAGGAATATTTCTCTTTTATAAGTTTGTTTTCTTCTACAAACCTTGTGTCTTTTAAAGATACTTCTTTATTTATAATGTTTTTATCATCATCAAGTAAAATCTCAACCTTTCCCAAAAACTCTCCTCTATAGCCTGGCTGACAAATAGCTACATCATCAATTATTTGAGATAATTTTCTATGTTGATGGCCTGTAAGAATTACATCAATTCCTGGAATTTCCTTTAAGATTTTATACCCTTCATTCTCTCCGATATTAGTATCAGTTATCTCCCCTGTTTCAAGATCTTTTTCAAAACCTCCATGGTAAGCTATTACTAAAATATCTACCTTATCTCTTAATTTTTCTGAAAGCTCTTTTGCCTTTTCAAAGGCTGATTCAAAAAAAAGATCCTTGATATTATCCTCTAATTCCCAATTTTTTATATACTGCGTTGAAAGCCCAATAATCCCAATTTTTATTCCATTTTTTTCAATTACCTCATACTCTTTTGCAAAATCTTTGCCATTTTCTTTGATATTTGCACAAAGGTATGGAAAGTTACAGGATTTCATATATTTCTTTACATAGTCTTTACCATAGTTAAAACCATGATTTCCTAAAACTCCTATATCATATCCAATAGTATTTAGAATATTTGCAAGATATGATATATTTGAACTTTCATATACATATTCAGCAAGGACTGATCCTTGAATAAAATCACCCAAATCTATTAAGAGTGTATTCTCATCTTTTTCTTCTTCAATAATAGTAGAAAGTTTACTTAGGCCAATGTTTTTTTCTTCCTTACTAATATAGTCAGTAGGGAAAATATAGCCATGAAGGTCACTTGTAAACAAAAGTTTTATTTTCATAAGCCCTCCTTTTCTAGCAAAAAAAAACACTTTTTATAAAAGTGTTCTCTTATAATAAGTATTTTATTTTATTTAAACTATATTTCAACTAATAATCGCTTAATTCATTTTCAACTAAATCAACTAAAGCTTGAACAGCTTCTTTTTCACCTTCTCCTTGAGCTTTTATAGTAATCTCATCACCCTTACCAGCACTCATAGAAAGTACAGACATGATAGATTTAGCATTATAAGATCTGCCATCTTTTTCAACATTTATATCACAAGCATGTTTCACTGCTTCTCTAATAAAGATTGATGCAGGTCTAGCGTGTAAACCGATTTCATTTACAAGCGTGACTTTTTCCTCGTACATAATTCCTCCATTAATTCGTTGCTATTTCAAAATAGTATAATCTTAGACTTTATTTATATAATAGATTCTTTAGTTATTATTATACACGTTTTTATAATAAAAACAATAGCAAACGATTTTACAAAATCTTTCTTGCATTAATGTATAAAATAACTCAGCCTATATACTATCATTTGTAATCTTTTCTAGAAATTATTATATCACTAAAAAAATATTTGACAAAACTTTTTTATATATTTTCGCAAAATAAATATAAAGAGGGTCATTATCCCTCTTTATTTTATCCATTTATAAATCAATCTAATCTTTTTAATAATTCTAATAAGAATTTATAGTTATTTTTAGTAGATTCTATATTAAGCCTCTCATCTGTAGAATGAGCACCTTCAATCTCTGGACCAAATGATACCATTTGGGTATCTTTTAAATCTTGTTTTAAAAGTCCACACTCAAGTCCACCATGAGTTGTTAGAACTTTTGGATTGTATCCAAATAAGTCCTTCCATGTTTTAATCATTTTCTCAAGTAATATACTGTCTTCTCTTTCCCATCCAGGATATTCATTGTGACAATATAGTTCTGCCCCATAGGCTTTAACTTGCTTTTTAATTTGGTCACGTCTTGCTCTTTTTGCTGATGTAACTTCACTTCTAGTAAGTACTATAAAAATAATCTTATCCTCATCTTCATCTATAAGACCAAGGTTTGAACTTGTTACAAGAGAGCCCTTATATTTTTTGACAACTCCATCAGATACTGCTAATACTGCATCTGTCATTCTTTGAGATAAATCCTTTGATAAAACTTTACTTCTCTTTTCTACACTTTTAATTTTTATCTCACCCTTTGGATCAGAACCTTTATATTCATGAAGAATTTCTTCTTTTACTTCTTCTAACTTTTTAAGAGATTTATCAAGGTTTTTAACTTCTATTATAGCCCTACTTTGGGATGGTATAGCATTTCTCTTAACTCCACCTGAAACTTCTGCAATTCTTACATCTTCTAGACTATCTATCATACGGAAAAGTCCTTTAATAGCATTTAGTCTATACTTATCAATTTCCATTCCTGAGTGACCGCCTTGGAAATTCTTTAGTTCAATTTCTACAAAGTCTCCATCAGATTTTTCATATTCTTTATCAAATGAAAATTCTATATCCATTCCCCCAGCACATCCTACAGTGAGAATTCCATTTTCTTCACTATCTATATTTAATAGATATTTTGGATTTTCTAGTTTATCTGTATCTAAGTTATTAACACCAACCATTGATGTTTCCTCACCTGTAGTTATGAGAACTGAAATTGGACCATGTTCTATCTTATCATCATCTAAAATAGCAAGGGCAAAGGCTAAAGCTATCCCATCGTCTGCTCCAAGTGTTGTAGCCTCTGCTGTAAGCCATTGTCCATCAAGTAAAAGTTTGATTGGATCTTTTTTAAAGTCATGATCTGATCCATCTTCTTTCACAGCCACCATATCCATATGACCTTGAAGCAATACTGAAGGATAATCTTCATAACCTGGACTTGCTTCTTTTTTTATAAAAACATTTAAGACATCATCTTGCCAATATTCTAAGTTTCTTTCTTTAGCAAAGTTTACTAGGAAATCTGATATTTCCTTTTCATTTCCACTTTCTCTTGGTATTTTGGATATTTCTCCAAACCAATGAAATACTTCTTTTGGTTCTAAATCTTTATATTCCATATTACCTCCTAATTCCTACCAATACTATACTAGTATTGACTAAAATATAAAAGCATCTGACAAAGTTGAATCTCCCATAAGTCTTTTATTTGCCCTATATTCTAATATGTAGTAAAATTTTTATATAAAATTAATGTGGAGAGATATATGATTAATACTTATTTATTATGTGGAGGTCCTTCAAGTGAGCATGATATTTCCCTAAGGAGTGCCCTCAACATTTCAAAAAATTTAAACAAAGACAAATATAAACTAAAAATTGTTTATGTTAACAAAAAAGGATGCTTTTCAAAAGCTTTTGACTTTTATGAAACAGATGATGAATTTGACTTAGTTAAGGATTGTAAAGATAACCTTCTTGAATCAATCTCTGATTTCTTATTAGATATAAAAGACCTTGATAAGGATAAATTGATGATAATTCCATGTATCCATGGAACATATGGCGAAGACGGAACTATTCAAGGTTTTTTAGACTGTCTTGATGTTGCTTATATTGGAAATGGTCTTTTATCATCATCAGTATGTATGGATAAGGTTACAGCTAATGATATTTTTGAAAAAAACAAATTATCACAGGCAAGATACCTTTATGCAAAAAAAGATTCTTTTGATGACAATTTTATAAAAAAATGTGTAGAATATATAAAATTTCCTATGATTGTAAAACCTTCTGCCAATGGTTCATCAGTAGGAGTAAATAAGGCAGAAAATATTGAAGATTTAAAAGAATATGGAAAAGAAGCACTAAAATATGATGAAAAAATTCTTGTTGAAGAGGCTATTCGAGGTCAAGAAGTTGAAATCGCAGTAATTGGAGATATTAACCCTAAAGCAAGTAGACCAGGTGCCTATACAACTGACCATGTATTTCTAGACTATGATGCCAAATACTTTGATAAGTCTACCAAAGAAGCCCTTCCTTATGAAATGGATGAAGATGATGAAAAAAGGCTTAAAGACTTTGCAATAAAATGCTATAAGGCTTGTGATTGTGAAGGATTTGCAAGAGTTGACATATTTTATAGAGACCATGACTTCTTTATAAATGAAATAAATACCTTCCCAGGTTTCACACCTTCATCATTTTTTGCAAGACTTTGTGAAATTTCCTTTGGCCTAAATTTTACAGAAGTTTTAGACCTACTTATAGATGAAGGTTTTAAAAGATATAAAAAAGGAGTTTTAAATGATTGAAAGAACGCTAGGTCACATTTGTAAGATGCTTGGTGGAGAAATTTCAGATCCATCATCTTCTGATGTTATTATTAGAGGAGTTTCTATAGACTCTAGAACTATACAAAATGGAAATCTTTATATACCCATAGTTGGTGAAAAATTTGATGGTAGAATCTTTATAGAAGAATGTGAAAAAGCTGGAGCTCCTTGCTTTTTGATAGATAAAAATTTCAAGGTTCCAAAGTCAGTCACTATTCCATATTGCATAGTAGATGATACAAAAAAAGCTCTCCAAGACTTAGCCAAAGCTTATAGGAATGAACTTGATATAACAATAATTGCCCTTACAGGTTCAAATGGAAAAACTACAACCAAAAACCTAATACATGCAGTATTATCAGAAAAGTACAGAGTTGAAAAAACTCATGGCAACCTAAATAATGAAATAGGTGTACCAAGAACTATCCTATCATTTTCAGATGATACTGAGATAGGAGTTGTAGAAATGGGTACAGATGATTTTGGAGAAATATCTCTTCTTACAAACATTGCAAGACCTGATATAGCAGCTATAACAAATATAGGTGATGCCCATCTTCTTAAACTTAAAACAAGAGAAGGCATTGCAAAAGCTAAGTTTGAAATAATAGAAGGTTTAAAAGAAGATGGATTATTTATCTACAATGGTGATGACGAAATCCTAAAAAAGGTATTTCCAAACTATAAGCTATCACAAAAAGTCCTAACTTTTGGTCAAAATGATGATGTCGATTTTAAGGTTAAATCTTTAAGTCTTACAAATACTTACACAAGATTTATCTATAAAGATGAGGAATATACCGTTCCACTACTTGGAGCCCACCAAGTTTACAATGCAGCCTTGGCAGTTTTGATTGGAAAAATCTTTAAGCTTTCATACAAAGATATTAACAACGGCCTACTAAAAGCAAGTAATACTGGAAATAGGAATGAACTTATCCAAAGAAATGGCTTTGATATCCTTAATGATGCCTATAAATCTAATCCTCAATCCTTAAGAGAAGGGCTAAACCTTGCAGGAATACTTGATGGATACATGAACAAAATCGCTGTATTAGGAGATATGCTTGAACTTGGAGAGGATGAAGAGAAACTTCACTATGAGTCAGGTCTTGAAATAGATCCTAAAAAAATTGACTATGTTTTATTCTATGGACCTCTTTCAAAACAAATGCACAAGGCAAGCCTTAAAAACTTCTCAAAAAATAGATCTCTTCATTTTGAAAATAAAGATGATTTAATTGACAAGTTAAAGCAAATAATAACAAAATCTAGCCTTGTCTTTGTAAAGGGGTCAAGAGGGCTTCATATGGAAGAAATTATAGAAGCAATTTATAACTTTAGGATATGATTAATATAGAAGTAAAGTTAATGGAGGAATTATGATATACACAGTAACTCTTAACCCGTCAGTTGACGTATTTTTAGAAGTTGAAAATTTTAATTTTGGTGATAAAAATCACGTTTCTAATGAATTTACCCTTCCTGGTGGAAAGGCCATCAATGTTTCTAGAGTTTTAAATCAACTTAACATACCAACTATTGCAACTGGATTTATAGGAGGTCATCAAGGAGCTTTTATAGAAGAATGGTTAGAAAAAGATAAAATCATGACTGATTTTGTTGAAATAAAAGGCTCTAACAGAACAAATATCAAGCTTTTGCTTGATAAAAATGAAACCACAATAAATTCTAAGGGGCCATATATAAGCCATGAGGAAATAAATGAACTTCTTTATTATTTATCAAGGGTTGGCGAAGGTGATACTATAATAATGGGAGGCTCTGTTCCACCTTTAAAAGACAAGTTGGACAATGATATATACTCAAGAATGGTATCTATAGCTAAAGCAAATAGGGCCAACTTTATAGCTGATATTCCAGCGGAATATTTGAAAGACGTTATAAAAGAAAAACCTATCCTTGTTAAGCCTAATAGTGATGACCTAAGTATAATTTTTGATGTTAAAATAGAATCTCTAGAAGATATTGATAAATACGGAAAAAAAATCATAGAAATGGGTGCTCAAAATGCTATAGTATCCTATGGTAAAAAGGGTTCCATGTTCTTTACAAGGGATGGACATTCCTATGTAGCTGAAGAAATTGAAATCAAAAATTTAGTTAATTCTGTATCTTGTCGTGATGCTATGATAGGTGGATTTATTGGAACATTTGTAAGAACAAGTGATCCGCTTGAAGCATATAAGGTAGCGGTTGCTGCTGCTACTGCAACAGCAGAGGTATTAGACTTACCAAGCAGAGAAGAAATTGAAGAAAAAATCAAGAAAGTTGTTATTAATCAATTTTCTTAAAACTTAAGAACTGGAGAAAAAATGAATAAAAAAACAATAAGTATAATGCTAGCCTACGTAGGTGTACTTACAGGAGCAGGACTTGCAAGCGGACAAGAGCTTATGCAATACTTTATATCCTTTGGCACACCAGGACTTTTTGGACTTATTATAGTCGGCGTTTTGCATATACTTATAGGCGGTATTATATTACAACTAGGAAGCCATTATTTAGCAGAAAGCCATATTGATGTCCTTGATGAAATATCAAATAAATATGTGAGTAAATTTATGGACTTTTCCCTTATAGTAAACTGCTTTTTGATGGGATTTGTAATGATAGCAGGAGCAGGTTCAAATCTTAAACAACAATTTGGTTTTAAGGCTTGGGTTGGTGCTCTTATTTGTACCTTACTTATAATCTTTGTTGGAATGCTAGACTTTGAAAAAGTAACCCAAGTTATAGGAGCTTTTACACCACTTATAATTATTTTTGCAATAATCGGAGCAATCTTTACATTTGTTAAAGTAAAACCAAATTGGAATATGCTTAATTCGCTAGGAAAATCACTTCCTAATCCCCTACCAAATATAGGGCTTTCTACAATTAACTATTTTGGTCTATGCATGATGAGTGGCATATCAATGGCATTTGTACTAGGCGGATCTAGAACAAACTCGGCTAAGGCTGGAATTGGTGGAATGTTGGGAGGACTTTTAGTAGCAATACTAACTGGACTTGTGGGATTCACCCTATTTTTTCAGCTGCCAAATGTAAAAGATTCTGATATACCTATGCAAATAGTTTTAGAGGAAATTCACCCATACCTAGGGTTGTTAATGTCAATAATAATATTTGGAATGATATTTAATACTGCCATATCCTTATTTTATGCTGCTGCAAGAAGATTTTCTGATACTGAAAATAAATCTAGAAGAAATCTTGTTATCTTTACCCTTATAGGATTTGCCCTATCATTTTTAGGTTTTAAACAACTTATGTCAGTTCTTTATCCAATATTAGGATTTTTAGGAATGTTCCTTACTACAATTCTTGTTTTATCATGGTTCAATGAAAGAAAAGAAATTAAACATGAAATGAGAAGAAGATTTGGCATTAATGTCCTAACTAAGAGAAAACTAGATGATAGTGAAGAATTTGGAAAAGTGGAAAAAGAAAAACTTGATAGACTTATTGAATCTTCAATAATAGATAATAAAAATATCAAAGAAGCTGTTAATGAAGAAGTAAAAGAAGATCTTAAAGAAAATGAAAAAAACAATTAATCTATAAATACAATAAAAGGGGCTGTTGCAAAATTAATAAATTTTGCAACAGCCCCTAATTTTTATAATTAATATTTACCTAGATACCCATTATGATTTTTGCAACTTCAAAGTAGCATAATAAACCAATTGAGTCTACTATAGTTGTTATAAGTGGGCTTGCCATAATGGCTGGGTCAAAGCCGATTTTTTTGGCTCCCATAGGAAGTAGGGCTCCTACAACCTTTGCTATAACTATAATAATAAATATGGTTAGGGCAACTATAAGAGAAACTTCAGAACCTACCTTATCAAATAACATACATTTACCAAAGGCAACTATAGCCATAACTAAACCTATCATTAGTCCTATTTGAAGTTCCTTAAATACCACCTTATACCAATCTTTAAGCTCAACATCACCTGTAGCCATACCACGAATAACTAGAGTTGATGATTGGCTTCCTGCATTTCCACCTGAGTCTGTAAGCATAGGTATAAACATATTAAGAGCTATAATTGACTCTATAACCTGTTGACTTGACTTGAGTATAGTTGATGTAAAAGAAGCTGATATCATCAAAAACATAAGCCAAGGAAGCCTATTTTTGGCAAGCTTAAAGGCTGATGTTGTAGAATACTCTTCTTCGTCTGGAGTAATAGCTGCCATTCTTTGGAAGTCCTCTGTAGCCTCAAGTTCCATTACGTCCATGATATCATCTACTGTGATAATTCCTATAAGACGTCTTTCACTATCTACTACAGGAAGAGCAGTAAAACCATACCTCATAAAAGTTTTGGCAACCTCCTCTTGGTCCTCATAGGCTTCTACACTAATAACATCTTCATACATCAAATCTTTTACTTTGGTATCTGAATCACTAGTTACAATAAGTCTTAGTGAAACATATCCTAGTAAGGACTTTCTCTTACTAGTTACATAACAAGTATATATAGTAACTTTTGTTGAACCAACCTTTTTTATCCTATCTAAAACTTCTTTGCATGTCATTTCTGGTTTTACTTCTACAAATTCTGTAGTCATCAAGCTTCCGGCAGAATCTTCTGGAAATTGCAAAAATTCATTAACCTTTTTACGAGTTTCTGCGTCAGAGTTTTTAAGCATCCTCTTAACTACAGTCGCTGGCATCTCTTCAAGAGTATCTATTACATCATCGAAGTTCAATGCGTTAACTATAGAATCAATTTCAGGATCTGTTATAGAGGTTAAAAGTCTGTGTTTACCCTCATTTTTTAGCTCTGCAAATACTTCTGCTGCATCGTCTTTTCTAAGCAATCTGAAGACAATCAAAGATTGTTCATTGTCAAGATCTGACATAAACTCTTCTATATCTACTGGATTAGTTCTCCTAAGGGAATCCTTTAAATTAGGAATATCCTTAGCCCTCAAAAGCTCTTCAAGCTCTGCAATTCTTTGCTCACTGTTGTAGCTTTCCATATTATCATCCCTTTATATCTTCTAATAAGACCTCTATGGCCTTTTGAAACTGTTTATCCTTATCAAGATTTTCTATATCTAAGCTAAAGTCTTTGTCATTATCAACCTCTACGTCAGGTTTTACACCAATTTTATGGATTTTAGTTTTGTTTGGTGTAAAATATTCACTAATTGTAATCTTTACACCAGTTCCATCTTCAAATGGGAAAATTTTTTGAACAATTCCCTTACCAAATGATGTTTTGCCAACAATCTTAGCCCTAGCTCTATCTTTAAAAGCTCCCGCCAATATTTCAGAAGCTGAAGCGGAATTTTCATTTATAAGCACTGTCATAGGGGTAGTATCAGCTTCACTATCGCTTTTTTCTACTATTTCTTTTCCCTTTTTATCTACAGTAGATACTATAACTCCCTCATCAAGAAATGTATCAGCTATAGCCAAACACACATCTAGGTTTCCACCTGGATTATTCCTTAAATCAAGTACAATACCATTTACATTTTGAGCTTTAACACTTTGAAGTTCTTTTGCAAAATCTTCCTTTGTAACTTCTTCAAATTGTTTTAATTTTATATAGCCAATTTTCTTGTCATCTTTTTCTACGATTTTACTATCAACTGTATCAATCTTAACATTTTCTCTTTTTACATTAAACTCAATTTCTTCAGTTTTTCCATCTTCTTTGAGTCTTAGGACTGTAATCTTAACTTCACTTCCTACATCACCTTTAATCTCGCTTACTGCCTTTTCTAATTCATTTGCACTATAAGACTTATCTCCGACCTTTGTAATGTAATCTCCAGATTTTATCCCAGCTTTTTGTGCAGGAGAATCATCAAATACAGAAATAGCCTTAATATAGCCTTCTTCACTTGCTTGGACAATTACACCAATTCCTGCATATTCTCCATTAACACTTTCCATAAGCTTGTCAAATTCTTCCTTACTATAAAAAGAAGTATAAGGATCATTAAGACTTTCAAACATCCCTCTTAATGATCCATCATATAACTTACTCTCATCATAATCAAATAAGAAATTTTCATCTATAAGCTTTTTCATGGCATCCATCTGAGCCATATGTTTTTGATTTTCCTCACTCATCATAGGGTTATCATTAGATGAGTTTTTGCCCAGAGTAAAACCAGTAAAGCCTACAGCTATAGTTAGCAAAAAAGCTAATAAAACTTTACCTATCTTTTTCATAATACCTCCATACATCTATATTAATTTACTTAAATAAAAAATAAATCCCTTGTATTATTATATTTTAACACATAGAGATTTTTTTTAAAACAAAGTTAAGTAATAAAAGAATTTAGAATTTTGGCTAAAATACACTATAATAAGATATAAAATAAATATATGAAAAAACTTACTTATGTGAAACTCATCTGACGAAAAATCACTAAATCCATAAATATATCTTTAAAAAATATAGTAATAGGATATAATGGCAAATATATTTAATTTAAAATAATATTATATCAACTATTTTTCATTTCTAGATTTATTAAAATAAAAATCTTATAATATTAAGTATTTTATTAGAGTTCTCTATACCTATCACAAATAAGCTGAAACCAAAAATAAAGCATCTTAACTAAAATATCCTCTTTGATTTAAGAGGACATTTTAATATATACTTTTAAAATTTTATTAATATTTAAATTCAAAATACTTTTCAACGAAATTTTGTTGAATAGTTGGTTTTAAGTTCTCCTTTGCTTCTTCTCCCTTAATCTTTTCTACTAATTTTAAAGCTAGATAAATTGTTGTAGCAGCTCCTCTGGATGTTAAAACATTACCATCTTCTACCACTAACTCATCTTTTTTATATTCTCCAATATCTTTAAGTTCGTCTTCTATAGATGGAAAAGATACACATTTTTTATTTTTTAATACACCTGCCCTATCTAGAACTATTGGACCTGCACAAATCGCAGATATTATTTTTCCTGTATTTTCAAAGTTTTTTACAACTTCAATAACCCTATCGTCATCTCTTAATCTTTCAGCTGCCTTTGTACCTCCTGGTATATAAATAGCAGAGTATTCATCGTTATTTATCTCATCTATTCTCTTATCTGCCTTAATAATAATATCATGAGAGCCACATACATTTAGATCATCTTTTATAGAAGCTGTATCTACTTTTATATCAGCTCTTCTAAGATAATCCACTACTGTAAGAGCTTCTACTTCTTCACAGCCGTCTGCCAAAAATACTAATACTTTTTCCATAATTCCTCCTTTAAAGTTTTCATTATACCTATACCCAAAAAATATTTTTTACAAAAAACCGAAGCTTAGACCCCGATTTTAGTAAATGTTATTTTCTTCTTTTTTTGCTAACAAATAAAGCAAATGTACTCGCTATAAGGGTTGCAATGATTGCACTTATACTTGTTACACGAGATTTGATATTTTCTGATTTAATTTCTTCTTTAATTTTCTTAAATTTTTTAGTATTTTGAGTTTTTCTAAAACTTTTATTTTCTTTAGCTGATATCTTATCTTTATTTGTATTGTCTATAATGGCTACTATATCATAAATTTCTTTTAACCTTTGGTAATCATTTTCTAACCTTTCAAGCTCAGCTATCTCTCCTTTCCTTGATTATAATAAGGCTATAGAAACTCAATAAATTATTATATCATAAATATCTAAAAATCCTATATACATATTCTCCTTACAATTGTAATTCAATATAAAAAAAGAAGGTCATATGACCTTCTTAAAAATTATAGATTAATAAAAATCTTATTTATTTTTTCTTTTCTTTGATGCAAAAAGTCCACTAACAGCGGCAGCTATTGTTGCAACTATACCAGTAGCTGATCCTACTCCTGTTTTTACATTATCAGATTTTTTAACATAATCATTTTTGATTGCTGATTTTTCAGATCTTCTCTTTGGAGATTCTTCTGTTCCTGTAGCTTTAACTTTTTGTTCAACTAAATCACTACCATTAATAGTATCTACTGAATTATCTGGATAGGTGATTGTTGCTGTTCCATCTTTGCCTACTTCGACTTTTGTTCCTTCTGGGAATTTGTCTTTGTTTGCTTCCTCAATTTTCTTCTTAACTTCTTCTTTTTCTTTGTCAGTTAAGTTGTTTTTATCTTCGACTTTTGTCTTTTCTGGAATTGATGGATCGATTTTTTCAGCGTCTGTTTTTGCTTCTACTAAATCACTACCATTAATAGTATCTACTGAATTATCTGGATATGTGATTGTTGCTGTTCCATCTTTGCCTACTTCGACTTTTGTTCCTTCTGGGAATTTGTCTTTGTTTGCTTCCTCAATTTTCTTCTTAACTTCTTCTTTTTCTTTGTCAGTTAAGTTGTTTTTATCTTCGACTTTTGTCTTTTCTGGAATTGATGGATCGATTTTTTCAGCGTCTGTTTTTGCTTCTACTAAATCACTACCATTAATAGTATCTACTGAATTATCTGGATATGTGATTGTTGCTGTTCCATCTTTGCCTACTTCGACTTTTGTTCCTTCTGGGAATTTGTCTTTGTTTGCTTCCTCAATTTTCTTCTTAACTTCTTCTTTTTCTTTGTCAGTTAAGTTGTTTTTATCTTCGACTTTTGTCTTTTCTGGAATTGATGGGTCTATTTTCTCAGCATCTGTTTTTTCTCTCTCAACTATTGTTTGTTCCGGTGTTAGAGTATTTGTTGAATCATCTTTGTAAGTTAATGTTACGCTTCCATCGTCTTTAACTTCTACTTTTGTTGCTTCTGGATTTGCTTTCTTAACTTTTGCTTCAACTTCTTGCTTTTCTTCCGGTGTTAATTTCTCTTTGTTTTCAACAGTTGTCTTTTCTGGAGCTACTGCTGGATTCTTTTCAGCTTCTGTTTGAACTGGCTTAGCTTTCTCAACTATTGTTTGTTCCGGTGTTAGAGTATTTGTTGAATCATCTTTGTAAGTTAATGTTACGCTTCCATCGTCTTTTACTTCTACTTTTGTTGCTTCTGGATTTGCTTTCTTAACTTTTGCTTCAACTTCTTGCTTTTCTTCCGGTGTTAATTTCTCTTTGTTTTCAACAGTTGTCTTTTCTGGAGCTACTGCCGGATTCTTTTCAGCTTCTGTTTGAACTGGCTTAGCTTTCTCAACTATTGTTTGTTCTGGTGTTAAAGTATTTGTTGAATCATCTTTGTAAGTTAATGTTACGCTTCCATCGTCTTTTACTTCTACTTTTGTTGCTTCTGGATTTGCTTTCTTAACTTTTGCTTCAACTTCTTGCTTTTCTTCCGGTGTTAATTTCTCTTTGTTTTCAACAGTTGTCTTTTCTGGAGCTACTGCCGGATTCTTTTCAGCTTCTGTTTGAACTGGCTTAGCTTTCTCAACTATTGTTTGTTCTGGTGTTAAAGTATTTGTTGAATCATCTTTGTAAGTTAATGTTACGCTTCCATCGTCTTTTACTTCTACTTTTGTTGCTTCTGGATTTGCTTTCTTAACTTTTGCTTCAACTTCTTGCTTTTCTTCCGGTGTTAATTTCTCTTTGTTTTCAACAGTTGTCTTTTCTGGAGCTACTGCCGGATTCTTTTCAGCTTCTGTTTGAACTGGTTTAGCTTTCTCAACTACCAAATCTTCACCTTTTATTGTGTCTTGTGACTTATCTGGATAGGTGATTGTTGCTGTTCCATCTTTGCCAATTTCTACTTTTGTAGCTTCTTGACCTTCTTTTGCTTGTGGGAATACATCTTTGTTTGCGTCTTCGATTTTCTTCTTAACTTCTGCTTTTTCTTCTTCGGTTAGATCTTCTTTGTTTACTACCGGAGTTTTTTCAGGAGTTAATGGATTTGTTGTATCAGCTTGTGTCTTATCTGATCCATTATCGTCTACACCTTTTGAGTGACCTGTTACTGGTACTTCAAATGTTTGACTTCCACCTTCAAAGTCAGTATCTTTAACTGTTACAGTTATTGGTCCATCTACTTTTTCAGTTGGAGTTACTAAGATATTTCCATTTTCATCTATTAACACTGCTAATTCATTGTTATCTTCGTCTTTAGCTGTTATTTCTGTTATTGGTGTTTCTTTATCTTGATTTTCTACTTTCACTCCTGTTGCTTGTTCTTCATCGCTTGGATTAACAACTACTGGAGTTCCTGTTAGTTTTGTCTTCTCCCTTACCAAATCTTCACCTTTTATTGTGTCTTGTGACTTATCTGGATAGGTGATTGTTGCTGTTCCATCTTTGCCAATTTCTACTTTTGTAGCTTCTTGACCTTCTTTTGCTTGTGGGAATACATCTTTGTTTGCGTCTTCGATTTTCTTCTTAACTTCTGCTTTTTCTTCTTCGGTTAGATCTTCTTTGTTTACTACCGGAGTTTTTTCAGGAGTTAATGGATTTGTTGTATCAGCTTGTGTTTTATCTGATCCGTTATCGTCTACACCTTTTGTGTGTCCTGTTACTGGTACTTCTTTTGTGATGATGCCTTCTGGATTTTCATCTGTCTTGAAGTCTTCATCTTTGATTGTAACAGTTATTGGTCCATCTACATTTGTTCCTGGTGTTACCTTGATTTCTCCTGTTTCTGGATCGACTTTTACTGGAATTTCTGTTCCGTCTTCATCTTTGGCTGTTACTGTTGTTGGTGTAGTTTCGTCTTGGTTTTTAACTGTTAAACCTGTTTTTTGTTCTTC
>NZ_VULQ01000012.1 GCF_009696575.1 Anaerococcus porci | reverse complement strand
TCAATTAACATCTTAGATATTTTGTTTAACTTTGTTTCTGTTTTTTTCTTGGCATAAAAATTCCTCCTGGTTAGTTTTTCTTTACCCTAATCAGGAGGTTTCTATACACAAAACTTTACACAGTCTCAGACCCTGACAGTATCTTGAATTAATTAGGAAGCTCTTCATCTCCTATTATATCCAAAACATAGTCTATATCCATTCAATACATCCACATAACTTTCTTTTTTATAATCAATAAATCGATCTACACCAAGTAACTTTACACGCTTCTCGTTATCAGTACTTATATTTGTATAAACCGTAAACCCCAGACTCTTTGCAATAGGAATTGCCATTGCTCCGAGGCTACCTGTACCACCTGAAATGAATATAGATTCACCTGCCTTGACACCCATAATTTCAAACTCTTACATTGCAGTCAGAGTTGTAAGTATATACTTCTCTAATCTCCAAATTTATTTCATGTTTATCATATCTATTCAAAACTATTGCTTTCATTTTATTTTCTTCAATTTTTTATTATTTTTGTTTGTATTCTTTCTCATGATATTTATACACTCATCCAGGGTAAATCCTGATAACTGCCTCTCAAGATTTTCTTCCATTTCTTGGAAGATACCTGATAGTACTGGTTTAATATTATGTCCCACAATACACTCATCATTTGGGTTCTGGTGGATATCAAAAAAGTGTGTCGCATTAGTTTGCATAACTGCTCTGTATATATCAAGCATAGTAATATCACTCGGTCTCTTATTTAAGGTAAATCCTCTAACTCCTCTGTGACCTTCTATGATTCCTGCTTTACTCAATCTACTCGTAAGCTTTCTGATATAACTGGCATTTGTGCCAACGCTATTTGCAATATGTTCTGAACTAATGGGTATTTCTGCCTCCGAAATTAAGATTAAAGTATGAATAGCAGATGAGAATTTAACATCCATTTAGTCCTCTAATTCATATGTTGCAATATATTCCGTATTTTTTGGAATTGTAAAGCCAGGGTCTTTTTGGATTATATTCCCCTTTAAACCTAGTTCTTCAGCTGCAATTTCAAAATGGCAAATTGCAATTCCAAGATCTACTTTCTGAATATCTCCTGTCTTTTCTTGTGCATATCCCTTTGTTTTCTCTTCGTAAAAATGAACTCTCTTTTCCTCTACAACAACCCTCCAAGGTTGCTTATTTGTTGCAGATGGTGATAGTCGTAACATTTGTAAAGGTATCAGCCAATGATTAGCTTCTGACTCTTTCAAAGGATTCTGAAAATCCCCTTTGAAAAACAGTTTTTCAAATAATACTCTATCATCTGACTTAAGTCCCTTTCTCATAAGATTTTCTCTTACAGAACGCTTTTTTGCGGCATATCCTATAGGCGATACTGCAGGCATAACTTCATCTTCTTTTAACTGCATTGCATTTTCGAACGCCTTTCTGTCAATAGTCCCAGCAAGCCATACTGTTGCTAGTCCTAACGATGTTGCAAAGAGGATAAACCTTTCAAAAGAATAACCAAACGCAATTTCCGCATTGAGCACTTTTCTATACTTTGCGGCTACATATGTGTTCTCCCCAATAATTACAGAACTACCAAGATTATGTTCTTTTGCGTCTAAGATTCGAAAATCAATTGGCACCTGAAATGGATTTTCAATTTGACCAATATATTTCTTTATATCATCCACCACTGAATCTGGAACCTTAATTTTATCATATGTTCGTACGCTAACTCTATTCTTTATTGTTTCTATTGAGAGTTTCATTTTTCCACATCCTTCTTATATTATATTAGTATCTGTATCTGATACAAATATAATACACCAGAAACAATTATATATCAAATTCTTTTTATAATAGAGAAAATAAATGTTGTATAGGTCAAACTTTTATGACACATACTCCATATAAGATATATACTAAGACCTAAATATAAACTACTAACATTGTCCCTAGTGACAATATCGTCTAATATCTGCTTTAATTGCTTTTAAAGTACATTCATACGGTACGTATTTTATATCCATTTGCACTTCTTAAACTGGATTTTGTATTTGTTTTATTTTTTGACTATGTTCCATCTTAAGAATCTACTACGCAAGAGTTATGGAGGCAAAAGCCGAGAAAAAAGAATTAAAAGTAGCATAAGATTTGGAAAAACACTAAAAAAAGCCGATTATTTACTTCGGCTTATTTGCCATGCGCTAATTTAATTACTCAAATAACCTGAAATTAATTTCAGGTTAAGCTTGACTTTTGTTAGCAGGTTTTCATTTGTATAATTAAAAAAATCAATGAATTTTCTATATATAAAACATTTAAAAGGGTCAGTAAAATATCTTGACAAGCTTTCTTTTATCTAGTATACTTTATAGGTCAAGAAAAATACTTGACGGGTGAGAATATGGAAAAATTAGTACAGGTTGCTCAATTATTTGACACTTATGGTTCATTACTAAATGATAAACAAAGAGATGTCATTAATTGCTACTACAATGAGGATTTATCACTAAATGAAATAGCTCAAAATAACAATAAATCAAAACAGGCAATCTCAGATATGATCCAAAGGTCTGTTGATAAATTATTTGAGTTTGAAAATGAACTTTCTTTATTAAAAAAGAGAAGTCTTTTGAGAGAAGATTTATCTTTGTTAAGAGAGTTGATCGAAAGTTCAAACAAAGAAGCTATTGATAAAATCGATGAGATGATAAATAAAATTTAGGATGTGAAAATATGATTTTTTCAAGTCTTTCTGAAAAATTGCAAGACACTTTAGGTAAACTTACAGGAAAAGGAAAATTAAGCGAAAAAGACATCGATAATGCAACCAGAGAAATAAAACTTTCTTTACTTGAAGCAGATGTTAATTACAAGGTAGTTAAGGAATTTATAAAAAAAATCAAAGAAAGAGCAATGGGTGAAGATGTCATGGGTTCACTAACCCCAGGACAGACAGTTATAAAGATTGTAAATGATGAACTTACAAATCTTATGGGAAAGGAAAATTCCAAGCTTGAGCTTACTGGTTCTACACCACATGTTGTTTTAATGGTAGGACTTCAAGGTTCAGGTAAAACAACCCACTCTGGTAAACTTGTTAAAAAACTTAAAAAAGAAGGTAGAAATCCACTTTTAGTAGCCTTAGATATTTATAGGCCAGCTGCCATTGAACAACTTAAAGTTGTAGGAAAGCAAGCTGAAGTTGAGGTTTTTGATAGGGGTAAACAAGATCCTATAAAAACTGCTCAAGAAGCTAAGGAATATGCAAGAAGAAACAACAATGACGTTGTCATCATGGATACAGCCGGACGTCTTCAAATCGATGAAGATTTGATGAATGAATTAAGAAATATAAAAACAAGTGTAAAACCTAATGAAATACTCTTGGTTGTTGATGCCATGGTTGGTCAAGAATCAGTAAATGTTGCAAAGACATTTGATGATTACTTAGATATTACAGGAGTAATATTGACTAAGCTTGATGGTGATGCAAGAGGTGGTGCTGCACTTTCTATAAGAGAAGTTGTAGGAAAGCCAATTAAATTCATAGGTACAGGAGAAAAACTAGAAGATTTAGAAGCCTTCTATCCTGATAGGATGGCATCAAGAATACTTGGTATGGGCGATGTCCTATCTCTAATAGAAAGAGCAGAAAAACAAGTTTCTTTAAAAGAAGCAAAAGAGCTTGAAGAAAAGATGCGAAATCAGTCCTATACTTTAGATGATTTTATTGAACAAATAAATCAAATAAGGAATATGGGGCCGCTTGAAGATTTACTTTCTATGATTCCAGGTGTCAATAATAAGATGCTTAAAAATGTAAATATTGATGACAGTGGATTTGTAAGGATTGAAGCTTTAATTTCTTCTATGACAAAAGAAGAAAGAGAAAAACCTGAGATAATTGGCAAAAGTCGTAAAGAAAGAATTGCTAAGGGCTCAGGTGTTGATATGAAAGAATTAAATCAACTATTAAAGCAATTTAAAGAACTTAAGAAAATGATGAAACAATTTACTAATATGAAGAAAAAAGGAAGAAAAGGTAAAAGAAAGTTTAATATGCCTTTCTTTTAATTATGGAGGTTATAATGGCAGTTAAAATTAGATTAAAAAGAATGGGACAAAAGAAAAGACCATTTTACAGAGTAGTTGTAGCAGATTCTAGAAGTCCAAGAGATGGAAAATTCATTGAAGAAATTGGTTATTACAATCCAATATCAGAACCAAAAGAATTTAAAATTGATAATGAAAAAGCTAAACAATGGATTAAAAATGGTGCAAAACCAACATCAATAGTTGAAAAGCTATTCAATGACAACAACGTTTTAGCTTAAAGATTAAAAAAATGAAAGATTTAGTCAAACTAATAGTCACAGAGCTTGTAGAAGATAAGGACTCTGTAGGAATAATAGTAGACGAAAATGATGGAGAAGTTGACATTAAAATTAATGTAGCTGAAAAAGACAAAGGAAGAGTTATAGGTAGAGGTGGAAATATTATAAATTCTATTAGAAATATAGCTCGTGCTTGTGCAGTTAAGGAAGATGTCAAAGTTAATATAAAAATATGAAAATAACTGTAGCAGAGATAATTAATACACATGGAATAAGAGGAAATCTTAAGATTAAATCATATTCAGATAATGAAAATAGGTTTAATAAGGACTCAAAACTTTTTTTAGATGATGAGGAAGTTGTTATTGAATCATCTTTTAAGCATAAGGGTAGTATTATTATAAAACTCAAGAACTATGATGATATTAATGAGGTAGAAAAGTTTATTGGACACGAACTTACTATCGATGAAAATGACTTAGAAGATTTAAATAATGGAGAGTATTATTTATTTGATTTGATAGGACTTAGGGTCTATGAAAACGGAGAGAAAATAGGAAGTGTGGTAGATGTTATAACAGGTGTTTATCCTAATGATATCTATGTAATAGAAAAAAATGGGAAAGAGGTATATTTTCCAGCCCTAAATGCTACAATTAAAAATATTGATTTAGAAAACAAAAAAATAGAAGTAGAAAACTTCAAAGATTATGAATAAGATAACTATACTTACACTATTTCCAGAAAGTTTTAAATTTTTAGAAAGCTATGGTGTAATAGGCAAGGCTATCCAAAAAGGACTTATTGAAATTAATGTTGTAAATATAAGAGATTATAGCAAGGACAAACACAACAGAGTAGATGATACAGTATTTGGTGGAGCAGCAGGAATGCTTATGAGGCCTGACCCTATATTTGATGCACTTATTGCTAATAAAACTTCAAAATCAAAAGTTATATATATGTCTGCAGCAGGAGAAATCCTAACGCAAAAATTAGCAATCAAATTCGCAGACTTTAAAGATATGGTAATCTTGTGTGGACACTATGAAGGAATAGATGCAAGAATTACTAATCACTATGTTGATTATGAAGTTTCGATAGGTGACTATGTACTTACAGGTGGTGAAATCCCAGCCATGGTACTTATAGATTCTCTATCTAGATTTATAGATGATGTTGTAGGAAAAAAAGAGTCCCTAGTTACTGATTCACACTATAATGGACTATTACAATATGATGAGTACACAAAGCCAAGAAATTTTAGAGGCTATCAGGTTCCAAGAGAGCTTATAAGTGGTAATCATAAACTAATAGAAGAATGGAAAAAAAAATCATCTCTTTTAAAGACTAAGAGAGTAAGAAAAGACTTATACGATAGATATATCAAGGAGGATCACGATGGAATTAATTAAAAAAATCGAAAATGAACAACTACGTGAAGATAATCCAGACTTTAGAGTTGGAGATACTATAAGAGTAAGCTACAGAATCAAAGAAGGAGATAAAACAAGACTTCAAGACTTTGAAGGTGTAGTAATTAAAATCAAAGAAGGAAATCTCGGAAAAACTTTCACACTTAGAAGACTTTCTTATGGTGTAGGAGTTGAAAGAACTTTCCTATATCACTCACCAAGATTAGAAGCATTTAAAATTGTTAGACGTGGTAAGGTAAGACGTGCTAAACTTAACTACCTAAGAGAACGTCAAGGTAAAGCTGCTAAGGTTAAAGAAAAAACAAATTATTAAGCTTATATCCAAAACCCCTTAATCTTACGAGAATTAAGGGGTTTTATAATGCTGAGAAATGTAGACAATTATAAATTTTTGTATCTTAAAACTTTTATTATTCACTTATATATTATTTTTTTAAGAAAGTCTTTATTAACTCAAGTTTAGTTTTCTATAAATGTTTATAAATCTAAGCTTATATTGAAATTATTAAGTAAATTTCCTATAATAAGGTATATAATGTAATATTTGAGTAAAATTATAGTTAAAATTTAATGTTAAGAATATTTTTATATTATTAATTGTAATATTGTAAATAATTAATAATAAATGTAGGAGACAATTTAATGAATAAAAAAAATGAATTGACTCATAGTCAAATCCAAGAAGAATTAATTGAACTTTTAAAAAAGACAGATGAATTTTTAAGAAAAAATGAAATAGAATATACTATTTCTTATGGAACTTTACTTGGAGCAGTTCGTCATAAGGGATTCATTCCTTGGGATGATGATATTGATATTTCTATGAAAAGATCTGAGTATAATAAATTTTTAAGTCTTTTAAGGAAAAAAAATGAAATAGAAGAAGGAATATCAGTCGAAGGAATTTGCCTAAACAATAACGAAATACCATTTTTAAAAATAGTAAATAATAATATCAAAGTTTGTGAAGAAATCAATGGTGGTTATAATGATGACTATTTGTGGATAGATGTTTTTCCAGTAGATTATGTACCTAATCACTTTCAAAAAATATTTTTTGCCATTATCTATAAATACTATAGAAAATTTTATTATTTTTCAAGATTTTATGAAAAGGGCTGGGAATCTCATGCAAAGAAGTGCTTAGCAAATAGTATATTAGCAAAATTTGCAAAAAGAAAAAACTCTTCTTACTATTCAAGAAAGTTAGATGAGTTTTCAGAATCTATAAAAGAATCAAAGTTTTTAGCTAATAATGTTTTTGGCACAAGTGGTGAAAAAGAGCTAGTTGATGCCAAATTATTTGATTCATATATAGATTATAACTTTGAAAATATAAAGGTAAGGGGAATAAAAGATTATGACACTTACCTTAAGGTAAATTATGGAAATTATATGGAAATACCACCAGCTGAAGATAGGATAACACATGGATTAAGAGCGTGGAAATATGAAGAATAGGATAACATTACTTAATTCCATCTCAGCTTTGCTTTTACAGGTTTTTACAATAATAAGTGGATTTGTAATACCTAAAATAATTCTCTTATATTTTGGATCTAGAGTTAATGGTTTGGTTTCATCTTTAACTCAATTTCTAAGTTATATTTCTCTTGTAGAAGGTGGTATAACAGGAGTTATATATGCATCACTATATAAGCCATTAATACAAAAGGATGAGAAGAAGATAAGCCGTATATTGGTGACAACTAATAAGTTTTATGAGACTATAGGTTTTATTTTTATAATATATTCTATAGTACTGGCTATTATATATCCAATATTTATAAATAAAGATTTTGGCTTTTTTTATGTATTTTTATTAACTATAGTTTTATCATTAACATTGTTTATTCAGTATATGTTTTCTCTGACATTAAAAACATTGTTGATAGCAGATAAGAAATTATATGTTATATCATTTACTCAAATTGGAATAATAATTTTAAACATAACATTTACTTATTTAAGTGCCAAGATATATCCAAATATTCACATCTTGAAATTTATTAGTGGATCAATGTTTTTATTACAACCTATAATGTATAGACGATATGTAAACAAGACTTATAATATTTCTTGGAATGAAAAATATGATAATGAATTATTAAAAGATAGGTGGAATGGCTTTGCAATAAATGTTGCAGCTTTTATCCATACATCAACAGATATAACTATTTTGACTTTATTTTCTAATTTAAAGTCAGTATCGATTTATTATGTTTATGCACTAGTTACAAATGGACTTGGAAGCTTAATAAATTCCATTTCTTCTGGAATAGAGCCTACTATTGGACAAGCCTATGCAAGGGGAGATTCTAAAGAATTAAACCAAAAGATGGATATGTATGAATTTATAATATTTTTTTTAGTAGGAGGTCTTTTTACAGTAGCAGCCTTGCAAATAACCCCATTTGTCATGCTATATACAAAAAATATCACAGATGCTAACTACTATAGGCCATTATTTGGCTATATGTTAGTATTATCAGAAGCCCTATACTTATTAAAATATCCACACTTAAGCCTAGCATATACTGCTAATAAATTTAAAGAAATCACTATTCCGGCATATTTAGAAGCAATAATAAATATTATTATTTCGATAATTTTGGTAAATAAGATTGGACTTTTGGGAGTAGCTATAGGTACAAGTTGTGCCATGCTATATAGGATGGTATTTCATGTTTATTATACTAAGAAGATATTAAAGAATAGAAAACAAAGAATATTTTATAAAAAACTTTTATCTATAGGAATAGCAACACTTATATCAATAGGAATTTCTAGTATAACTAAAATTGATGAGCCAACATTTATACATTTTATTATAGGAGCAGGGAAGGATAGTGTAATAGTTCTTTTAGTATACCTAATAACGGCAATTCTATGTTTTAGAAAAGAACTTAATTATATGCTTTCATATCTTAAGATAAAACATAAATAAAGCTTTATTACAATCATACATTATCAGTATCTTTACTGATTTTTACAAAAATATTTCTTAACAAAGACTAGTTTTACTAGCCTATATAAAATAAATTATTAATTAATAAAAGATAGTGAGGGAAATCATGGACAAAATAGAAATGGATATATTATTATCTATAAAAGATGTAGACTTTGTAAGTCAAGCAGATTTATCTAAAAGATGTGGATATTCACTTGAACTTGTAAATAAATCTTTAAAAAGCTTAATTAAAAAAGGACATCTTGATAAAAGATATAACTTATGTGATATGGCAAAAAAAGCAATTAAAAATAAGTCTCCCCAAAATGCCATAATTTTAGCAGCAGGCTTTGGAATGAGAATGGTGCCAATAAATAGCGATTATCCTAAAGCCTTATTAGAGATAAAGGGTGAAGTTTTAATTGAAAGAATAATTAGGCAGTTAAAAGAGATAGGAATAGTTGACATTTCTATAGTTGTTGGATTTTTAAAGGAGAAATTTGAATACTTAATTGACAAGTATGGTGTAAAATTAATAATTAATGAAGAATATAATATTAAAAATAATCTTCATTCCCTAAATTTAGCTAGTAATTTAATATCAAATACTTATATAATTCCTTCTGACATTTATTTAAATGAAAATTTATTTAGAAAAAACGAATTATATTCTTGGTATATGATTACTAATGAAAAAAATAAGGAAAGCAAAGTCAAAATCAATAAGAATGGTAAACTTATAAAAACAGATGATATAGGAAATACTATAATTGGTATTTCTTATCTAACGGATGAAAATTCTAAAAAATTAGTATCAAATATTAATAAAATGGATAAAGATAGTAAATATAATGATTATTTTTGGGAAGAAGCCCTATATGTTATAGATGAAATACCAATTTATGCTAGAGAAGTTGATCATAAGAAAGCAATAGAAATCAATACCTACGAACAACTTAGGGAGATTGATAGCACTTCAAATCATCTAAAATCTGATGCCATTGATACAATTACAAAGGCTTTAATTGCAAAAGAAGATGACATAAAAAATATAAAAATTTTAAAAAAAGGTATGACAAACAGGTCTTTTCTGTTTGAATGTAAAAATAAAAAATATATTATGAGAATTCCTGGTGAGGGTACAGACCAACTAATAAATAGAAAAGAAGAAGCAGAAGTTTATGATAAAATTAATGGTAGAGGAATTTGTGATAATATAATATATATAAATCCAGCCAATGGATACAAGATTACAGAATACTTAGAAGGATCAAGGGTATGTGATCCAAGCAATATAGATGATTTAAAATTATGTATGAAAAAATTAAAAGACTTCCACAAATTAAATCTAGAAGTTTCTCATGAATTTGATATTTTTAAACAAATAGATTTTTATGAAAGTTTGTGGCAAGGGAAAAAATCTATTTATAGAGATTATATGGAAACAAAAGAAAAAGTTTTTTCTCTAAAAGATTATATAGGTAAGCATATAGAAAGAAAAATCTTATGTCATATAGATGCAGTTTGTGATAATTTTCTTTTTACAAACACAAATGATTTAAGATTAATTGATTGGGAATATGCTGGTATGCAAGATCCAGATGTTGACATTGCTATGTTCTGTATATATGCACTTTATAATAATGAAGAAGTGGAAAGACTTATAGATATATATTTTGAAGATAAATGTCCTTTTGATACAAGGCTTAAAATATATTGTTATATAGCGGCTTGTGGCCTTTTGTGGAGCAATTGGTGTGAATTTAAGAAAAATCTTGGAGTGGATTTTGGAGAATATGCTATAGCTCAATATGCTTATGCTAAAGATTATTATAATTTATTTAAGGAAAAGGTAAATGAGGGTAGATAATGCAATAATACTTGCTGCAGGAATGTCGAGTAGGTTTGCTCCTTTATCCTTTGAAAAACCAAAAGCTTTAATAGAGGTAAAGGGTGAAATATTAATAGAAAGACAAATTAGGCAGCTAAAAGAAGCAGGTGTAAAAGAAATAATAATTGTAACAGGTTATAAGGCTGATAGGTTTTCATATCTTGAAAAAAAATTTAGTGTAAAGCTTGTTTATAATGAAGATTATCTTATTAGAAATAATAATTCTAGTATATATGCGGTTAGAGATTACCTAGGTAATTCTTATATATGTTCATCAGATAATTATTTTTTAGAAAATCCATTTGAGATAGAAGTTGATGATTCATTTTATTCATCAGTATATGTAGAAGGATATACTGATGAATGGTGTATTGATACTTTTGATGATGGATTGATTAAAAATGTAAAAATAGGTGGCAAAGATTCTTGGATTATGCTAGGCTATGTCTTCTGGTCAAATGATTTTAGCAAAAAATTCATTTCTATCTTAAAAGATGAATACGATAAAGAAGAAACTTTTGATAAATTGTGGGAGAGTATTTATATAGAGCATATAGATGATTTGAATATGTATATTCATAAACATCCTAAAAATATTATATTTGAGTTTGATAGTCTTGATGAACTTAGAGAATTTGATAATACATATATAAGCGATACTAGGTCTAATATAATAAAAAATATAGCCTTTAAATTAAAGACTAAAGAAAAAGATATAATAAATATAAGACCACTTAAGGATAAAAATAAGATTCAAATAGGCTTTACATTTGAAGCTAAGGATAAATATAGATATTATTATGGGAAAGATATACTAGAAAAGATATAATAAAAATCAAAGATTTAACTTGAAGATGACCCTTTTGGGTCATTTCTTTATATATTATAAACGTGATAATATTGCATAAATATATGTGAAATTATTTATATAATAAAAATGATAATTAGACTATAAATTAAAAGGGTAAAATATAAATAGTTATTGTTAAAAATTATACATCTATAAATGCTTAACAAATAAAAATTAAGATTTTTTATATAAAAAGCTAGGAGGAATTATGAATATAAATTGGTATCCAGGCCATATGAAAAAAACAAAGGAAGAGATAGAAAAATCTCTGAAATTAGTAGATATAATTTTGGAGGTTATAGATGCAAGGATTCCCAAATCATCAAGAAATCCGCTTATTTCTGAAATTGTTAAGGATAAAGAGACAATTATTATAATGAATAAAACAGACCTTTCAGACCCAAAAGAAAATGAGATGTGGGTAAAAAAGTTTGAAGATGAAGGATTGAACGCTTTAAAAATCAATGCCAAAGAGCCTATAAATACAGGAAAAATTTATAAAGTTGCCAAAAATATTTTGAAAGATAAATTTAAGAAAAATGAAGAAAAACAAATAGAAAATGAAAATATAAGGATGATGGTAGTAGGTATTCCAAACTCAGGAAAATCTACTTTTATAAATAACATTGCTAAAAGGAAGGGAACTAGGGTTGGAAATAGACCTGGAGTTACCCAACAAAAACAATGGATAAAGACAAACTCCAATATACTTTTATTGGACACTCCGGGTGTTTTATGGCCAAAGTTTGATAATGAAACGGGACTTGCCCTATCTTTTACTAATGCCATAAAAGATGAGATCTTAAATATAGAGGAGCTTTGCCTTAAATTTATAGAATTTATGAAAGAATCATACCCAGAAAACCTAGAAGAAAGGTATAAAATAGATTCGAGTAAGATGCCTATTGATATATATGATGAAATAGCAATTAAAAGAGGAGCCATTATAAGAAAGGGAGAAGTAGATTACACAAGATGTGCAAATCTTATATTCAATGATTTTAGAAGTGGAAAATTAGGAAGGATTACCATTGAAAAAGCTTAATTATTCTGAATTTAATGATAATATAAGAAAGGAAATTCACGAAAAATATGATCTTATAGCAGGTATAGATGAGGTAGGAAGGGGACCTTTAGCAGGGCCGGTTGTAACTTGTGCAATCATTATGAAAAAGGACTCCCATATTAATGGAGTTACTGATTCTAAGAAATTGTCTAAAAAGAAAATGAAAGATTTATCTCCAAAAATTATAGGTGAATCAGTGGCATATGCCTTTGGCTATGCCAATAATATACTTATAGATAAGGAAAATATAAAGAATGCTACAAAGATTGCTATGAAAGATGCCTTGGAAAAACTTGAAATAAGACCTGAAATTGTACTAATTGATGCTGAAAGAATAGAAACTGATATAAAGCAACTTAATATAGTAAAAGGTGATTTATATGAATATAGCATATCTTGTGCCTCAATACTTGCTAAGTTAAGAAGGGATAAGATAATGGAAAATTTCGCAAAAATTTACCCTTACTATTCTTTTGAAACTAATGCTGGTTATGGTACTAAAAAGCACTATGAAGGCTTAGAAAAATATGGAGAATGTCCAATTCACAGAAAAACTTTTCTAAGGAAATTTAAGGAAAGGCAGCTTTCTTTTTTATGACACAAACTAAAAAAAGGTCAATAGGAAACTTTGGAGAAGATTTGACATCTAAGTATTTGGAAAAAAATGGCTATACTATTCTTGATAAAAATTATCTTAAATCTTTTGGAGAAATTGATATAATTGCTGTAAAAGATGATATTTTATCTTTTGTTGAAGTTAAGACAAGAAAAAATGATAAATTTAAAAGGGCAAGCCTTGATGTAGGATATTTTAAACAAGAAAGGATAAAAAAGGCAGCTCAGGCTTATATAATTGAAAAAAAATTAGATTCTTTTTTAATATCATTTGATGTCTGTGAAGTCTATCTTGAAGAAAGAATTATCCACTATATAAAAAACGCCTTTGGTGATTGACATGAAAAAGAGAGAATTATTAATTTATTTAAATTTTATATACTTGCAAAATAGTTTAATACTTGATTTTTGTGAAAATCTTGATATGGAAAATTTTTTTGACCTTGATAGGAAAATTTTTAATAAGCTGAGTAAGAAAAATTATGACAAAATTTTTAGTCCGAAAAACCTTGAATCTTTCAAATATTATAAGGAAAAAATTATAAAAGGTTCTTATAAAGTTTCCACAATTTATGATAAAGATTATCCGGAAAATTTAAAAAATATATATGATAAACCAGCCTTATTATTCTATAAGGGTGAAATAGAAGAAGATGATAAATATGCTATAGCCTTTATTGGAGCTAGAAAGTGCACCGACTATGGTAAATGGGCAACTAAGAAGATTGTGGAAGGTTTTAAAGATACTAATATAAGAACAGTTTCAGGTCTTGCTTATGGAATCGATGCTATAAGTCATAAGGTAAGCCTTGATAATGGTATAAAAACAATTGGTGTTTTAGGTTGTGGAATAGATAAAATTATCCTAAAAGAAATAAATTTCTTTATGATAAAATGGAAAATGAAGGACTTATTATATCAGAATTTCCCTTAGGAACAGAACCAATATCTTATAATTTTCCTAGAAGGAATAGAATTATTTCAGGCATAAGTAGAGGAGTTTGTGTGATAGAGGCAAAAGAAAAATCAGGAACTATGATTACAACAAACTTTGCCCTAGAACAAGGAAGAGATGTATTTTGTCTTCCTGGAAATATAAATTCTATATATTCAAAAGGCTGTAATAAGCTAATTCAAGAAGGCTCAAAACTTGTTATGGATGCAAGTGATATAATAGATGAGATTGAAGATTTTAAAAATTTAAAGACAAAAAAAACTATTTTAAACCTAGATTTACTTGATAAAGATAGTGTAGATGTAGTAAAGTATATAATCGATAATCCATCTTCAAGTGCGGATGATATTTCAATTAATTTATCACTTCCAATTGAAGATGTAAGTTATATACTCATTTCTTTAGAGTTAAAAGATTATATAGAAAATATAGGAAATAATGAATACGTAAGTAAGGGTGATTAAATGGCTAAAAATTTAGTAATTGTAGAGTCTCCAACTAAGGCTAAGTCTATAACTAAGATGCTGGGCTCAAACTATAAGGTTAAGGCAACCTATGGGCATCTTAGAGATTTGCCAAAATCTAAGCTTGGAGTTGATATTGAAGATGATTTTGAACCTAAATATATAAAGGTTAGGGGAAAGGCGAAGACTATAAATGAGCTCAAAAAAGAAGCGGATAATGCTCAAAATGTATATCTTGCAACAGACCCTGATAGGGAAGGTGAGGCTATTAGCTGGCATTTACAATATCTATTGGGTCTTGATAAAAATGAAAAAAATAGGGTTGAGTTTCATGAAATAACTAAAAATAATGTAAAAAATGCTATCAAAAATCCAAGAAAAATTGATCAAAATCTTGTTGATAGTCAACAAGCTAGAAGGGTGATGGATAGGATTGTAGGTTATGAAATATCTCCTATTCTTTGGAAAAGAGTTAAATCTGGACTTTCAGCAGGTCGTGTTCAATCAGTAGCACTAAAACTTATAGTAGATAGGCAAAAGGAAATTGATGCTTTTAAGCCAGAAGAATATTGGACAATAAGCGCTAAGCACAAAGAAGAAAAGATAGAATTTGAATCAGAATTTTATGGAACAAAATCTAAAAAGATAAAAATATCCAATGAAAATGGAGCTGATAAAATTCTTAATAAAATAGATAAGGATAAGTTTGAAGTAGTTGATATATCTAAAACAAAGAAAAAAAGAAAGGCTCAAAAACCATACACTACTTCAACTTTGCAACAAGATGCTTCAAATAAACTGGGTTTTTCCACCAAATACACAATGAGCCTTGCCCAACAACTATTTGAAGGAATTGACCTTGGAGATAAAGGTAGAGTAGGACTTATTACTTATATGAGAACTGATGCTACAAGACTTTCTAGTGAGATTATTGGAGAAAGTTTATCATATATTAAGGAAAAATATGGAAGTAAGTATGCTTCAAATGGAAGAAATTATTCCAAGAAGTCAAAACAGACTCAAGATGCCCATGAGGCGATTAGACCAACATCTATATACAATGACCCTATTTCGGTAAAAGATTACCTTACAGACCAACAATACAAGCTATATAAGATGATTTGGACTAGGGTAGTCCAATCCCAAATGACAGACTATGAATACTTATCTACATCTATATCGCTTGATTCAAATGGAATAGTATTTAAGGCTAGTGGAAAGATTACCTTATTTGATGGTTTTATGAAGGTATCTTCGTCTAAGGAAAATGAAAATTTCTTACCAGATTTAGAAAAAGGTGATGTAATAAAGGCAACAAGTATCACAAAAAATCAACACTTCACAAAGCCACCTGCAAACTATACAGAAGCATCTTTAGTAAAGGTATTAGAAGAATATGGAATAGGTCGCCCTTCTACCTACTCATCAACCATAGCTTCAATTATTTCAAGAAATTATGTTGAGTTTGAAGACAGAAAAATACTACCTACTAAACTAGGCATAAGGGTAAATGACTTTTTACAAGAAAACTTTAATGATGTAATAAATGTAGAATTTACAGCAAAGATGGAAAATGAGCTTGATAGGATAGCTCAAGATGAAGTTTATTGGAAAGATGTACTTAAAGGATTTTATGAAGGGTTCGAAAAAGACTTAAATGCTGTATCAAAAGATACAAATGACTATAAAGTAAAAGATAAAATTCTTGATGAAAAATGTCCTAAATGCGGTTCTCCTTTAGCAATTAAGCATGGTAGAAATGGTAAATTTATAGGTTGTACAAACTTTCCTGATTGTAATTTTACAAAGTCAATTATAAAAACCACAGGTGTAAAATGCCCTAAGTGTAATGATGGAGAGCTTATAGAGAAAGTATCCAAAAAAGGCAAAAGATTTTATGGTTGCTCAAATTTTCCATCTTGTGATTATGCTACATGGGATACGCCAACAGGAGATAGGTGTCCTGAGTGTGGAGACTTGTTAGTTCACAAGAAAAATAGGTCAACTGATGAGATAAAATGTAACTCATGTGATTATGTAAAAGAAAAGATAAGATAATAAAGAGTGATGAGCAGGATAAAATCTTTTATCCTACAACATCACTTTTTTAAATAAATTATTTGATTTCTTCTGAAAAACCTTCAAGCTTAGATGTGCAGTGAGGACATCTTGTAGCTTCAATGTTGATTTCACTTTTGCAGTGAGGACAAATTTTTGTAGTAGCTTCTTCTTTAACTTCTTCTTTTCTTTTAGCCTTAGCTAAAGTTTTTACTATCATAAATAGGAATAATGAAATAATTAAAAATGTTATAATTGCATTAATAACATTACCTACTTGTAGTTTTGCACCAAATATATCAAAAACTAAGTCTTTATAGTCAACACCTGCTGTTAGTCCTGAAATAATAGGCATAAGTATACCCTCTACAATAGCATTTACTATTGCTGTGAAAGCAGACCCCATAACAAGACCTATAGCCATGTCAATTACGTTACCTTTTGAAATAAAATCTTTAAATTCTTTCCACATAAAAACTCCTCATATTAATAATTTTTATTAATATACCCAATTTATTTGATGATTTTATTTTTTTTAAAATATAAAGATGTAGTATAGTATAATTAAACAATAGAAAGGTTTTTTTAAATGAAAAGTATACAAGTTGATGATGAATTTTATAAGAAAATTTCAAATTATGCAGTTTTTATTCCCTTAGTTGAAATAAATGGCAAAGATCATATACTTTTTGAGATAAGATCAAATATAGTAAAGCAACCTGGAGAAGTATCCTTTCCCGGTGGAGGACTTGAGTATGGAGAAAGCTTTGAGATGGCAGCCATAAGAGAGACTATGGAGGAGCTTAACTTAAATGAAAAAGACATAGAACTTATGGGATATTCATCTATGATTTTATCTTCTTCAAATAGACATATAAAGGCATTTTATGGTAAAATTTGTAGAGAATTTGAAAATATAAGCTATAATCAAGAAGTATCTTCACTTTTTACAGTAGATATTAATTATTTTATTAATAATCCACCTAAAAAATATACGGCAAAGCTTGATATGAATTTTCCTAAAGATTTTCCTTTTGACAAGATACCAAATGGAAAAGATTATAATTTTCATAATTATTTTCATACTATGTACTTTTATGACACCAAGCCAGTTATATGGGGATTAACTGCCAAATTACTTAAAGATTTTATTAAAATCTATCAAAAGCGATAATTATTATATGAGATTAGCTTTTTGTGGTAAAATTATGATATGTAAGAAAGACTTTGTAAAAGAAAGATAGGGATATGAAAAATTATATTATAGAAAAATTAGAAGATTATTCTAAGTCTAATGATAAAGTCAAAGCTTTATTTTATATAAAAGAAGACAATAATGATGAGCATTTTTCAGAAGTTTATCTTCTTATGAAAGAGATTATTATTTCTAAGATGAAAGAAGACTTAGAAATAATATTTGATGATTTTGTTTTAATTAATAAGAAAAAAGGTTATTTCAGGATAGAGAAAAGAGATCAGCAATTTACAAAATTCGAAATATTTACCTTGGATTCCACAAAAATTACTGTAAATATCATTCATAATGACTTAAAAGTTGATTTTATAAAAAGTCTTAAGGGTGATTTAAATTTTATATACGATGAAGATGGAATAGAAAGTGAGTTAGAAAGAGAAGAAAATTTATATAAGATGCCTAAGGCATATGAATTTGAAGAGTGTAGTAAGAATTTCTTCTCTATGTCTTTAGATACTTCTTTCTCACTTTTATCAAGGGATAAGATAAGTGCAAGTTTTAAAATGCAAGCTTTAAGAGATGAGCTATATAAACTATTAAATTGGTACATAATAGATAAGTACAATGGAGGAATGGATATAGGTCTTTATGGTAATAATCTTATCCATACTCTTGAAGCAGATATCAGAGATGATCTCGTAGAAATTTTTTCGAATTCTGATATTATAGATACTTATACAGCAATATTTAAATCTTGTCAGATATTTAGGAAAATTGGAATGGAATTTGCTAAGAAAAATAATTTTACCTATCCAAAAAGAGATGATGTGTATAGCCTTAAGCTACTTAGAAAAAATTACAAAAAGATGGAGAGTCTTTTAGCGTAGGAGTATAGATGAAAAGAGGGAAGAAAACACTTATATTTTTCTTAAGTTTAATCTTTATAATCTCTCCACTTGTTTCTTTTGCTGATGATAGTGAAAGACAAGCTGGAGATAATATTGTAGGGGTAGATGAAAATGTAAGAGCCTATATAATAGGAAATGAAGAAAATGGAGATATATTCTATCAAAAAGATGCAGAGACTAAATATCCTATAGCATCTATGTCAAAGCTTATGACTTTTCTTTTGGTAAGAGATCAAATTGATCAAGGCAAGCTAAGTCTTGACACAAAAATAAAGGGAACAAAAGAGGCTGAAGAACTTACAGGGCCAGGATATTCAAAGCTTGGAATAAAAGAAGGGGAAGAATATACTGTAAAAGAACTCATTACAGGTTTAATTGTAGTAAGTGGTAATGACTGTGCAAATCTTTTGGCAACAAGTATTTCTGGAAGTGAAGATAAATTCGCGCAAAATATGAATGAAAAAGCAAAAGAATTAGGTCTTACTAGTCAAGAATTTTATAATGCTTCTGGCCTTAATACAGAAGATAATAAGCAAAATTCCTCATCTGCCAAAGATTTATTTGAGCTTGTAAGAATTATTCTTGATAAGTATCCAGATATATTAGAATATTCTAAAATTAGAGAGATAAATGACTCAAAAAGAGGAATCAACGAGAAATCTACTATTCCGCTTATAGGAGAGATTGATGGTGTAGATGGACTAAAGACTGGAACAACTGAAGAGGCAAAGAGTTGTCTAACTACAACTATAGATATGTCAAAGCTTAATAATAAAAATAATTATAGGGCAATAGGCATAGTTATGGGTGCTAGTGATAAAGAGGTCAGGGATATGGCTATGACTGATTTAATATATTATGTATCAAGAGTTTTTAACTTCAAAAAAATAGCTGATACAAATCATCCTTTAAAGTCCGTAAGGGTAAACTCAGTAAAAGAAGGTTATGTAGAGCTTTATCCAAGTGAAGATTTAAGTTTTATTGTAAAAGATAATACTATGCCTAGTGTAAAATATGACATAAATAAAAATATTAAGGCTCCTATAAAAAAAGGAGAAGTCTTTGGTAAGGCCAATATTTCATATAATGATAAGAATTATGAAATTGACCTAGTTAGCAATAAAGAACAAGAAAGAGCAAGTGACTTTACGAGATTTAAAAGAACTATATCTGATGCTTGTGATTTTTTAGTCAAATGTATAATAGCTAGATAGAAAAAGTTTTACTTTTTCTATCTTTATGTTATACTTATAAAGTAAGTCTTGGTAGCTCAGCTGGATAGAGCACCGCCCTCCTAAGGCGGGTGTCGGAGGTTCGAATCCTCTCCAGGACGCCAAAATTATAAGGGAAAGATTGATTTACAGTCTTTCCTTTTTCTTATCTTAAATAAAATATATAATAATAAACTAAAAAATTTAAGGAGAAATTATGGACGATAGATTTTACATGAAAGAAGCCATAAATGAAGCTAAACTTGCAAAACTTGAAGATGAAGTTCCTATAGGATGTGTTATTGAAAGAGGTGGAAAAATTATAGGAAGGGGTCATAACTATACCTTTAAGGGAAAATCCGCCTTAAAACATGCTGAAATTATTGCCATAGACAAGGCTACAAAAGTTGTAGGAGATTTTAGGCTATCAGATTGTACAATGTATGTAACAATGGAACCTTGTTCTATGTGTGCAGGTGCTATAATAAATTCGAGGATAAAAAGACTAGTAATTGCTCTTGCTGATGTAAAAAGAGGAGCTTGTGGGTCAAATACCAACATAACTGGAGATAGGACTCAGTTACACTACCTTGATGCAGAATTTGGTTTAATGAAAGATGAAAGTCATAAATTGTTGAAAGATTTTTTTGAAAATTTAAGAAAAAGAAAAAAGCCGAACTAAGTCGACTTATGTATCTGCAATTATTTGCCAATGAACATTATATTTATCAATAAGAGTTGTGAATAATTTCTTATTAATTTTTTGGGGTTCCATTAAAATTATAGATTCTTCTTTTAATTTTTGAAAGGCCTTATATAAATTTTCGCTATTTGTTTCTATAACAACCCTTCCATTGTTACCATTTACCCAATGTTTATCATCTGTAGTATCAAATAAATAAACATTATTACCATATATCTCAAGCTTTGAATTATAAATCCTATTTCTTACATCTTTAGGGAAGTTATAGCACTCGAAGTCTGAGTATCTTATTATTTTTTTCGGGAAATCTATACCAAATATATCACAATAATATTCTATTGCTTCCAAGCATTTTCCCTCTTTAAATGAAATTCCTACTGCCATTATTAAATCCTTTCTTTAATTAAATTTATCATATTGGTATAATATAATCAAGATTATTAAGTAAATATAAAAGGAGTAATTATGAAAATATCTTTAATAGATCCGTTAGTTGTAGATGATAAAAAAATTAAGGCTCACAAAAAAAAGCTAGAAGAATTAGGACACGAATTTGAATATTTCAAAGAAAGTGCTAAAGGTGATGATGAGATTATAAAAAGACTTGAAAATAGTGAAGTTGCTATGATTACTAATAATAAATTTTCCAGAAATGTAATAGAAAACACCAATCTTAAATTGATAGATGTTGCCTTTACAGGTGTTGATCATGTTGATCTTAAGGCTTGTGATGAAAATAATATTATAGTTGAAAATGCAAGTGGGTATTCCGATGATTCAGTAGCTGAGCTTGTAATTGGACTTATTATTTCAGTTATGAGAAAGTTTGACCTAAATAAGAAAAATATGTATGAAGATGAAAATAATAATCTTTTAGGACAAGTAATTAAAGGGAAAAAGGTTGGAGTAGTTGGTACAGGTAAGATAGGACTTAGGGTAATAGAATTATTAAAGGCATTTGGTGCAGAAATCTTAGCCTATAATAGAAGTGAAAAAGATAAGGCTAAGAAATTAGGAGCTAAGTACGTAAGTCTAGAAGAGTTGTTAAAAGAATCTGATATTGTTACAATTCATCTTCCACAAAATGATGAAACAATTGGATTTATTGGACAAAAAGAATTAGATTTGATGAAGGATAAGTCTATTTTAATAAATTGTGCAAGAGGGCCAATAGTAGATAATAACTATCTTGCTAAGTTATTGAATGAAGATAAGCTTAGGGCAGGAATTGATGTATTTGATATGGAACCTCCAATAGATAAGAATTACCCATTAAGAAATGCTAAGAACGCAGTTTTGACTAATCATATAGCATTTTTTACCCAAGAGGCTATGAATATAAGATGTGATATAGTATTTGACAACTTATATAAGTTCTTGAATGGGGAAATATCAAATAGAGTAAATTAAGATGGAAAGTAAGATTATTGCTATAGCAGGGGGATCTGCAAGTGGAAAAAGCACTATTGTAGATTATATTAAAAATTACTTTGCTGATGATTTATTTGTTATGGGTCATGATAATTATTATAAAGCCCATAATGATATTCCTTTTGAAAAAAGGGAAAAATTAAACTATGATGAGCCTAATGCCTTTGACAATGAAATGTTTATTAGGGATTTAAAAAGACTCAAAAGTGGTAAGGAAATTGATATGCCTATCTATGATTATAATATCCATACTAGAAGCGATAAAACTGTCCATGTATCACCTAAAAAGATTATCCTTATTGAAGGAATTTTAGTTTTATATGATAAAATGATAAGGGATATTACTGATACTATGGTATTTGTAGATGCTGATAGCGATGTTAGGCTTCAAAGAAGAATATTAAGAGATACAAAGGAAAGATCAAGGTCGCTTGATTCAGTACTAACTCAATATATTAAGCAAGTTAAGCCTATGCATGAAAAATATGTAGAGCCTACAAAAAAATATGCAGATATCATAATTCCTAGAGGAGCAAAAAATACTAGGGGTATTGAAATACTGATAAAACATATAGAAGATTTATTAAAGGAATAATATGGATGTTAAAATTTTGGATGTTGATTATGAAAATCTAAAATCCTATATAAGTGGAGATAACTTTACGGCTTTTGATATTTTTGGAGCAACAAAGTATGAAGATGGTTATATATTTAGATTATATGCACCTAATGCAAATAGGGCCTTTATAAGAGGTGATTTTTCAAATTGGGAAGATATTGAAATGTACAAAGATGAAGAATTTGGATATTTCTTTAAATATATAAAGGCAAAAGAGGGAGATTTTTATAAGTATCTTTTGGAAAATAATGGATTTAGATTTGAAAAATTTGACCCTTATGCAAACTACCTTGACCAAGCTCCTCAATTTGCATCAAAAATTGTAGATACGTCATTTGAATTTACAGATGATAAATGGCTTAAAAAGAGAAATAAAAATTTTGATAAACCCTTAAATATATATGAAATTCATATAGGTTCTTGGCTAAAATATGGAAAAAATTTAAATATACTTGATATAGCAGATAAATTGATTTTTTATATAAAGAAAATGGGGTATAGCCATATTGAGCTTATGCCTCTTACAGAACATCCTTATTATCCTTCTTGGGGCTATCAAGTTTCAGGCTTTTTCGCATTTACTTCAAGGTATGGCTCTATCAATGATTTACAAAAATTTATAAATCTTTGCCATAAAAATGATATAGGAGTAATATTAGATTTTGTCGTAGTTCATTTTGCTGAAGATTTTTATGCTTTGAAATACTTTGATGGAGATAGCCTTTACGAACCTGATTATAAAGATTTACAATACTCACAGTGGGGATCTTTAAACTTTGATTTTTCAAAGGGCCATGTTAGAAGTTTTATGAAATCAGCTATAAATTTTTGGATAGAAAAGTGTCACTTAGATGGAATAAGGATAGATGCAGTATCTAATATGATTTATAATGATGGAAATAAAAATAGGGGTTTAAATAAAGCTAATATTAGATTTTTAAAAGAACTTAATTCCTATTTAGATAAAAGGTATCCAAGTTTAATGAAAATTGCAGAAGATTCATCTTCTTATGAATTTGTTACAAGTAAGAATGGTAATGATAGCCTTGGATTTGACTATAAGTGGGATTTAGGGTGGATGAATGACACTTGTAAGTACTTTGAAATTGATTCTATTAATAGGATTAAGCATCAAGGAAAGATTAATTTTTCTATGTACTATTTTTATAGGGAGAATTTTATACTTCCACTTAGCCATGATGAGGTAGTTCATTTAAAAAAACCTATGATTTTAAAGATGAATGGATCTTATATTGATAGGTTTAAAGAACTTATGCTTTTATACACATATCAAATAACTCATCCTGGGAAAAAACTTAACTTTATGGGAAATGAGTTAGCAACCTTTGATGAGTGGGACGAAAATGAGTCTTTAAATTGGGATATATTGAAATTTCCAATCCATGATAACTTCAAAAAATATATTAGGTCTTTAAATAACCTATATTTAAAAAATAAGGCCTTTTATGAAAAAGACTTTGTTGAGGATGGTTTTTCGTGGAAGGTTGTTGACGATAATCAAAATTCAGTCTTTGTTTATGAAAGAAGAGCCAATGATTCGAGATTTCTTGTGGTATTGAATATGACAAATACCTATAAGAAATCTTATGAGGTTTCATTTGATGAAGACTTAACTTTTATAGAAAGATTAAATAATTTATCCAAAGATTTTGGATATGATAAAGAAAAAAGAGATGATATAAAAATTAGCAAGGGGGAGAATCTTAAACTTGAGCTTTGGGAATATGAAGCCCTAGTTTTTGAAATAAAATAAGATGGCAAGAAATGATAAAGCTATCAATCTATCATGGTTGGTAGAAAAATGGACAATTTGGGATAATCCATATCTTAAAAATATTTGGTTAAATTTAAAAACGCTTGATCTTGTAAGAATTATGGAAGATGTAGACACAAATGAAGATATAGAAGAATCTTATATTGATATAGAACAGAATATGGAAGAGTTTGTCTGTATGCCTGGAAAAGAGGCTGTAAATGGGAAGCTTGCTCGTGAAGCTTTTATAGATATGCTTGATAGTCACATTAAGGATAGGTTCTTTGAAAACTATAATGAATATGCTCAAGGTGAAGAGTTTTTAGATATTATTTATGAATTGGGTCTTGAGAATAAACTTCAGGCTTTTAGAGAAAAAATAGCTGGCGATATCTTATTGAATTGGGCTAATGAAGAGAATATTAAGGTTGTTAAGGATATGGATACAATTAATATATATAATAGGGATAAATTTTAATTTATGATAAAAAAAAGCGTATTAGCTCTTATACTTTTACTTAATTTAACTGCTTGTTCTAATAAAGAAGTTAAGAAAGTAGAACCTGCATCAAAAGAAAGTTTAGGTATAGAGGATAAGAAAAAATCTAGCAAAGATGATACAAGTGCATCCGAGCTTCAAAAATATGAAACAAGTATATATGATTATTTTGATACTATAACATCTTTTACAGCTTACTGTAAAAATGAAGATGAATATAATAAGTATAAGGAATTAGTAGAAAGTGAAATGGCAAAATACCATAAACTTTTTAATAATTATGATTCATATAAAGATATAAATAATATCACAACCATAAACGAAAAAGCTGGAAAAGAGAAGGTAAAGGTTGATCAATCCATAATAGATCTTATAAAAGAAGGTAAGAAATGGTACAAAGAAACTGATGGTGATATTAATATAGCCTATGGAAGAGTATTACAGATTTGGTCGGATTACAGAGAAGAGGGTCTAAATAACAAGGATAAGGCAAGACTTCCTAAAGATGAAGAATTAGATGAAGCAAGTAAGCATAAAAATATAGATGCTATTGAAATTGATGAAAATGAAAAAACAGTATATATAAGTGATCCTGATGTTCAAATTGATATTGGTGGTATAGGTAAGGGCTATGCAACAGAACTTATAAAAAGAGATTTGATTAAAAATGGACTTAAAAGTGGTCTCTTATCAGTTGGAGGAGATGTGGCAATAATTGGAAATAATCCAAAAAAAGGTGTAGATAATTTTAAGATTGCTATAAAAGATCCTTCTTTATCTGAAAAAAATCCTTATGCTGCAATAGTATCTGTAAAAAATACTTCAGTTGTTACAAGTGGAGATTATGAAAGGTTTTATGAGGTAGATGGCAAAAGATACCATCATATTATAGATCCAAAGACAAACTATCCATCAACAAACTTTAAATCAGTTTCAGTTATCCTAGATGATATTGGCCAAGCAGATGCGTTATCTACAGCTCTTTTTATAAAAGATCTAGATGAAGGTAAGAAACTGTTAGAAAAATTTAAGGCAGAGGCAATGTGGATAGATAAAGATAATAAAGTGTATAAGAGTGCTGGTTGGGATAAATTTGATGTTAGTGATGAAAATTAGGTACGTTTTATCGTATCTTTTTTTTATTTTATATAAAAAAGTCATTTTTTATATGGTATAATGTAATCTGTATTATAGGAGGTAGGTATGGAAAAAAAAGCTTTTAATAATGATAAATATATAGAAATTCAATCAGAAAAAATTGAAGAAAGAATTAAAGAATTTGACAAGTTATATCTAGAATTTGGTGGTAAACTTTTCGATGATGCGCATGCATCTAGAGTTTTGCCAGGTTTTCTACCTGATTCCAAACTTCAAATGTTGAAGAAACTTAAGGATATTACTGAAATAGTAATAGTAATAAATGCAAATGATATCGAATCAAATAAAATTAGATCAGATCTTGATATAGGTTATGATAGTGAGGTTTTAAGATTAAAGTCTGCTTTTGAAAATTTGGGATTTTTTGTAAACTCTGTAGTTATAACACAATTTGATAATCAACCACAAGCTATTAAATATGCTAAGTATCTAGATAGTCTAAATATTAAAAATTATAAGACATATGATATAGAAGGTTATCCAAATAACATTCCTAATATCATAAGCAAGGAAGGATTTGGAAAAAATGATTATATAGAAACTCAAAGAGACCTTGTTGTAGTTACAGGACCAGGTCCAGGAAGTGGAAAACTTGCTACTTGTCTTTCTCAGATGTATCTTGAAAATGAAAGAGGAATAAATGCAGGATATGCTAAGTTTGAAACATTTCCAGTATGGAATCTCCCACTAAAACACCCTGTAAATATTGCTTATGAGTCTGCTACAGCTGATCTTAATGATGTGAATATGATAGATCCTTACCACCTAGAGGCTTATGGAAAAACTACAGTAAATTATAATAGAGATGTAGAAGCCTTTCCAATATTAAAGCAAATGTTTGAAAGAATATCAGGATCTTGCCCTTATAAGTCACCTACAGATATGGGGGTAAACATGGTTGGTTTTTGTATAGAAGATGAAGATAAAACTATAAAGGCCAGCAAGGATGAGATTATACGAAGATATTATAATGCTTTAGTTGACTATAAACTTGCAAAAATAGACTTTAAACCAGTAGAAAAAATAGAATTTTTAATGAGTGGACTTAATCTTGAAGCAAGTGATAGAAAAGTAGCTGTAAGAGCACGTGAAAAGCAAAAACAAAGTCATGTAGAAAGTTTCGCTATTCAACTTAGTGATGGAGAGATAGTTACTGGCAAAAAATCAACTCTTATGTCTGCACCTGCAGCCTGTATTTTAAATGCTTTAAAAAAAGTTGCTGGTATAAATGATGACATACCACTTATATCACCGCATATACTTGAACCAGTGTTAAAGCTTAAAGAAGATATTTTAAAAGAAAAGGATGAGTCATTGTCAGTAAATGATGTTTTAATAGCTTTATCCATATCTGCTACAACTAATCCTGTGACTCACCTTGCTATGGAAAAATTAGCTTACCTTAAAAATTTAGATGTACATTCAACAAATATTTTAGATGAAAGTGATAAGAAAACTCTTCTTAAAATGCACTTTAACCTAACTCAAGAACCGGTTTTGTCACAAGATTATATAAATTTATAAAAAGCACCCTATGGGTGTTTTAATTTTAAGTTGCTTGACAAAAATTAAACAATAGTATATCATATAAAATATAGTTAGAAATCGTTATATAAATTTAAAGGAGATTTACAATGAATAATATTAAGCTAAATGTTGAAAATGAAATTGCTTATGTTACTATCGACAGACCAAAAGCTCTTAATGCTCTTAATACTGAAACTTTAAAAGAATTAAATGAAACTTTTAATGACATTAGAAGTAGAAAAGATGTTAAAGTTTTGATTCTTACAGGTGGTGGAGAAAAATCTTTTGTAGCTGGTGCTGATATCTCTGAAATGGTTAACTCTAATTCTCAACAAGCAAGAGATATGAGTTTACTCGCTTATGAAACATTTAATATGCTTGAAGAAATGCCACAAGTTACTATAGCTGCTGTAAATGGATTTGCCTTAGGTGGTGGATGTGAAATTTCTATGGCTTGTGATATAAGAATAGCAAGCAAGAATGCAAGATTCGGTCAACCTGAAGTAGGTCTTGGAATAATACCAGGATTTGGTGGAACACAGAGGCTTCCTAGATTAGTGGGAAAGGGAATTGCTAAAGAATTAATATTTACAACAGACTCAATCAAAGCTGATGAAGCTTATAGAATTGGTCTTGTAAATCATGTAGTTGAAAAAGAAGAGTTAATTGATTATTGTACACAAATGGCTGAAAAGATAAAAGCTCAAGCAAGTTATGCAGTAACTTTAGCAAAACAAGCCATAAATCTTGGACTAGAATCAGATCTTCATACAGGTATCCAACTTGAAGCAAATACTTTTGCATCAACATTTGATACTCATGATAAAAAAGAAGGGATGACAGCATTCTTAGAAAAAAGAAAAGCAGATTTAAAAGACTTTTAAAAAAATTAATGAAAAATGACTATTGCAGATTCTGCAGTAGTCATTTTTTTAAATTAAGAATTATTTTAATTTCTTATAAATAAAAATTAATGGGCTCTAAGTCAAAATGACAATTTTTATGAAAAATTCCATATAAATGGGGCAATATATAGTAAATTTAATGATGAAATTATTAAATAAAATGATAATGAATAATTTAAAAAGGTAAAATGTGATTACGATTTAAATATATAGTTATCTATACTTTAAGATGAAATATGGGAATATAATTTTAATGGTAACAATTTAATAATTATTATTAAGTTTACATATGATTTGAAAATCGGTCTGTTGCAATTAGTGATGTGTACTTTCTTTACTTGTTTTTCTAGTAAAGAGAGTACATATCATTAATAAGAAGTTCTTATTTTTTATCATCATATTCTACATAGGCAAAGTAATGATCTCTTTCATTTAAGTCTTCATTTTCATAGGTTTCAATGACTTCACTATTTATTGACTTAACAAGATCGATTATATAAGAACGAAGATTTGCCCTTCCAAGAATTTTCCTTCCCATATTTTCTTTTATATCAGTAACTTTTTTATATGATACAATAAATTTAGCTATATCAACTCCCTTAACTGCTCTTTTTTTCAAGATAAACTTAGCAATAAAGGTTAAAAGCTGATGAAGATTATTTGATTTTCTTTTTATATAAGTTATTATACCTTGGAAAAAAAGTCCCCTACTAGTAAGAAGAGTATCGAAAAATTCATCTTTAGATCCATTTTTTTCAAATGAAATATTTTTAGTTAAAAATTCAAAGATTTCATTTATTTCACTTTCACAATAATCAATAACTGTATCAGTTATAGAAAAATCCGGGTTGTTAAGTTTTGCCATAAATTCTACTACATAAGATGGAGTGCTTTTTTCATTTAAGTTTTTGTATTGATAAATATAGTTCGAAAAATCATAAAGAGTTTGGTCATGATTTTTGCCTATAGGCATAGAAAGTACCTTTTTCATAAGCTTATCATAATAATAAATGATATTGTCTGTGGTCATAATCTTATCTTCGAACTGCTTTACCAATATTTCTATGCACTCTTCTAAATCACTCGTTTTTATATAGGCATGAGATCTATAAGCATCTATTTTTATAAATGATTCATCTTTAAGTTTAATATAAGATACATCACCAAACTTATCAATGTGAAATGGAAATTTATCCATGTATTTATCAAAAATTTCTTCAAGATAAAGTTTATTTGAAAGATGTATTTTTAGCGTTCTACTTAAATTATTTAAGATTAGTTCTTTTATATCCATATTTGAAATCAATGGGTTTTTAGCCATTGAATGGACATAGTTAAATAATACATCCTTTAGACTTAATTGATTTTCTAGGGCATATTTTATGGAATTACTTATTTTCTTATCTTCACCCTTTAAGTCAGTAAATTCAAATGATTTTATAAGCTGAGTTTTCATATCAAGTGAAAAACCCTTAAAATCTTCTATATCATCATAAGCGTTAATTTGTCTTATAGGGAGGGGATAAGTTACAGTAGAGCCTGTTTGGATATTAAATATTTCATTTCCACATTTTGACTTATATTTGGCAGTTCCATTTTCATGGAGGTGACCTGTAAAGACAAATTTAACTTTCATATCAGCCAAAACTTCTATGGGTAGTTTATTATTTATACGCTTATCGGAATCTTCATATTTTTTATTCCAATTTTTAATGATAAAAGGTCCAAGTACCAATCTTTGATTTCTGAAGTTTGGAATTAAGGCATGGTGAGCTAGGACAAAAATCATATCCTTTCTTTTTTTAGCTTTTTCAATCTCATCTACGGCCCATTTCATAAGATTTTTATCAAGAGCTCCAACTACATTATTTTTTCTATCTTTATGATTTTGTTCATAGTCTAGTGAATAAATTGAAGAATCTAAAAATATTAGAGATATAGAATTTTTATTTGACAGCTTATCATCAAGTCTTGCTGCAAAAGAAAGATAACCCTGGCAGTAGTATTTATCCCTATCATCTCTTGCATATTTTTTATTAAGTATATCTAGATATTTCTTAAAATGATAACTATCCTTATAAAAACTTATAATATTGTTTTTATAAGTAAAATCATATATATCGAAAAAATCTTTAGGTTCAATAGTTTTAGTATTTTCAAGTTTTCTATAATTATATGCTTGGTAGTTATTTATATCGTGATTTCCAGGAATTAGAAAGATTCGCCTATCCTTATCTTCATCTTTCCATTTTTTAAGGATAGAGGATACTTCAAGGTGAGATTTTAATTCACCATCTTTTGTCAAATCTCCTGGTATTAGAAGATATTTACTTTCATTTGTGCTTGCAAGTTTTAAGGCCTCTTTTAAAAGTCCTTGCCCCTCTACTAAAAATTTCCTATCATATTTTACAGCCATATTAAATTCTTTATTATCTGCCATTAATTCTCTAGATAAAATATGGGTATCAGAAATAATGGTAAAGCTTATCTTATTTTTATCTTTATTCAAAATTACACTTCCTTGTACACTTTCTTTATATCAATATACCATAAGAGTCTTGATTTATAAATTCTAAGATTATGAGTTGAATTTTATAAACGTTTATTTTTTATAGCGGTTAATTTTGATGACTCAGATTACTTCACTCAACCAGGTCTTTTATACAATGCTATGACTGAAGATCAATATGTGAAATACTGCAAGGGCTATTGGGAATTCAACATATCAAATTAAACATAGGTGGATTGATTTATACTATCAAGCTGATTAAGACTATGGAAAAAGGCTTGCAAAAGCTTTAGAAATTGATATAAATGATGTAGACTTAAATCTTCCAAAAAGAGACAGTGAAGAAAGAAATTTTAAGGCAAACAATGATCATCCAGAATTAAATAAACCATCTAGGAACTTAAGTGAAAAAGATTGGAAAGAGATAAAAACAGATTATGATCCTACAAAGTTTATAGATCCAGAAGATGATCCATATCTATTATAATGATATAATAAATTTTTAAGAAAGCTAGCCTTAAAAAGGTTAGCTTTTTTTGTGAAAAATTGTATAATCTATTTAATAAACGTCCTATAAAAAATTAAGAAAGGATTTTTATGATAGAAAAATCAAATAAGAAAAATGATGCCTTGTTATTTGCTATAATAAGTTCGATTGTTTTATTTTTATCACAATATTTACTGGTTTTTTCTTTAAGTATTCCCATACTTATGACTATAAAATTAGGAATGTATGATAAGAAAGAAACTTTTATATACTTGTTTTTAACAGGTTTATTTTCATCTATTCTGGATTTAAGCCTTACACTTATAGTTTTATCTCCAAGTCTTATCTTTTCATTACTTATTATTTTTTTAATAAGAAGAGATATAGAAGATAAAACTAGCCTTTTTATATTGACGTCACTTACATCAATATTTATATTGACTTTACTTGGGTATATTTATAGTAAAGGTTACATAGACTTTAAAATAATCGTAGGCGAGTTGTCAAAAGCTTTTGAAAGTGAGGGAGTTGAACTTGATGAAATATTTATAGTAAACGCTCTTAGAACAATTCCTGCAATGTGTGTAATATTAAATCTTATTTATAATTTTATTTGTCTAAAACTTATAAGAAATTACCTTAATTACAGGGATGATAAGATTAGGGATTTAATAAGTATAAATAGATTTAGGTTGGAAATTAAGGATATTATTATATTATTTATAATATTTTTATTAATTTCCACCTTTGCATATTTTCTAGGTTTAGACTTTGAAATTATTAAATTAAATGCTTTATCAGTTACAATGAGTCTGTTACAGATAAATGGTCTATTGTTATTAGATTATTTTTCAGCAAAAAAATCAAAGCTTACTAGATTTATAAATTGGGTTTTGATATTCTTTGTATTTGCAATTTTATCAGATGTTTTTGCTGTAATTGGAGCAATTGATGTAGTATTTAATATAAGAGAAAAAGTGAGGCAATATGAAAGATAAACTTAAGTTTTTTACTAAAGAAAATTATATATTTTTACTTATCTTACCTATTTTAGTATCTATAGTATTATTTTTTTATGAAAAAATATTTGCAACTATTGGATTGATACTTTCTATAGTCTTATATTTTTATATAAAAAAACTAGATGAGGATAAGAGAGATTTTTTTCAAGAATATATAGATGAGATGGATTATTCCTTTGATGAAATAACAAAAAATGTTGTATTTCAAATGCCCTTTCCAATTGTTATACTTGAAGATGGTAAAATGATAAAATGGCATAATTCAAATTTTAAAGATATATTTGAAGCCAAACATTTAATAGGCAAAAGTGTAAATAATTTTATAAGCGATTTTAGCGAGGTAGATTTTGATAGAGAATCATCAAAGCCTATTACTGTAAAAATATATGATAAAACTTATGAATTTTATTATTCAACCATAAAAAGGGATAAGTTTGATAAAGATCTTACCTTTGTATATGGAATAGATAATACAAGTGATGAAAATATAAAAAAGATATTTAAAGATAGAAGACTTGTTGTATTGTCCATGTATATAGACAATTATGATGATTTAAGGCAATCTACTAAGGCAAGTGATAGATCCTCTCTTACAGGTGAGATTGATAGGATTATAATGAACTACTTTGAAGAGTATGGGGCTATGGTTAGAAAGTATGAAAATGATAGATATATAGTAATGCTACACTTTGATGATTATAAAAAAATCTATGAGTCAAAGTTTAAGATTCTTGACCTTGTAAGAGAAGTGGATAGGGGAAATACTATTCAACCTACTTTATCAATAGGGGTAGGCCTTGCGGGGAAAAAACCATTAGATGTATATGAAGATTCAAGAATATCAATAGACATTGCCCTATCTCGTGGCGGAGACCAAGTTGTTATTAAAGAGGGAGATAATTATGAATATTTTGGAGGAAAATCAAAAGCAACTGAGAAAACTTCAAAAGTTAGATCAAGGGTGATATCTCAAGCTCTAAAAAGACTTATTGAGTCTTCTTCAAAGGTTTTTGTTATGGGTCATAACAATCCGGATATGGACTCCTTTGGCTCAGCTCTTGGAGTTTATGAAATAGTAAAAAGTACTGGAAAAGATTGTTATTTCTTACTTAATGAAGTTAATAAACCCATAGAAAATATATATAATAGGACAGTTGATAGTTTAGACGGATTTAGGGAGAATGTAATAACAGAAGTTAGGGCACTTGAATTAATGGATCAAGCATCCCTTGTAATTGTTACAGATAATCACAGGAAAAATTCAACTGAAGCTCCATCACTTCTTGATAGGACTGACCAAATTGTAGTAATAGATCATCATAGGAGAGGGAATAATTATATAAGAAATGCAACGATTTCGTATATAGAGCCTTATGCATCAAGTGCAAGTGAGCTTGTAACAGAGATTTTAAATTACTTTGATGAATCCTTTAAGGCAAGAGTTCCGGTTGCAGAGGCCCTTCTTGCAGGTATAACCGTAGATACTAAGAATTTTGTTTATCAAACTGGTGTAAGGACGTTTGAAGCTGCATCAATCTTAAAAAGATGGGGGGCAGATTCAATTATTATAAAAAGAATGTTTAAAGATGACTTTGAAATAGTAAAATATAAGTCTGAGGTTATAGCTGACTCCTCTGTTGTAAATGACTTCATAGCTATAGGACATTTTAATAGAGAAATGGATGGCTCAACCTTAATAGCAAGCCAGGCAGCAGATGATTTGTTAAATATAAAAGGAGTTAAGGCAAGTTTTGTTTTAACAAGATCAAATGATAGAATTCACATATCTGGTAGAAGTCTAGGTGATATATCTGTCCAACTTATTCTTGAAAGAATCGGTGGAGGTGGTCATTTAACAGCAGCCGCAACCCAACTAGATATGGATATAGATGAAGCAGAGCTTATGCTTAGGAAAGCAATTAATGAATACTTAGAAGAGGAGATGACAGAAGATGAAGATAATTTTAACTGAAGATGTTAAGAAAATTGGGAAAAAGGGTGAAGTTGTAAATGTAAAGCAAGGATACTTTAGAAACTATATCCTTCCAAACAATCTTGGAATCGAAGCTAATAAGGAAAATTTAGCTAAGCTTAGAGAACATCAAGCAGAGATTAAAAAGCAAGAAGATGAAAATATAGCTAAGGCTAAGGAAAATAAAGAAAAAATTGAAAATACTGAAATCACTATTAAGGTTAGAGCTGGAGAAGAAGGAAAATTATTCGGTTCTATTACCAGCAAGGATATAATGGAAGCTTTAAATAAAAAGAATATTGAAGTTGACAAAAAGAAAATAGATAAGACTGATAAGATTGATTCTTTGGGAGAATATACAGTAGATATCAAGTTATACCAACAAATAAGTGCAAGTTTAAAAGTTATAGTTGAGGCAGAATAATGGAAGAAAGTCTTAGGCAAATGCCTAGTGACATTCGTTCAGAAATGGCTATAATTGGATGTATATTAACAAAAAATGAAACCATAGACCAGGCTATAGAATTAATAAAGCCATATGAGTTTTATGATTCAAGATGTCAAAGAATTTATAAGACTTTGATTTCTATGTATCAAAAGGACATAAAAATAGATGAAGTAAGTCTTATATCAAAATTAAAATCAGAAAACATTTTGGAAGAAGTAGGGGGAGAGGAGTTCATTGCAGAGATAACACTCTCCTCATTTTATACTCCAAATATTGACCAATATGCTGAAAATGTCAAAGAAAAGGCCTTACTTAGGGCTCTTATTACAACATGTGAAGAGATAGTAGGAGAATCCTATAGTGAGAAAAAAGAAGCTAAAGATGTAATAGAGAAAGCTGAGTCAAGGATATTTGAAATAAGCCAGAATAATCTTGATAAGGGTCTCATTAGAGTCTCCGATACCATGGATGATACCATAAGACAACTTGAGCTTTTAAGTTTAAATGATGGAAAGATAACAGGGGTTACAACAGGTCTTTCAACAGTTGATGATAAACTTTCAGGTCTTCAAAACTCTCAATTAATTCTTCTTGCAGCAAGGCCAGCTATGGGAAAAACCGCCTTAGGACTTACTATGGCTTGGAATGCAGCAAAAGTTGGAAAATCAGTAGCGTTTTTTTCGCTTGAGATGTCTACATATCAGCTTAATCAAAGGCTTATCTCAATGGTTTCTATGATTGAGCTTGAAAATATAATAAATGGTCAACTTGAAGCAGATGAGTGGATTGCCATAGTTGAAGCTATAACAAGTATAAAAGAAAAAGATCTTTATGTTGATGAAACGGCGGGAATTACTTTATCGGAATTAAGGAGTAAGTGTAAAAGACTAAAGGCTGAATCAGGCCTTGATCTTGTAGTCATAGATTATTTACAGCTTATGACAGGGGAAGGAAGATTTGACAATAGACAACAAGAGATTGCAAATATTTCTAGGGGGCTTAAGTCTTTATCAAAAGAAATAAATTGCCCAATTCTTTCTCTTGCACAGTTATCCCGTGAGGCTGATAAAAGAAGTGACCATAAGCCAATCTTATCAGATCTTCGTGAATCAGGGGCAATAGAGCAAGATGCCGATGTTGTAATGCTTTTATATAGGGAAGATTACTATGACGAGGAAGACAATCCGAATGTTGCAAAAGTAATACTTGCCAAACATAGAAATGGTCCAACAGGTATTATGGAACTATTCTTCCATAAGAAATGTACAACCTTTACAGACCTTAGCTTAAAAGAAGAGTAATATGGAAATAATTGGAAAAGATGAAGAAATTTACCTAAAAGAAATTGATATAGATGATGCTTTTGATTTAAGATATTGGAAACTTTTCGAAGATGAAAGGCTTAGGGGATATAATTATGGAAATTTTACAGAAATTGACAGTGAAATCTGGTATAGGAATGTAAAGGGATTTAGGAAAAAGTACTTTGCAGTCAGAAGAATTAAAGATGATAGATTTATAGCCTTTATAGGGCTTAAGGATATAAATAAAATCATAAAAAAATCAGTCCTTGGTATAGTCTTTGATCCAGCTTTTACATCAAAAGGGTATGGATTTAAAGCTATGACTATACTACTAGATTACTATTTTAATGATATGAAATTTTATGAGCTTTATCTTGAGGTCAACGATTTTAATGTAAGGGCAAAAAAATTATATGAAAAGCTTGGTTTCAAAAAGATAGGTACAAGTTTTGAAGTCTTTGAAAACCAGGATGTTGAAATAGATGGTGAGTTTTTTGTAAAAAGATATAACAAGGTTTATTCAAAGATAAGCCAGATGAGAATTAGAAAAGGTGAGAGGTAGAAAATTGGAATTTAAAATTCAAAATTTAAGCCTTGACATGGGTGAAACTTCATTTGAAAATATGTTTCTAAATACCTATGTTCCAATGGCTGATGGTGATAGCCTAAAACTTTTCTTGCTTGTTTATAAGGACTTGAAAAATGAGGGAAGTGTCGATTTAGAAAAGATAAAAAAACAGCTTCTTTTTGATGATGAAAAACTTGAAAAATGCCTGAATTATTGGGTTAATATGGGAGTTTTTAGAAAAAAGGATAAGGGAAATGGTGAGTATTTTTATGAAATCATATCTCTAAGACAGCTTTATTTTGGAGAAAGTAAAAATGAAGATTCATCTTCTATGCTTGATATATCAAAAAGAAAGTCGGTTATGTTTGACTCTGTGGAAAGAATTATACAAAGAAAGCTAACCCCTCAAGATATTAGAAGAATTCAAGAAACTCTAGATGAATACAAGCAAGATCCAGAACTTGTAACAGAGGCTTTTAGGCAGGCAAAAGAGATAAATAATGTTGATGTTAAATATGTAATGGGTTTTTTAAAAACTTGGAGAGATCAATCTATATTTAGCCTTAATGATTTAAAAATTAAAGAAGAAAGAGAAAAGCTTTTAAGGCAAAAACAGTCTAAGAAAAATATTAGGAAAAAAATCTTCACTTCAAAAAATAAAAATTCAGCCAATAAGTCTTTCTCTCAAAAAGCAAGGGAGGAGAGATTTAGAAGAATTCTTGAAGGAGATGATAGGTAATGGATATTAAGGACAATATTTCAAGAATACTAGAAAATAGAAGGATAAAGGATAAAGAAGATCTTCAAAAAAGAAAAGAAGAAATCTATGAGAAATTCCCTAGAGTAAAAACTATAGATAATACCATTAAAGCATTTGGATTTAAGGCGGCATCTATGGCCTATGATGGTTTTGATGTAGAGGAACTTAAAAAAAGACTAAAGGAACTTGAAGAAGAAAAACAAACAATACTTTTAGAAAACTTCTACCCTAAAGACTACCTTAAAATTCACTATCATTGCAATATTTGTAAAGATACAGGCTTTATTGGAAATGATATATGTAGATGTAGAAGACAACTTATAATTGAAGAAAGATATTCCCAATCAAATATCAAAAATTTACTTCAAAGAGAAAACTTTAGAACTTTTAACCCAAATCTTTATTCTAAAAATCTATACAAGGATTATCCTATAAGTCCTTATGAAAATATTATAAGGGTTGGAAAGGATGCAAAAGCCTATATAAATAGCTTTGACAAGTCAAGCACAAACCTTTATATCTTTGGAGATGTAGGAAGAGGAAAGACATTTTTAATAAATTCTATCGCAAAAGAGCTCTTAGATAGGAATTTTTCAGTAGTTTATATGACAGCAACTAAAATTTTTTCCTTTATGAATGATTATCTTTATGCTTTTTCTGAAAGAAAGGAATTTTTACAAGAGGAGTATGACCTTATATTTAAGTCAGATCTTTTAATTATTGACGATTTGGGTAGTGAAAATGATAGAAATTCCAATGAGTCTAATCTTTTTGATATTGTAAATGATAGGATTATAAATAAAAAATCTATTATATTTTCATCAAATTATTCAGAAGATGAATTAAGAGAAATATATGGAGAGAGAATTTTTTCAAGAATCATGGGTTCATCTCATGTTATAGAGATATATGGAGACGATTTAAGACTTTTATTTTAGGAGATATTATGATAATTGTAGATAGAGAAACTATGAAAAATATTGATGCATATGCTATAAATGAGCTTAAAATTCCATCTATTTGTCTTGTAGAAAGAGCAAGTCTTGCTGTTTTGAATAATATAAATCTTGATATAAGAAATTCTTTTGGAATTGTTGCAAGTGTTGGAAATAACGGGGCAGATGGTATGGCTTTAGCACGTAACCTACTCTCTATAGGCAAAAAAGTAGAAATTTATATAGTTGGAGATATAAAAAAAGCAAGTACTGATTTTCTAATAAACTTTGAGTCTTGTAAAAAAATGACTGACAAAATTTTTGAGATAAGGACTATAGACGACATAGAATTTTTTAAAAATAATTTAGAGAAGATAAATACAATAATTGATGCAATATTTGGAACAGGCCTTAATAGGACAGTTTCTGGAATTTATTCTTATGTGATAGAGATAATAAATCTAAGCAATATTTTTACTATATCAATTGATATTCCATCAGGTTATGATTGTGATGGAGAAATGGACTTTGGAACATATGTAGATTCTGATTTTATAGTATCAATGCAACTTATGAAAAAGGGTCTTTATTATGATACTTATTTTAGAGATAAGATAGTTGTAGAAGATATTGGAATTGCCCAAAAAGCAATAGATAAATTTATTAATATTTGAAAAAAATAAAAGAAAAAGTATACTAATAATAATTGAATAAAGCAATGATAAGAAGCAGTAACTAGAAATAGCCTTTAGAGAGAAGATGTTTGGTGAAAATCTTTGGTGAAAGTTAGTGAATCCGTCTTTGAGCTTATAATTAGAGTGAATGAATAATTTTCATTAAATTGGGTGGTACCGCGATAATCTCGTCCCTTTTGGGAGGAGATTTTTTTATTATAAAAATTAACTTTGAAAATTATTTATTAAGAGAATTTGGAGGAAATATGTTAGATATTAAATTTGTAAGAGAAAATCCTGAAGTTGTTAAAGAAAATATTAAAAAGAAATTTCAAGATGAGAAATTACCATTAGTTGATGAAGTTATAGCACTTGATGAGAAACTTAGAGATGTAAAAACCGAAGGTGACAACCTTAGGGCTAAAAGAAATAAGACATCAAAAGAAATAGGTGTTCTTATGGGTCAAGGGAAAAAAGACGAAGCTGAGAAAGTTAAGGAAGAAGTTGGAGAAATAAACGATAGACTTGTTCAAATTGAAGAAGATACCAGAAAATTTCAAGACGAGTTAAAAGAAAAAATGCAAGTTATTCCCCAAATCATTGATGATTCAGTTCCAATAGGAAAAGATGATTCGGAAAATGTAGAAATAGAAAGATTTGGAGAAAATTATACAACAGATTTTGAAATTCCTTATCATGTTGACATCATGGATACATTTAATGGTATTGACCTAGATTCAGCAAGAGATACATCAGGAGCAGGATTTTATTATCTTAAAGGAGATATAGCTAGACTTCACTCAGCGATTCTTTCATATGCAAGAGACTTTATGATTGATAAGGGATATGAATACCATATTCCACCTTATATGATAAGATCTGATGTTGTGACAGGCGTAATGAGTTTTGCAGAAATGGAAGATATGATGTATAAAATAGAAGGGGAGGATTTGTATCTAATAGGTACAAGTGAGCACTCTATGATTGGTAAATTCATAAATACAATTACAGATGAAGAAGATATGCCACTAAAACTTACTTCATATTCACCATGTTTTAGAAAAGAAGTAGGAGCTCATGGGATAGAAGAAAGGGGTGTTTATAGAATTCATCAATTTGAAAAGCAAGAAATGGTAATTATCTGTAAACCAGAAGAATCTAAGAAATACTATGATGAATTATGGAAAAATACAGTGGAATTTTTCAGAAGTCTTGATATTCCAGTAAGAACATTGGAATGTTGCTCAGGAGATTTGGCAGACTTAAAGGTAAAATCATGTGATGTTGAAGCATGGAGTCCAAGACAAGGTAAATACTTTGAAGTAGGTTCATGTTCAAATCTTGGTGATGCCCAAGCTAGGAGGCTTAAAATAAGGCTAAGAGGGGAAAATGGAAATTACTTTGCCCATACCTTAAATAATACAGTAGTAGCACCTCCAAGGATGCTTATAGCATTTTTAGAAAATCTTTTACAAGAAGATGGATCTGTAAGAATACCAGAGCCACTTCAAATGTATATGGGCGGTAAGGAAAAAATTGTACCTAAAAAATAATTAATGATTAATAAAAATGCTATTGCAAGGATTAATTAATCTTTGCAATAGCATTTTCTTAAATTATTTTTTTATCACTTATAATCATATCAAGTTTTTCGTCAAGTGGATCAAGATTAAGGTTAAATGACTCGCTTATATCATAAAATAACCCTATATAAAAAGACTCATTATCCTTTATGAATTTATCATAAAATCCACCACCATATCCAATCCTATGCCTATTTTTATCAAAGGAAAGACCAGGTACAAGTGAGATTTCGATTTTATTACTTGTTTTCCTGTTTTTTGAAGTTTCTATATCATATAATCCATAAGTTAAATCATTAAACGATTCTAGTAAGACAGGAATCATTTTTCTATCTTCTGTGATTTTTGGTATATAAACTTTTTTTCCCATTTTCCAAGATTTTTCTATGATTTTTCTTGTATCGACTTCATCATTTTTAGAAAGATAGGTGAAAATTTCTGATGCATTTCTAAATTTATCAAGATTAAAAAGTTTTTTTCTTATCTCTTCATTCCAAGTTTCTCTTTCGTATTCACTTATCCTATCTCTTAAAGCTTTAAAATATCTTCTCATTTCTCTTTTCATCAACCTACTCCAAAATCCGTAATATTATATAGATAATCTATTTTTGGATTGTTCTTTAAAATTTTATGGTATTTATAAACAAACCATTCTACCAAATCGTCATCTCTTTTTACATCAGTTGAATTATTATTAAAGATATTTACAGTAGCATGAGGAAATTTATTTAAGATAATATCCATATCCCTATCTATCATATCTTTTGTCTGACCTTCAATACCTACCATAATGCATGGAGAATCAAAATATTTTAAAATATCCTTATAGGTCTTAAAATTTGCTCCTTTATTTAGGTATTTTTCTCTAAATTCATTATCAAAGCTTTCAACACCAGTTTTTAAAATTATTTTTTGTTCTTTAAAATATTCTCTTATCTCATTAACCCTACTTCTATAAATCCAATGAACTTCAAAAAATAAGGTGTGAATATTTTTCTTTTTTACAAGATCTTTTATCATTACTAATGTATTTTCCGTAAGTTCAAAAAATGAAGCAGAGTTTATTACTTCAACAGCCGAATAAAGTCCAGTAACTTTAGATAAGGCTTTTTCATTTATTTCATCTATTATTTTATCATCTATTTCATTATCATTTATATAGTCACAAAATCTGCATTGGCCCCACTTGCAGGGTTTAGCTTTTAGTAGGACTATTTCCCTTTTATATTTTTCATTTATTGTTGAATATCTTTTCACTGTTTTAACCTCTTTTTACTATTACTAACTTTCATATAAGTTGCTATTATTTCAGCCCCCAAAATAAGAGTTAGTGAAAACAAAAGCATCCAAGCTAAAAGAGCAATTATTCCTGCAAGCGTTCCATAGATTACTGACATATTGCTCATATTCTGTAAAAAGAAAGAATAAGCAAAACTTGCTACAGATACCATGATAGTTGCTGAAACGCTACCTATAAGGGCATCTTTAAAGCCGATTTTTATGGAATCATTGAACGGTGCTGATTTGTATAAAAATGTAAGAGAAAGAATTAAAGTAAGAGGTGGTATAATTGCAGAAAATAAATTTATTAATACTGAAAATTCGCTTAATGAAAAATCTGAATTAATAAGTCTTAGTATATTTTCAACAAGTCTTAGGAGACTATCGGCATATATTTTTAATAAAAATAAGAAAAATACTATAAAGATAAGGATAAAAGTATAAAAAAATCCAAATATCTTATTTTTTATCATAGAGTGATCATCCTCAAGCCCATAAGCAACATTTATAGCTATAAGGATTTTAGAAACACCTTTTGAAGCTGACCATAAGGCGAAAAGTAGGGTGATAGTTGAAATAGTTGTAATTGATGATGAGTTAAGAATTGAATCAACTATCATAGTTATAATTGCTCTGATAGATTCTGGCATAAGAGCAATAAATTCAAGGATTACATCTTCATTACCCTTCATGTATTTTGTAAGAATATTTAATAAAACTAAAAGCATTGGTATAGATGCTGATAAAAAGTAGTAAGAAAGTGATGAGGCAAGGGTCATTAAATCATGTTCTCTTACTCTTTCAATTAAGGTAAGGACAAAGTGTTTGACCTTGTCCTTAGAAAAATCTTTAAATATATCTCTCATTTTAAATAAGTATCAAACCATTCTTTGATAGCTTCAAGTCTTTTTATTCTTGCCTTAGGTTTACCAGATCTTGAAAGCTCATGGTTTTCTCCATGAAAAATATACATTTTACTATCTACGCCATTTTCTTTAATTCTTGTATACATTTGAAGACCTTGTTCTAAAGGACATCTATAATCTTCATCTGAATGGATAAACATGGTTGGTGTTTTTACATTTTTAGCGTGTTTTATTGGTGATTGTTCCCACATCTTATTAAGATTATCCCAAGGATTTGCTCCAGTTTGGTCAGGTGCAAAATAATAGCCTATATCAGATACTCCATAGAAGGAAGTCCAATTTGAAATAGATCTTTGTGAATTTGCTGCTTTAAAGCGGTCTGTATGCGATACTATCCAATTTGTCATAAAACCACCATAGGATCCACCATATACGCCCAAGTTATTTATGTCTATTTGGGGATATCTTTTTATAGCTTCATTAGTAAATTTCATTAAATCCTCATAATCGATACTGCCGTATTTTCCTCTTATATCAGAATATGCTACCCCATTTCCACTTGAACCATGTGGGTTAGTATAGATTACTATATAGCCATCATTCGAAAAAACTTGGTGTTCGTGGTGAAAAATATTTGAAAACTCAGTTTTTGGTCCTCCATGTATTGAAAGAAGGGTAGGATAAATCTTATTCTTATCAAAATCAGTAGGAAGAAGGACAAATCCTCTTATCTTATCACCATTTGATTCAAAGTAAAATTCTTCAATCTTTCCTATAGCAGACTTTACCTTATTATCAATAAGGATTTCATCATTATTTAAATCTTTTAAGTGACTTAGTCTTTTATCATCCATTGCAAAATAATAAATTTTATTATCTCCAACAACAAATTCTTCCACACAGCCATCTTTTAATAATTTTAGATTTTTTTCCTTATCAAATGAGTAAAGCTTAGATTCTTCTTTTTCTGTGACTAGAAAATAAAGAGTAGAATTTTTAAAGTAAAAGCTACGACCTGAGCCAAATCTTGCATCAGTACCTATGGAATTACCAAAAGATTTATCAAAATCATCAGGACTTATTTTTATATAATTTCCTTGAAAATTGATTTCATATATAAAACAGTCTTCATTTATTCCACCCTTTTTATGATCAGATCCAACAAAAACTATTCTATCATTATCAAAGAAAATATCATAATATGAAAATTTATCTCTTATGATAATTTTTTCTATATTTTTTTTAAAATCTATAAGGATTAAGTCTTCTTTGAGATTTCCTACCCCATTATAGCTTTTTAGTACAGTTACAGCGATCTTATCTAAATTATCATTTATAGCAAAGCTTTGAAGCTTACTATTATCAAATTTTCTTATTTCTTTTAGTTCATCTTTATCCTTATCATAAAAGTATAGAGATTCTATTTTATCATTATCATAGCCTAGACCATTATAATAGAAAGGAACTTTTGTAATTTCTTTATAAAAAGAATTTTCTTTTTCTTCCTCTCTTTCTTCTTTACTTAACTTATCACTTGCTTTAATTAGAAATCTTCCATCTTTTAGAACTTTTATAAAGGAAACATTTTTATTTATTTTAAAACAAGGTTGTGAAACATTTAAAGTCATATCTTTTTTATAAAAATAATCATATTTATCATCTGATTTTTCTTTAAAAATTAATATATTTTCTCTATCAAAGAAAAATAAGTTTATATTATTATTATCACTTACCTTATATGAAGCCTTTTTTTCTATATCATAAAGGTTAAGGAAAGAATCATATTTATTTTCTTTTAAATTTGCCTTGCTAGATTTAAAGGCCAAATATTTATTATCGTAGGATATCTCTAGATTCGAGTAAAATTTATAATCTAGAATATCTTTAATTTTAGTCTTTTCCATATGTCCTCCTATTTATATATATTATACATTATTTTCTAGTAAGAAAAAACTCTAAGGTTTATAAAAATATAAAAAGGGTATATATTTAATAACAAAATGATGGAGGTAGCCATATGAAATTAAATATTAAGGGAAAAAATATTAATGTTTATGATAGCTTAAAACGAGAGGCTCAAGAGAAATTTAATAGGTTGGATAAGTACTTCAATGGTGAAGAGGAAATGGACCTAAAATTCTCAACTGAGGGTAATCTTAAGAAAGTTGAGGCTACAATTTTTCTAAATGGAGGCACAATACTTCGTGCTGAAGAAGAAAATGGAGATTTTTCTACAGGAATCGATAGGGTAATTGATGCCTTAGTTAGACAAATTAGAAAACATAAGACAAAACTTGAAAGAAATCGTAAAAATGGAGAATCTATTAAGTTTGACTTGTTTGATGATGATGCAGAATTAGAAGAAGATGATAGTCCGAAAATTGTAAGAACTAAGGAGCTTATTCTAAGACCTATGAGTGATGAGGAAGCTGTTCTACAAATGGAGCTTTTAAACCATGATTTTTTCTTATATCTAGATGATATAGAAATGAAACAAAGACTAGTTTATAAAAGAAGAGATGGAGATTATGGACTAATTATCCCTGAATAAGGATTATGAGGCTAGCTAAGCTAGCCTTTTTTTTATAGGTGAATTTTGGTATAATATAAAAAAATATTTATAAAAAAAGGTGTAAAATGAAAAATATAGCAATAGTAGGTCTTGGTTTAATGGGTGGTTCGTTTGCCAAGGCTTTTATAAAATATACTAATAATAATATTTTTGTCTATGATATAGACAAAAAAAGTCTGGAAGATGGGAAAAATTTTGGAATAAGGGAAATTTTAAATTTAGAAGATTTATCCAAAATGGATTTAACAATAATTTGCTTAAATCCAAATATTATTATGAATTTTGTTAAAGAAAATCATAAATATTTTAAAAATACTGTAATGGATATAGCAGGAGTAAAAAATGAAGTCTATCCTTTGATTAAATCTTTTGAAAGTGAAGGTTCATTTATTTATAAATCAATCCATCCCATGGCAGGTAGAGAAATTTATGGTTTTAAATCATCTATAGATGACTTATATAAGGATGCTTCTATGATTTATGTGGATGAATTAAATGAGGAAGAAGTTTTTCTATTTAAATCTATAGGATTTAGTAAATTTGTAAAAGCATCTTGTGAAGTACATGATAAAATGATATCTTTTACCTCTCAGCTTTGCCATGTGATTTCAAATGCTTACATATTAAATGATAAGAGTTTAAATTATGATGGATTTGCTGCAGGAAGTTTAAAGGATATGACAAGAGTAGCAAAGATTAATGAAAAACTTTGGTCTGAGCTTTTTTTAGAAAATAGAAAATTTTTGCTTGAAGATATAGATATCCTTATTGATAACTTAAAAAATATAAAAAATTGTTTAATATATAATGATAGAAAATCTCTCGAAGACATACTTTTGAAGGGATCTAATATAAGAAAGAAGATGTGGTAATGAAACTTAGAGTAGATTTAGATAAGCCATATGATATAGAAATAAATGCAGGCTCAATAAATTGTCTTAATAGATATTTAAAAGAAAATTATAAAAATTCAAAGATTCTTTTAGTTAGTGACGACTTGGTATTTAATATACATAAAGAAAAAATACTTAAAGAATTAGATGGCTTTTTTTATAAGACTTATATACTTAAAAATGGTGAGAGTTCTAAAAATACAGAAAATCTTATTGAAATGTTAGAATTTGCAGCTAAAAATGAATATAGAAGATCTGATCTAGTATTAGCCTTTGGTGGTGGAGTTGTCGGAGACATAACAGGACTTTTTTCAAACCTATATCTTAGAGGACTAGACTTTATAGCAATTCCTACAACATTTTTATCAGCTATAGATTCATCTGTTGGTGGAAAAACAGCTGTAAATTTAAAGGAAGGTAAAAATTTATGTGGGACCTTTTACCAACCTAAGAAGGTCTTTATAGATACTGATTTCCTTAAAACTTTGTCTGACTACACTTTTAATGATGGATTAGCTGAGGCAATTAAGTATGCAATGATAAGAGATAAATCTCTACTTAAAAAACTCATGCAAGAGAAGATAGATAAGAATTATGAAAATCTTCCGTTAGTAATAAAATCTTGCCTTGATATAAAAAGAGAAGTTGTTAGAGAAGATGAAAAAGATTTAGGTATAAGACAAATTTTAAATTATGGTCATACTTTTGGTCATGCCATAGAAAAAAAATCCAATTTTAAGATAGGTCATGGTCATGCTGTAGCCTTGGGTATGTTAATTATGGTTAAATATTTTAATGAAGACTTTTATAATGATTTCTTAAAATTATTAGAAAAATATGGCTTATATGATAATATAGATTTCAATACGGAAGAAATATTAAAGCTATGCATGGTAGATAAGAAGTCTAGAAAAGATAGAATAACTATTATTGCAGTAAAGGAAATAGGTTCATGTGAGCTTATTGAAATAGGGTTAAAGGATTTAAGAAAGATATATGAAAACAGACAAGATTACAATTAAAAAGGGAAAGTTAAAAGGAGAGATTGATGCAATCTCTTCTAAATCTTTCGCTCATAGAGCTTTAATAATGGCAGGACTTTCAGATAGTCCAACAGAAATTTTTATTAATGAATTTTCTAAAGACATTAATGTTACCATTAAAGCCTTAGAAGATTTAGGTGCTTATATAGAAAGATATGAGGATAAGATAATACTAATACCAAGTAAAAAGAAACTAAATAAGGCTATAATTGATATGTATGAGTCAGGTTCATCTTTGAGATTTTTTACAGCAGTAAGTACTCACTTTGCAAAAGAAATTAAAATTATAGGTGAAAAAAGATTAAGCCAAAGACCGAATCTTGCTTTGATTGAAAACTTAAGAGAAAACGGACTTTCTATAGATAATGATAGACTTCCCTTTACTATTTCAGGAGATTTTTTGGGAGGGAATTTTAAATTATCCCATGATGAATCTAGTCAATATATTACGGCTCTTCTACTTGCTGGAAGCAAGAGTGCTAGAACTTTTATTGAACTTGATAATCTTGCAGAATCCGTTGGTTATGTAGATATTACAATTGATGTCTTGAAGGATTTCAATGTAGATGTTATAAAAGAAGGATTCTCCTATAAGATAGAAAATCCTAAAATTATATCACCCAAAAAATACTATGTAGAAGGAGACTGGTCAAATTCAGCCTTTTTTTATGGAGCGAATCTTTTGGGTTCTGATATAAAAATTAATAATTTAAATTTCAATACATCACAAAAAGATAAGGAAATAATAAGTATAATAGAAAGAATAAAAGAACATAAGAATAATGGAAAAACTCTTAAAATTGATATATCACAAATTCCAGATCTTGCTCCAATCACAGCTATCCTTCTTACAACATTAGATAAGCCCTCTTATATAGTAAATGGAAAAAGACTTAGGATAAAAGAAAGTGATAGGCTAATATCAACATGTCAAATGCTAAACAACCTAGGGGCAAAAGCTGAGATAAGGGGAGATGATCTTAAGGTGGAAGGAAAAATTAAAGGAGGAGTTGTAGATTCTTTTAATGACCATAGAATAGTAATGGCAGCAAGTATTGCATCAAACCTTGCGAGTGAAGATATTACAATACTAGACTATAAAGCAGTTAATAAGTCTTATCCTAACTTTTTTAATGACTTTGAAAAATTAGGGGGAGAATTAAGATAGGTGAATAAATGAGAAATATAAAAGATATAAGATTTGACATAGATAAGGTAGATGAGAAACTTATAAAATTGTTAGAAAAGAGATTTGATCTTTCAAAAGAGGTTAGCTTATATAAAAAAGAAAATAATAAGCCTATTTTTGATAAAGAAAGAGAGAATGAAATTCTTAAAAATTTGGAAAAAGAAAATAAAAAATATGGGCCGTATTTTAGAGAAATCTACAAAACTATTATGGAACAGTCGAAAAATTTGCAAAAAAAATGTGAAAGGTATGGACTCTTAGGGAAAAAACTTGGTCACTCTTTTTCAAAAATAATTCATGAAAAAATTGGAAACTACACTTATGAATATTTTGAAAAAGATGAAGATGAACTTAGTGATTTTTTTCAAAAAAGAGATTTCAAAGCTATAAATGTTACTATTCCATATAAAAACGATGTTATAAAATATTTGGATGTAATATCAGATAAGGCTGAAAAAATAGGGGCTGTAAATACTATAGTAAATATAGAGGGTAAACTTTATGGTTACAATACTGATTATGAAGGCTTTTTATATAATCTTAAAAAACACAAAATTGATATAAACGGAAAAAAAGTCTTAATTCTAGGAAAGGGTGCTACAAGTAATACCGTAAAAGTAGTTTTAGAAGATTTAGGTGCTAAAAAAATTGTAAGACTATCTAGAAGATTTAAGCCCTTCTTTAAGGATGTAAGCAATTATATAGATTATCAAATTATTATAAATACAACTCCTGTTGGTATGTTTCCTAATAATGAAAAAAAACTTTCTGATATTAACATTGATGATTTTAAAAACCTTGAAGCTTTTGTTGATTGTATATATAACCCTTTTATGACAAACTTATCTATAGATAGTAAAATTAAGGGGATTACATTTGCCACAGGTCTTGATATGTTAATAGCCCAAGGAGTTAGGGCTGCTGAATACTTTTTAGGTAAAAAAATTGATGATAAAAAAATTTGCCAAATAAGAAGTTCGATTTTTAAAGAACAAATGAATATAGCTCTTATTGGAATGCCAGGCTCTGGCAAAACAAGCATTGCTAATATACTTTCAAAAAAACTTGATAGAGAATTCATAGATATAGATTGTGAATTCGAAAAAAAATATGGAAATATAGAGGACTTTTTTAAGAGATATGGAGAAGATGAATTTAGAATAAAAGAAAGTGAAATTTTAAAAGAATATGGCAAAAAGGTTGGTCTTGTTATAGCCTGTGGTGGAGGAGTAATAAAAAAAGAAATAAATTATTATTATCTTAAGCAGAACTCTTTTATTGTTAATATAAAAAGAGATTTAGATAAGCTTGCCATAGAAGGTAGACCACTATCACTTGAAAAAAGAATTGAAGACTTATATAAGGAAAGAAAGGACTTGTATGAGAAATTTGAAGATGTAAGTGTTGAAAATATTGATATTAATGATTGTAGTGATGAAATTATAAGGATATTTTATGAAAATATTAGTTATTAATGGACCTAACTTAAATATGTTAGGAATAAGGGAAAAAGAGCTTTATGGGAAAAAAAATTATAAAAATCTAATAAAGACAATTAAAGACTATTGTGAAAAAGAAAAAATGACGGTTGAAATCTATCAGTCAAATTATGAGGGGGATTTGGTAAATAAAATCCAAGAAGCCTACAAGAACTATGATGGTATAGTTATAAATCCTGCAGCTTACACACATACATCAGTAGCAATACTTGATGCCCTTAAGGCTGTTTCTATACCAACTGTCGAAGTTCATCTTACAGATGTAGATCAAAGAGAAGAATTTAGAAAGATATCTTTTGTTTCTTACTATGCCCAAAAAACAATAAAGGGATTAGGCTTTGATGGCTATTTGAAAGCCATAGATTTTTTAAAAGAAAATTACAGTAAAATTTAATAAAAATATTTTACATTTGAAGGATTTTCATTTAATATTATATTTGTGAGAGTTTAATCCTAGCAAATTGAATAATATAAGAAAAATGGTAGGGTATACAGTGAATTAGAGGTGAAGAATTTGGCGTTATTAAATTTATTTAAATCATTTAGTCAAAAGGAGATAGACAACAATAAAAAGATTGTTGATAAAATCCTTGCTCTAGATGAAGATATGCAAAAATTAACAGATGAACAGTTACAACACAAGACGGTAGAATTTAAAGAAAGACTTAAAAATGGAGAAACACTAGATGACCTTCTAGTTGAAGCTTTTGCTACAATAAGAGAGGCAAGCGATAGAGTATTAGGAATGAAACACTACCCAGTTCAACTTCTAGGTGGAATTGTTCTACATAATGGACAAATAGCAGAAATGAAGACAGGTGAAGGTAAGACCCTTGTAGAAACAGCACCTGCTTATCTTAATGCCCTTGAAGGAAAAGGAGTTCATATAGTTACAGTAAATGATTACTTAGCAAAAAGGGACCAAGAATGGATGGGAAAAGTTTATTCATTTTTAGGCCTAAGTGTAGGTTGTATAATTTATGGACTTACAAACTCAGAAAGACAAGAAAATTATGCTTGTGACATAACTTATGGTACAAATAATCAGTTCGGTTTTGACTACTTAAGAGATAACATGGTTATATATAAGGATAATATGGTGCAAAGGGGACTCCACTATGCCATAGTTGATGAGGTTGATTCAATTCTTATAGATGAGGCAAGAACCCCACTTATAATATCAGGTGAGGGAGATGAGTCTACTGATACTTATCAAAGAGCAGATGAGTTTATAAAGGGACTTGAAGGAAGAATATTAGATCCAAATGAAGATTTAGACCAAGATCCGTTTGATAGGGAATTTGTTGTTGAAGATGTAGACTTTTTAGTTGATGAGAAAAGAAAATCATCAAACCTTACAGAAAAAGGTACAGCAAAGGCTGAAAAGTTCTTTGGGATAGATAATTTATCAGACCCAGAACATCTTGAACTTTCCCACTATATTAATAACGCACTTAAGGCAAATACTACAATGACAAGAGATATAGACTATGTAGTAAATAATGGTGAGGTTATGATAGTAGATGAGTTTACAGGTCGTATTATGCAAGGAAGAAGATATTCAGATGGTCTTCATCAAGCAATAGAGGCCAAAGAAGGTGTAGAAGTACAATCAGAATCAAAAACTTTAGCTACAATTACCTTCCAAAATTACTTTAGAATGTATGATAAGCTATCAGGTATGACAGGTACAGCAAAAACTGAAGAAGAAGAATTCTCAGAAATATATAAGTTGGATGTAGTTGAAATACCAACAAATAGACCTATTCAAAGAGTAGATGATGTTGATCATGTTTATATTAATGAACGAGGAAAATTCAATGCTATAGTTGAAGAAATAAAAAAAGTACATGCTACAGGTCAACCAATCCTTGTAGGTACAATTTCAATTGAAAGTTCAGAAAAGCTTTCAAATGAACTAAAGAAAGAAAAGATAAAACATGTTGTCTTAAATGCTAAAAATCACGAAAGGGAAGCTGATATAGTTGCCCAAGCAGGAAGGCTTGGATCTGTTACAATAGCAACCAATATGGCAGGCCGTGGTACAGATATTATGCTAGGTGGTAATGCAGATCACATGGCAAAGCAAAAACTTAAAAAAGAAGGGATATCAGATGAATTATTGGAACAAGTAGATTCCTTCCAAGATACAGACAACCAAGAAATCCTTGAAATTAGGAAAAAATACAGACATTATAAGTCACAAGTTAAATCTGGAATTGACAAGGAAGCTGAAAAGGTAAGAGAACTTGGTGGACTATATATCATAGGTTCTGAAAGACACGAATCAAGACGTATAGACAATCAGTTAAGAGGTCGTTCAGGTAGGCAAGGTGATCCAGGTAGATCAAGATTCTTTATTTCTCTAAAAGATGACCTTATTAGACTTAATGTAGGGGAGCAAGTATCTAAATTTGTAGAAAACCACAATTATCCAGAAGATGAACCTATAGTTTCAAAAATGGTAACAAAATCTATTGAAAAGGCCCAAAAAAGAGTAGAGGCAAATAACTTTGCAACAAGAAAAAGGGTTCTTCAATATGATGATGTTATGAATAAACAAAGAACTATAATCTACAATGAAAGAAAACAAGTTTTATATGGGGAAAATATGAGGGATTCAATCTTAGGTATGCTTAAGGATTCAATTACATCAGCAGTATACTCTTTTACAAATCCACAAATAAAACCTGAAAATTGGGAAATGGTGGCCTTATTAAATCATCTTAACACAATGGGTATACCTGTAGAAAACCTAAGATTTCCAAATATAAATGAATACACCCAAGAAAAGTTGATAGATTATATATATCAAATAAGCCTTGATAAATATATGGAAAAAGAAAAACAGTTTGGTGAAGATAACATGAGAGAGGTAGAAAGAGTTGTACTTCTTAGGGTTATAGATACAAAATGGATGGAACATATAGACTCAATGGATCAAATGAGAAAAGAAATAGGTGTAAGAGCAATGGGTAATGATGATCCAGTTAGAGCTTACACTAATACTGGATTTGATATGTATGAAGAAATGACAAAGTCTATTCAAGAAGAAACTGTAAGACTTATGATGGGTGTTGAAATTAGACAAAACATCGAAAGAAAGCAAGTACTAAAACCAGAAGAAGAAAAAACTCAAAATCCTCAAGAGGAAGAAGAAGCTACAAATAGGGCTGAAAGAAGAAGACTTAGAAGAGAACGAAATAAATCCAAGATAAAAAGATAGGTAATTATGGCAGAAATTTACGAATTAAAAGAGATGATTGAAATTGAGAATAAAAACTTAGAAATGATCGGGGTTCGTCTTTGACCCAGATAGCTTAAGTGAAGAGATAAAGATTTTAGAAAAAAAATCTATGTCAAAAGACTTTTGGGATAATAGTCAAAAAGCTCAAGAAATTATGACTAGTTTATCTGAAAAAAAGGATAAGTTTAATAATTATAAAAGATTTGTAGATGACTTAAAAGATTATAGTGATCTATTAGAAATAATAGAAGAAACTAATGAAACTAATGTGCTAAATGAAATTGAAGATTCACTAAAACAAATACAAAAAGAACTTAAAAAATTCAAAATACAAGTTGAACTTGATGGAGAATATGACAAAAATAATGCTTATATGGTAATACATGCAGGAGCAGGAGGGCTTGAGGCAACAGATTGGGCTCAAATGCTTATGAGAATGTATACTAGGTATTTTGAAAGAAGAAATTTTAAATTTGAGCTTCAGGACCTAAATAATGAAGAGGCTGGTGGAATAAAATCTGCTACCATACATGTAAAAGCTCCTTATGCATATGGTTATCTTAAGGGAGAGAAGGGAGTCCATAGACTTGTAAGAATATCTCCTTTTGATTCATCAAAAAGAAGGCATACATCTTTTGCATCAGTAGATATATTTCCTGAATTAAATGATGATATGACAGTTGAAATAGACCCGAAAGATATTAGGATAGATACCTATAGGGCAAGTGGAGCAGGTGGTCAACATGTAAATAAAACTGACTCTGCAGTTAGAATTACTCATATTCCAACAGGGGTTATTGCCTCATCTCAAGCTGAAAGAAGCCAAACACAAAATAAAGAAACAGCTATGAAACTTCTTTATGCTAAACTTATTCAAATTAAGGAAGAAGAACATAGGGAAAAAATAGAAGACATTCAAGGAAACTACACTCAAATTGCTTGGGGTAGTCAGATTAGATCTTATGTATTTCATCCATACACACTTGTGAAAGATCACAGAACCAATTATGAAGTAGGTAATGTGGAGGCTGTTATGGATGGAGATATAGATGGTTTTATAGATTCATATCTAGCAAGTGGAGAAAGCAAATAGCTTTTTCTAGAATTAAGCTGTTTTGAGATTTTTCTTAAGACAGCTTTTTATATAAGGAGAAAAAATGAAAGATATAATACTTACAGCTGATAGGCCGACTGGAAAACTTCACCTAGGTCATTACGTTGGTTCACTTAAAAATAGGGTTAAGATTCAAAATGAAGGAAACTTTGATAAGATGTATGTAATGATAGCAGACGCACAAGCTCTTACTGATAATTTTGATAACCCTCAAAAAATAAGAGAAAATATAACAGAGGTGATGCTTGATTACTTGTCAGTAGGGCTTGATCCAGAAAAGGTAACAATCTTTGTCCAATCGTATGTTAAAGAGCTAACAGAATTAACTTTTTATTTACTTAATCTGGTTACAGTATCAAGACTTGAGAGAAATCCAACAGTAAAAAGTGAAATAAAGCTTAGAAATTTTGAAACTAGCCTTCCTGCAGGATTTTTAATCTATCCTGTAAGTCAAACATCAGATATTATTCTTTTTGATTCAAATATAGTTCCAGTAGGAGAAGATCAAGAACCAATGCTCGAGCAAGCTAGAGAATTGGTTCGCTCCTTTAATCATACCTACAAGGAAATTTTTAGAGAACCAAAAGCTGTAATTCCTGAAAATAAGGTATGTAGAAGACTTCCAGGAACTGATGGAAATGCTAAGATGAGCAAGTCACTTAATAACTGCATATATCTATCTGACTCAAAAGAAACAGTTAAAAAAAAGGTAATGAGTATGTTTACAGACCCTGATCACTTAAAGATATCTGATCCAGGGAAGGTTGAAGGTAATACGGTTTTTACCTATCTTGATGCTTTTTGTGATGAAACTCATTTTAAAAAATATCTTCCAGATTATAAGAATTTAGATGAATTAAAAAATCACTATAGACGTGGTGGACTTGGAGATGTTAAAATAAAGAAATTCTTAAATAAAGTACTTGAAGATGAACTTGAACCTATAAGAGAAAGAAGAGCATATTATGCTAGAGATATAAATAAACTTTTTGAAATCCTTGAAAAGAGTTCTAAAGAAGCGAGCGAATATGGTCAAAAGAAACTTGCTCAAGTAAAAGAAGCTATGGGTATAAATTATTTTGATGATAGGGATTTAATTCTTAATCTTCAAGCAAAATATGAAAAGTAGAATAAAAATCGAAAAGTAGATTGTTAAAAAAAGTGTAAGTTTTCTTGCACTTTTTTATTACTATGTTATAGTGAAAAAATAGTCATGAACGAATCTATATTTATTTGATTAGATAAATATAGATAAAAAGGAGTATTTAGAGAAATGAACAAAACTAAAAAGAAAAAATTAGGGTTAATACCTAAGCTTTTGATAGCGATTGCCCTAGGTACTATGGCAGGTTTATATCTACCAGAATGGTTTGTAAGAATAGCGGTAACATTCTCATCCATTTTTGGTGCTTTTTTAAACTTTGTTATACCACTTATGATTATCGCTTTTGTAACTAAGGGAATTGCAGATCTTGGAGAAGGGTTTCGTGTCATAATAGTGATAGAGGCAAATAGTTATGTAAATACAAGGAATTCAAGACTTCTACCAAAGTTTAAAACTCAAAAAATAAATAATTGGTGTGCTGCTTAGAGTATCCATTTTAATAATGGATATTGTAAATAGCATACCAATAAAACTAAGAATTCTTTAAAGAGTCTTATTTTGTGATGAAAATTTAATATGTAAATCTCAGACGATAGAAAGCAATAATTCTATCGTCTTTTTAGTACCATAAATAGTGTAAGAAAGGAAGTAATTCCTATCTTGCACTATTTTTGTATAATGAAGAAGTAGTATGACGAGGGTCTTTTAGGGTTAAAACATCCGACATAAAAACTGTCAACTACCTTTTCATTATTCATATTCGATTAAGCAGGTAGGGCAAAACGTCCGTGTCACGAGCTAAAATGAGTGTAATGGTGGTGTAAATGTCAAGTGAAAAATGGTCCACTTATAGTAAAAATATAAGTTATTAATTCATTTACCTTTCCCCATCACTGTTACTAGAAATTACATCTTCCACTATCAATTCATCAGCATCTAAAGAATACTTTTTCAAAACCTTAATTATCTGATCTAAATCTTTATCTTTATATTTTTCAATTAATTCTATGAATTTTTTTGGATTTTTGGTAAAATACTTATCAAGGCATATTTTCTAATTATCTTTACACTACCTTCTACATGTCCCTTCTCATTACCAGAAAAACAATTAGTTACATTAATCGAAAAGCCATAGTAGTTTGCAAATTCAAGAAGTCTATAATTAAGTTTCTTCTCATTTTTACCAATGAATTTACTAACAACATTTTTCATATTATCATAGACTATTTCCTTATACATACCACCAATCATTCAAAAAACCTCACTTGAGAATCAAAAAACACATCTTTATTTTGACTTTTGTACAGATAAGCCCATCTAAAATTTGTGCAGGTGAGCTCATAACAGCCAAATTTAATTTTTCTAATTTACCATCAATTAAAAGTTTAACTTCTCCAAAATCATATTCTAATCTATCAGCAAAGTCATATTGTTGTTTTATGAAACATTCTTTTGTCTTATTTCTTTTCTTTCTAACATATGCTGCAATAGATGGATATGATATATCATAACCTTTATCTAAGATCATCTTATGAATTTGAACAGCACTTAAACTTTGTTTATGATTTCTAAGTCTTATTATTGCATGCTTATCCATTAAATTAATCACCTCACATACCTCCGTATTTTTATTTTACATATGGAGGATAAACTAAAACAAGTGGACCATTTTTCGATTAGAATTAATCGATTTTTGGACCACTTTTAGTTTATCATTTACAATTGTAAAGATTGTACAAATAAATCTTTTTGTATTCGATGTTCAGGCGTTGCACACAGTGAATCTGGTAATTATCTCAAATCTTATGCTTTTGCATGTCAAATGGCAGAAGTTAGACATTACAAATATAAGCAAAGAGAGGAGGATTTTTAGAATGAGAGTTAATGAGAATAAACAAGTTTTTACCAAACCTGTTGTTCATCAAGGAGAAAGCAAAGTTATACATGTAGTATGTAAATCAGCTAATTGTAGTGGAAGTTCTACTAATATTTCAATCAATAAACTTGATGAAGTGACAAAATCTAAAGTTGCATAGTTTATTGATAAATAGGTCATCTTATAATTTTAATTTCGAAAAGTCGTTTCCAATATCTTGATAGTTAGAAACGACTTTTTTAGTGACAAGATTTTAAATATAATTTTATAAAAATAAAAATTTATTTTTTATGGTGAGGGGAGAGAAATCACGAATAAATCTAATTCTCCATAATAAAAATATAAAGTGAATGATACTTGGAAAGTCAGGATTCTAAAATAGGAAATAAAATTTTAGAATCTCGGCTTAAACTTTTCATTTATTTCAAATTTATATTTTCAAGAGCGAACGAAGTGAGTTTATATACCATTGATAATTACAAAGGACTGATTTTAAATCAGTATCTTTATTGCTCCACGCAAGGGTAAAAGCTCTGCAGGAGGCAAGACACCTAAAAGGTGTATAATTGCGCCCTTAGAAAATCTAAGGGAAATTGATTAGTGAAAGGAAGTGAGAAAATAGCAGAAAGTTTTCACTTTTATATCTCCATGATTAGTAGGGGAAAAGGAAAAAGTGCCGTAGCAAGTGCAGCATATATCTCTTGTAAAAAACTAAAAAATAAATGGGATGGTATTACACATGATTACCATAATAAAAAAGGACTACTCCATGAAAAAATATATCTACCAGAAAATGCAAAAGAAGAATTTAAAGATAGAAACACATTATGGAATAGTGTTGAACTAAATGAAAAAGCAATCAACGCACAACTTGCAAGAAATTTTATTATTGCTCACCTAAAAGAGTTAAGCGTTGATGAAAATATAAAAATGATGGAAGAATATATCAAAGAAAATTTTATACAAAAAGGAATGATTGCTGACTAATGTATTCATGATGAAAGTGATGAAAAATCATAATATCCATGCACATATTATGACAACTGTTCGACCATTAAATCCAGAAAGTGATTAAAGATTTTTCTTACACTATTTCTACAAAACAAATGAGAGTACCAAATTTTGGAATAATAGATATTGGAAATGCTAAATATAGGTATTTAACAGAAAGAGAATGTTTAAGACTCATGGGTTTTGATGATAGTGATATAGACAAACTAGAGGGAGTACATCCAAGAAGAAAAAATTGCACCTCAAGTAAACTATATAAGCAGGCCGGCAATTCTATTGTGGTCGATATTTTAATGGAAATCATTAAAGTGTTAATGTAGGTTAGTGTAATTAATATACTAAAGATGATATAATATCTACAAGCAGATTTTTTATATACTAGTAGAATCTGTATGCTATTTTAAAGGAAGGGAATAAAATGAAGAAAATATTTTTTAGAATCTTTTTAATAGTTATTATTTTAGTAGTTTTAGTTTTTATTCTTAGAATATATAATGACTATAAGTATAAAGATACCAATGCTTTGAAATCTCCTGAATATTATAATGATGTTACTAATATAAGTTTATATCCTACAGATATTGACGGAGTTGATGTAACTTATGTAGATGAGGGTAGGATGCAAGGCTTTAGATTTATACCTAAAGAAAAATCACATAAGGGTCTTGTAATTTGTTTTGGAGGTTCTGAGGGAAGTCCAAATTTTGAAACTGCTAAAAGATTGGCTGAAGAGGGATATGAAACCTTTGCACTATTTATGTTCGGCATGAAAAACCAAGAACAAACTTTGAGAAAAATCCCTTTAGAACAATTTAAAGATGTTATCAATTATATAAATAAAAATATAAAAGACAATAAGCCAATAAGTGTTTTGGGAGCGTCAAAAGGTGCAGAATATGCCCTTAATTTAGCTAGCAAATATTCTGAAATAGATAATCTGATTTTAATAGCACCTTCATCTTATAATTTCGCCGGTCTAGATTTTAATGACTATGGTTCATCATGGACATATAAAGGAAAGGAACTTCCATATATAGATATAAAAAAATCATCATTTAACTCATTTTTAAAAAATATTATTGTTCCGAATATTATTAAAAGTCCTATTAGCTATAAAGAAACTTATAATAGTGCAATAGAAAAAGACTCATCAAGCCAAGAAAAACTAATACCAGTCAAAGATGTTAAGGCAAATATATTGATGATTGTAGGCGAGGATGATTTGATGTGGGATAGCCTTGCTATGGCAGATAAAATAAAAGAACAAAACCCTAAGGCAAAGATTTATTCATATAAAGAAGCAGGGCATATATTTGCTAGCAATGGTGTTTTAAATTTAGGAAAAATTAGAATTGCAACAGGTGGGACAACTGAAAGCAATGATAAAGCAGAAAGTGAATCAAGAAAAACTATTGATGCTTTCTTAAAAGAAAACCATAAATAGAAAATTACTTGGATATTTAAGGACGGTAGAAAATTAAAATCTATCGTCTTTTTTTGCTCTAAAAAGGAGGTAGGAAATGCAAGTAAATGATTTTAAGAATATACAAGAAGCAATAAAGTATGAAGTGTTACAAGATGAAAAAGAATATTTAAAACTCTTAAAAGTTATAGGCAATAATCAGAAATATGATTT
>NZ_VULQ01000011.1 GCF_009696575.1 Anaerococcus porci | reverse complement strand
ATAAGAGGACTCACTCTTTTTTACGAGATAAAATCTCAAGGAGAAAACGAGTGCCTCTATCTAATACAAATATTATACAGCTAAACTGAATAATATTAAGTAATTAAAGGGTTATAGGTTACCTTTAACAACCTAATTTATTATATAAGGAGGAATAAGTCATTTAAATATCTTTTCATTTGCCTTTAATTTGATGATTAAAATTATTTTTATACAAAATTAGCTTACTAATTACCTAATACTATTCTTTACAGTTTAAAGCTAAGACTAAATATTTTATCTTTCACTATATAGTATAATACTTTTCTTATATATCATATGTTTCTTATTAAATATAGATGATTTTTTAAAAAATATCATACAACAAACAAAAAATTTCAATCCACACTCCCATGAAGGGAGTGACTAAAAGGGCTAAAATCAACATTTTCTGTAATAGTATTTCAATCCACACTCCCATGAAGGGAGTGACAAGTTACCATTATCCAATTTTACATGCTCCAAATTTATTTCAATCCACACTCCCATGAAGGGAGTGACAATTTAATAACAACAACCGGGACTTTTCTTTTTGATTTCAATCCACACTCCCATGAAGGGAGTGACAGTTTCATAATTAGATACTGTTGTTTTACCTACATATTTCAATCCACACTCCCATGAAGGGAGTGACTGTTAAAGGTAGTAAATGATTTATTAATGGTGGAATTTCAATCCACACTCCCATGAAGGGAGTGACCTTATTCTTACTCTCCCAAACCTTAGACTCAATAGCATATTTCAATCCACACTCCCATGAAGGGAGTGACATAAAATTAATGGTAAAAGTGAATTTTTTGCAAGTATTTCAATCCACACTCCCATGAAGGGAGTGACATAAACTAATAACATTAATAGAGTATTTCGAGTTAGGAATTTCAATCCACACTCCCATGAAGGGAGTGACTATATGATAAATTGGATAAAAGGAGACAAAAAAAAATTTCAATCCACACTCCCATGAAGGGAGTGACTTAATTAAGAAAGAAAATCGTAATGTAATAGCTAATTTTATTTCAATCCACACTCCCATGAAGGGAGTGACATATTAAATTTTGCTTATAAATATAGTTTAGGTTTTATTTCAATCCACACTCCCATGAAGGGAGTGACTTTACATAATACTGGAGCGTTAAAAGATTGTGATATTTCAATCCACACTCCCATGAAGGGAGTGACAATGATATTATAGAGATTCAATATCTTCAGAGAAAATTTCAATCCACACTCCCATGAAGGGAGTGACGTGAAAAAGCGAATTTAAGTTATGCTAATTTAGCAATTTCAATCCACACTCCCATGAAGGGAGTGACATAATGCACCCCATACCTAATCTTTTTCCTAATAATTTCAATCCACACTCCCATGAAGGGAGTGACAGAAAAACGCAAGAAAGAACTATTTACCAAAGATATTTCAATCCACACTCCCATGAAGGGAGTGACCAATTTAGGCGGCAGAGTGCAAGGCTCTGTGGATTATTTCAATCCACACTCCCATGAAGGGAGTGACATTCTAAATCACAAAACCCATCATTCATAAATGTATTTCAATCCACACTCCCATGAAGGGAGTGACAAATCATCAATACCATAAGACCACATATCAATCTTAGATTTCAATCCACACTCCCATGAAGGGAGTGACACCGATACAGTTTTAGAAGGTACTAAAGCCCTTGACATTTCAATCCACACTCCCATGAAGGGAGTGACAAAATAATCTCATAACCCAATTTGCGATGCTGAGCAAAATTTCAATCCACACTCCCATGAAGGGAGTGACAGAGAGATAATTTTAAGATACTTGACAATAACAATATTTCAATCCACACTCCCATGAAGGGAGTGACCCCATATAACAACATAACAGGGAAAAATTATGATAATTTCAATCCACACTCCCATGAAGGGAGTGACTAAGTGATAGTTTAAGCTCTTTGGAAGAAAGGATAAAAATTTCAATCCACACTCCCATGAAGGGAGTGACGCGTGAATGAAAAGGGAAAAAACTATAAAACTTGATATTTCAATCCACACTCCCATGAAGGGAGTGACCTCTACTAACCATATCTTCAATAGGCTTACCACCCTTAATTTCAATCCACACTCCCATGAAGGGAGTGACGTAAATAATATATTTAGGAGATAAAACAATGACAGAATTTCAATCCACACTCCCATGAAGGGAGTGACCTTATGCTTGGTAGTACTTCCCCAGTAACCCAATCAATTTCAATCCACACTCCCATGAAGGGAGTGACTGGTAAAACTGGTAAAATCGGTCAAAATCTTTTGAATTTCAATCCACACTCCCATGAAGGGAGTGACGTGCAGTTGATGGGTCAATTCATACTGGTGCTTATATTTCAATCCACACTCCCATGAAGGGAGTGACTTCGTATTGTCTATCCCAATCCGCCCAAAAGTCGATTTCAATCCACACTCCCATGAAGGGAGTGACTATTTGTAATAGTAAGCTTTTATGTGTGGCTTGTGATTTCAATCCACACTCCCATGAAGGGAGTGACTATCTCCCTAACTTCATTTCCACCAAAGACTGTAAATTTCAATCCACACTCCCATGAAGGGAGTGACACCCTAACTGTATCTGTGTCTGTATTGGTTAGCCTTATTTCAATCCACACTCCCATGAAGGGAGTGACTATCATAATGTCTAAAACATGTATCAAATACATCATTTCAATCCACACTCCCATGAAGGGAGTGACTGCAGATTTCAGGCATTCTTCGAGCCTTCTTATCTGCAAGAATACATTATAATCTTAAAATTATAATATATATAAAGTTTTTTATGAGATATGTTTAATATTTTTATGTTAAGCCAAACTTCTCACATTATTAATAAATCCTTCTCAGGATTATAGGCTTCATCTTTTCCTATAGATTCTACTCTTCTTTCCCAATTTTTCCCCAAATTATATATTCTTATACTATCTTCTTCTAGATCTATCACTTTTTCTAGTTTGTTTTTTATCTTCACCAAGTCTGCAGGATATATATTAAGTTCAAATACTGAATTTTGATCTCTTTGTCCATAGTTTGTACAGATTTTTGCAACTTGTCTTAATCTTCTGCTTCCACCCTTACTTGATGTTTTTACGTCATATGTTATTAATATTTGCATTTCATTTCCTCATATAAGGAGGGTAGGATTCTATATCTCCTCTAATGTAGCTATTTAATAATTGAGCTTGAACATGTGCTAGTAAACCTATTTGAACTTTTTCTTCTAAGAAAGGATGATATATTTCTTCATGACTTCTCTCGTTCCAATAAGATAATATTAGGTTTCTTCCCTTTTCATTTAATAAAGTTGCTCCATTTTCTTTGATTTCAAATTTTGTTTCATCAATTCTATTTAAGTTTATTAGAGATAAAACAAATTTGTCCACCATAAAAGCTCTCATTTCTTCAATTATATCTAAAGCCATACTCACTCTACCTGGTCTATCCGTATGAAAAAACCCTGCATAAGAGTCTATCCCAACACCTTCCAGTGCAGATGCTATTTCATTTGTTAATATGCTATATAGAAATGACAGCATAGCATTCACCATATCCAAAGGAGGTCTTTTGTTCCTTCCATTGAAATAAAATTCCTCTCTGTTTTTTATTATCAACTCATCAAATACTGAAAAATATTCCGAAGCTATTTTTCCTTCTATACCTCTTATTTCATCTTTAGTTTTTGCCAAAGGTATTTGTAACATTAATTCTTTAATTCTATTTATTACTTTCTCTACTCTAGGCAAATCTATTTTATCTTTATGGTCCAGTTTCCCTCTTATTAGTAGCTTTCTACAATTATAGGCTTTAGCATAAATAATATTTTTTACAAAGTCTATTGAGTCTATACTCTCACTAAGTTTATATTGTTTTTTACGTGTATAGATATTACCGTATGATTTTCCTACGACTCTTCCACAAAATCTACCAAATGGGTCATAGAATGTCACACTTACATTGTTCTCCATACAAAGTTTCATCAAAGCCGGGCTTATTCCCATATAATTAAAGCAGATTATCTGTCTTAATATATGGATAGGATATCTTCCAATACGTTTATTATCTACAGATATTACTATGTTTAACCCCTCTCTTTTTAAGTAAGCATCTGAATTTGTTACGTATAAGGTGTTTAGTAATTTTTTCATAGTAGTTCACCATATAAGTAATTTTTTACATTTTTAGGCTTTTTTGTGAGTCTTGGATTGCATTCTTCATTTAATGAACATAGTCTACACTTCCTATATAATTCAGCTTTTGGCACAATTTTATTTTCATAGTATTGGTGCATTTTTTCTGCTGTATCAATAGTAAGAGATCTCAAATCTTTATCAAATTCAACTTTTATTCTATTGTCAGTTTCTCCATAATAGATATATGAGTAGTCTAGTTTCGTTTTAAAAATCTCCTCTATACATATAGCTTCTGCCATTAGTTGACATTCATCGTAAGAATATTTTTTCTTCTTTCCTCTTTTGTACTCAATAATTGTTGGCTTCCGTAAGCCATCTCTACCTTTTAATTTTATTCCATCATCTGATTTATTAAATTCTATTACATCAAGAATACCGCTTAATCCCAATGTTTTTGAACTAATAGGCATAGCTCTAGAAATGATTTTATTCTTTCTCTTTTCCTTTAAAAATGGCTTATCTGCTTTTTCGTGAAGTATTTGTCCTTCTATAGTGTAAGTATTTTCTTTCCACACATTTTCAATATGGATTAAAGCCCATTGTCTTTTACAAAATAGAAAATGTTGTATTCCACTCAAGAGCAAATAGTCATCAGGATTATACATCTTATAAACCTACAAAATGTTCTACACTTATGCCTAAATCTTCATATTCCTTTAATTTCTCTTCATCTAATCTAAAGTTATAATCTTCATATTTTTTGTCTTTATTTTCTTCTTGATCTAGGTCATAGATAAGCATATCCTTTAACTTTCCACTAGATACATCGCCTATTTTTGAAGAATGATTTATCCAATATATATCTTTTACTTCCATGGAGCCATCAGGTCTTGCAGACGATACATCATTTATAAATAATGTCCTAATTGCTTCTTTTAGCACTTCTAAGTCTTTTTCATCAAAACCAGTTTTTTCTGCAAAATACGCATTTACGCTACCATTTACTACATAAACAGCATAGTCTATATAGTGTTTTGATCCAATAGTATCAGAAGATTTTTTTCCGTCTTTCATTTCTTGCCCATTTACACTTTTTGTTATTTGCATAGTTGTTATTATAGCTGGTTCTACTGACTTAGCTATTGATATAGAAACTGGGCCTCTTATCCCAACTGATTTTTTTAAATAAGTAACAACTTGCCCAAAAGACCTTACGTCTAACCAATATTCACATGATTTCTCTTCAATTTCTTGATTTGTACTCTTATTATCAAATTTAGAAGAAAATCTTGCTTCTAGAGAATTAAATCCATCATCGCTCCTGTTTTCAGATTTTACAAATATTTCGTGCCCCATATCTTGCATTCTATTTCTTATTTTTCTTTTTAAACATACATCACTTATTTCTCCATATCCTCTAGAATCTATTCTAGGCATATTACCTGCTAATGGATCTCCATTTGGATTTGCTCCCTCTACTTTAATTGTAAAAATAAAATCTACTTTGTTATTAATCATCGTTTCCCTCCCTATTTGATTTTTTAGTAAATATATCTTTCATTTGTGCTTCATATCCAAACATAAATCCTGGACCTAAAGGAATATTACTAGATTGTTTTTTATAATTATAATTTTCATCTATTAAGTTAATAACCTCTCTCATTTCATTTTTAAGTTTAAAGTAAATTCCTCTTTTATTCTCATTTATCATTAGTTTATTATGGTATGGCATAATCATGTTTCTTAATCTTGTACTAATTAATACAGGGTTATTAATATATGATGTCCATAGTTTTTCTGCATTTGAAACTCTTATGTCATCATCTTTATCAAAACAAGATTTTTCTATTCTTTCATATATGGCAAGTAGTCTTCCATATAAGTATGACCTATCTTTATTTTCTCTATCTAGCATATTTGTATCTATGTCCTCCTTATATCTTAAAATTGCCATAGCACAATTTTTCATTCTATTCCATGTTTTATCATATCTTTGCCTTTGTTTTAGGTTATTCTCTAATGCTTTTTCAATATTATCGCTTATATCTTTACCTTCAACAATAGAAGAGATTATTATTTGTAATTGACTTTGCAAGAATTTATCGCTTGCTATTTTTAAAGTACTATCTCTTTCTATTCCATAGGCTGAAACTAATATATTGTAAGGACTTGGTGTAAATACCACCTCTTCATCTAATTCTTTATTGTAGCTAAACCAATAATATTTATTTTGCCATTTTCCTAAATTTTCTTTTAATATGGATGTATCCATTTCTTTGAAATATTTGGCTGCCGACCTTCCATTACTTACCTTGTCAAATATTGCCACATAGTATTTAGATGAATCAGAAAATAATATTTTTCCTTTTAAAAATGATTCTCCTATATCTTTACTTGTATCAGTTCCTATCGGAGTAATAGTTTTTATAATTTTAAATACACTAGAATTTAGATTTAACTTAGAATCATTTTTAATATCATCTGAAAACCAATTAACTAAATATGAGTTTGAACCCAACCACACCGAGGTTTTCTTAGATGATAATAAATATTTTGCCATCAAATGAATTTTCTGGCTTGAGTCAGTACCTATCTCTATAGTTTGATCTGGATTAGAAAATCTTCCTAAATAATTTTCATCACTTGCTGTTATTTGAGAAATCAACCTAGCTGTTCCCATTAAAGGTCTATGCTTTGTACATAGATAATCCTCTTTCCCACTTATATTACAAATGATTTTCTCTTTTTCTTCATCATTTTCATTTGAGTATTTTACATATTTAATATATGCTTCATGTAACTTTTTATTTTCACTAACTGATATGTCTTTTATTCCATCATAGTCTTCAATAACGAATGTAAAAAACACTTTAGAAAAATCAAAAGTTTTAGCTTTCTTTTCCCCTTCTTTCTTGTATTCTATTTTCACCCCTTTTCCTATAACATAATGGTTATAAAATTTATCTACAATTAATTTAAAGGAATCATCTTTTGATATAAAATTATATATAATTTTTAAGAAGTCATCTTCTGAGTAGTCTATCCATTCCTCTAATTGTTTTTTATATGCTTCTTCTTTTTTTGAATCCTTATCAAACAAATATGCACCATTATCTACTAGAGGATGTGGTGCTACCCCACTTGATCTTGCTACAGAATCCTCCGTTATAGGAAAAACTATAATTTCATTTTTTTCAAGGAAATTCGCATCTATTATATTAGATTTTTTATCTATTTTTACACTTATTATATTTTTTCCATCAGACTTCTTCTTTTCATGATACATAGGTAGAATAACATCACTTCCATCAAGCTTATCTACCATCTTATTTTTTTCAGCATATTCATATGAATTATAAAGTACTTGAAGTAAACTCATAGGCTATCTCCATAATCTTTTAATTCCTCGTCGACACTCTTAGTTAAGTCAGCTACTTTAAAACTATAATCGTCTAATTCATTTACAATTTCACATTCCTCTGGACGGATAAATTTAATTCTTCCATTTCTCATATCTATATTTGTAAAGGTTGATTTTAATTTATCTCCAGATTCTTTAGGATATATAAAACCATTAAACATTATTCCAAACGATAAACTCTTATTATCATAATATCCTATATCTTTTTCATATTGGTTTTTATCTAGGATTTCAATATATCCAAGGCATTCGCTAACTCCTAAAAATATCGGCCTTCTTCCACCTCTTTTTAAAGATCTTTTTGTTATTTCTTCATGTTTTCTCATATTCCTATCATTTTTAAGGTCAGGCCTATTCTCATTCCATTCGAAATGAAACTTAACATAGTAGCAAACATCAGTCAAATAGGTATATGCACTTAAATCTGACTTATAGCTATTTAACAACAACCTTGTACCTACAGTATAAGTTTCAATTTTTTTTATTACCCTAACTTCATCTATTTCATTTCTGATTGTGGGTTTAAAATAGTTTGAATCTATAATCCCTCTTAAAGATTCTCTTGTTGGGATTTGATAAGTAAGCTTTTCTCCCCCGCTCTTAGATTCTGGAGTAGTCCACAAGGCCCTATCCCCATAAACTTTCGCGTAAAAATATTGTGATTTTTCCATTTTTCCTCCTTTCTATTTTCATGTTATTATTAGTGTAATATATGATTCATTATTTGTCAACTTATTTTTTATTAATAATAATTTTGGGTATAATTTATATATCAGAGTAAACTCTGTGGATTGAAATATGTTTTTATTTGTGTAAGGAGCTGTAGCTCCTTTTAAATTATAAACAAATCATTACTTTCAAAATTAACTCCTATTTTATCGTCATAAAACTCATTATTTAGTATATAAATTTTTCCATCTAAAATCTCTTCACAAGATTCCAAATTGTTTTTTCCAATACTAACACTATATGGATTTAATTTCCTTACTATATTTTTCATTTTCTTAAGTAAGGAAAAATCATAACTTTCTCTAAAGCTTATCTCTAAGTCTCTAATATCATTTATATAATCTTTGGTATCTTCACACTCCACTATGGCTGTGTCCATCTTATTTTCAATCAAATTGAAGTTATTATATGCGCTTTTAAAGCTTTGAGTCATTACTGTTGCTAATATTTCAAAATTATTCAAGTAACTCTCATTACTTGTGCTTATTTTTTCGATAGAACTTTCTATATTAATTAAAGAGTTATCAAGAAATGATAATAAATCTACAAAATTACTTTCTTTTATCTTATAAGATAGTCGATTATAATCTAAATTTGTATAAAGTTTCTTAAAATAAATAGGTATTATTTCTTCTATGTCTTGATTATTACCTAATTTACTTAAGGCATATCGTCCAGCCTCTTTTCTTTCTTTAAGAGATTTTATATAGTCCAAGTTTTCAGCCTCTCTTGATAGGTTAATTAAATATACTATTCCATACTCAAGTTTAGCTTCTCTATTACACCTTCCCATTGATTGAATTATAGAGTCTATTCCTGTATAAGATCTTATGACAACTTCAAAATCAACATCTACTCCAGCTTCTATAAGCTGAGTGCTTATAACAACAATCTTTTCATTATTTTCTAACCTATCTTTAATTTCTTTTATTATCCTTAATCTATCTACAGAGTGTAGATTAGTTGTTAAATAATATAGATTTTCACTTTCTATATCATTTTTCAAAAGCTCATATGTGTTTTTGACAGCTTTTTTTGTATTTAATATAATAAGATTTGACTTATCTTTATTATCTAGAATGAGATTTCTCAAGTCATCTATGGAAGTTTCTTCTCCGTTTTTATATATTTCAACTTTTGTTCTTTTAAAGACAACTTTTTGTTCTTTACTAAGATTTAAAACATCTTTATTTTCTAAATTATCATCACCATATTTTAGCCTATAAACTAAATTTTCGTAATCATAAGTAGGTTGTGTAGCTGTAGATAAAACTATATTAGCCTTCATTACTTCTTTTAAAAAGTTAAGAGCAAGATTTGTAGGATACAAAACATCTACAGGCAAAGATTGCAGCTCATCTAAAATAATAGTTGAATTAGCTAATGATTTAAATCTTCTTATATTTGATGAAGAGCCTTTAAATAATGTATTAAAAAATTGAACCATTGTTGTTAATACAATAAGATTAGTCCAATCATCAAGAATATAATCATGTTTGATTTTTTCAAGACTATCACCAAAGTCATCATTAAAAGAGTTACTCTCTTCTTTTTCCTCTACTACATTCGAATGATGCTCTAGTATGTATTCCTCATTTTTTAAAACATCTTTAATAACTTTAGCGTTTTGTTCTAGTACAGATAAATATGAAGTTATATAGAAAAATCTATCTTTACCTTTATACTTAAGCTGGTTTACTCCATAAGCTAAGGAAAGTAATGTTTTTCCTGCACCAGTCGGTAAATCAAGTCTATAGATTCCACTTCCAAATTTTTTGGAATTTTCGAAAACTTGAGTTGATATATCATATCTCACCTTATTTATTTTTGATTTTGGATTTCCAAACTCCTCGTATTTTAGATTAATTTTATTTACAAATTCATCTTTTACATTTTCTATCAATTTATAATCTTTATCTTCAATAACTGTTTCGTATGAATTTATAGTATCTTTAACATCTGCAGATTTTAATATTGATACAAGTAATCTAATAAGCATAGAATTATAAAATTGTTTTTCTTTAAACTCATAGTTTTCATCAGCCTCATTCTGAGATGATATATCAAGCCTACTTATTATATTTTCATACTCTTTAAAGGAGTTAATAAATATTTTGATAATATCTATATTCTTATCCAATAGAAATTTTTTTAATTCTACATAAAACTCTCTTATATCAAAAGATAATTCTTTTTCTATATTAGTAATCCTATCTAAAGATGTAAAAACATATATTTTATCTTTATTTTTTCTTATCATATTATATTGACCATGATGAGATAAAATCGAATAAATCAAAACATTACAAAAATCTAAAAATATATTTAAATTTTCTTCTTCATTTATATAAGAAGAAAATTTTAAGCAGTTGTTATTATTCTGTATATCTTTAACTAAATATTTTATTAGAATACCGCCTAAAGTAGAATGATCTACACTTTTTTTAGAGTTTTTTGTGATTTTTTCTTGAAATTCATCTCTAGCTTTTCCTATATCATGAAGAAATCCAATTATATAAGCTGAATTCTCAAGATTTAAATCTTGAGCTAATTTTCTTGATTCATTGGCCGTATTAATTAAATGATCAAATAAGCTTTGTTTTCTTTCTATATTTTTTTGATCAATATGAGCATATAAATTTTCAAACATAAAACCATCCATTTCTAAATGTTTTTTATAATTATTTTATAAAATTATCTAATATTATTATGTTTATACCCAATACAAATATTTTACATTCTTAATTTATTTATATTTCAAATATAATAATAAAAACATTCGCATAAAATATAACGTGTGATATAATAATGTCAAAATAGGTATTACCTTTTAAAATTATTCTTTAAGGAGGTCTTATGGAAAAGAAAATAAACATTCAAAATACAGAAAATATCGATATGGATTTTGAAAAGACAGCTGTTCCTAAGAATGCAAGAAAGAGCTTTTGGTCTATCACTATAGTATGGCTTGGCTTTGTTTTTGTAATTACTAGTATGATGACAGGTGGCGGCCTTGCTAGCGGTTTAAGTTTCAAACAAATAATATTCGCTACCACTATCGGAAACGTTTTTCTTTGTCTTATTGCAATTGCTATCGCTAACATGGCAAGTAAAACCGGCCTTAGTTTTGCTCTTATAACAAGACATACATTTGGAAACAAAGGTTCAAAGATAGCAACTCTATTTGTTCCAATAGTTAATATAGGTTGGTACACTATCCAAGCTGCCACATATGGTAAATTTATATCTAGCGTTTTAGGTATTGAAGGCTATGGAGAATTAGCTATTCTTTTCTTAAGTGCTATAGTTATGGGAATATTTTCTTTCGCCGGTATCAAAGCTATAACTATTCTTGGGTATATAGCTATACCAGCTATCATATTTTTATCAATGGGTACTGCTTTAAAATCAGGAAATTTAGCAGGTTGGGATACCATATTTAATTGGATACCTGCTAAAGAAATGTCTATGGTAAATGGTGTAACTATAGTTATAGGAACTTGGATATTATCTACTGCTACTTGTATAGCTGATACTATGCGTTTTGCTAAAAACCCTAAAGAAGCTATGCTTAGTGCATGTGTAGGCCTTTTAGGTGGTAATAGTTTGCTTATCTTATGTGGTTCTATCGCTGGAATCGGAATGAATGATAGCGACTTAACAGCAGTGCTACTAAAATTGGGCCTTGTAATTCCATCATTAATTTTAATGACTACAAATATATTCACCACAAATGCAGCAAATTTATATTCTTCTTCACTAAACTTAGCTAACAGTTTCAGTACAGATAGAAAAAAAATAATAGCAATAGTATTATTGGCTTCTGGTTTACTATGTCTTACAAAGCCTTATGATATTGCTATATTGTTTACCTTTTTAAATTTGTTGGGTGTTATAGTTCCCCCTCTTGCTGGAATTATCTTATCTAATTACTATATTGTAAACGAAAGAAATTATCCTGATTTAAACTCTAATTCAATAAAAGATTGGGCTATTACACCATGGATTAGCTGGGTGGCTTCTTTAGTCATAGTTAAACTTTTAAGCAACGTTGCTGAAGGTTGTAGTGCAATTAATGGTATATTCGGACTTCCTGCCTTAAATGGTATAATAGCAGGATTTATAATCTATAACTTAATTGCTAAATTCACAAAAAAAGGAGCATAAAATGAATGACAAGATTATTAAAAAATATAGGATTATTTCTATAATAGGCATAATAATTATGGGAATAGGCTCTTTTATGTGTTGTTTGTCTTCAACTAAATTTGGAATGAATTTTGGAACTATTTTATTATGTATAAGTATAGTTCTATCAGTTATAGGTTTTTCTAAATGGCAACCATAAATACCGAAGATAATTTAAGGAATAAGGCAAGAAAATATATACTAGATGAGATTGAAAATCTAATTAGCAGAAAACAAAACAAGCTTCCTTCTGAAAAAGATATGGCTAATAAGTTTGGCATAAGTAGGGTTACTTTGAGAAGTGCTCTTTCTGATTTAGAAAGAGAAGGTAAAATTAATCGAATTCAAGGAAAGGGAACCTTTGTAAGTCCAAATTATAAAAATATGAAAATAGATTTATTCAGAATGAAAACTTATGGTGATATTATTGAAGATTTAGGATATAAACAAAAAATTACATCAATAAAAACAAAGATAATTTATACTCCAGATTGGATAAAAAATGATATTTTTGGAAAAAATGGAAAGCTAATCATTAGTGCTAGAGCTTTTTATGCTGACAATAAAATAGCTGTAATATGCTTAGATTTTTTACCTATTTATTTCAAAAATGATTTAGAATATATTAAATCCTATAATGACTCTCTTTTTAATTTTTACAAAGAAAAGTATAATATAAGAATTTCAAGTGATAGTATAGAGTTTCATGCTGTAGAACCAGAAGATATTAAAAAAGTCTTAGATATAGATGACAAATTTCTACCTAATAAATGTATTTTGTTAAGAGGTTTTGAATACGATGATAAGGGTAAAGCTGTATTATATACTATGGAATATGTAGATACAGACTACATACCAATATCAACTATTAGATATAGGTAAATAAAGGGTTATTATGAAAAAAGAATTTAAACTTATATATGAGCAAAAAGAATATTATAAGTTATCAGATCTAAAAGATTTTGAAGTTAAATTATTATATAGAGTTCTTGAAATTTGTAAAGAGTCTAAAGAAAAGGGAAACCACCCTTTTGGATGTCTACTTGCAGATAAGGATGTAAACATACTTATGGAACAAGGTAATGAAGAAGTTAGTCAAAATGGTGACTGCACTGCCCACGCTGAAGCTCTCCTTATGAGAAAAGCTTCACAAATTTATTCTAAAGAAGAAATGAAAGAATTTACCCTATATAATTGTGCAGATTCTTGTGCCATGTGCACAGGAGCTATGTATTGGGGCAATCTAGGTAGGCATGTATATATAGCCAGAGAATCAGAACTTAAAAAATATACAGGTAACGATATAAGAAATCCTACTTTAAATCTACCTAGTAGAGTTGTAATCGCTAGTGGACAAAAAGAATTCAAAACTCTAGGACCATTCCTAGAACTTGAAGAAGAATTTTTTAAGCTTCACAAAGATTATTGGAATAAATAAAGTCAAAGGGGATGTTGTAAAATTATGAATTTATAACGTTGAATCATTACAAGTTACTCATAAAAAATTTGAGAATAACCTTCCAACTCATGAAAGTCAATTGTCGTGGAGGAGCTTGTGATGATTATGAAAAGATTAATTCATTTTGCAACAATCCCTTTTTTATTGAATATATGGAGACTATATAAAATTTTCTTTAATTCATTTAATAAATATATAACTCTCAAAAAAGGTAATTTAAATAAAGATGTATATATTTTTTACTTATTGAAACAATTTATTAGTCAAGTCCATAATATTGTGTAAAAATTACTAGCACAATATTATGGACTTGACTTTAATATTGTGCTACTAATTTAAATATATATTAATTTATTAATCAATACTATAAAATCAATACTTTTTTCTCCTAATTATTATAAAAACTTAGTATATTATGGTAAATATTACATATAATTGACTTTATTATTTTGATTTTGTAAAATTAGATTATGATGCACTTTCTATATATCGGAGTGCGTCTTATCCTAGTTTTCTAGGATTAATTATTTTTACGGAGGTTTTTATGACAAAAGGAAAAGGTATTCTTGATAACTTGCTTGTTAAGTTAATCATTGCTATTGCTATAGGTGTTCTTATAGGAAACTTTGTAAATGAGCCTATTATGGAGGTTATTTCTACTATTAAGTATGTGTTATCTAACCTTATAAATTACATAGTTCCTTTAATTATCCTAGGTTTTATTACTCCCGCTATTGTTTCTTTGAACGAAAATGCAGGAAAGGTCTTGAGTATAACTCTTATTATCTGTTACATATCTTCAATTGGAGCATCATTTTTCTCTTATATTGCAGGAACTTTAATTATTCCTCATTTAAATATTGTAAATGATGCAGCCAATGCTAAAAAGCTTCCAGAGCTTTTATTTCAAGTTGACATACCACCACTAATGGCTGTTATGACAGCTCTTGTTACATCAATTCTTATTGGTCTTGCTGTTATATGGACTAAATCTGGAAGGTGGGAGGAGTTATTAAAAGAATTTAATAATATGATTTTGGCCTTAGTTAATAAGGTTGTTATCAAAATCTTACCAGTCTACATAGCAACCACTTTTGCTGAGCTTTCATATGAAGGCGTTATAGTTAGTCAATTTCCTGTATTTCTTAAGGTTATCCTTATAGTTATGTTAGGACACTACATATGGTTGTTGCTTCTTTACTTAATAGGTGGAGCTATAAGTAAAACTAATCCTATGGAGGTAATAAAGCACTACCCACCCGCCTATCTTACAGCAATTGGAACTATGTCATCAGCAGCAACTCTTTCTGTTTCATTAAAGTGCTCTGCAAAATCCAAAACTTTAGATCCAAAAATTAGGGACTTTGTTGTTTCTCTTTGTTCAAATACACATCTTTGTGGGTCGGTTTTAACTGAAACATTCTTTGTTATGGTTGTTTCTCAAATCCTTTATGGAAAATTACCTGACGTTGGATCCATGATTTTATTTATACTTTTATTAGGAATATTTGCGATTGGAGCTCCAGGGGTTCCTGGTGGAACTGTTATGGCATCTCTAGGTCTTATAACTTCAGTTTTAGGCTTTGATGCAACAGGTACAGCTCTTATGCTTTCAATCTTTGCCCTTCAAGATTCTTTTGGTACTGCTTGTAACGTTACAGGAGATGGTGCTATTGCTCTTATGGTTACTGGAATATTTAAAAAAGTTCCAGGAAGAGATGGTAACCCTCCATATAAGGGAGATTTATCATAATGGATTATAAAGAATTAATTAAAAGAGAATTAATTCCTGCATTTGGTTGTACTGAACCAATTGCTATTGCCTTTGCTTCTGCGAAAGCAAGTGAACTTTTGGGTAAAAAACCCGAGAAAATCATTGCCAATCTTTCTTCAAATATGATTAAAAACGCATATTCTGTTACAGTTCCTGGAACTTTGGGTAGAAAAGGCATAGAAATTTCTATAGTAGCCGGAGCTCTTTTGGCCGACTCTAGCAAAAAGCTTGAACTTTTAAGCACCATTGACAAATCTAGGCTATCTGAGTGCGATGATTTTATTAAAGAAGGACGTGTAGAGCTTAATCTTGCCAAAGGTAAGGCTAATTTATATATAGAAATTATTACAATTAATGAAGATAATTCTTCTAAAGTTGTCGTTGAAGATAGTCATACTAATATTGTTAGAATGGAAAAAAATGGAGAGGTTATTTTTGATAAGACATCAAAAGATAATAACGAGGATTCTTGCTCTTTCTCCTTTAATGAAATTTATAACTTTGCAAGAACTTGTGATTATAACGATATCAAGAATATCCTCCAAAAACAAATAGACTACAATCTCAAAATTGCTCAAGAAGGTCTCGATAATGATTGGGGATCTAATATAGGACGACTAGTTTTAGAAATGGATAACAAGGCTTATTTTGAAAAACTAGTAGCCTTTGCGGCTGCAGGCTCTGATGCAAGAATGAATGGTTGTGAGCTTCCTGTAATTATAAATTCAGGCAGTGGAAACCAAGGCATAACCACATCTGTTCCTTTGATATTGTATGCCAAAGACTACAAATATAAGGAAGATGACCTTTATAGGGCCCTAATCTTTTCAAATCTTATCTCCCTTTATATAAAGGATAAGATAGGAAAGCTATCAGCTTATTGTGGAGTAGTTTCTGCATCAAGTGCTGTATTTTCTTCCATTGCCTTTATAAAAGGAGAAGATAAAAAAATCATAAAAGATACTATAATAAATTCCCTTGCTGTTAATTCTGGAATAATTTGTGATGGAGCCAAATCATCTTGTGCAATGAAGATTGCTTCAAGCCTTAGAAATGCTGCCCTTGCTTATGAGCAAGCAAAACATTATAAGTCATTTAAGTCAGGAGATGGTATAGTTAAAGATTCCTTAGATAAAACTATAGAAACTGTGGCAAATATAGCAAGATATGGAATGAAAAAAACTGATGAAGTTGTACTAAATGAAATGTTAGATAATAGAGACTACATAAAAGATTTCGAATAAAAATAAGACTTGTGTTCAAGAGCACAAGTCTATTTTATTTAATCCAATATATCAATATATTAAATTATTAGTTTCAAAAGCATTTAAATATCTAATTTTTTTAAAGATTATGGTTCACAAGAGTATAGCTTTGACTAAGAATACCAACTTCAAATTCATTAAAAACCTTAGTAAAATTTATGAGATTTTTATTAAGAGAAGAGATATTATAAAAATGACTAATTAAAGTCATAAAATATTATTAAAACATACCCATAAGTCTAGCATGGTTATTTTAAATAATTAATACAATTTTTTCAAATTCCTGGTAAAACTTGTTATTATACAAAACCAGAAATCCATCATTTCACAAAATTTCAACGCAAAATAAAAAAATAAACCATGCTTGTAAGATATAAGAACATGGTTTATTCAATATTTTTAGTTGTTAGCTTATCAGAAAAGTTTATATATTAATTCTAAATTAAGAGATAGTCTTAAACTTTCCTTTAATTTATAATAATAATTGAAATATCATTTACATTAGTCCCAGTAGGACCTGTTTTTATTAAATGATTTATCCTATCAAGGGCATGATAGGTATCATTGTTTTCTAAAGTATCATAGAAAGATATTCCACAATCTTTAAGCTCTTTCATAGTATTTCCATCAACAAATCCACCTGCCGCATCAGTTGGACCATCTGTCCCATCTGATGAATAAGAAATTATCCTAACATTGGAAAGATTTTCTATACCTAATGCAGCTGCAAAGGAAAGTTCTTGATTGCGTCCACCTTTTCCTTTTCCCTTTATTTTTACTACAGTCTCTCCACCAAATATATAAGCTTTTTTGTCATATCTCTTGCTTTGACTTTTTGCAATAGAAGCCATAAAAAAACCCGCCTCTCTTGCCTCACATCCTAAACTTGTAGTAAGGATTTCTGCTTTGTAGCCATAAGATTCTAAAATATTTTTGGCTTTTAAACAAAGTTCATCCACACTTCCTGATATTTTAGTAATTACATTTGGCAAATCTTTTACAGTTTCTGTCTTCATTAAATCATAAGCTTTGTCAGAAAGCTTAAGTTTATATTTTGAGACCAAGTCAAGAGCTTGCTTTGATGTTGACTTATCAACAAAAGTAGGCCCTGAAGCAATCATATCAGCTCTGTTGCCAATAACATCACTTAAAATAATATTAAAAACCGTGGCAGGATAACAAGCTTTAGCAAACTTTCCTCCCTTTAGTTTAGAAAGTCTTTTTCTAATAGTATTTATCTCAACTATATTAGCACCTTTTTTTAGCAAATCCTTATTTATCTTCTGGATTTCTTCAAAATCTATAAGAGGGATTTCAAAAAGAGATGACCCTCCTCCTGAAATAAGCATCAAAACCAAATCATCATCACTTAAATTACGCACTAAATTAAGAGCATACTCGCTTGCCCTTATAGTATTTTCATCTGGAATCGGATGACCTGCTTCAAAGCATATGGCATTATCAAGCTTTTTCTCCGTATAACCATACTTAGTAATAACAAGAGCCTCATCAAATTTAACATCTGACTCAAGAGCTGTCTTTGCCATCTGAAAAGCAGCCTTACCAATAGCTATAAGGATTTTCTTTCCTTTATTTTGCGGTAGATTTTTGAGTTCTTTTTTGACAGATTCATCTGGTAAGCAAGCCTGTATTGGTATATTAACAATATCATTAATAAATTTTTGCATTTTACCTCGCTTTTTACAATGTTTGAATATAATTATTATCTATATACTTTTGTTACAAAAATACATCTTACAAATGTAAATCATCTATTCCTATTCTAATATTGCTCCCTTATTTGCTGAAGAAACCGCTCTGGCATACCTTACTAAATAACCTTCTTTAATTTTTGGCTCCTGCTTTTCTAAATTGTTCAATCTCTCTTGAATTTCCTCTTCACTTAAATCTATATTAATAGATCTATTAGGAATATCGATATCTATTATATCTCCATCTTCTATGATAGCAAAAGGTCCTCCCTCCATAGCTTCTGGAGAAACATGTCCTATAGCTGCTCCTCTTGTAGCACCAGAGAATCTTCCGTCAGTAACTAGCGCAACATCATTATCTAAATGCATTCCTACTATTGCTGATGTAGGAGTTAGCATTTCTCTCATTCCAGGACCTCCTTTTGGTCCTTCATATTTAATTATTACAACATTTCCTTTTTGAACTTTTCCATTGAAAATACCTTCTGTTGCTGACTCCATACTATTAAATACGACTGCTTTTCCCCTATGTCTTAACATCTCAGTTCTAACTGCAGCAGATTTAACTACACACCCATCTGGTGCAATATTTCCTTTAAGTACCGCTATTCCACCTTGTTCATTAAATGGATTATCTATTGGTCTTATCACATCATGATTTCTAGTTTCTTTTCCTCTAATATTTTCTTCTATAGTATTACCATTAATATTTTTTAATTCAACATTTAATAATCCTTTTTTATTCAATTCATTCATTATAGCTGGTATTCCACCTGCCATATGTAAATCAAACATAAATTTATCTCCTGATGGACTTATATGACACAAATTTGGAGTATTCTTTGAAATCTCATCAAATTTTTCCAAAGATAATTCTATTCCACATTCATGTGCTATAGCAGGAAGATGTAATGTTGTATTTGTTGACCCAGCTATTGCCATATCTACAACTATAGCATTGTTAAATGATTCTTCAGTAACAATATCTCTTGGTTTTATATCTTCTTTAACAATATCTACTGATCTTTCACCAGCCATCTTAGCTAGTGCAATACGATCTCCATAATATGATGGAATTGTTCCATTGTAAGGTAAGGCCAAACCCAGAACTTCTGATAAACAATTCATACTATTGGCAGTGAACATACCAGCACATGAACCACATGATGGACAAGCTGCATGAGCATATTCTTCCATTTCTTCTTTGCTTTTTTCTCCTAATTTATATGCAGCAACTTGTTCTATACATGTAGAATAATCAGCTGCTTCATCTTTATAATATCCTGTAGCCATTGGACCCCCACTTACTACTATAGATGGAATATTTAGTCTTAAAGCAGCCATCATCATTCCTGGTACAATTTTATCGCAATTTGGTATTAAAACTAGGCCATCAAGTCCATGAGCCTTTGCCATTGCCTCAATACTATCTGCTATCAACTCTCTTGATGCTAAAGGATAATGCATTCCCGCATGACTCATTGCGATTCCATCGCATATAGCAATTGATGGAAATTCCACAGGAATTCCACCACCAGCTGCAACGCCAAGTTTAGCCGCATCAGAAATGCTTCTTAAATGAAAATGTCCTGGAACTATTTCATTAAACGAATTTACAACTCCAATAAGAGGCTTTTTTCCTATATCTTTTTCCAATTTTCCTGTAGCATATAATAATGACCTAGCTTCAATTCTTTCAGGTCCTTGATATACTTTTTGACTATTCATTTTTTTATTATTCATTCTTAAACTCCTTAAAAATTAATTCCTATTAATCCATATATTATAGTTGAAACAATTGTCATTATTAGACCCACACTAAATTCAAAGGGTAGTAATTTTAATTTTTCTTTTATGTTCATACTGACACTACCAGCACTAGTATGGAAAAAGCTACCATGAGGTAGTCCATCTAATGTATTACTTCCAGCATGTATCATAACAGCGGCTTGCAAAGGTTTTACTCCGAAAGATAAAATAGTTTCTCCAAAAACTTGAGAGCCAACCGTACTCCCTGCTGTTGCTGATGCAGTAGCTGCTCCCATTGTTAAACCAGTAATTGGTGCTAATAGATATCCTGATAGTCCTAAAATATCAACCAAATTAATTAAAGAATCTTTTAATCCAGAATTAGCTATTATTCCCGATAAGGCTCCAGTTCCTAACAGTAGCAATATTACTCCTGACATCATGTTAAGTCCTTTTGTAGAAAATGTAACAAATTTTTTAATATCACCACAAAGAATACAAGTAATTAAGCCTCCTATAGGTAATGCAATCAAAGGATCTATTTCCAATCCTATTAGAGGTCTTAAGGCAAGTAAGATAATAGATACAATAGGACCAGTTATTGAAGAAAATAAATTTGGTTTACATCTTTCCTCTATTGAAGATTCCTCAGCTAGACAAACTTCACTACCCATACCTATTTTATGTACTAACTTAGTTATAAATATTGTTGTTATAAAACCAAATATCGCTGGAATTATTCCTCCCAACATAACAGTTGTTAGTGGAATCTGAAAATAATCTGATAAGGCTATGGCTTGAGGATTTGGAGACATAACATTTCCAGCATGTGTTCCTCCACACATAGCCATCATTATCACAGATTTAGAATATTTTGTTTTTTGTGCAATAACCATTGCTATAGGTGCAACCGTTAAACAAGCAACATCTGCAAAAACACCAATAGCAGTCAATATAAATATTGATGCGATTATTGCTACTAGTGAATTTGCTTCACCTAATTTCTCTACAATATTTTCTGCTATTACATCAGCAGCACCTGAGTTAATTAAGGATCCTGCTAAAACTCCAGCAGCCATAATTCTAAGTAGAGTAGGAGACATTCCACCTGCTCCATTAAACATTAAAGTTACTGTTTCTTTTGCACTTATACCACCTACAATTCCTCCTATTAAGGCTCCTAAAATCATTCCATATGCAGGCGGTGCTCCCATTACAATTACAGCAATAGCTATTACTAATGCGATAAGAGCACCTATTGTTGATACGCTAACCATTTATACCTCCCATTTAATATATATTACATATTGTGCAAACGTTTATAGTGATATATTATCACACTTCTTTTCATAATGCAACAAATTATCCCAAAAAAATAGGCTGTGTTTCATTTTAAAACACAGCCTATAAATTATATTTCTTTATCTTACGCCAAAGAGTGGATCTACTAACCTTTAAAATATCCGCTACCTTGCTCTGATTATATTCTTCTCTAACTAGATATTTCTTTATATATTCTTTTTCTATTTCCTCTAAAGATTTATTTTCTGTTACTATATCTAAACCTATACTGGTGTTATCTTTATAATTGCTCATAAAATCATCATAGCTAATTGTAGATGACTTGACTTCAGCTAATGTTTTTATTAAAACTTCTATTAAATAATCTAAATTGGAATCTAATAAATTTACATTTTTATCAAATATATCTTTTTGAACTTTTAGTGCACTGAAGCCCTTATTATCATGATAATAATTTATATGATTTTCAAAAACTTGTATTAAATCTTCTTTCCTATCCTTAGTATTGGGAATATAAAAGTAATCCAAGTCAATACTTGTCTTAGTTAATAAACACTCTGAATCTAGTAAAATTATAAATATACTTGTACTATTTTGTTGTAAACTACTTATTTTTAATATATCCTGAGGATCAATTATATTATTGAACAATATGAAAGTATATTTTTTAGTATTTAGCTTAAAAAAATCACTAAAATTAAACTCTTTCATATCTATATATAAATTATATTTTTGACTTGAACATTCGATTTGATTTAGTATCTCACTTAAAGTGGTATTGTTATTCTTAATCATTATTATAGCTTTTTTCAATCTAATTGAATCCTCTATTTTTGAGAATATACTTTTCATAGCACTAGATTTTTTTACTGGTAAAAAATTAGATTTTAACTTAAACTCATAAACTCCATCATATTGATTTTCTATTTTTTCTTCAGTGAATTTTAATAAATAATATGTTTTCCCATCCAAAAAAACATGTGTGATTTCAATGTTAAAATTATCAACTCTAAACAAATTCTTTTTTAAATTTTGATTTGTATTTGATTCATAATTAAATTTTATATTTATAATCTTCCCAAATGAAATAGGTAGTTTTCCGAAATGATTAAACTTATAATATATGATTTTATTATCTAACAATATACAATAGTCACTCAATTCATTTGTGAAAAATTCACTTTTTATTTTATCAATTATACTTATTTTATTTATTTGATTTAAAATCATTATTGCATAGTCAATATTGTTTTTTATTGTATCATAGCTAGATTGAAACAGAACTGTTTGAAAACCCAAATCACTAGCAATTTCAACAGCTAATGAATCACCCAATATCAGTTCATAACCCAATGATTTTAACTTTATTAACAGTGAAGTTAAGTCCATACCATCTTTTATATAATGAATTTTAAAATCTAGATCTAATAATTCTATTATTTCTGTAGCTCCATCTGTTATATTAGTATATGAAATTATAGCAGTCTTTAACTTTTTATTTTTTGCTATTAAAATACTTTTTAATAAATCATTACCAGATGGTTTAGCATCAATTATGGGTACTTCTAAATGTCTCTTTAAAAGTCTAGCTGTACCACCTCTAGAGATTATAGCATCGAAATCATTATTTATAGCATTTTGAGCTAGCTTTAGTCCTTCTTCAAGTTTACCTATTCCATATTTTATTTCAATATTTTTATATTTTTTTATTAATAATTTTATGGGCTGTTCCATTGCAGGATAAGTTGCAACTATAAATATTTTCATTAAAACCTCCACAATGTAGTTCTAAATTTTTATTTTAATTAGTACCTGATTACTATACCAAAAGAGAAATTTAATTCTATAGACTAAATTCATTTAATTCAACTAAATAACAAATAAAATAAGTTACAATGAATAATAAAATTGAAATCAAATATATTATTCTCACTTAAGCTTATTCCAAGTTCTAAGATAGTCAGTATAAAAACTCAAATCCTGAACAGTTTCAAGGACTCCTTGATAATTTCCCTCCTTATCTCTTACTGCATAATAAGTTATAGCATGGTCACTTCCTTTTATATTTTTAATGATTTGAAACTTATCCTTTTTACCTTCTTTAAACTCTTTTATAAGATTTCTTACTACAAATTCAACTTGGGGTGGGTGACATGAATAGACACTCCTACCCAAAGATGTACTTGGTCTTTTGAAAGTTTTTTCATCTTTTATGTCATTATAATATGAATTTATATCATTTTTATCAACAAAGGTTATTTCAATCTCAAAAGTATCAAGCATGGCTTCAAGCTCTTCTACTTTTAGTCTTCCCTTAGATAAATTGACATAGCCTTCCTTTTTATTTGATTCTTTTTTACTTTCTTCTGTTAAATCCCAAATTTCTCTTTGGACTATGTCATTTTCATAGTCTGAAAGGTCAAAGTATAGTCCTATGAAGTCCTCTTTTGAGATGATATCTTCCATTAAAGGATAAAGTATATTATCCTCCTTATAGGTCATCTCTTCTGCCCTTTCTAGCACTTTTTCAAGCTCATCAAAGTCCTTTTTCTTGCTTGCCTTTTTGAAATTGTTAGAAATTTCTATATCAACTGCCCACATAACTTCTGATGGGCCTGGTTTGTTATATTTTTCCTTTAGGAGTGGATAGATTAAATCTCCCTTTTTCCTGTAGTGTTTTTTTACCTTAATAAATTCTTTATTTTTGTCCTCATCTTCTATATTCTCTTTAATTTTTTCTATAATCTTTTTAACTTCTTGATTTTCTTCATAGAAAAATCTTAAAGGGTGACCCTTTACTTTTATAAGCTCTAGGTCCTTGTCGTTTTCAGTTTCAGTTACTCCATGAAAAAGAGATGAATGAACATCGCAAAGTCTTTGAACCTCTTCTCTTGGCAAACCTTCAGCCAAAAGTGCTTCTTCTGCATCCATTATTTCTGAAGATGAAACATTAGAGAAATTTTCCCTAAAGTCTTTTCTTACACTTTCCAAATCTTCTCCATTAGATAGCCTCTCTACATAGGATTTTATAAGACTTCTCCTATCTGAAAGCTCCTTATCATTATAAGAATCTATAGCATCATAACCCAAATCTTTTAATTTCTTTTCAACATTATCTATACCTAGCATTGAAGCCCCACGTCTTATAGACATTTTTCTACCCATAGTCTTAAGCATTAAAGGGTTAGATAGTCCTTTAAATCCAATTTCTATTAATTTATCTTTAATCTCTGGATTATCCTTTATAATTTCAGATATAGTTTTGTTTATATCAATTTTTTTATTCATAATATCCTCCAATAATATTATACTTCGCTTTTGAGAATAAGTATTAATAGCAAAAAAGTCTCTTGCAAAATCATTTCTTGCAAGAGACTTTTCTTATCTAAATTGAACTGTATCCTTAATATCTTTTCTTTTAAAATGATTCTCTAAAGGCTCATTTTCCTCACTAGCATAACCTAAATCAATCATAGCAACTATTTCTTCATTTTCTGGAAGTTTTAATTTATCCTTTAACTTGTCTGGATCAAAAAAGTTAACCCAACAAGAATCTACTCCCACACTTTTACTAGCTAAAAGCATATGACTTGCAACAATTGTCACATCTTCTATTCCTGAATTATACCTACCTCCTGGATATGTAAAAGTGTTATCCTTATCATAAGCTATGACAAGGACTGTTGGAGCCTTATAACGGCATGGAGTCTCTTCATCAATTATTTTTAAACTTTCTTCTGATTGGATAACATATATTCTTTGATTTTGATTATTTTTAGCTGTCGGGGCAAAGCGACCCGCCTCAAGAATTATATCCAGTTCCTCTTTTTTTATTTGTTTTCTATCAAAATTTTTACAAGAATATCTTTCTTTAACTAAATCAATAAATTTCATATATCCTTCCTTTCTACTTACTATATGCTTACCCTAATTATTTCTTATAAATCTAAAAATGCAAAGCAAAAAGGCATACTAAATACGCCTTTACAAAAATTATTTAACTATATTTTCTAAGACACCAATATTTTCAATTTCAAGAACCAATTTATCTCCACTTTGAAGGTATTTTGGAGGATTTTGTCCCATGCCAACTCCTGATGGTGTTCCCGTAGCTACTATTGTCCCTTTTTTTAAGGTAATGGATTTGGACAAGTCTTCTATGATTTCATCTATATCTAAAATCATGTTTTGGGTATTATTATCTTGTCTTATTTCACCATTTAATGAAAGCTTTAAATTAAGTTTATTATATTCAAAGTTTTTATCATTTAAAAGGATACAAGGTCCCATTACAGATGAGCCATCAAAGCTTTTTCCATAGTACCACTGCTTGTATTTAGTCTGTAAATCTCTTGCTGATAAATCATTAAAAATTGAAAAACCAAATATATAATTATTTACCTCTTCTTTTTTTATGTTTTTCCCGTCTTTTCCAATAATTACAGCAAGTTCAATCTCATAATCTAGTTTTTCTGTTATTTCACTATTTATTGGAATAAAGTCATCATTTCCTAAAATTTTATTGGCTCTTTTTGAAAAATATATAGTATCTACATCTTTGGAAAAATCTTTTTTTGATACTTTTTCTACTTCATCTTTGTGGTCTATATAGTTCATTCCTATACAGATTATATCTTGTTTTGGATATTCAATTGGACTTAAAATTTTATATTCATTTTTGATTTCCTTTTGATTATTAAAACATAAGTCTTTAAGATTTATTTCACTATCTATTAATTCATTTATGTCTTTAAAATCATATCCAAAATCTTTAAGTAGGTATAGGTTATTATTTTTTTGGACTGCTATTTCTTTGTTATTTTCTATTTCTATAAAAAATAATTTCATAATTTACCCCTATTGCTCACTGTTTGTAAAATCTAATTTCAAATTTTGAATCTTTATAATATCTTCTATAATTTCTTTTTGTTCTAATAAAACTTTAGAGATGAAATTTTCTGTATTTTCAGTTTTTCTAAAATTTGGATAGGTAGCAGACATTGCTCCCTTAATTATCCCATCTTCTCTAATAGGTACAGCTACACATGAAGTATTAAGGGTGAATTCTTGGTTTTCAACCGCATATCCCTTTTCCCTTACCATGTGTATTTCATCAAGTAGCCTATCAATATTTGTTATTGAGTTTTCTGTATACCTTACAAATTCATAGTCTTTAAATTTTTCTATTATTTCTTCATCACTAAATCCAGATAAAAGTGCCTTTCCAAGTCCAGTATATATAGCTGGAATTTTCTTTCCTACAGAACTTACTATTTCAATATTATCTGGTGCGTTTACCTTCTCTAGGTACAGTACCATATCATCTATTAGGACTCCAAATTGTACTATTTCACCAATTTTATCCACTACTATTTCCATCTGCTTTCTAATCATTGAAAGACAATCAAGTCTTCCTGAATAAGATAGGCCTAATTGAAAAAGTTTAAAGGATGCCACATAGCATCCCTTATCATTTTTTTCAATAAAATTAGTAATTTCCAGTGTTTTTAGAATTGGGCTTAGTGTGCTTTTTGGAATTTCTAGTTTAGTTGATATATCTAAAAATGAAAGACCGTTTTCGAAGTTGTTTATTAAATCAAGAATTTTTACTACTCTAAGGGTAGGATTGTGTAATTTATATTCCATGATTCCTCCAGTCATGGAATATTATATCACAATTACTTGATTTCTTCGTACTCTTTAATTACCTTTTCTAGAATATCTTTTCCTTTTTCAAATACTTCATCTGAAAGTTGATTGTATGGAAATATTGACCTAGGAGAGATATCTACTCCTCTTACTGCCATTAATTTTTTGAATAAGTGTGAAAAGTTACTATCTAAATCATATAGAGGCATTAGTTTGTGAATTAAATTAGACAGTTTATATACTCTATCAAAGTTCTTTTCCTTTGTTGATTTAACGAGATCTGACCATATTTCTGGTACTAAGTTTGAAAGAGCACCTATACATCCTGAACCACCTGTTGAAAGGTTATATAAGAATTGGTCATCAAATCCTGAGTAAATTTTTGTCTTATGACCTTCTGTAGCTCTTAGTAGACTATTAGTGTGAAGTGGGTCTAGAACTGAATCTTTAAGACCTACTATATTTGAGTTTTCTTCAACTAATTTAGCATATACTTCACCACTTACAGAGTAACCACTTCTGGCTGGAAAATTATAAATATATACATTTCCATTAACTTTTTTTGCTAATTCATTATAATATATAAAGATTTTTTCATCATCCATGGCAAAGTAATATGGTCCCATAACCATAACACCTTTATAGCCTATTTTTATAGCTTCATTGCTAAGCTTTACTGTATCTTCAAATGAAGCACAATTGCTTCCAAAATATAAATCAACCCTGCCATTTGTATACTCGTAGTAGTCTTTAGCAAATTGTAATTTATCTTCATAGTCTAAAACTGTAAATTCTCCAGTACTTCCAAGTACTAGAATCCCATCAACACCACCTTCAATAAGAAAATCTATGACTTTCTTATTTTCTTCGAAATCCGGTTTTTCATTTTCATCAAATATTGTAACAACTGGTACTATTATTTCACACATAAAGTCCTCCTAAAAATTCAATCCTATAACACCATATAAAAGTACAGAAACTATGGATCCTGCTATTCCTATCAATAACTCATATGGTAGTAATTTTAATCTTTGTTTTATTTTCATATTAACAGAACCACAACTTACATGAAAGAAACTACCATGAGGTAAGCTATCAAACCAAATTGTTCCTGTATATATCATCTGTGCTGCCTGTAATGGAGCAACTCCTGAAGCTAATATTGATTCTCCGAATATATTACCTCCTACAGAAGATCCTGCCGTAGCAGATGCCGTAGCAGCTCCCATAGTAATACCTGCAATTGGAGCTAACATAAATCCTGGTAGACCTACGTGTTCAACAAATCCTATTACAACTTCTTGGATTGAGGAATTTGAAATAATTCCAGAAATAGTACCAGTTCCTAATAGAAGTAACACAACACTACTCATCTTATCCAATCCTAAAGTAGATAGAGATATAAAATCTTTATATTTGCCCATTGCAAGACATCCCACAATACCTCCTACTGGCAAAGCAATTATAGGATCAATTTCTATTCCTGCAATCGGTCTAAGAACCAATAGAGATATAGATACAATCGGACCAATTATTGAGGCAAATAATCCAGGTTTATTTTCTAATATTACTTCCTCTTCATGTTCGCCAAATAAATTTCCTTTATTTACTAGCGTTCTAGATAAAATTATTGTTGCAATAGCAACTGCTATACCAGGTATAACACCAGCTAGCATCAAACTGGTTAACGGTACATTAAAAGGCTCTGCTGCAGCAATCGTATTTGGATTTGGTGACGCCAACTGTCCTCCTTTAACTCCACCTATCATAGCAAATAAAATAGCTAATTTTGATACTTTTGTTTTTTTACCTATTTGTATTCCTATTGGAGATACTGTTAACACTGAAACATCTCCAAAAACACCTATCCCTGTTAATATAAATGTAGAAATAGTTAATGCAATTAATGAATTTGCTTCACCTAATTTTTTTACTATTGTTTCAGCAATTGTACTAGCGGCTCCTGAGCCCATGAGTACACCAGCTAATACTCCTGCCGCTATAATCCTTAATATAGCAGAAGTCATGCCAGAAGCGCCGCCTACCATTATACTCAATGTTCCTGAAAGACCAGCTCCACCTACAATTCCACCTACTAATGCTCCAAATAACATACTATAAGATGCAGGTATCCCAACGATTATTAAAAAAATAGCTATACCTAACGCTAATAAAGCACCTAATAAAGTAACTTCACTCATTTCATGTACGCTCCTTTCATACCTGATGTAGCACTCTCTGTATATTTTTTAAAAATTCCTTTTCTATTAGATAAATTTGGGGGTGTCCACTTTTTCTTTCTTTCCTTCATAATAGACTCTACTTCATACTTATCTACTTTTTTCCCTTTTATTCCCACTATATTAATAGTTCTATTATTAATATCTAACTCAATTAAATCTTCATCTTCAATAAACGCTATTGGTCCTCCTGTGACACCTTCTGGAGATATATGTCCTACGCAAGGACCTCTTGTAGCACCAGAATATCTCCCATCAGTAATTAATACTGTTGATGAATTTATTCTTGGATCACTCATAATAGCTTCAGTAGTCATATACATTTCCGGCATTCCCGAACCTCTTGGACCTTCATATCTAATCACAAGTACATCGCCTGGATCTACATTCCCATCCACTACAGCTTGATTGCAATCTTCTTCACAATTAAAGACTTTTGCTTTTCCTACATGATACATCATATCTTCACTTACAGCTGAATACTTTATAACCGCTCCATCAGGTGCTATATTCCCCTCAAGAACAGCTACCGATCCCTTTTCATTGCTTTCATTAATAGGTGTTATGATGTCAGATTTCTTCAAACCATAATTTGCAAGATATCCAATATTTCTTTCATAAAAACCACTAGATTTTACAGCATCTAAGTTTTCCCCAAGAGTATTACCAGTTACTGTTATAACGTCTAAGTTCAAATATTCTCTAAGTTCTTCTTGAACTGCCGGAATCCCTCCTGCAAACCAAAGTGTTTCGGCTGGATATCTTCCACTTGGTGCAACATTGCATAAATGAGGAATCTTTTTGTTAATTTCATCAAATTTTTTTACATCTAATTCCCATCCTAAAGCATGTGCTAAAGCTGGCAGATGTATCATGGCATTGGTAGATCCTCCAATTGCAGCATGAACAATTATAGCATTTTCAAAAGCTTCTTTAGTTAATATGTCAGATACTTTTATATTTTTTTCTTTTAACCTCATTACTGCTTTTCCAGCCATTCTAGATGTTTGTTGAATATCTATCATTGTTGCAGAAGATAAAGCTGTAGTCGGTAATGATAGTCCTAACGCTTCAGATAAAGCCTGCATTGTATTTGCTGTCCCTAAGAATTGACATGCACCACATGATGGACAACCCGTTTTTTTGTATTGCATTACTTCAAAATCATTTATCTTGTTTTGTTTCTTTTGTAAAGTAATCTCTCCACCTTTTCCAGATGTAGTCATATAAGGTCCTGGTCTCATTGTTCCCCCAGGAACGAATACAGTAGGTATATCTAATCTTGCTGCCGCTATTAAATGAGCAGGAATTGATTTATCACATGATGAAACTAACACCATCCCATCCCAAGGATGCACATTTCCATGAATTTCAACCATATCAGCAATAATCTCTCGTGAAAGTAATATATAATTCATTCCATTATGTCCTTGAGCTATGCCATCACAGATATCAGTAATATGGAAATCTACTGGTTTACCACCGTTTTCTGTTATTCCTGTATTTATTTCTTTAGTTAATTTGTCAAGATGTATGCTCCCTGGATGTGACTCTCCAAATACATCATTTACCATTATTAATGGTTTTTCAATATCATCTTCAGTCCATCCCATGCCCATTCTTAACGCGTCACTTTGAGCCCAAATTTCTCTGATCTTTTTAGCTTTTTGTGTCTTTTTATTCATAGTAATTTCTCTCAATCTTGATTTTTGTTTAATAAATTATAATCTATCACTCCACCTTTTGATCCAGAAGAAGCAACTCTAGAATATAAACCTAAATATCCTGAGTTGAATTTAGGCTCAGGTCTTCTCCATTTACTTAATCGTTCTTCAATAGTTTTATCGTCAACGAGTAAATTTATACTTCTACTTTGTATATCTATCTCTATTTCGTCACCGTTTTCTACTATTGCTATAGGTCCTCCTTCAGCAGCTTCAGGGGATATGTGACCAACAAACAATCCATTATTAGTCCCTGAAAATCTTCCATCTGTTATTAATGCTGTTGATTTTCCCAAACCTCTTCCATATAACAATTTCATAGCTTTAAACATTTCTCTCATTCCAGGACCACCCTTTGGACCTTCATATCTTATAACAACACAATCTCCTTCTTTTATTTGACCTTCTAGAATTGCTTTTTCTGCTTCTTCTTCTGAATTAAATACAACAGCTCTACCTTTAAAATGATCTAAACTTCTATCAAAGGCGCCAGGTTTTGTAACTCCTGTATCAGGGGCTAAATTTCCTCGTAAAATTGCTATTCCTCCATCGTAATCAAACGGATTATCTAATGGTCTAATTACTTCATTATTTTCTTTAAATGGATAAAAATGATCTTCAATATTTTCTCTTACAGTTTTACCTGTTACAGTTAACTGGTTAAGATTTAAGTGATTATCTCCAAGATTTTGCATAATCCTTACTACTCCACCTGCTCTATAAAAATCTGGAACATTCCACTTTGAAGATGGATTAACGGATGCTAACCTCGGTGTATCATAAGAAAACTTGTTGAAAGTATCTAAAACATCAATATCTAATTCTGCTTCTATGGCAATAGCAGCTAGGTGCATTACAGCATTTGTGCTTCCACTCATTGATGTACAAACTTTTATAGCATTTTCTATGGACTTATTAGTAATTATTTTTCTTGAAGTTATATCTTTTTTAAATAATTCCATTATGTAGTATCCCGTATCTTGTGCTATTTGTAATCTTTTTGCACTTGTAGCAGGTATGATACCACCATCAGGAGGAGTCATTCCCATAACTTCAGATAATGCACACATTGTATTTGCTGTCCCCAAAAAAGAGCAAGACCCACAAGAAGGACATGAATGATCTTCTAATATCTTATATTGTTCTTCAGTAATTTTCCCTGCAGCTAACATTCCTAAAGCTTCCATGCTAGAAGTTTGATCGGATTCTCTTCCATCAAATTCAATTCCTCCATCCATAGGTCCACCTGGTAATAAAATAGCTGGTATATCCAATCTAGCAGCTGCCATTAACATTCCAGGTACAATTTTATCGCATGATCCTAATAAAACGATACCATCGAGTGCATTAATTTGTGCCATAGACTCAATAGAATCAGCTATCAATTCCCTTGATGGCATTATATAATTCATTCCAACATGACCTTGACCCATTCCATCGCAACCACCAATTACACCGAATTCTACAGGAGTTCCACCATTTCTGTATATACCGTCTTTTACTCTTTGTGCAACTTGTCGCAAATTATAATGCCCTGGAACTAGTTCACTCCACGCATTAGCGATTCCTATTATAGGCTTTTTTAAATCCTCTGTAGTAAAACCCATAGATTTCATTGTGGCTCTATAATATTGATTTTCTGTTCCTTTTAAAATTTTATCACTATTTTTCTTTGGCATTTTTTGACCTCCTTATAATTTAGTCACTTTTAAACGTTAAAATTACCTTACTTATTTATTTCGTATATACGAATTTAGCTGTATATACGAATTACTTGTCTATAATATATCGTATAGGAAAACACTTGTCAAGTATTTTTTTAAATTAGGTGCTAATAATTTTAGCTATACATAAAAACCTGCTAACAAAAGTCAAGCTTAACCTGAAATTAATTTCAGGCTATTTGATTTAAATTAGTGCATGGCAAATAAGCCGAAGTAAATAATCGGCTTTTTTTAGTATTTTTCCAAATCTTATGCTACTTTTAATTCTTTTTTCTCGGCTTTTCCTTCTTTTTCTTTTTTATCATGTAATTATATATTTCGTTTTCTGGATTTTTAGCACTCATCATACATTTCATTGCCTGGTAGCCTACTTTTCTTAGTATTGTGTTTCCTCTTTTACTTATTTTCCTTTGGTCTGCTTTAAAGTTTCCTGATTCATATGGCAGTGCGTCTATTCCAATAAAAGATATTAGGCTTTTTTTGTTTTTAAATTTTGATAGGTCTCCAAATTCTTCTACTATTTGTACTGCTAATTTTTCTGATATGCCTGAGAATTTTTTTACTTCTTGATATTCTTCTAAGGGCTCGGATATTTCTATCATTTATGATAAAATGTTATTTAGAATCTGATTTATTTGTTTTTTCAGGTTTATTCCTTCTCTGATATTCGTTTCTATTTTTGAGTTATAGGAAGGCTATGTTGAGATACTATCCTCTGCTAATTTGTAAATGGCTTTTGCTTTATTTGCATTTGGATGGTATCTCTTTTCTTTTGCCCACCTTTTATATTCTTCTACAAATTCTTCTTCTGTTTTTTCTAATACTAAGTCTTTATGCCACCATTTTTTTAAAAAGTCTAATAGTTTGTCTTTTGAAAAGTCTCCTTAATTATGTGGAATTAGTGTTTTTATGCCTGGAAATGTTTGATGTGTTATTTGATCTACGTAGTTCATTTGGTTGATTCTTAGCTCCATGTAACATTGGTAGCTTCTGTTTAATTCTTTTAAAACTCTGTAGTTTTCTTCATCTACCTTGTATTCTTCTAATTCTTGCCTATACATTAGTCCATATTCTGCTATTTGTTTTGCGTCTATGTTGTCATTTTTTGCTTTTCTAAAGTTTAAGGCTCGGCAAAATTATTTCATCTTTAATGGATTTATTACTGCTACAAAGTAGCCTCTTTCTTTTAATTCATAAAGTATTGGTAGATGATATTTTCCTGTTGCTTCCATCGTTATTTTTACTTCTTTTAATTTTTCTAGTTTCTTTAATAATTCTTCGACTTTACTTTTGTTTAGGTAAACATCAAATGGTTTCCAGATTATTTTGCTTCCTTGTTCTAATGAACAAACTGTAATTTTATCCTTTGATATGTCTATTCCTACAGATATCATGGTTTTCCTTCTTTCTTTTTTCTTTTGTAGTTTCTACCTGCACTATTACACTCATTTTAGCTTGTGACACGGACGTTTTGCCCTACCTGCTTAACCGAATATTAATAATGAAATGGTAGTTGACAGTTTTATTGTCGGATGTTTTAACCCTAAAAGACTCTCGTCATACTACTTCTTCATTATACAAAAATAGTGCAAGATAGGAATTACTTCCTTTCTTACACTATTTATGGTACTAAAAAGACCCTAAGAAATTTTTCTTAGAGTCTTACTTATCTGTCTTATAATTTTTTTACCTAGCCTCTCTTTTCAGAAAGGTAAGAGTTATTTTTAGAAACTTGTTTTTTGCTTAGTGGATATAAAAATAGTACTACAAGTCCGCCTAAGCCTAGGGCTATGGCTGGTATCAAGGTTGCTATATTGTAGATTCCTACTGCAACTTCTGGCGTTTGGGTTGCTGCTCCTTGTACAAATCCAATTGAAGCTAAAGCAAATCCACCTAGTCCTCCTGCGAAAGCTTGTCCTAATTTTCTTGCAAATGAGTAGATTGCGTATACTTTTCCATCATCTCTTACTCCATTTTTGATTTCAAGATCGTCTATAACGTCTGTAATCATTGCCCAAGTTAGGGTATTAAATATTCCTAAGAATACATAGGCAAGTCCTGTTCCTGCTAAGAATATGTACATATTCTTAACTTTTAGTAAATATAGTATGAAAAATATAGCTGCTGATCCTAAAAGTCCTATTACTGTAGCTTCTTTCTTACCTATTTTTTTCCCTAATTCCATGGCTATTGGTGCTGTTATAAGCATTGGTAGAGTTGTTACAAGTCCTGCAAGTGCTATTCCAGTTGAATCACCAAAGTAGGTTGAGTATACATAAGCGTTCATTGAACCTATTAAAAGCATTCCCAATAGTAGACAAATTGACACTAGGATAATTGATAATAATGATCTTTTAGTAATTACATTTCCAATTCCAGCAAAGACATTTTCGTTTTTGCCGCCTGATTCTCTTGCTATATTTACTCTTTCTGTTACAAATCCATAACATACAAAATAAGCTATTATTGCAAGTATACCATAAAGTCCTGCAACTAATGGAAATCTTCCTTCAAGTAGAACGTCAGGTTGACCTGCTGTTTTTTGATAAAGTATATATGGAGTTACAAAGCCTATTACAAGTCCTGCAATGGTCGCTCCAAGTGTTCTAAAGGTTGATAGCTCTGTTCTTTGGTCAGGATCTGGTGTAATTGCTGATGCCATTGATCCATAAGGAATATTTATAAAGGTATAACATAAAGATCCCCAAAGTATATAAGTTCCATACATTATTGCAATTTTAAGTCCCATTGATAGGTCTTTTAGACCTGTTTGGAATAGCAAGAATCCTGCTACTGCAACTGGTATTGCTCCCCATTTAATAAATGGCCTAAATTTACCATCCTTGTTTCCCGGGAATTTATCTACTATTGTACCCATTCCAACATCTGTGAAAGCATCTATTATTCTTGATACAAAAAATAGGGTTCCTACCATTTTTGGATCTATCCCCCATACATTTGTATAAAATAGCATCAAGAAACTTGAAACTAAGGTAAATGTAAAGTTATTACCAACATCTCCTGCCGCATAACCAATCTTATCTTTTATTCCAAAAGGTTTTGTTCTTTTTTCCATTTTTATTTTTTCCTTTTCTTTTATATTTTTATTTTATTGAGATTTAGTCATCTCCTTTATTCTCTTTTCATGTAAAGATGTGGCATTTTTATAAACCTTATCTTTATTTAATGGATATATAAATATATATATATAAGTGCTGCTATTAGTATAGTTACAGCTGGGTCAAATTTAGTAGCAGGTGAATAGTTGATTATCTCAAGCAAAAATCCTGTAAGTCCACTTGCTGCTGCTTGACCAAGTTTTCTTAAAAATGAGAAAGCTCCATATATTGCTCCATCATCTCTTCTGTCTTTTAATACTTCCAAGTCATCTATTACATCTATAATTATTGCCAATGATGTTATACCTTGGAAGGCCATTCCTATTTGATATACTATTACAAAGTCTATAAATACTTCTACATTTTTTAGTCTTAAGAAATATACTATAGCATAGGATATTCCTGCTATCAATAAACCAAATATAGCAACTTCCTTCTTGCCATATTTAGCTGATAATTTTGCTACTACCGCTGCCATTAGTAGGGTTATCACCATTTGTGATGAGCCTATAAAACTCATAGCCTTAACGTTGTTAAGGTAGTTTTGATAAAGGTATGAGTTCATTCCATTTACTGTCATTACTGATAGTAAGTAAAATAATGAAGCAAGAATTAGCCCTATTAAGGCTCTTGATGAAAACATAACCTTAAATGTTTGTATAAATGAAAATTTTTCTTTTGATACTGGTATCTTGACTCTTTCTGTTGTTAGGCGGAAGCATAGTAAGTAGGTTATGATTACCATTATTGAACAAAATAGAGCAAATTTACTCATTGCTGACCATGAAAGAACTTCATTGCCAGATTTATTTGTATAGTAGACAAACATAGGTCCTACTACCGCTATTACAAATTGTCCTAATTGGGAACCTATAGTCCTCCATGTAGAAAGCTCAGTCCTATGATCTAGGTTTTCACTTACTGCTGATGCCATTGATCCATAAGGGATATTTATGGCTGTATATGAGATAGAGCCAAAAAGTATGTAGGTTACATACATACATCCTTTAAGGTCATTGATGCGTCTTTAAACCAAACCGAATATAACAATAATGATGCAAGAACTACTGTGCCTGAAACTCTTCTTATCCATGGCAAGAATTTACCATCTTTTGTTGGTGGTGTCCTATCTACTATTTGTCCCATACCTATGTCTGTGAAAGCATCCATTACCTTGGCTAGAAGCATCATTGCTCCTATAGCTCCAGGAGAAACTCCCATAACATCTATATGAAATTTCATAAAGAATACTGAAGAAAGAGCAAAGGAGAATCCATTTCCCAAATCCCCAAATATGTATCCTAATTTATCACTTATACCAAAAGGTTTTATTTTTGATTGTATGAAATCTTCCTTTTCTATATATTTGTATCAAGCTTTATGGCTTCTTTTTGACATAATAGGCAAAGTTCTTGTGCCTTGAATATATGCTCTTGTGTCATGGCTTCTTCTGTGCCGTTAATACAGTCTAGAATCATTTGACCAAAGAATGGAAAACCAACTTTCCCATTTACCTTATAATGGTGCTCTCCCTCGCCATCTACTAAAAATACATGATCTCCTGTGGCTTCTTCTCCCACATTTGTGTATTTTCTAACTTCAATTGAACCTTTTGTTCCTGTTATAAAGGTCCTACCATCTCCCCAACTTGAAAGTCCTTTTGGTGAAAACCAGTGAACTTTATAGAAGAATGTTGCGCCATTATCTCCTACTAGTGTTGCATCACCATAGTCTTCTAATTCTGGAACATCAGGATTTGCGTAGTTTCCTACCTTAGATGAAATAACCTTTGCATTTTCATTTCCTGTATAATAAAGGAATTGCTCTATCTGATGACTCCCTATATCTGTAAGAATTCCTCCATATTGTTCTTTTTTAAAGAACCAGTCTGGACGAGATTCTTTGTTTAAACTATGTGGTCCAAAACCTGTAACTTGAACTACCTTTCCTATCTTTCCTTCTTTTATAAGTTCTCCTGCAAAGATTGCTCCTTCTACGTGTAGTCTTTCAGAAAAGTAAACAAAATACCTTCTACCTGTTTCTTTTTGGACCTTTCTTGTTTCTTCTAATTGCTCTAGTGTTGTAAAGCCTGTCTTATCTGTAAAATAGTCTTTTCCTGCTTTCATAACCTTATTTCCAAGCTCAGACCTAAGGTTTGGTATAGCTGCAGCTGCAACCATTTTTATAGAAGAATCTTCAAGGATTTCTTCTAGGCTCTCCGCTCTTTTTACTTCTGGAAATTTTTCTAAGTACTCTTCTATCTTTTTAGGATCTCTATCATATACGTAAACTATGTTGGCACCAGCTTCCTTTAGACCATTGGACATACCATAGATATGTCCATGGTCAAGGGCTGCTATTGCTACAGGAAACTCACCATCTTTAACTACTTTGTTGGCCTTTCCTTTAGGTGCATAGTTCATCCCATCTTTTTTATTGATTGCCATTAGAATAAGTCCTTAAATCCATTATCCACTAACCAATCATAGGAGATTTTAAGTTCATTAAATGGATCTCTACCATAAGACATATCTTGTTCTACTAGTAGGTATCTGCATCCTGATTCTATAGCTTGGTCTGCAATTTCTTTTAATGGAAGAGAACCTTGACCTAATGGTGCAAACCTTGCCCTATTATCAAATGATTGTCTGAAAGCATTCACATCTGTTTGCATAAGTTTTAGATCATCTTCAGTAAGTGGCATTACTTCATAGTCTTTAAGATGAACGAGTTCTACCTTTCCAGCATATTTTTTGAGGATATTTACAGGATTTTCTCCTCCCTTTTGTACCCAATGCACATCAAGTTCAAATCCTAATTCTGGAGCGTTTTCTGCAATTATATCTAATAAGTATTTTCCATCATATTTTACAAATTCTACATGGTGATTATGGTAGTAAAGTTTTATTCCTTCGTCTTTAAGTTTTAGGGCAAATTCATTCGCTTTTTTTGCAAATTCTATTGCTTTTTCAATGTTTGCCATCTTATCAAATGGAAGCATTCCAATTCTTAATAGGTCTGTTCCTACAGCTTTGCAATCAGCCACTATCTTATCAAAATCTGTATCAAGAGATTCTTGACCTTCAAATTGTGGCTCAACAGCAGCAGACATTGCTGCAACTTCCATGCCAAAGTCCTTGCAAGCTCTAATGATTTCATCTATATTTTCCTTGCTTGTTTCGACTTGAGATACCTCTACTGATTTGTAACCTATATCATTAAGTTTTCTAAAAGTTTCATATACTCCATCATTTTTAAAGCTATCAACAACCGTTGAAGCTTGTACTCCTATTTTAGTCATTTAATATATCCTCCTTTGTGATTTCCCTTTTTCCATTAGATGAATTAATTATAGCTTGAATAAGCTCCATAGTTTGTAGAGCGTCAGAAAGATCACAATAATCATCTGTATCATCTATAATGGCTTTGTAAAATTTATTGATTAATTTTTCATGTCCTGCACCATAGTAATCTTTAGTTTGGCTTGATTTTTCATCTTCAGCTAGCATATTAAGCTTTCTATCAAAAAGTCTATTTTCCTTGATAGTGTATTTTTCATTCTTAGAAATAACTTGAAGCTCAATTGAATCTGTGATTGAGTAAGCATTTGTTGCAATAAACAACCCATTTACCCCATCTTCGTATTTTATAAAGGCATTTGCTGTATCTTCTACTTCAATCTCAGTATTCATAAGTTTTGACATTCTTGCATTTAAACTCTTCCAATCCTTGCCTGTCACATATCCCATAAGATCTAGGGTATGAATAGCCTGATTTATGATTACTCCTGCACCTGCTTCTTTAAGTCTTCCTCTCCAAGGTTCTTCATTATAGTAGCTCATATCTCTAAACCAGGTTACAAGGCCCTTTACTGCAAAAACTTCTTCTTTATTTTTTTCTAGTAACTCTTTTAGTTTTACTACTGAATTGTTGTATCTATTTTGAAAACATATACCAAGTTTTTGCTTACCCTTATATTTTTTATAATGGTCATAAAGTTCTTTTGTTTTAGCATAGGAGATATCAACTGGCTTTTCACAAAATACGTTAAGTCCCTTATCAAGAGCATATTTAGAAACTTCTGCGTGTAGGTAGTGAGGAAGACAAATATGAACTACATCTAAATCTTCCTTATCTATCATCTCTTTATAATCAGAATAAGAAGGAGTTACATCACAATGAGTTTGCTGACATTTTTCTCTAGCCTTATCTTCTTTTATATCACATACCGCAACAAGTCTTGCGTATGGAGAATGATTAATAGAGTGTAGGTGGATCGGAGAGACTGTCCCCAATCCAATTACTCCAACTTTTAACATATGTTACCTATTTTCTTTCCTCAAATTTTCCTTCTTCTTTAATTTTTTCGTTTAATAATTCTAGATATTTGTCATCATCGAAGTCTTTAACTGATACAGGTTCGCCTAACCAGCTTGATAAATGAACTGCGTTTGCAAGTCTAACACCATTTATTCCTTCTGCACCATTTGCAAGAAGTTCTTCTCCATCAAGAATATGAGCTGCAAAGTTTCTCATAACTTCACAATGTTGTCCCCCCCATACAGAGTTTTCTTCAATAACTTCTGTATCATAAAGGTCATCAAATTTCATTTGACCTGCAAAAAGCATCTTGACATCATCAATTGTCATTCTAGCATTAAGGTCATTTTCAGTTTCTTTTAGTCTGTAGATAGTAGCTTTTTGGGAATTATCAACTACGATTTTTCCTCCATCGCATACTATTTCAAGCCTATCTGTACCAATGATTTCGTTTGTATTTGTTACAAATACACCTGTTCTACCATCATCATATTCCATAATAAAATGAACTTGGTCATCTACAACTATATTTCTTTGATATCCATAATGAACTGATGAATAAACCCTATCAGGAACTCCTGTCATCCATTGAATAAGATCTAATTGGTGTGGTGCTTGATTTACGAGTACTCCACCACCTTCTCCTCCCCAGGTAGCTCTCCATTCAGATTGCTCATAATATGCGTCTGGTCTCCACCATGTTGTGATAATCCAGTTTGTTCTTCTTATTGGTCCTAGTTCTCCAGCATCAAGGATTTTCTTTAATTTTCTATAAAGTGGGTTTGTTCTTTGATTGAAGAATAGTGCATATGCCTTATCAGACTTTTTAGCAACTTCATTAAGTTCTTTAACTTGTTTTGTATAAACACCTGCTGGTTTTTCGTTAAGTACATTTACACCATGTTCAAGTCCATAAATTGCCATTTCTGGGTGAAGATAGTGTGGCACACAAGTTACAATTCCTTCTACAAGTCCTGAATCTATCATTTCTTTGTAGTCTGTAAAAGTTTTGATGTTTGGATGAATTCCTTTTGCCTTTTCAAGTTTTTCTTCGTCAATATCACATACAGCAACTAGGTCTATGTTAGGAACCATACCTTCAGAAATGAATTTTCCATACATTGAACCTTCTGTACCATAGCCAATAATTCCGAATTTTAATTGTCTTTCTGCCATTATTTTCTCCTTACTTATTTTTTATAATAATTGTTAAATAGTTGCAAACATTTTTTTAATAACTAAAATTTTGCTGATTTTTGTTAATTTTCTCTTTTGATTCAAGCTTAGTTTAGATTTTATTTTTAATTTAGCAAAGCTTTTCTTATATTTTTTTAAAGGGGGCTGTTATTTCTAACTGCCCCTTTTGTTTTATTTATCTTTGAACTCTTCCTGAAGCATCTCCACCAGCAAGTCTTTCGACTTCTTCACGAGAAACATGGTTGTAGTCTCCCTTAATTGTATGTTTAAGTGCTGATGCAGCTACTGCAAACTCTAAAGCTTCTCCTTGGCTCTTTCCATCAAGAAGACCCGTGATAAGACCTGCAGCAAAACTATCTCCACCACCAACTCTGTCTACGATTCTTAAGTCGTATTTTCTTGATTGGTAGAATTCTTCTCCATTATAGATTAAAGCTGACCAACCATTATCACTTGCAGAGTAGGATTCTCTTAGTGTTGATACTACATATTCAAATCCAAATTCTTCTTTCATTTGTTTAAAGATTTCTTTGTAAGCATTGGCATCAAGTTTACCACTTTCTACATCTAGACCTTTTGGTGTAAATCCTAATGAAAGTGATGCATCTTCTTCGTTTCCTATACATACATCTACATATTGCATAAGCTCTTTCATAACTTTTTGAGCTTCTTCTGGAGTCCATAATTTTGCTCTATAGTTTAAGTCGATTGAAACTTTTGCTCCAGCTTTTTTAGCAGCTATCATTGCAGCTTTTGTTATCTCTGCACCATTTTTAGAGATTGCTGGAGTGATTCCTGATGTGTGGAACCATTTAGCATCTTTAAATATTTCATCAAAATCAAATTCGCTTACGTCAGCTTCTGCTATTGCTGAGTTTGATCTGTCATATATTACCTTTGATGGTCTTGATGAAGCACCTGTTTCTGAATAGTAAATTCCTACCCTTTCTCCACCTCTTACTATATAGTCTGTGTTTACTCCATACCTTCTAAGTGAATTTACAGCTGCTTGTCCTATTTCATGAACTGGTAATTTTGTGACATAGTGAGCATCATATCCATAATTTGCTAAAGATACTGCAACATTTGCTTCTCCACCACCGTAGATTGCATCAAAGCTTTCTGCTTGTACAAATCTTTCATATCCTGGAGTGGATAATCTTAGCATTATTTCTCCAAGTGTTACAACTTTTTTACTCATTATTTTCTTACCTCCGCAATTTTTTCTAAATATTGTTTAGCTTTTTTAGTGATTTCTTCTCTACTTCCCTTTACAAGGTTTGAACCTGCTCCTACTGCTACAACTCCTGCATTAAACCAATCTTCTATATTATCAAGGCTTACTCCACCTGTTGGCATAATTTGGAAATGTGGATATGGTCCATGAATTGCTTTTACATATGAAGGACCTGCAAGAGAACCTGGGAATAGTTTTATAATATCTACTCCATATTCATATGCTGTTAACATTTCTGCTGGTGTTACACAGCCTGGCATATAAGGAATATTATATCTGTTACAAAGTTTTGCAACTTCCTTGTCAAATGATGGTGAAACTATGAATTTTGCACCATTCATTATTGCAAGTCTTGCTGTAGTTGGGTCAAGAACTGTACCTGCACCGATTAGAGTATCTTCTGGAAGTTCTTTTTGCAATCTTTGGAATACTTCTATAGCATTTGGAATTGTAAATGTTACTTCAAGTGTATTTATTCCACCATCTATAAGTCCTTTACAAAACTCTATTGCTTCGTCAGCAGAATTTGCTCTAATTACTGGTACTATTCCTATTTCCTTGATTTTTGAAATTGTTTCAATCTTTGACATATTTTCTCCTTTTATTTAAAATCTACTTTTATAAATTTTTTAGCATTGTTTATGCAAATGTCTTCTACAACTTGTCCTAAGAATTTTTCATCCCAAGGATATTCTCCTCTTTCTACAAATCCCCCTATAAAGTTACATAGGATTCTTCTGAAGTATTCATGTCTTGGGTAAGATAGGAAAGACCTTGAATCTGTAAGCATTCCCACAAATTTAGAAAGTACTCCAACTTGTGAGAAAATTTTCATTTGATCTATCATTCCTTCCTTGTGGTCTAAGTGCCACCAAGCTGTACCAAGTTGAACTGTTGATATCTTTTCTTCATTTGCCCTGTTAAATGAACCAGCTATGGTCATTATTGGATATTGGTCTTTTGGATTTAGTGGGAAAATTATAGTTCTTGGCATACCTTCAGCCTCTTCTATATCTGAAAGAATATTTGCAAGGTTTTCTGAGAATGCAAGGTCTGATTGACTATCTCCACCAACATCTGCCCCAAGAGCCTCGAACATCTTCTTAGAATTGTTTCTTATAACTCCAACGTGAATTTCCATAGCCCAGTCAAGTTTTTTATACTCTCCTGCTAAGAATAATAAAATTTCTGTCTTAAACTTCTCTTCTTCTTCTTTGCTTACTTCCACTCCTGAGATTTTTCTTCTTACTATCTCATTTACTTCATCTTCATTAGCTCTTCTATAAGGGATATATTGGAAAGCTTGGTCACTTGCCTTACATCCATTTTCATTAAAGAATTTAATTCTTTGGATTAAGGCTTTTTTTAGACTTGTAAAGTCAGTGATTTTTATTCCACTTACATCTGAAAGATTATTAAGATAGGAGTTAAAGCTATCTTTTTCTATATAGATTGCATTATCTGGCCTAAATGCTGGTTTAACAACAAATCCTAAATCTTCTTTTTCAAGTTTTTTATGATACTCTAGTGTATCTGTTGGGTCATTTGTTGTGCAGACTGCAGCAACATTGCTCATCTTGATAAGTCCTTGTGGTCTATATTCATCTTTAGCCAAAAGCTCATTACACTTATCATAAACTTCTTTTGCATTTTCTTTGTTTAGTGGATAGTCTATACCAAAGTAATTTTTAAGTTCTAGGTGAGTCCAGTGATAAATTGGATTTCCTATTAAATATGGCATTATTTCTGCATATTTTTCGAACTTTTCAAAGTCATCTGCATCACCTGTGATATATTTTTCTTCTACACCACACGCTCTCATAACTCTCCACTTATAGTGATCTCCACCAAGCCAAGCTTTGGTTATTGATGGAATATTTTCATTTTCATAGATTTCTTTTGCTTCTAGGTGACAATGAAAGTCAAAGATTGGAACATCTTTAGCATAGTTATGGTAAAGAGTTTTGGCATATTCATTATCAAGCATAAAATCATCTGTCATAAATTTGTTCATTTCGTCTCCTTTTCTAAATTAAGCCTGCCGCTTGTGGAAGGCCAAGTGATAAGAATGGAATATAGGTTACAAGTATGAGACCTATAAGTATTCCTACATAGAACTTAATCATGTATGGCATAACTTCTGCAAGGGTTGTATCTCCCACCTTTATTGCTACGAATAGAGTGTTTCCTACTGGAGGAGTAATATTTCCTATACATAGGTTATATACAAGGATTAGTCCAAAGTGTACTGGGTGCATTCCAAACTCTGTTACTATCGGTAAAAATAGTGGAGTAAAGATTAAGATTGCTGGTGTTACATCCATAAATGTTCCTGCTATAAGTAGAATTACATTTATGATTAAAAGGATTATATATTTGTTGTCTGTTATTGAAAGTAGGGCATTTCCAATCATTTGTGGAATTCCTGTAAATGCCATTACCCAAGAAAGTATATTTGATACTCCTATAAGAAATACTACAATACCACTCATTTTTGCAGACTCTACTAAGATATTCCATACCTTTTTAAGATTTAGATTTTTGTAAATAAAACCAAGGATTAATGAATAAAGCACTGATACAGCAGAGCCTTCTGTAGCTGTAAATACTCCTGCTACAATACCTCCTATAACTACTACTATTAGTCCAAGTGAAGGAATAGCATCTATTGTTGCATGTCCTAAATTCTTCCATGAAAACTTACCTTCTGTTGATGTATAGCCTTTTTTCTTAGCTATAGCTACTGCAACTATAATACATGCTATAGTCCAGATTATTCCTGGAACATAACCACCTAAGAAAAGTGCTGCTACACTTGTACCACCTGATACTAATGAATATGTTATTAGGGCATTTGATGGAGGTATTAAAAGTCCTGATGGGGCACTTGCTCCATTTGCACTTGATGCTACTGCCTTATCATAGCCTTGTTTTTCTTCTCCATCTTTTACCATTGATCCTACTGCCGCAGCTGCTGCAGAAGCCGAACCTGAGATTGCTCCAAATAGAGCATTTGCTCCTACATTTGTAACCATCAAAGCTCCTGGTAGTTTTCCAAGAATTGCCATTACAAAGTTTACTAGCCTTTTTGCAATACCTCCCTCATTCATGAGGTTTCCTGCAAGGATAAAGAATGGAATTGCTGTTAAAGTGAAAGAACTCATCCCTACGAATGTTCTTTGGGCTGCTGTTACTACTGATATATTTAAAGGTACTGTTAAAAGTATTCCTGAAATTGCTGCTATACCTATTGAAAATGATATTGGAACTCCAAGGATTAATAATATAGCGAGTACCACAAGTATTATCGCTAGTGCTTGTCCTGCCATTATTTATCACCTCCTAGGTATTTTTCTGTTTCGCTATCTAAGGCACTTTCTGTCGAAGATTCCTCAACTGAAGATTTTTGTGTAAATACAATCTTTCCATCAACTATATCTTTTATATTAAGTATTGCATAAATCATATTAATTACACCTGTAACAAATATAGGTATATAAAAGATTCCTATTGGCACTGATAAGGAAGATGTCATTTGTCCCATAGCAAGTTTTGTTATGGAATATCCACCATAAACAAGGATTATAGCTGAGAATAAAAAGATTATAACTTCCGCAAATATCCCTACTATTTTTTGTGTATGTGGACTTCTCCTGTCCATAACTACTGGTATGTTCATATGACCTCTCTCACCTACTACAAGACTTGCTCCAAAAAGTGTGGACCAAGCGAAAAGATAGGCTGTAAGCTCTTCTGTCCATGTAGCAGAATTGTTAAGTATATATCTTGTAAATACTTGCCAAAGCACTAACACTAGCATCACAGCAAGGGTTATAGCCGATAAAATTCTCATTACATTATCTAGAAATTTTCTCATTTATTGTCCTCCTTTGCTGGATACTTTTCATTGTATTCTTTGATTTTTTCGTAATATGGTTTTAATTTTTCATTTCGTGATATTACTTCTTCTTTAAGTGGCTCAACAGCATCAGAAAAAGGCTTTTGATCAGGATAGATAAATTCTACTCCCATTTCAGCTGCTTTTTGTTTTGCATTTTCTACTGCACTCTTCCACTCTTTTCTTTGGGCCTTTGATAAAACCTCAAATCCTTCTTCAAATACTTTTCTATCTTCCTTTGGCATATTTTCAAGCCAGTCATAATTTGCTATAACTATATCTGGTACCATTTGGTGCATATCATAAGAATAGTATTTACAAATTTCACCATGACCATTATCTGTAAGGGACATCTCATTGTTTTCTGCCCCATCTATAATTCCTGATTGAAGGGCAGTGTATACTTCACCAAATCCCATAGGAGAAGCACTTGCTCCAAACATATCCATCATTTTAACGTTTGTAGGTGATTGCTGAACTCTTATTTTAAGTCCTTTTAGATCTTCAGGTTTTTCAATCCTAGTATTTTTTGTATAAAACGACCTACTTCCAGCATCAAGCCAAGTTACTCCAACAAATCCACCCTCTTTTGTAGATGAAAAAATTGGATCTGTTATAGACTTATCATCCATTACCTTATGATAAGACTCTTCTGATGCAAATAAGTATGGTAGGTTAAATATTTCATATACGTCATCAAATGTTTCTAGTATTGCATTACTTGCAACACAAATATCAATAGCTCCTGTTTGAGTTAATTGAACCATATCAGTTTGGCTACCGAGTAATTCAGAGGGAAAAACTTGGATATCATATTTATCTCCAAGCTTTCCTTCTACATACTTTTCAAATTCCAAAAGTCCAAGATGGGTTGGATGCTTTTGAGATTGATTGTGTCCTACTCTTACAATTATTTTTGATTCTTTTTCATTTGATGAACATGATGCTAATATTAATACCATTAATAGGCTTAAAATAATTGTTTTTAGCTTCTTGTTCATTATGTCCCTCTTTTATCTTTCTATTTTCTTTTATTATTTTTATCTATTGCTTCCCATAAACCATTGATATAAGCAACTCCTAGTGCCCTATCATAAAGTCCATAACCTGCTCTTCCTTCTTCTCCCCAAATCATTCTTCCATGGTCTGGACGAAGATAGCCATCAAAACCTGCATCGTATAAGGCTTTCATTATCTCATACATATCAAGACTTCCTGCACTTGAAAGGTGAGCAGATTCATAAAATTGCTTATCTCCTGTAAACTTGATATTTCTTACGTGCATTGCACCAATCTTGCCTCTTTTTGCAAAGTCATAGATTATTTCAGGCACGTTGTTTTCTTTTCTTGATCCAAGAGATCCTGTACATATACAAAGTGTATTAGATGGACTATCTACAAGATTTACAATCTTTTCTAAATCTTCTGGTGTAGATGTGATTCTTGGAATATTAAAGATTGGCCAAGCTGGATCATCTGGGTGAACTGCCATCTTGATTCCTACTTCTTCACAAACAGGTATAATTGCTTCAAGGAAGTATTTGTAATTTTCTCTTAATTTATCTTCGTCTATGTCTTCATAAACCTTAAGAGTATCTTCAAGTTGAGATAATCTCTCAGGTTCCCAACCTGGAAGTTCAAAGTTTCCTGCTCCATCGAGGATTTCATCTACCATATCACGTGGTGAAAGTCCTTCTACCTTATCTTGATCAAAGGCTAGAGTGTTTGATCCGTCTGGCAATTCTTTCTTAAGGTCTGTTTTAACCCAGTCAAACACTGGCATGAAGTTATATATTACAGTTTTAACTCCGCAAGCTGCAACATTTCTTAGAGATTGCTTATAATTTTCTATATATTTATCTCTAGTTGGAAGTCCCATTTTTATGTCTTCGTGAACATTGATTGATTCAATAATTTCACATTCAAGACCAACTGCATGGCATTTGTCTACATATTCTTGGAATACGTCCTTTTCCCAAACTTCTCCTGCTTCCCACTCATTCATCATTACCATAACTCCAGTAACGCCTGGAATTTGAGCAACATATTCTAGTGATATAGGGTCGTCATTTCCATAGTGCCTAAATGTCATCTTCATAAGCTTTTACCTCTATTCTTATAAGTATTTTTTAAGGGTTTCTCTTACTGAACCTGGTTTTTCAGAAAGTTCTTTAAAGTATTCTTTTACCTTGTCAGCTAATCCTACCTCTTCAAGATTAAGTCCAAATATTCTTTCATTTCTTAAAAGATTATCAAGTCCCTCTGTTTCCTTGAATTCACCAAGTTTTATTCCTTCTAGGTCCTTTTGTAGTTCATCCATCAAAGGATCTGATGAAAGCTCGAACTTTTCTCCATCATCATTTACACCTAATAGATATCTTAACCATCCTGCTAAAGCTAGTGGTATATATTTTAAATCTTTAGGGTCTTTTCCTTCTTCATTTACATAAGATTTTATTGTTTCACCAAATCTTATAGCTACTTTTTGTGAAGTATCTGTTGCTATTCTTTGTGGTGTATCTGGTATAAATCTGTTAGGAAATCTTACATTTATAACTTCATCTATAAATTCTTTAGGATCTAAGATTCCTGGATTTACAACTACTGGAAGAGCTTCATCATAGCCGATTTTTTTAATAAGACTTACAAGTTCTTCATCTTTCATCTCAGCTGAGATTGATTCATATCCTAGAACACATCCATATGTTGCAAGAACTGTATGAAGTGGGTTAAGACATGTTGTAACCTTCATTGTTTCAACCTTATTTACAGTTTCTCTATCAGCAAGATATACTCCTACCTTTGAAAAGTCAGGTCTACCATTTTTGAAGTCATCTTCCATAACTAGATATTCTGCTTCTTCACTGTTTACAAATGGTGCAATATAGGTATTTTTGCCTGTAACAACTGTATCCATCTCAGAAAAACCTAAACCTTCTACATATTCTTGAACTTCCTTTGCAGGTCTTGGGGTAATTTTATCAATCATTGTCCAAGGATAGGATACTTTTTCATTAAGGTATGTTATAAATTCATCTGAAACCTTACCATCTTCATTCCATTTATTAGCTATAAGCATTACAGAATCTTTTACCTTATCTCCATTTTTCGAACAATTATCAAGACTTAAAAGAGTAAGTTCTTTTGCATTTTTCTTAAATCTCTTGTACAAAAGATTTGTTAAAATACTCATAAGGTGTTTTGCATCTTCTGGATTATTTTCAAGATCAGCTTTTACTACGTCCATTAACTCTCCATTTGGAGCATATAGGTTATATCCTTTTTCTGTTATAGTAAAACTTGCAATTTGAAGATTATCATTTAAGAAGATCTCTTCAATCCTATCTTTATCTTTAAGAGTTAGGCTTTCTACAAGGTTTGCAATTAAATTTGTATCAAACTTTCCATCTTTATGAAGAGTAACTGATAAGGCAAGATTATCATGTGGTTTGTAAATTTTTTCAATAATTTCTTCATCAAATGTTTCTACTACAGAAATTCCTCTGTCAAACTCCCCAGCATTTATCATATCTTGCCCAATTCTTGCAATGTATCCTCTAAAGATATTGCCTGAACCAAATGCAAGCCATTTCGGATCTTTAATAGAATCATCTACTAACTTTTCTACATCAAAGCAAGGCTTTTTATCAACCTTTTCTTTGATTTTACTCAAATTTTCTAAATTTAGTTTCATACACTCTCCCTTTCTTTATTAAAATATAAAACCAAGCAACATCCAACTAGATATAATGCTATATCTCAATTTATAAAAATAGACTTAAGTGGCGATGTGAAAATTAGATTTTGGTATATTAAATATTAGAAGTTTATGTTAAATTTCTAACACCGCCACATTTTTCTTAAACTCCAACTTAACTTATTAGATTATTACCCAAATTTTATAAAAATTTACTTTTATTTTGCTTAAATCGTTTCTTTTTCTATAAATTTAGCCTTAATCATTTTTACTTTCTCGAAATCCTTACCAAGACCTATATCAATCAAAGTATCAACCGCTGTTTTTGCGAGTTTATCAATTCTTTGATCTATGCTAGATATTCTCTTGTGGGTGTAGTCTGTAAGTATTTCATTATCAAAACCGCATATACCTATATCTTCAGGAATCCTTATCCCTTTTTCATAGAATTTTTTATAAAATTTAACTGCAATAAGGTCTACCTCAAATTGAATTACATCTACACCTTCTCTTTTGATATATGCAATAATGTCATCTATCTCCTCATCAATATCCTTGACTAAAATTTCCAAAAAATCATTTTCCGGAAAGTATGTCTTAAGTCCTTTTATAAAACCTGCTTGCTTAGTAATAGATGCACGAGTTAAAAAACCTAAGTCTCTTGATATAAGTAGAGGCTTTTTATATCCCTTTTTCTTAAAAAAGGCAAGTGATTGTTCCATTGCATCTACCTCATCACAACATACATAAGAAAGCTTATCTCCCTTAATATCACTTTTTACATTTATCATGACAATAGGGATATCCTTGCTTAGTCTAGAAAGAACATTTAGAAAGTCAAGTTCAGCATAGGTTGAACCTACGGTTATAATTCCATCAACCTTCTTTTCTCTTAGAACTTTAAGGTAATCAAGCTTTTCATCATCATAGTCTGAAGTATTGCAAAGAATAGAAACGACTTCATGTTTTTTAAGATTTCTTTCAATTTCATAGGCTGATTGGTTATCAAAATAATTTCTTATATTACCAACCATAACGCCGATGTAGTTAGTCCTACTTGAAGCAAGAGCCCTTGCTACATCATTGGGTACATAATTTAAATCTTTGATTGCCTTCTCTACCTTTTTTCGAGTTTTATCGGATACTTTTCCAGTATTATTAATAACTCTCGATACAGTAGCAACCGATACATTTGCATAATCTGCTACATCATATATGTTCATAACTACTCCTGTTAAGCACAATCTTTTGATAATATTTTTACCAGTTATATGAAAATGCTTTTTTTCTATAAATATATATCAATCTGTAACCGCTTACATTTTTATGATATCAGCTATTCACTTTTATTTCAAGAGCAATCTAAGAATTTATTAAATTAATATAATTATTGATAGAAAATTACAAGTATTGCTGTAACCGCTTACATTTTCTTGTTTTTATATAAGGCCTAGGCCTTACTATTTTAATCTTCGTAAAAAGATTACTTGTTATTTAATTTCTATCCTAAAATAGGATATCATAATTTTTTATAAAATACAAGGATAAACTATTTTTGTCAAAGTAAAACTCAAAGCCTTAAATTTAAAGCTTTGAGTCTTATTTTATCATTTATTTGTAAGAATTTTATATATTTTTATATTTATTTAAATAATTAATATAAAATTCTCTCTTATTTACATAAATAAGTTAATTTTTTAATGCAGAAAAACTTTTTCAAAATTCTTAGAAAATATTTTTTCATAGATGTCTTTATTTATATCTCCATCATCAAGCAATTTCTTGAGATAATCTGCCAAAGGAAAATATTGATCTTTATTATATATATCCGTACCAAATATTAATCTATCTTGGAATTCTTTTAAAAAATCTATTCCCATGCTTTTATTTCTCATTATTGCATTTCCAGCAGAATTTGCTGACAGATCACAATAAAGATTTGAATTTTCTCTTAAAAGATCAAATAGTCTTCCTTCTTCATTTACTATATCTTTTGGATATGAGTTTCTTTCCTCAGGACTAACATCACTATTTTTATTATACATTTCGTACCAGAATGGTTGAGAATGTCCTATTATGATTAAATCTTTATATTTTTTAAGTGATTTCTCAAGCTCTGGTAAAAGAGCTTTATCATAAATTCCATAAGAATTTCCCATTTGATGAGCCATATGAAATAAAATCGGCATCTTATTTGCCTCAGCCACTTTAAAAAGCTTTTGAATATCGAAAGATTCTATTTCTTGATTTTCTACTAGTTCTCCTATACCTATGGCACCTTTTTCTTTTTCTTCTTTAATCCTTTTATCTAAATCAGTTTCATTTAAACAAAGATTAAAGGTAGCCATATACATGAATCGATTAGGGTATTTCTTGATAATTTCTAAGGCTTCTTCATTTGAGCCTTCGCCTTTCAATGAAGTAGTCATTATTACTGATACATCTATGTCCCTCTTATCCATTGACTTTATCATTTCTTCACTTGTTATTAGGTCTTGGCCATTTATCTTTCTACCTTTTATAGGAGATAAATGAACATGATCATCATACTTAATCATTACTTTCTCTTTTCGCAAGTTCATGTGATATTTTTTCACTATCTTTTGCAGTCAAATTGAACACTAATTTAATTCCTATAAGTTCAACTATACAAGCTATAAAAGGTATAGCAGTTCCTAAAGATCTTACCGCAGTTACAACTTCATGTGATTGTGCATCTGCTCCTGATACAAATCCTATTGCTGCAAGAATTGCAGTTGCACCTGCAGACACTATGGTCGTACCAATTTTTCTTGAAAATGTATAAGTTGAGTAAAGGGTTCCATCATTTCTAGAATTAAATTTATACTCATGATAGTCTATAGCATCCCCAACAAAGGCCCAAACATAAAGTATAAAGAATGATTGACCAATATTTCCTATAGAATAAAGCAAAGCATAAAATCCTACACTTTTAATAGGTACAAAGAAAAGAAAAGCTGAAACAATTAAGTTAAATACTAAAGCTATTGAGAGTACATTTCTTTTTCCATATTTTTGACCTAATTTTGGTCCTATAAAGAATAAGGCTACAGTAATAGGAATTTGTAAAAATGTAGCAATTGTTTGCATCTTTGGAGCTTGATAAAATTCCTTATAAACGAATCCTCCAAACTGAGAGTTTCCTGTTATATAGATTAAAGAACCTATAGAAGCAAGCATTATTCCTAGAAGAGGTCTATTTTTTAGTGCTTCTTTTAATGTTTTGGTAAATGAATATCCTTCCTTTTTTTCATTGTCATAATTAGGTGATGAATATCTCTCAATTGTCAATTTATTTAATAATGTATATGAAATTAAACATCCTAGTGCTGCTATAATAGCCATTATCATGTAACCTTGTGGATTAGGATTATTTTGTTTATCCCAAATTAATAATGGTACAAGACCTAAAAATCCGAATCCTATTGCTGTACCACCTATTGCTCTAGATGCTGAGAGTTTTGATCTTTCTTCAGGTTTTTTTGTAACTACATTTGCCATAGCCCCAAAAGGCATTGATGTTCCTGTATAACTCATTCCATAAAGAATATAGAAAAAAGCTACCCAAATATGTTTAAAACTTTCTGATACTCCCCAAGAATTTATATTCATAAAACCAAAGAATATTGAGGCTGCAAGTGGCCACATAAATAACTTAATCCATGGTTTAAACTTATCTCCACTTTTACCAAGCCTCCATCTATCAGGAAATGATCCAATAATAGGGTCATTGATAGCATCGAATAATCTTGCCACTAGAAACAGTGTTGACATAAATTTAGGATCAATATTTAAAACATAGGTTGCAAATATTAAATAAAAAGCATCGAAAGTTAAGTTTACAAAACTTCCTGCCATATCTCCAAATATATAACCTAGCTGGTCTTTGACACCAAAAGGTCTATGATTTTGTTTATTTTTGTTTTTTTCCATTTTTTACCTCTAAAATTCTATCTCTCTCGCTCTATTAATAGCTCTATTTCCATCTTCTTTTGTTAACAATCCAGTCTTAATTTGGTTTTCTACACAAGATTTAAATTTATCTAAGTAGTTTTCTTTCGTTTCATAAATCTCTTTTAGTTTCTCTTTACTAAAATATTCCATTTGACCATTTGTTTCTCCAACACCAACACTCGCCTTATAATAAGCTACAGGAACTTCTATAAAAGGTGACCTTATTCCACCTAAAGCATGACCAAACTCATCTCTTTTAAATCCATTCTTATCACGTTTAAGGTCTTCGACTATAGGCGGAGTCTTTTTTTCGCTTGCCCATTCATGCATCCTATCAAATAAAGCATTTACATGATATTCAACAGGTATATTATTTAAAGTAAAATCATATTCCCCATCTAACTTTCTTCTTGGATTTTTTGTTTTTTCAATTTCACTATTTTCTGGAACAAGTGGACTTGCTGCATCTGTGTGAGCTGCTGAGCTTATTTCATAATATCTTCTTAAATTATTAGGATCATCAGAATTAGAACTTTTAGCTAGTCCTGTATCATCCATAACAAGAAAAAGATTGTAATCACATTCAGTATTTACAGTTATAACTGGAACATCAATCTTATCTTCTTTGTTTGCTCTTACAGACATCATCTTATCATTGGGGATTTGTCTTAAAGCACGAGTTAGACCACCAGAAGCTAATGAGAAATACCCATCATATAAGTTTTTTATATTATTTTCCTTATAAAAATTATGCATGTAATTTATATAAGTATTTATATATATACCAGATTGAGATTGACCTGAAAGATAAATATATTCTGGCTTATGTCCTAAAAATCCATCTAAATTCTCTTTACAAATAAGGCCTACATCTCTAATAATGTCCCAAACCAGACCTTCTTCGCACCCCTCTATTTGATCTATATCAGGATTGTTAACTGAAGGCATATTCACAACTTCGCCATTTGACCAATTTAAGCTTTTATATCTATCAAAATCAAAATTTTTTAAACTTTGAACATTTATAGGTTTTGTTGTTATGCCAACATATGTATGCTTATTTTCCAACACATTTTGGTAGTATCTTCTCCATAAATCTTCAATATCATAACCATTTGAGGCATTCATTATATCCACGTAGCATCTGTTTGAAAAATCTTTTTTTGGTCTTCTAACAATAATTCTTGTTCTATAAGCTAAGTCCTTTTTGTAGACTACAACTTTACCATCTACCAAGTCATATACATTTGCAGTATTTTCAATAAAATATTCTTCCTCTACAAATCCATACTTTTCTAAATCAAGTGGTTTTCTAACAAACTTATTTGCTGAAAACATATGACTTTTATCATTTGATTCAATAGGTCCTATTATTTTCATATTCTCTCCAATCTTGAAAATATTTTTATTTGTTACAAGTTTACGGTGACGATTTGTTTTTAATAATAAAAAATAATAAAAATTTAAAATTATAAACAATCTAAGCGTTAGTAATCGATTACGTTTTTTCAAAAAAATATATCAGACCAATGGTCTTTAATTTTAAATATCAATTTATAATCGTCTATGTATTAACTTTCTTCTTGCAAGTAATATATCACATCCTTTCATAAAATAAAATATTTTTTGTTGAGTTTTTGGCAAAAGCTTACAATTAAAAGCTTTTGCCAAGTATTTTCAAATTTAGCTTTAAGGAATTTTATGAATATTTCCATTATTTTACTCTTATTTTTAAATTACCAATCAAAAAAAGTCTACCACTCTATTCTTCCAGAGTGTTTTCCTCTTACAAAGTCTTCAACTTCTTCTCTTTCAGATAAATTATAATCACCTTTTATGGTATGCTTCAAGGCAGATGCTCTTATAGCAAATTCTACTGCATCATTTTTATCTTTACCATCTAAAAGCGAACATAAAAGACCTGCCGTATAGGAATCGCCCCCACCTATTCTTTCTTCAACTCTTACATCAATTTCATCTGTGAAGTGGGCATCTCGACCATTATAAATGCCTGCAGAAAGCCTATTATCAGTTGCTGAAAAGCTCTTTCTAATTGTTGAAGTTATGTACTTTATACCTGTTCTTTGGTAGGTTTCTTCAAACATTTTTTCAAGAGACTTTTCATTGAACACGCCCTTAAACGATGGATGGATTTCAGGAATTACTCCTATGCATAAGTCTATATATGGACTAACTTCCTCATAAAACTTAACAGCCTCATCTAGTGGCCAAAGTGTGGACCTATAGTTAAGATCAAAGGATACAAATACTCCCGCCTCTTTTGCCTTTTTTAAAGCTATTTTTGTTAGCTCCTTACAAGATTTTGAAAGTGCTGGAGTTATACCTGATATGTGAAAGATAGATGCATTTTTAAATATTTCATCAAAATCAAAATCATCGATACTTGCTTCAGCTATTGATGAATTTAGCCTATCATAGATTACATATGATGATCTTACTCCTGAGCCTTCTTCAGAATAATAAAGACCTAGCCTTTCTCCTCCAAATTTAAGGAAATCAGTATTTACACCATTTTCATCTAAAACATCCTTACATGCAAGACCTATTTCATTATCTGGAATCTTTGAAACAAACAAGGATTCATGCCCTAGATTTGCAAGAGAAATAGCAACATTGGCTTCCCCTCCACCAAAGATTGCACGAAAAGAATCAGCTTGAACCAATCTTTTATAATGTCTTGGTGTCAGTCTAAGAAGCATCTCACCCATAGTAACAACCTTTTTCATAAAACCCCTCCTTCTCTTTTAATATAATAATATATTAAATTTAAAGAATATACAAGCTATTAAATAAGGTGGCAAGAAATAAAAAAAGCTTGCATATAGTTAAATATGCAAACTTCTTATCTAAGACTCGAATGAAAGAACCGAGCAAAGAAGAGACCCAGGACCTAAGTGAACTCCAAATACTGGTGGAACTGTGAATTCTTTAAATATTTTAGCCTTTTCTATCTCTTCTCTCAATTCTTTTTTTAAATCCTTTATCTCCTTTTGACTTTCTCCTCCTGCTATAGCGAGAATATAGTCTTTTTCTTCCTTTGCCATATCTTTTATAAGCTTTACAAATTCTTTGAAAGATTTTTTCTTTCCTATTGTTTTTTTGGCAATCTTTATCTCCCCTCCATCCATTGTGAAGATAGGTGAGAAATTTACAAAACTTGCTACTTGGGCTATAGGTTTAGGAAGTCTACCTCCCTTTACAAGGTAGTCTAGAGTATCAACTCTTGCCAAGATATTTACCCTTTCTATCTCTTCCAAAGCTTTTTTATAAATAGTTTCATAGTCTTCATTATTTTTTGCCTTTATAGCTGCGTTTTTTGCTACAAAATATAGGGGAATTGAAGCAATCTTGGTATTTATAATATCAATTTCTACATTTGGATTATCTATATGATCTTTGGCAAGATTCATCATATTATACATACCTGAAAGTTTTGGAGATATTGCAAAACAAAGTATCTTATTGTAACCTTCTTTAATATAGCCTTCTAATATTTCTATAAACTCTCCAACTCCTGGAATAGATGTGGTTACTTTTTTATCTGTCTTTTTAAGCTTTTTGAAAAATTCCTTTGATGTAAGATCAACCTGATCTGTAAAAGTCTCATCTCCAAAGTGGATTTTAAAGGGAATAACTCCTATATTTAATTTTTCTGCCTCATCTAAGTCTACAGAATTTCCTGAATCAACTACTATCTTTATTTTATCCATGTTTACTCTTTTCTTTTTTTCCTTTTCTATATTATCATTATTTTACCACATCTAGTATTAAATACTAGGTTTCTTTTACTTTATCCTATAAATTTTATCTATATGATGATAATAGATAAATTTAAAAGGGGGGTATCTCAGTATATAGATGAAGATAAAAGTTCATATCTTGTAAAAATATAGTTATAAATCACACACCTAATCCTATTAAATATTAGATAATATCTTCGGCATAAAAGCTCTTAAAAGTTGATTTGCAGTTGAATTTTTTCATTTATTTCTATTTATAGATTATCTGGTATTATCTTATTTAAAATTATTGCCAATAAAGATGAACTTGCTATTGATGAACCTAGTATATATTGAACTATGGTTGGAAGACTTTTAATAATCTCTTCTGGCATAAGATTTAAGGCAAGTGATGTTACCAAACTTAAGATTATAATATAGGTATTTTTATTTGTAAATTCAATATTTTTTAACATACCTATACCAGCTAAAGCAATTATACCGCTAGTTATAAGAAAAATTCCTCCTATAGCAGCTGTTGGAATAACAGTTATTAGGGCTGCAAGTTTTCCTGATAAGCCCACTAGGATTAGGATAGCTCCCACAAATTTCATTACATGTCTACTAAATATCTTACTTAAAGCTAGAACTCCAACATTAGAAGAATATCCAGTCATTGGACTTACACCTAAAAGTGATGAAATAAAGTTAGATATGCCTAAACCAAGTATTCCATTATTTACCCTTTTTTCACTTAGGCTAGTATTAGTTGTTGAAGAAGTAGCTAGCCATGACCCTACCGTCTCTGTCATTATTACAAAATATAGGATTATCATGGTCAATATTGATGATGGATCAAATTTAATAGAAAAATCTACAAATGGTAGAGATGGTCTAGATATTATTGAAGCAGTTTTTATGGCATCAAAGTTATGATAACCAAAAGAAATATAGGTTAGCAATCCACAAAAAAGTGCTAACATAGCTGACCCAACTCTTAAAACTGACCCTATTTTATTGTTCTTTTCTCCTAACAGTGAAAATATAATCATAAAGACCATAGTAATTATTGCTATTATAATATTTTCTCCCATGCTAGCTTCATTTTCTATAAAAATATTAGATTTTAAGGCTAGTGGAATAAGTGATAGACCTATAGAAAATACTACACAAGCCCCAACTACAGGAGATATTAAACTTTGTAATATTCTATTAAATTGTTTGGACAATCCTAACAAAATTTGTATTATAGCTCCTACAAGACACGCTCCTACAACGTAGGACCAAGAATTATAATTTCCTCCATTAATCATATATATTCCTATAATTCCACCAACTGGAACGAAAGATGGACCATAAACAAGCGGGTATTTCATAAATAAAACAGCTTGAAGAATGGTTGTAATTCCAGAAGCCAAAAAACTCGACTGAATTAGTCTTATCTTTTGTTGATCATTAAAGGCAAGTATTGATGCTAGAATCAAAGGAACTACATAGGCATTCATTACTAAAGAATGTTCAATAGCTAGGATAATAGCCTTAGTTGTCGGTATTTTCTCTTCGATTTTTTCTTCGTTTATATCCTTAATCTGTTCTGTCATAATATCCTACTTTACTCTATTACCTTGAATCCATACTTCTTCAATATTAGTAGATTCTGCTAATAAAATAGCTTTATGAAATAAGTCTAGATTAGACTTTTCTTTATAAAAACTTGGTATATTATCATCTATCTTTATAATTTGAATATCAAAGGCATAGTCTTTTTCTAACTTTCCTACAGGAAGCTTAAGAGCTTTCCCACCGGCTAGTGTTGCAAGGTAAAAAGCATTGTTTAGGCTAAGACTAGAATCCTCTCTTCCTCTTTTCCCACTTCTTAATCTAGGATCAACCCCATCATTTAACATTCTTGATGAAATGATTGCTTGCCTTATAGCTGTATACATTGATGGGCTATATCCACCAGATATATCGGTTGCCAATCCTATATTTAAAGATTTATCAATAGCATCTTTTACTGGAAGAACCGCATTTGCAAAGTATGCATTTGAAATCGGACAAGATGCTATAGAAGAAGATCTGTCAGCTAAAAGTTTCATATCATCATCTGATAGATGACAACCATGGGCAAGTATAGTTCTATCTGTTAATAAATTAAAACTATCAAGTGCAAAACTATCATTTATTCCAAATCTTTCTTTAACATAGGAATGTTCCCAATCACTTTCACTAACATGACTTTGGATATATATCCCTTTGTATTCTTTTGCTAATTCACCTAGTCCTTTAAGTACTTCATCTGTACATGATGGAATAAATCTTGGTGTTATTACTGGATAAACTTTTTGTTTGCAAGAATCCTTAATGGCGAGAACATCATTTATAAAATATTCTGTCTTTTTAAGGCTATCTTTAGCATTTTCATCTCTATAATAACTAGGATTACTTATCTTATCATCCATTACAACCTTTCCAACTAAAGCTCTTTGTCCAAGTCTTGCGCATATTTTAGCCAACATACTTGATGACTTCACATCAATTGTTGCAAAATACATAGCTGTTGTTGTTCCAAATTTTAGGCTTTGCTTTACAAAGTTTGTATAAACTTCACTTGCAAATTCTAAGTCCTTAAACTTACTCTCTAGGGGAAAAGTATACTTATTAAGCCAAACTTCAAGAGCTTGGTCAAGAGCACTACCTGATTGAGGCCATTGAGGTGCATGTATATGTAAGTCTATAAAACCTGGTATGATAAAATGCTTATCATCAAGAACCCTAAGTTTCCCATCCTCTACAAGTTTTTTCCTAATACTTTTATATTCAACTGAGTCTTTTTCAAAAACATCTTCTATAAATCCTTCTTCATTGACAAGAAAAATACCACTTTCAACAAATTTTACATTATCAAAGCTAATACTATAATATGCATTAGCTTCTAGTGCAAAAGAACAATTCATAATTACCTCCCAATATATTATAAGTCTATGATATAGTGTATAGTAACTATATAGTCAAGGCTAATCATGAATTAATTGGTATTTGTATTTCTGTTATATATTTTTGGGGATTTTTTTCTAAGAAGGGATCAACGATATTTAAACAAACAAAATCTTTATTTAATTTTAGCTTATCAAATTTTCCACTGATTTTTTTTATATAATTTGGTATTTGATTATAGGGACCCTTAAAATATGATACTAAAGATTTAGAAATTTGTATTTCTTTAAGGTAATTTCTATATTCTTCTCTTATATCTTCTTTAGAAACTAGAGCTCCAAAAATCTTATTGTAACTCTCTTTATCTTTTTTATAGGTGTAAATAACTATAGTTGGATAGTTGAAAAAAAGGTTATTGTTGTAGATGTTATCCTCATATCCCAGAGAATAATAATATCTTTTTGGTATTTCAACAATATTGAAGATATTACTTTTAGCTTCATTATTTTTTGTTTCGATAAAATCAAGCTTACTGTCAATAACAGAACTTAAGTCAATTAATCTCCTGCTTTCTTCTATTATTTCATTTCTTTTTTTATCTAAATCTTTTTTAATTAATTCCACATCATCTTCTTCAAGCATTTTTTTTATCTTTCCAATGGAAAAATCTAGATTTCTTAAAAATTTAATAAAGGAAAATTGAGAAAATTGATTATAACTATAGTATCTATATCCATTATTTATATCCACATATTCAGGCTTAAATAGTCCGACCTTGTCATAATAGATAAGAGTTTGTCTACTTACATTAAATTTCTCAGCAAATTCATTGATTGACATATATTTCATATTAACCCCTTTAATTTTAAATTATATTCTATATTCTATTAAAACAAAAAACCTAGAATTTTGTCTATTTATAATCTTAAATAAATTCCAGGTATTAATTAATAAGCTTGCAAATCCACTTATTTGAGCTTAATAAGGATTTTTAATATGAATGCAGTATAATCTTGTTTTTATTTTAAGAACTATAATCTAAGTCAAGTCCATAATATTGTGTAAATTATCCTAGTTCAATATTTACTATTTCATTCTAATATACAATTTAGAAGATGTTATCCAATCCTCATTGATATCAATGAGGATTGCTCCTATTAGTCTAATAGCCGATTCTTGATTTGGAAATATTCTAATCACTTTT
>NZ_VULQ01000010.1 GCF_009696575.1 Anaerococcus porci | reverse complement strand
CTCTTCTATGGTTGGTAGTATTTTATTGGTTATTTTACTTACCATTGTTTCTGATATTCCAAAACCATAGATATCTTTGATGTGACTTGATATGTCTCTTGTTGTCATTCCTTTCCCATACATTGATATTATCTGATTTTCTATGTTTGATATGTCTTTTTCGTATTTTTTTAATGATTGTGGTTCAAATGTTCCTTCTCTATCTCTTGGTATGTTTAATTCTATGTTTCCGTAAGATGATCTAACTGTTTTTTTACTTGTTCCATTTCTTGTATTTAGGGAAAGTGGTTTTTCACCATATTCATAGTCTAAATGCTCATCTAATTCTGCTTTTAAAAGCTCTTGCATTGTATCGCCTAAAAGATCTTTTAGTGCTTCTTGAATATCTTGTGCACTTTGAGGCTGATATTCTTCAATTAACATTTTTGCTATTTTACTTCTTCTTGTTTCCGGTCTTTTTCTTGGCATAAAAATTCCTCCTGGTTAGTTTTTCTTTACCCTAATCAGGAGGTTTCTATACACAAAACTTTACACAGTCTCGGAGAAAACAAAATGGATGCCACCTACAAGATATAGGTTAGCATCCACTACAACTAATTAATTAAATATTATGTCCAGTTTTATGGGTACACTTCAAAAAAGGTAATGGTTGATACACAAAACTATTTACAGACCTTTCTATTTTACTAATAAAACCAAATCTTATGATTAACTTTCGTCTTCTTCATATTTTAATATCTCACCTACAAGATAAAGGGATCCGCACCATAGAACTAAGTCATTTTCTCTAGCAATTTTTTTAGAATAATCATAAGCCTTTTTTCTATCTTCTATAGGCTTTATATCATTAAATTTTTTTCTAATTTCATTTTCTAGATCTTCTATAGAAAATGCCCTAGGATTATCTATTTTAGTTATAATAATTTTTGAAGCTAATTTACTTAATTTATCAATAATATATGAATAGTCTTTATCTTTTAAAACGGAGAATCCAATTATTAATCTTTCATATTTAAAGAGCTTTAAAGATTTTATCAAGTAATCTATTGATTCTTTATTGTGACTTCCATCTATGAGAACTCTTGGATTTTTACAAATCATTTCTAATCGTCCAGGGTTTGCACTTAAATATATTCCTTTTTTAATAAGTTCATTATCTAAGCTAAAATCTTCTTTAAAATAATCTAATAAATTAATAGCATTCGTTGCATTATATACTTGATGTTCGCCTATTAGTTTAGTTTTAATATTTTTATACTCTCTGTAGTCAAATAAATTATAGCTATTATTCATATCCTTTATTTTTATATCATCAAAATTAAAAGTAATTATCTGTGAATTTTTTTCCAAAACCTTATCCCTTATAACTTCAAAAGCTCTCCTTTTTTGTGGATATAAAAATAATGGAGTTTTTTCTTTTATAATTCCTGCTTTATTTATTGATATCTCTTCTATTGTGTTTCCTAAAATATTAGTATGATCCATTGATATAGTTGTAATAAGGCTAGCAATAGGTTTTTTTACAACATTTGTAGAATCTAATAATCCACCCAAGCCTGCTTCAACTACAGCCACATCAACTTTTTTATCATAAAAATACTTATACATTATAGCAGTTAATGTTTCAAAGTATGTATTTTTATATCCTTTTACGTCAAGGTTTTCACATATTGGTTTAACCATATCTATATATTTAAAAAAATCATCATCACTAATAGCTTTACCATTAATTGTGATTTCTTCATTTATTTCTTTCATATAAGGAGATGTAAATAATCCACATTTTACTTTCAATGAAAGGGTGCTAGCAATAAAGTTTGCAGTCGAACCTTTCCCATTTGTTCCTGCTATATGAATTACTTTTATTTTATCTTGAGGATCCCCTAGTTTTTTTAATAATTCTTTTATAGCATCTAGGTTTCTTTTTTTACCAGCTGAATTTCCCCTATTATATATCCAATCTAAATAATAATCTTTATCCTTTTTCACTTTTTATCCCTCTCTAATCTGATATAAGTAGTATTATATAATAAAGAAAAAAAATTTTAAATACTATCATTTTGGGTAATTATTTAAAGTAACTTAATGGAAAGGAAAAGACCAAATGAAAAAAGTTGGAGTTTTAATAGAAAATTATTTTGATGAAAAGGAATTAATATATCCTTATTTTAGATTACAAGAAGACTTTAAGGTAGACTTAATAGGAACTGAAAAGAATGTTGAGTATACTGGTAAATCAGGAAGTTTTAAAATGAAATCAAACATTAGCTCAAAAGAAGCTAATCCTGATGATTATGAAGCTATATATATACCAGGTGGTTTTTCACCAGATGGTATGAGAGGATGTGAAGATACTATTGAATTTATAAATAAAATTCATGAACAAAATAAACCTATAGCAGCAATATGCCACGGGCCATGGGTTTTAGCTGATGCTATTGACTTAAAGGGTATAAAAATGACCTCTGTTCCAAAGATAAAAAATGACTTTATTCATGCAGGATGTGAATGGATTGATGAAGCAGTAGTAATTGATAAAAATATAATCACTTCAAGAACACCTTCCGATATTTCAAAACAAGTTCCTAAATTTGTTGAAATGATTAAAAATAAGTGAAAAGAATATATAACTTAGATAAATTTAGGGGATTTACTATTATATCTATGGTCTTATTTCATTTATGCTATGACATAAATTTATATATAGACCTTGGATATTATAATAATATCCTAATTAATAAGATATGGCAGTTATCTATTGCTGTATCTTTTTTCCTTGTTTCAGGTATCAGTTCTAATTTTTTATCTAGTTGTGATAATATTGTTAGAGGTATAAAAACTTCTATACTTGGTTTTTTAGTAACTACTATAACTTATATTTTTGTAAAAGACCAATTAATTATATTTGGTGTTCTAAATTGTCTTGGAATTTCTATGATTATAACAGGAATTATTAAAAAATATATAAATTTAGATAAAAAATTTTGGTGGGTTTTTATAATATTATTTATTGTAACCTATTCTGTACCACATAAAAGAATTTTAAGTCTTACTCTGCCTAGTTCAATTTATGAAATGAATTTATTTTTTTTGGGTTTTCCATCTAATTCATTTTATTCAACAGATTATTTTCCTATAATTCCATGGGTTTTTATCTTTATTAGTGGATATTTAATGGGGAAAATTTTAATTCAAAAAAACTTTTATAACTTATATGGGAAAGACAATCTATTAGCTAAAATAGGTCAACATTCCATACAAATATATTTATTCCATCAACCAATTTTATATATTTTAGTTTACTTATTCTTTAAATTAAAAAAATAAAAGCAGTTGCAAAAATTATGCAACTGCTTATTATTTGTCCTTTTTAGATAAACATGTGGGACATTCCCCACGAATTGTTATATCCACACTATTAATTGAGTAACCTTCCAGCTCGTCTAATTTTAGATTGTCGATATCAACATTCAAATCAAGAATGTCACCACAGTCTACACAAATAAAGTGTGAATGATGTTTATTATAAAAATCATATCTTTTTCTAGATTCGTTAAAATCTAATTCACTTACAATATTATTTTCTACAAATAAGTTTAATGTATTGTAAACTGTAGCTTGAGAAAGTATAGGGTCTTTAGATTTTAGATCTTTATAAATATCATCTGCTGTAGGATGTTTCATATTATTTACCAAATAGTCTAAAACCATTAGTCTTTGATGACTAACTCTAATGCCATGTTCCTTTAAGATACCTTTTTCTCTTATATATCTTTCTTCAGCTTCAACATTGACAAGAGAATCTATAATTTCCTTCATATTATCCTCTTTCCAAAATTAGAACCCTTCAATTTTAATATACATTATATTGAGCAATGTGTCAATAGCAATAAATACACAATAAAAAGGCCCAAAAGGGCCTTTAATGAATTGTACTAAAAACTATGCTAATTCTACTTCTGCACCAGCTTCTTCTAGCTTAGATTTGATTTCTTCAGCTTCATCTTTAGCTACACCTTCTTTAACAGGCTTTGGAGCTCCATCAACTAAAGCTTTAGCTTCTTTAAGTCCGAGACCTGTAATTTCTTTAACTACTTTGATTACATTAATCTTTGAAGATCCTGCTGAATTTAACATTACATCAAATTCAGTTTTCTCAGCTGCACCAGCATCTGCTGCACCAGCTGCTACTGGAGCTGCTGCTACTGTAGCTTGAGCTGTTACATCAAATTCTTCTTCTAATGCTTTTACTAATTCTGATAGTTCTAATACTGTAAGTTCTTTAATTTCTTCTAATAAGTTTGTTACTTTTTCTGACATTTTAAATCCTCCGATATTTATTTTAATATACTTTTAAATTAAGCCGCTTCGTTTTCTTTTTTATCTCTAATTGCATCAAGTGCATAAACAAGTTTAGCATTGATTTGTGATAAGTCACCTGCAAGTTTTCTAATAGGTGCTTGAAGTGTGTTAACAAGCATGGATGCAAGTTCTTGTTGTCCAGGTAATTTAGCAATAGCTAACATTTCTTCTGGATTTTGGTAGTTTCCGTCAACTACACCTGATTTTATAACAAGCTTTTCTTTGTTTGCATCATCTTGATCAATAAATTTACTTGCAACCTTAGGTCCATCTATAATTTCATCATTTGAGAAAATTAAAGCATTAGAACCTGTTAGCTCATCTTTGAATTGTTCAAAACCAAGTTTTTCAAACGCAAATCTCATCATAGTATTTTTATATACTTTATATTCTGTATTTGCATCTCTGAAGTTATTACGTAATTCTGTTACTTCTTTTACGTCCATACCATTAAACTCTACAAGAGTTACTGATTTAGCGTCTTCAATTTTTTTAACTATTTCATTAACAACTTCTTGTTTCTTTTGAATTGCTTTTTCAGACATATTTCACCTCCTATGGCTTTCCAAGTAGGTATATAAAAATCCCCACAACTAGACGTAATTAACGCCTACATCGGTGGGGATGTAGCTTCTTATTCTCCCACCTATACGGAATAATTAAACTAAGAGTCTCCGTAGTCTTTGGTAGCCTATTTATTTGACTATGATATTATATCACCATAGTTTTAGCTTGTCAATTTTTTTATTTTTCAACCAAGTCCATAGCTCTAGCTGGTGATAGCTTAATTCCAGGACCCATTGTTGATGTTATAGTAATAGATCTTAAATATTTTCCTTTAGCTGAAGCAGGTTTTGCTTTTACTATAGCTGTAAGTAAAGCTCTTAAGTTATCTTCTAATTTTTCTTTTCCAAACGATACTTTTCCACTTGGTACATGAACAAGGTTGTTTTTATCTGTCCTATATTCTACTTTACCTGCTTTTACTTCTTTGATAGCATTTGCTATATCATTAGTTACAGTACCTGATTTTGGATTAGGCATTAAACCTTGAGGTCCTAATACCCTACCTAATCTACCTACTTGACCCATCATATCAGGGCTTGTTACTATAACATCGAAGTCTAACCAATTTTCTTTTTGAATCTTATCAGTGTATTCGTCACTACCTGCATAGTCTGCACCTGCATTTAAAGCTTCTTCAACTCTATCTTCTTTAACAATAGCAAGTACTTTAACATCCTTACCTGTTCCATGTGGTAAAATTACTGTTCCCCTAACTTGTTGGTCAGCATGTCTTGAATCTACACCCAATCTTACATGTAATTCAACTGTTTCATCAAACTTAGCCTTTGCTGTTTGTTCTACTAAATCTAACGCTTCACTTAGCTCATATTCTTTTTGAGAATCCACTAATTTCTTTGATTCTATATATCTTTTTCCTCTTTTAGCCATTGTTGCCTCCTTGTGGTATAGCGAGTTTCCTCTTCCACTAATCCTCTACGGTAATACCCATGCTTCTGCATGTACCTTTGATCATACTCATTGCAGCTTCTAGACTTGCAGCATTTAAATCTTGCATTTTTGTTTCTGCTATTTCTTTAATTTGGTCAAGCTTGATTGAACCTACTTTCTTTTTGTTTGGTTCTCCACTAGCTTTATCAAGTCCAATAGCTTTTTTAATTAATACTGGTGCTGGTGGTGTTTTTGTGATAAATTCAAAAGATCTATCCGTATAAATTGTCATTTCAACCGGTATTATCATTCCAGCTTGATCAGCTGTTTTTGCATTAAATGCTTGTACGAAATCCATTATATTGATTCCGTGAGGTCCAAGTGCTGTACCTACTGGAGGTGCTGGAGTAGCCTTTCCTGCTGGCACTTGTAATTTTACTTTTGCTTGTACTTCTTTTCCTTTTGCTGGCATATTAAAATCCTCCTTTGTGGTTTATGGCGGGTTTTCCCCTCCCACTTACTTTACGTAAGCCAGTTAAATTTTCTCAATATCTTCAAAACCTAAGTCTATTATAGTATCTCTTCCAAACATTTCTATAAACGCTTTTATAGTTTGCTTTTCTAAATCTACTTCCTTAACTTCTGCTACTGAATCCTCAAAAGGTCCTTGAATAATATTAACATTATCTCCAACCTTTATATCAATATTTACTACAGGTTTATCTTCTTTTATTCCAAATTTCATAACCTCTCTTTTGGTTAGAGGAACTGGTTTTGAATCTGGTCCAACAAATCCTGTTACCCCTTGGGTATTTCTGATTATATACCAAGACCTATTTGTAATGTTCATTTTTACCATTACATATCCGGGGAATAATTTTCTAGTCTTAAGTTTTTTTGATTCATTTTTTACTTCAACATACTCTTCTTCCGGCACTGTTACATCGATGATATCAGGATTTTGTTCATTATCAATCATCATTTGGATTTTATCTTTAACCCTATTTTCGTATCCGGTATATGTGTGAACTACATACCATTTAGGTTGTTTTTCTGAATCTTTAGAATCAATTTTTTCGGTATTGTCTATTTCATTTGAATTATTAATTGAAGTATCTGTCATAGTATACCTACATCATTAATCCAAGTATGTTTCCAAAGACTATGTCTAATAACCAAATGAGAAGTCCTGTAATCACACTGACTATAATAACAAGTAATGAGTAATTTAAAGTTTCATTTTTTGTTGGCCATGTGATTTTTTTAAATTCTCTCTTTGTTGATTTAAGAAATCCATCGTTTTTCTTAGCCATTTAAAAACTCCTTACTATTTTGTTTCTTTATGAACAGTGTGTTTTTTACAGAAAGGACAATACTTTTTAAGCTCAAGTCTTTCTTGAGTGTTCTTTTTGTTTTTAGTAGTATCGTAATTTCTGTTCTTGCATTCTGTGCATTCTAGTTTTACTTTATCTGCCATTAAAACACCTCCTAATTTATATGGATAGTTCCATACAAGCATATATATTACCATGAATTCAGCCATGTGTCAATATTATTTTGATTTTTTTCAAAGCTTTTGTAAAAATCTTCTCTTCTTTTATAAGAAATTTTCTTAAATCATCTAAATCATGATTTGAAAAACATGTATCTTCATATGAGAGTAAAATATCTTCTATATCATCTAATTCAAAAATACCTTTTTCATACATTTTTCCTAAAAGATTGTGATTCTTGTCATAATAAACTTTTGGTGGAAACCCCTCGAGTTTTCTTGTGTCCACTGCTATATAAGACTCACTAGCATAAAGTCTATCATGGACAACTAAGACTTTCTCCTTTATATTTATATCTCTTTTAGTAAGGTAATCTTTCATATTATAGTCCATATTCTTTTATAACTTTTACTACCCTATCAACTGATTGCTCTGCAATCTCTTTTGTTTCTGCTTCAGCCATTACTCTAATCAATGGTTCAGTACCACTTTCTCTAACTAGGATTCTTCCTGAATCTTTTAAATTTTCGCTCTCTTTTTCTATAATATTTTTTATTTTTGAGTTACTTAATACAGATTTTTTGTCTTTAACCCTTATATTTTTAAGCATTTGTGGGTATATTTTTAAATCTCTTCTTAACTTTGAGAATGTAGACTTACTATCTATCATAACCTCCATTAATCTTAAGCTTGTTAGTATACCATCTCCAGTGTTTGCATATTTTGAAAAAATGATATGGCCGGATTGTTCTCCACCCAATTCATATCCATGCTCACTCATTTCAAGATGAACATACTTATCACCAACTGCTGTTTTACTATAGTTTATACCTATTTTATCAAAAGCCTTATATAAGCCAATATTTGACATAATTGTAGTTACAACGGTGTTTGATTCTAGGGCTCCTTCATCTTTCATATATTTTCCACATATATAGAGAATGACATCTCCATCCATTACATCTCCATTTTCATCAATAGCTATACACCTATCGGCATCTCCATCAAAGGCAAAACCACAGTCAAGTTTATTTTCTTTTACAAATTTTTGCAAAACTTCTATATGTGTTGAACCACAGTCTACATTTATATTAAAGCCGTTTGGTTTATTGTTTATTACATAAGTTTCAGCACCCAAAGCATCATAAACCGATTTCACTATTGATGATGCTGCTCCATTTGCACAATCAAGACCAACTTTTTTGCCCTTAAATGACTTGGTTACAGTTTGAATAAGATAAGCAATATATCTATTTCTTCCTCCTATATAATCTTGAGTCCTTCCTATGTCTTCTCCAGTTTTTAAATCAATATCTTTTATATCAGAGTCAATGTAGGCTTCAAGCTTTTCTAGAAACTCATCATCAATCTTCTCTCCATTTGAGTTTATAATCTTTATACCATTATCATTATAAGGATTATGGCTTGCAGTAATCATGACACCACAGTCAAAATCTTCACTTCTTACTATATATGAAACGGAAGGGGTTGTTGTTACATGTAAAAGATAAGCATCAGAGCCAGATGATGTAATACCACAAGATAAAGCATCTTCAAACATATATGATGACCTTCTAGTATCCTTACCTATTACAATTTTCCCCTTACCATTATTATTCTTATTAAAATAATCTCCTAAAAATCTTCCTATTTTTATAGCATGATATAGGGATAAATCTTTGTTTGCATTTCCCCTAAAACCATCTGTTCCAAAATATTTCATAAATACCTCCTACTCGTATATTATATATTATAAATTACTATATTATAACAATCAAGTAAGTTTAATTAAAGACATATTAGGGTAGAAAAATCATGAGGTGATAAGATGAAAAACGAATTATTATATATAAATGGAGAATATATAAAATCATCAAGTCATGATTTTATAGATGTTTTAAATCCTGCAACTGAAGAAGTTATATCTAAAGTTGCCAGGGCAAATGAATATGATATTAATCAGGCAGTAAAAGCTGCAAGTAAATCTTTCAAGGCTTGGTCGAAGACAAGTCTTTCTAAAAGAATAGAATATATAGAAAAATTTAAAGAATGGGCTTTAAGTAACGAAGAACGTTTTATTAATACAATGACTGCTGAACTTGGTGTACCTTATAATTTTTCTAAGGAAACTCAATTTATGAAACAAATAAAGAGAATAGAAAATTTTATTAAACAAGTTCAAAGTATAAAATTTAAAATAAAAATGAAAAATGGTTTTGTAAGATATGAACCAATCGGAGTTATCGCAGCGATTACACCTTGGAACTATCCTTTAGGTCAAATTGTTCAAAAAGTAATACCTGCTCTTCTTACAGGAAATACTGTAGTATTAAAACCAGCAAGCATCACTCCACTTACAGCCCATCTATTTGTTGAAGGTTTTGATGAAATAAATCTTCCAAAAGGTGTTTTAAACTTAATTACAGGAGATGGCAGTGAAGTAGGAAATATTTTAAACAAGCATAAGGATATTAGTAAGGTGTCATTTACAGGATCTACCAAAGCAGGAAAAATAGTCGCAAAAGATGCACTAGACTCTGTGAAAAATATTACCTTAGAACTTGGAGGAAAATCTCCTGCAATATTTATTGATGAAAGTCATATTAAAGATGGAGTCAAAACTGTATTAGACAGTATTTTCTTAAATACTGGACAAACTTGTTCAGCCCTGTCAAGAGTAGTTGTACTAAAAAATATTAAGAAAAATTTGATAAAGGAGATATTAAAAGAGGCTAAAAATTATAAGGTTGGAGATCCTAAACTTAAGGAAACAGATATAGGACCTATGTCTTCAAAAGAACAGTATGATAAGGTAATCTCTTATATAAATAAAGGTGTTGAAGAGGGAGCCAAAATAATATTTGGTGAAATCAAAAAAAAATATTCTAAAGGATACTTTATTAATCCTTTAATCTTTGATAAGGTAACAAAGGATATGGCAATTCACAAAGACGAAATATTTGGTCCAGTCCTTGTGATAGAGGAAGCAAATAATATTGAAGAAGCAATTGAAATTGCAAATGATGTAGAATATGGACTATCAGCAGCAGTTTTTGGAGAAGAGAATAAGGTACTTGATATAGCCGATGAAATTAAATCAGGACAAGTTATAATAAATTCATCAAATGGTGATATTAATTTACCTTTTGGAGGCTATAAGCAATCTGGACTAGGTAGAGAGGGAGGAATTTTTGGTTTAATGGAATATTTAGAAGTTAAATCAATTCACCTAGAATAGGTATTTTAAGTTGAGAGTTATTGCATTGTGTAATAACTCTTTTTTGATTAATTTACATATTATTATATAATCAAACTATGGATAAATTAGATTATATACCAAGAACAAAATTAAAGATGAAACATGTGGATAAATCTTATTCGTTTGGAATAGATTCTATAATCTTATCAAATTTTTCTAAAATGAAAAAAGATAAGACTTTAATTGATATTGGATCAGGAAGTGGGATTTTATCTCTAGCATGTCTACATTACTATAAGCTTAAGAAAGTTTATTCAATAGAAATACAAGATGAAAAAGCTAATCTTTTGAAGTATAACTTAGAAATTAATAAAATAGATAGAATAAAAGTTATCAATGAAGATTTAAATACGCTAGATTTTAAAGAAAATTATGTAGATTATATAATAACAAATCCTCCTTATTACAAAATTGATGCTAATATAAATAACAAAAAAGATGAATTTTTAATATCAAGGCAAGAAATTAAAATGAACCTTGATGATATTTTTTACTTTTCTAATAAAGTTTTGAAAGACAGGGGGAAACTTTTTATGATACACAAACCAGAAAGGCTTGTCGATATTATAAAAAAAAGTAGAAACCTTAAGCTAAAAAGAATTAAATTTGTCCAATCCAAAGCTGAATTAAAGCCTGTTTTTGTCTTATTAGAATTTGTAAAAAATGCTAATGATGGACTTTTATTTGAAGACCCTCTTATCATTTATGATGCAGATGGTAATTACACTGAAAACATGAGGAAAATAAATGGATTATAGTATATATTTTGTACCAACACCTATAGGGAATTTAGAAGATATAACAATTAGAGCTATAAACGTCTTAAAAGGGGTTGATATTATAGCTTGTGAAGACACAAGAGAAAGTAAAAAACTTTTAAATCATTATGACATAAATAAAAAGCTAACTTCATATCATAAGTTTAACGAGAAACAAAAATCCGAAGAAATAATAACAAATGCTAAAGCTGGAATAAAATATGCCATAATAACAGATCAGGGTATGCCTGGGATTTCTGACCCTGGTCATATCCTAATTAAAGAATGTATAAGAGAAAATGTACCTTATACTATACTTCCAGGTGCAAGTTCTATACTTACAGGTCTTATTGCAAGTGGATTTGATAACGAAAGATTTTCTTACTATGGATTTATACCTAAAAAAAAGCAAGATAAAAATAAACTTTACGAAAATTTAAGCAAGGAAAATAAAACATCAATACTTTTAGACACTCCACACAATATTTTAGAAACTATAGAGGACTTTAAGAATATATTCCCAGAAAGAAGGCTTGCCATAACTAGAGAACTTACTAAAAAGTTTGAAGAATATAAGATTTATAGGATTTCTGAAATAAAAGACTCAGACTTAACTTTAAAAGGTGAATTTGTTTTAATACTTGAAAAATCACTTGATAAAAAATCAGATTCCATTAAAAATTATAAGAATGAAATATTTTACATGAAAAAATCCGGTAAATCAACTAAGGATATAGTAAAATCTCTTAGAAAATCTACAGGATTTTCCAAAAATGAAATATATGATTATATCATAAGTTTAGACTAAATTTTACTTTTTGGATAAGACTCAAGATAAGATTTAATTTCTTCTAAAGTTTGCCCAGCTGATGCATTAACTGCAACTTGAACACTTGTTTCAACTAGCGGTGTACCAGCAAGGTAAACTTTTTCTTTTTTAGCTTCATCAAGCATATCTAATGCCATTTGACAATTAAGCATAGAAGAGCCTAAATCAAAAAATACAACTAGTCCATCATCATGTATATTTTCATTCATGAGCTTATAAATCTCATCGAAATTCGATCCAATATTTCCCTCCTTATCTCCTCCACTTATTACTATATTAACATCTGATGTCATTTGCTTTAATATATCTTTTAGTCCCTCAACTAATTTTCTACTATGACTTGTAAGCAATATATTAACCATCTAAGTCTCCCATCAAAGTTTCAATCATTAAGTAAGATGAACATGCTCCTGGATCTATATGGCCTATAGACCTATCTCCAAGATAAGATGCTCTGCCCTTTCGTGCTTTCATCTCCTTTGTATCTTCCATTTTCTCCTTAGCTAATTTTACTATTTCGCTATATGGCTTATCTTCATATAAAGCTTTTGAAACAGGCTCTAGTACATCAACCATAGTTTTATCATTAATTTGTGCTTTTCCCCTCATGATAACTCCGTCTAACCCTTTGCTAAAAGCATCTGCAAATTGTTTTTTATTAATGTTGTCACTATCATCTAATCCTTGAGCAAATTTCATAAAAAAACTTCCATATAGAGGACCACTTGCACCACCTACATTTGATATAAGAGTCATAGCAATTTTATTTATTAACTCTTTCACACTTTTAAAGTCATCCTCTAAGATGATTTTTACAGCTGTAAACCCCTTTGCCATGTTATAACCATGATCTGCATCCCCTATTTGTCTATCAAGCTCTGTTAAATATTCTTTATTTTCAATTATAGTATCTGAAATATCAGATATTTTCTTCTTTATATTTTCTATATCCATATTAACTCCTAACTACATCAACATCTTCATCTAGTAGACTTAAAATTTCGTCATCAACTTTAAATAGACTGATAGAAAATCCTGCCATATCCATACTAGTCATATAGTTTCCTACATAAGTTCTTAATACTTTGATATTTTTTTCTTTCAAATAATCTGACAAGTAATTATTTACTATAAATAGTTCCATTTCAGTAGTTTGTCCCATACCATTAACCATTACTACAAAATCACCATCTATATTGTCATAATCCCTTAATATGGTATCAATCAATTCTTTAGTAATTTCATCAGCACTTTTAATCTTTTCTTTTCTAATGCCAGGCTCACCATGGATTCCTATTCCTATCTCCATTTCTTCGTCAGAAAGATTAAAACTCTCATTTCCAGACATTGGATTTATACAAGCTTTTATGCCCATACCCATAGATTTTATATTATTTACTATTTTATCTGCCATAGATTTTATATCTTTAAGATTTTTACCATTTTTAGCCATAGCACCTAGTACCTTATGAACAAAAATTGTACCTGCTATACCTCTTCTACCAGTAGTAAAACTAGAATCTTCTACAGCAACATCATCATCTACAATTATATAATCAACATCTATCCCTTCCATCTCTGCCATATCTTTTGCCATCTCAAAATTCATTACATCACCAGTATAATTTTTTACAACCATAAAAACTCCTTCTCCAGAGTCGGCTTTCTTAATAGCCTTTAATATTTGGTCTGGTGTTGGTGAAGTAAAAATATCGCCACAGACAGCACAATCAAGCATCCCATCTCCTACATATCCAGCATGAGCTGGTTCATGACCACTTCCACCTCCTGAGATGAGTCCTACTTTTCCTTTTATAGGCAAGTCTTTTCTACATATAACATGACTATCTTCAATTAACTCAACCTTATTTGGATTAGCCTTTACTAAACCTTGTAACATTTGATCAATAATTAAATTTGGGTTATTAATAATTTTTTTCATATCTAATCCTTTCTATTATTTCTATACCCAAAAAAAGATTAGATAAAAGGTGTATAATAAATAAGAGTGATATTATGAAGATAAAATTTGATGAAAAATCCAAAAAATATATTAAGAAAAATAAAATAAAAAATATTGTAATTCAAGTTGATAGAAATTCTAAACAAGCATGTTGTGGACTTGGATCCATTGATTTTGAAGTTTTTATAAATTCTAAGCATAAGGTTAAAAATTTTAAGCATATTAATAAAAATGATTTGGAAATTTATTATGAACCAAGCCTTGAGTTTTACTTTAAAGATGATGACGAAATTCTAATAAAAATTATAGGATTCTTAAATTTTAAAAAATTATATGTGGCAAACGAAGTAAACGTTCTCAAATAATTTAATATTCTAAGACTTTAGATATAATTTTATATATATTTTTTTATTTAAGTGCCTATTTCTAATATTTTTATACGATAATTATCAGTAAACTTTATATATTTTATTATAATATTTAAAAAACTTCTTGACAAATATAAAATTGGCGTGTATTATAGAGCTAGATATTGATATAGGTTATCAGTATCAAATAATTAATAACACTCAAGGAGTACACAATGAAAAAAGTTGCAGTAGTTTATTGGTCAGGAACTGGTAATACAGAAGCTATGGCCGAAGAAATATCAAATGAATTAAAATCAAAAGATATTGAAGTAGAATTACTTGGACCAAGTTCATTTACTAAAGATGATATTGAAAAGTACAATGGAATTGCTTTCGGATGCCCTGCTATGGGAAGTGAAGAATTAGAAGAAACTGAATTTGAACCAATGTTTGCTGATATTGAAAGTTCACTTTCAAATAAGCCTGTGCTTTTATTTGGTTCATATCAATGGGCTGATGGTGAATGGATGCAAACATGGCAAGAAAGATGTGAAGCTTTAAATGTAAATCTTGTAAGAGACGGACTTATTGCTTATGATTATCCAGATGATGATGCATTAGAAGAATGTAGGCAAGCTGCTGATAAATTAGCGGAGTCTATCTAGGGGCTATAAATGAATGAAGAATTGTTAATTAATTATGCATCACCTACTCTTGCTAATAAGAAAATAGCAAACTTGTTCACCTTTAAGAATACCAAAAACTTAGATATAGAAGAAATGGTAGTTGAATGGAACAAGGTACTTAATGAAAAGAACGTGTATGTGGAAATACTCAAAAAATCTAGTTCCTCTGCTCAAATCTATACATATAGACCTTCAAAGCTTAAATACGTATTAAATGAATCAAAAACAAGAACTCTCCTTAATCGCTTGGGATATAATACAAGTGATATGAACTTATGTATAGAATACCTAAAAGTTAGAATTAAGAAAATTGATTTTCCACATGAAATTGGTATCTTTTTAGGATATCCTTATGAAGATGTAACAGGCTTTATCAACAATAAAGGTAGTAAATTTTTAGCTAATGGCTATTGGAAAGTTTACGAAAAGAAAGAGCAAAAACTAAAAATCTTTAATAATTACAACAAAATCAAAAAATCTTATAAAATTCTTTTTAATCGATATAAGGATATAAGAACTTTATGCATATCTTAACAATTCTTACTAAAAATTATAAGTCTTGCAACAATTTATTCCCCAAAGTCAAAAGTCCTAAGCTATAAGCTAAGGACTTTTATTTTTAATATATCTTCAATTTTTTCTATTTTATAATCTGAAAGCTCTCCTTCATTTTCTTTGGAATAGCCGTAATTTGCAAAAATGGATATTTGATTGTTTTTAAAGCCAACCATTATATCTGATAGCCTGTCTCCTATCATAATAAAATCATCATTAATACTTTCATATAAAATTTGGTACTTTTCCTTATAAGAGAAATCTTCTCCTACTAGATAGCTTTCAATGTATCTATCCAAATTATAGATCTCCCTGGCAATATTGATATAAGCTTTAGTACAAGAAGAACATATAAAGATACTATATTTTTTGTTTAGGATTTTTAAAACATCTTCTGTATTTTCAAAAAGCTTACCATACTTAGGCATTAAGCTAATCTATTATTTCCAGTTTCTTTCATAAGCTTTTCTTTATCATAAGAATTATCTAAAAATTCATCCCATATTTTTCGTGGAGGATCACCTAAATATAATAACGGATTTAAAGAAGGACTTTTTATATTGTTATCATTTAAAGTCTTATAAAAAGCTCTTTTGTAAATCTCATCACTTTGATGAAGGGTTCCATCAAAGTCAAATACTAAAATCATATAAGACTTACTAAATTTGCCATCTCTATTGCAGATATTGCAGCTTCACTTCCCTTGTTTCCAGCCTTAACTCCTGCTCTTTGAATAGCTTGCTCTATAGTATCTGCAGTAACTATACCAAATATAACTGGCTTACTAGATTCTAAGGATACATTTGCAATTCCCTTAGAAACTTCACTACATACATAATCAAAGTGTGGTGTTTCTCCTCTTATCACTGCTGCTAAACATATGATAGCATCATAATCTTTTTTTGTCAGAAGTTTTGCAACAAGAGGAATTTCAAATGCGCCTGGAACCTTTATAAGTTCAACTTCCTCATCTTTTACATCATGTCTTTTAAGACTATCAACGCATCCTTCTACAAGCCTATCAGTAATAAAGTGATTAAATCTTGCTACTATAATTGCATATTTTTTTCCACTTGATATTAAATTTGCACTAAACTCTTTCATTTACTTCTCCTTTAAATTCTAATAATTCATGTCCCATTCTTACAACTTTTGTTTTTAAATATGCTCTATCTACATGATTTGAAAGAATTTCAATAGGAATTCTTTTATTAACTCTTATTCCATACTTTTCAACTTGCTTAATCTTATCTGGATTATTAGTCAATAAGTTTATAGATTTTACACCCAACTCATTTAAAATTCGACTTGCTATTTTATAGTCTCTTAAATCTGGCGAAAAACCTAACTCTACATTAGCATCTACTGTATCAAATCCATTTTCTTGCAAATGGTAAGCCTTAATTTTGTTAAATAAACCAATGCCTCTGCCTTCTTGTCTAAGATATATGATTATTCCGCTCTTATTTTTATCTATCATTTCCATAGCCTTATGAAGTTGTTTTCCACAATCACATCTATTTGAAGCAAAAACATCTCCTGTAAGACATTCTGAATGGATTCTAGTTAGGACATTATTTGTACTTATGTCTCCTTTAATTAAGGCTAAATGTTCTTTATTCTCACCTTTATCTAGAAAAGATATAGCCTTAAAATCTCCATATTCTGTTGGAAGACTTATAATCTTAGTTTTTTCTAAAGGAAATTCTTCTTTTTTCCTTAAATCAATCTCATTTTCTTTTATATAATTTTTTATAGCTTCAACACTTGTCATCCTAATATTTAATTTTTCGGCAAGCTTTACTACATGCTTACCCTTTAACATATGCCCATCCTCTGCCATTATTTCACAACATAAACCAATTTCTCTAAGATTTGCAATCTTCATTAAGTCTACTGTAGCTTCTGTATGGCCATCCCTAACTAAGACTCCACCATCTCTTGCAATTAGCGGAAATACATGGCCTGGTCTTCTAAAATCACCTGTTTTTGACTCTTTATCTGCCAAGGCTCTAATTGTATACGCTCTTTCAAAAGCTGATATACCTGTAGTAGTATCTACATGATCAACTGATACTGTAAAGGCAGTTTCATGATTATCAGTATTATTTTCTACCATCACATTTAAGTTTAGTTTTTTAGCAATTGATGATGATATGGGAGTACAAATTAATCCTCTTGCATACTTTGCCATAATATTTACCATCTCTCCTGTGACATTTTCGCCTGCACAAATCATATCAGCTTCATTTTCCCTGTCTTCATCATCCGTTACTATTATTATTTCATTATTTTTTAATGCTTTAATTATTTCTTCCATCTTCTTTAAAAACCATTTTCTAATAAAAAGTTTTTATCCAACCTTTCTTTTTTTGTAATAGATTTTTGTATAAATCTTTGAATTATGTCAGTTTCTATATTAATTTTGTCTCCAACTTTCTTATATTTAAAATTGGTCTTATAAAAAGTTTCAGGTATTAATGATACTGAAAAATTATTGAAATTATCGCCAGATACTGTTAAGGATATTCCATCAAGAGAAATCGAACCTTTTTTTACTACAAGATTTTGGATATAATCATTACATTCTATAGTAAATACATTCTCTACAATTTTTTTGATTTTTCCTACTCCATCTACATGACCTTGGACTATATGGCCATCCAGCCTATCTGAAAGTCTCATAGCCCTTTCTAAATTAACTTTTTTGTTTAGAATTGAGATATCAAACTTTGTCATTTTTAAACTTTCCTCCATTATGTCAGCTTTATAGGAGTTATCGTTAATTTCTTTAACTGTAAGACACACACCATCAGTCATTATAGAATCACCAATTTTTGTATTCTCTAAAACTTTTTCACATTCTATTTCGATTTCAACATGTCTTCCCATGTTTTTAAAAGATATTACCTTACCTAATTCTTCAGATATTCCAGTAAACATTTTTTGCCCCAATCATTATATCCGTATCAAATCTTTTAATATCTTCAATCTCAAACTTATATCCATACTTAATATTATCTACTCCCCTACCACTAAAAGCAGATTTAGATCTGTCTCCTGCAATAATTATTGGAGAAATAAATTCATAAATCCTATCTACAAGATTTTCTTTTAAGAAACTATAATTTATAGTAGAACCTCCCTCTACCAAAATTGATCCTAAATTCATCGCATATAATTTATTAACAAGATCGTTTAAATCTATCCTATTATTTTTTGATTCACACCTAATAATATTTAAATTCTTATTTGTAGAATATTTACAAGTTGCTATAAATGTTTTTTTATCACTTTCTAAATCAAATATTTTAAAATCTTTGATTTTTTTTTCAATACTTAAATTAGAATCAAGAATAACTCTTACAGGATCAATTCCTCCGTCAATTCTTGAATTAAGCGAAGGATTATCTTTTAAAATAGTTTCCTTACCTACAATAATTGCATCATAATCATTTCTAAGTTTGTGGACATATTCTCTTGAAAACTTATTGCTAATCCATTTAGAATCTCCTGTGTTTGATGAGATCTTTCCATCAAGAGTTTGAGCATATTTTAAAGCTATAAGAGGTCTATTATATTTAATATTAAAGAAAAACTTTTCATTTAATTTAAGACCCTCATCTTCTAAAATTCCAGTTACAACATCTATACCATTATCTAGAAGTTCTTTTATTCCTGAAACCTTAGGATTTGTATCAAGGTTTGAAATAACAACTTTTTTTATACCTCTTTTTATAATCTCTTTTGTACATGGTCCTTGCTTTCCATAGTGAGAACATGGTTCAAGATTTACATAAAGACTTGCACCTTTAGGATCTTCTTTTAAATTGTTAAAACAATCTATCTCAGCATGTATCATACCGTAGCCATGATGGTAGCCTTCTGATATGATTTTTCCATCTTTAATTAAAACCGCTCCTACTAATGGATTTCTCAATACTCTTCCTTTTGCTTTTAAAGCTAAATCAAAACATTTTTTCATATAATATTTATCATTCATTTTGCCTCCTCCACAATTCTAGGCAATAAAAAAGATCCCTTTTCAGGGACCTTAAAATTAGATTTCAAAATAAAAACATATTGTAATCTTCTACCATCCAGACTATAACTGTCGGTATAGGAATTTCACCTATTCAGCAAAAAGCTCGCGGACTTTACCGCCGGTGGGGACTTACACCCCGCCCTGAAGAATTGTGTTATTTTATTTACACCTCTATTATAATACATTTTTATAACTTGTCAACGTTATCATAAAAACTATAAAGTTTTGATTCTGAGCATATATATGATATAGTATATTTTTTCATATCCATAGAACAAAATTGAAATTTAATTGAACATTTGATATGATATTAAAGAATATAATTAATCGGAGGACTTATGAAGCTCGATTTAAACAATGATAAACAAGTAAAAAAATATAAAAAATTTCTATATAAACATCCTAGAACCAGCATCTTCCAAGACTTTGCTTGGGCTGATGTTAAAGATTCTTGGGATAGTAATTGTTTCTATATAGAAAAAAACGGTGAAATCAAAGCTGCAGCTCAAGTATTATCTATTTATAATAATAAAGCAAATAAGAAATTGTTTTACTGTCCTAGAGGTCCTGTTTGTGACCTAAATGATATTAATACAACAAAAGAAATTATTGATGAAATAAGAGATTTTGCAAGTAATAATGATGGTTTTTTAGTAAAGTTTGATCCTAACTATGAATTTAGTAAGGAACTTGTCGAAAAATATGAAGACAATGGAATAAAATTTTCTTATGAAATGTATACTTATATACAATTTCCTTATTCTATGATGCTTGATATAGATGGAAGAAACTTTGAAGATGTTATTCAATCTTATTCAAAAAACGGAAGAAAACAGGTTAGAAAATCTTATAGACAAGGTTTTGAACTTTATATTGGAAATAGAGAAGATATAGAAATATTTTATAATATTACAAAGGAAATGAGTGAAAGAAAGGGAATAAATCATAGACCAAAAGATTATTATTATAAGCTCTATGATGCATTTAAAGATAATTCTAGAATAAGTTTCGTAAAATATAAAGGTGAATTCTTATCATGTTCTTTCCTTATTACTTTTAGAAATTATTCGATAGCACTATATGGAGCTGATAATTTAAAAGAAGATCTTGGTCAATCATATTTTCTAGATGCTGAAGAAATTAGATACTGCTGTGAAAATAATATAAGATATTATGATTTAGGTGGAGTAAAATCTCTAGATATAAGTGATGGTTTATATAACTTCAAAAGAAAACTAACTAACAATAATATAGTAAAATGGATTGGCAATATTGACTGTATTATAGACAAGAATTGTTATAACAAATTTATAGAAGGCAAAGAAAAAACTAATTTCGATCCAAGACTTAATAACTAAAAATATGGGGCTATTGCAGAATGAATTAATCGTTCCAAAATCATTACAAGCTCATCCTCAACAATTTAGCCTCCCTGAAAGGCAGGCTATTCTCAAATTGTCTATGAATTACTTGTAATGATTCAACGTTAGAAATTCATAATTTTCTGTAATAGCTCCATTTTTTATATTTCTTAATTAATAATAAAAAAAGACCCATATGGGCCTTAAATTACTATTTTTTTCTTTTTTTTCTTTTTGCAGCCTCAGATTTCTTTTTTCTCTTGAGGCTTGGCTTTTCGTAGTGTTCTCTTTTTCTATATTCTGTAAGAACACCGGATCTTGCGCATTGTCTTTTGAATCTTTTAATTGCACTGTCAATTGATTCATTTTCTCCAACTCTGATCTCTGTCATCTCTATCCCCCCTCTCGTAGAACACATTTTAATTATCAACCTGGTGGCCATTGTAGGGATCTTTGAGCTAGTACATGAAAATGCATGTGTTTAACTGTTTGTCCCCCATCAACTCCTGTGTTATTGACTATTCTATAGCCATCTTCTGCTAAGTTTAAATCTTCAGTTATTTTTTTTATAACCATGAAGATATATGATATCAAATCTTTATCTTCGTATTCAAGCTTAGCCAAACTTTCAATGTGTTTTTTTGGTATAACAAGAAAATGGATAGGTGCCTGTGGATCTTGATCATTAAATGCAATTACTTTTTCATCCTCGTAGATTATATCTGATGGAATTTGACCATCAGCAATCTTACAAAATACACAGTCCATACTTCACCCCCATTAATAAATATAATATCATATTTTTATTAAAAGGTAAAATTTTTTTATAATTTCTACATATTATTACTTCTAATATTTTCTCTATTTAATCTTAGTAAAATAATTCCTACAATAAATCCAATAATAGCAGGTACTAGCCAACCAAATCCTATACTAAATCCAGGTAAGATTCCATAAATAAAAGATAAAATGTTTATAACTATATTTGAACCTGATATTGGCTTTGGAAGAGCCTTTAAAAAGTCAAATATAGAAAAAACAGCTGTAAAAAGTATTGTAGTTTTAAATATTTTTTTATTTTTACCTATGATTGGAGTCATCAACGATAATACAATAAGTACTATAGCCAAAGGATATAGGTACATTAAAACTGGTATGGATAAACTAATTATATTTGCAAGTCCTAAATTTGCTATTAAAAATGATACTACTGTAAATAATATTGCATAAGTTTTATAAGACAGAGAATTTGGATACATTTCTACAAACATCTCAGAACATGATATTATTAAACCTATAGCAGTTTTTATACAAGCTATAATTACCATGGCTGCTAGCAGATACTTTCCAAGATCTCCTAAATAATGTTTTGAAATTTTCGATAAAATTCTTCCACCATTATTTCCTAAATCCATTATGCCAACTGATGAAGATGCCATAAATGAAAGTGATACATAGACCAAGCTCATGGCTATCAAGCAAATCACACCACTTTTAAGAGTTTCAATAGCAATTCTATTAGGATTATTAACTCCCAATTTTCTAATGCTAGATATAATTATTATGGCAAAAGCTAATGATGCTAATGCATCCATTGTATTATATCCATCTAATATTCCTTTTAATAAAGGATTATCTTGATATGTATCAATTGGCTTGTTTGTTCCTAATTCACCCATAGGCTTAACTATAGCAAATATAACCAATATAGAAAGTAATACCAAAAAAGCTGGTGTTAATATTTTTCCTATATTATCCATAACCTTTCCAGGTTTTAAAGAAAAAATAAGTACTATTGTAAAAAATATTAATGAAAATATGAGTAAATACATTCTTATTTTTTCTTTAGCTACAGATGATGCTATACCAACTTCAAAAGCTACTGTTGAAGTTCTAGGAATTGCAAAAAATGGACCTATAGTTAAATAAAGAGCTGATGTAAAAACATAGGCAAATTTATTACCCGCAGTTTGCCCCATTTCAAATAAAGAATCACTTTTTGATATGGCGCTAGCAACAACTCCTAACAAAGGAATTCCAACACCGCTTATTATAAATCCAAGTGTAACTAAATATAAGTTAGAACCCGAATTTTGTCCTATCTCGATAGGAAATATAAGATTTCCTGCTCCAAAATATAGACCAAAAAGTAAAGATCCAATCAAGAGAGTTTGGCTAAAATTTAATTTCTTTTTCATTATACTCCTCTAAATATTTATATTTATATAATTGTTATGAAAATTATACATATATATTCAATATTAAAATTATAACATATTATAAAGTTTTATTAAAGGTGATTTTAGTAAATAGCTTTTATAAGAACTTATAATTATTTTGCATATTTTTATAGATATAAAAAGGTAGTTTAACTATCAATAAATTTTAATTTTACTTAATAAAAGACAAACTTAAAGATTATTGTTGATTTAAACTTAAATTTTGATATATCATTATATGTCATTCAAATAGAAAAGATGCCTAATAATTTCAACTAAGCATCTTTCTTTTTATTATTATATCTAATAGTGATTCATATATAGGTTCATTTTTTGTAAGTTCTGAAACTATATATGCCATAAGGGTAACTATAACTATAGGTAATAGAAAATCTATCTTACCACCCGTCATCTCCAATATGAGAAAGATTCCTGTTAAAGGTGCCCTAACAATAGAGCCAAAGTGTGCAGCCATAGAGAGCATTGAAAATATAATTATTTCATTTTCTCCTACAAACCCCATTTTAAAAAGTATAGAACCATAAATATTTCCAACTAAAGCTCCCAATGCTAAGAGTGGAAAAAAAATCCCTCCTGGTATACCAGAACAAAAAGCTACAAATAATAATAAAAGCTTACCTACATAAAAATATATCAGTACTTTTATATCTTCATTTCCATTTTGAGCAAGTCCAATAAAATTTTCTCCTGAGCCTAGCATTCTCTTATCTAAAAGTAAGACTATAGATGTAATAAAAAAAGGAATTATATATTTTATTTTTTGACTAATGGCTAATTTATTATATAGATATTTTCCATATAATATTCCCTTATTAAATATCAAAGATGATAAGCCTACAAGAATAGCTAAAAATAAAAGATATGACCAATACTTACTTGATAAATCCAATGAATTATTTATTTTTATTACTGGACTATTGCCAATAAGAAAACTAGTAACAAGACTTGCTGAAATCACAGTCAAAGTAATATATATAAAGCCTATTCTTTTACTTTTTTTCATAAGTTCTTCTATGGAAAAAGCAATGGCTGATATGGGTGCAGTAAATGCAGATGTAATTCCTGAAGACGATGATGCTACAATCATTATATCCTTATCATTTTGAGAAAGTTTAAATATATCGGAAATTATTTCACCGATAGAACCTGCTATTTGAACAGATGGACCTTCTCTTCCAAGACTTAAACCTGAACCAATTGATAATGTTCCACCAATTAATTTATATATTAAACAAGTTAGGGGATTATAAGATAATTTCTTATTAAGCTTTCCAGATATTTGTGGAATACCAGAGCCTCCTATCATAGGTTCCTTATCAACACATATTGCCACTATATAGCCAATTAACAAAAACATAGCTATAAAGATTAAAGATTCTAATAAACCTTTTTGTCCAAATTCTATAAGTATGGCAATCAAATAAATTAGTTTTGGGATAACTATTCTAAATAAAGACACTACTAGACCTGAAATAAACCCTATAATAATTGATATAAATATTAATTTGTACGATATTTTTTCTTCCATCATTTCTCCTAATATAATAACCATATATTTGCAATTTCATCTTTTAACTGATTAAAAGTCCAAGTTTTTTCAGAATTTTTTATGGAATTTGGATCATTTACTATAAACTTACCATTTTTATAAGAATCAATGACTAATATATGACCACTTAAAGTAAAATAACCCTTATTTACTGATATTAAAAGTGGATATTGCTTTAATATTTCAATCATCTTATCTTCATCAAGATCTATAGTTTTTATATTAAAACCATATTTATTAGCGGCAAAAGTAAAAAATGACCAGTCTATACCATTATCTGTCATATAATTTTCTGCATCTGAAGATAATATGGCTGGATTTAAATCTAAATTCGGATTTAGCCTATTCAAAATCATGGATATAGATGTTGGACCACAACCAGCATAACCTATTACACTAGAACCTAGCCTATTATATGCCCATCTATTGTCCCACTGTATATAATATGGGGTTAACCTATTAAATGATACAGATTCACCATCATGATTTTCAAAATCATATATTCCGTTGTTATAATTATACACAAATTCACTTAAGTCCAAGTCATTCCCAACTAGATTTATATCTGTTTCACTAAGATTATCAAAGTTATTATAAATCCAGTTTATTTTATCATTCTTATCTTTGTTTTTCTCTATATTTTTATATAAGATATCTCTATCATCAGTCTTCTTTTTCCTAAAGATAGATTCCATATCTTCAAAAAAATAAGTAACTTTTTCAAAGATGCTTATATTTGAATCATCACTTTTAAATGAACAGGATGAAAAGATAAATAAAAATATTATTATCAATAAATTAAATTTTGTTTTCATATAATCACCAAAACTATTATATCATAGAAAAAAGATATAAAAAGGGTTGTTGCAAAATGAATTAATTGTTCCAAAATCATTACAAGTTCCTCCACAACAATTTGGCTTCCATAAGTCAGCAGGATATTCTCAAATTATCTATGAGTAACTTGTAATGATAAAACATTAGAAATTCATAATTTTGCAACAACCCCTTTAAAACATTAAAAATCTTTTAACTCTTCTATTGAATCTATATCAATATAAGCTGGTACTACAAAACCAATCCTAGCATTCACTAAATTTGATCCTAAATCATCTATCAAATCTCCATACTTATCCATATAATTTTTATGTGTTTGTGGAAGCCAAGCTGAAGGTGTAACATCTGCAGACCCATAAGCAATCGCCGCAAATAAAGGTCCTATCTCAACAGCCATCATTCTTACCTCAAAACCATAATCTTCAAGTATATACTTTAATACATTTGCAGACGCAAGTTCACTATCCCATGTTGCATGAGCAAGATTTATAAGCTCTCCATTAGATACCTTTACTCCTTCATACATCTTTTGGACCCTATCATGGTTATTATTTACCCATTTTCTAGATGCCTCTTTTATATCCATGCCATCATTTAAATCTATTAAAACTTCTTGCATATCATCTACAGTCCATTCAAAATTATCAAGAAGTTTATAGGCATTTGGCTTATCTTTTTTTAAATCTTTTCTTGCAAGTGTATGAATTTCTTCTGGCTTGCCAAATGATTCCTTTGGATCATTAAGAAATTTTAGGTCATATTTTGCAAATTTCCAGTGAGGAGTCCATCCGGTAACTACAATAGGAGCTTTTTTTCTTATGGCATCTCCTAACATTTGAGTCATTACAGCAGATGAACCCGTAGTAAGTGTTTGATGGAGTCCATAATCATCCATGGCTCTTTTTGCTGCTTGCATAGTACCTGAACCAGGTTCTATGCCGATAATATATTCATTAGGTGCATAATCAAAATTTACTTTTTCACCATCTTTATTAGTATCACTGCATCCTGTAAGAATAATTATAATAGCTAAGGTTGAAAATATTTTTTTAATGTGCATATTATAACCTACTTTAACCTATTATTCTTTTTACTAAAAGCTTGAGTAAGTCTATCAAGTATTACAGCAAGTATTACTACAGCTATACCTGATGCGAAACCTACACCAACATCATTTCTTGAAACCGAAGTATAAATTACATTTCCAAGTCCTGGTGCGCCTATCATTGATGCAACTACTACCATAGATAAGGTTAGCATAAGTGTTTGATTAATTCCAGCCATAATTGATGGCTTTGCCATTGGTAATTCTAACTCAAATAATTTTTGCCTAGGAGTTGATCCAAAAGAATCAGCTGCCTCTACCAAATCATTTGGCACTTCTCTAATACCTAAATTAGTCATCCTAACAGCTGGAGGCATAGCAAAAATTACTGAAGATATAACTCCAGGAGCCATGCCTATACCAAAAAATGATACAGCTGGTATAAGGTATACAAAAGCTGGCATTGTCTGCATAAAATCAAGAAGTGGCATAATAATTTTTTCTGCAACTTTTGACTTTGATACAAGAATACCTAAAGGTATACCTATTATTATTGCAATTAAGGCTGATGTTATTACAATAGATAATGTAATTATCATATCTTCCCAATATCCCAAATTCCATATTAGGGTAAGTGAAATAGGTGCAAAGATAGTAACTCCTTTAACCTTCTTAGTTAAAAAAAAGGCTAATACAATAATTAATAAAATAAATACTAGTGGTGGAAATATGTTAAATACCCTAATAAAAAGTTCGACAATAAAATTTATAAAATCTCTAATTGGATTGAAAACAAAAGAAACATTAATTCTTAACCAATTAACAAGATTATCTATCCAATCAACTAAGGGTAATGTTGGTATATTATTCATCATTTCCCACCTCATCTTTTGATAAAGCCGCAAGTACTGTCCCTTTAATTATAATTCCTTTAAGAACTTTCCCATCTATAACAGATATTGGTATCTTAGCATCTTGGATATCTGCTACTATATCTTCTAATGGGTAATCCATGTCAATAGTCATCATGTCTTTTTTTATTATACAATCAAGACTTTTTTGACCATTTGCATAAGCATTTGATGCATCTTCTGCAAGTACATAACCTAGAAGTTCTCTTTTATTATTTACAACAAAAATACTTGAATTTCCACTTCTTAGCATTTTTGAAAGAGCTGCTTTTGGCCCATGTCTGTTAATATTAATAGTATCTGGTCTAATCATAATATTTGATGCAGTAAGAACTTTTGTTCTATCAACATCTTGAACAAACTCTCTAATAAAATCATTTTTAGGATTTGATAGAAGTTGTTCAGGACTATCGATTTGAAGTATTGAACCATCCTTCATTACAGCAATTTTATCGCCTATTTTTAAAGCCTCATTTAAGTCATGAGTTATAAATAAGACTGTTTTTTTCATCTCACTTTGTAGATAAACAAGTTCATCTTGCATTTCTTTTCTTATAAGAGGGTCAAGTGCTGAGAAAGCTTCATCCATAATAAGAATATCTGTATCTGTTGCTAGTGCCCTTGCAAGTCCAACTCTTTGTTGCATACCCCCTGATAATTGGTCAGGATATTGGTTTTCATATCCTTCAAGACCAACAAGCTTTAACGCTTCCTTGGCCTTTTTATTAACATTCTTGTTTTTTCCATTTTTTATAGAAAGACCATATGCTGCATTTTCTAAGATTGTATAGTGAGGAAATAGGGCAAAGTTTTGAAAAACCATGCTCATTTTTTCACGCCTTGCTTTTCTTAAGCCAACTTCATCAAGTTCTGATATATTTTCATTATCTATAAATATATCACCATAAGTAGGTTCAATCATTCTATTTATCAGTCTAATAAGTGTTGACTTTCCAGAACCTGAAAGACCCATTATTACAAATAGTTCCCCATCTTCTACATCAAAAGAACACCTATTTACACCTACAGTAAGTCCTGTCTTATCTAACATTTCTTTTTTAGACAAACCATCTTTTAGCAAAGGAATTGCTTTTTTGGGATTTTGTCCAAAAATTTTTGTTAATTCTCTAACTCTTATTTTTTCTGACAAATTACCTCCTAACATTTTTAATTTGCTCAAATTTAAAGTACAAAATTTGTTATACTTGATATAATTAAATATTTCAAGATATATATCTTATATTAATATTATTGAATACTTGTATTTGGCAGATATATTTCTATATGTTTTTCTAAAATTTCAATATCACATGGAAGTTTACCATTTATATCTCCATCCATATCAAGTTCAACTTCTTTGCCGTCAAGTTCTTTAATTGATAATTTTTTACAAGTAAAAGATTCTATATTATCATTTTCATCTAACTTTCCAAATAACATATCCTTTGCAGCATCAATTTTTGATAATAATCCTTCTTCAGTCATTATAAAAACTATAAGAAGTCCATCGTTTATGTCACTGTTTTCTTTAGAAAATTCTAAGTTTCCAATTTTATTAATTGTCATAACATAAAGTAAAGATGCCTTTGTTTTAAAAGTTTTAAAATCTGATTTTATTTCAATATTTACACTTTCATCATTTGGTATGGTTTTTAATACATTTTTAACGTAAGCAAAACTTCCTAATTTTTCTTTCTCTTCAGAACTTGTTGAGGTAGTGGCATCTATAAGTTTTCCAAAGCAAACATAATATGAAAAATACTTATCATTACACTTTCCAATATCAACTTTTTTAGTTTTTTCGAAAGAAACTTGTTCAATTGCTTTATCTAGCTCATTCGAACCTCCAATTAATTGCATATAGGTATTGTTAGTTCCTCCTGGAAGAAGTCCTAATTTTGGTCTGTATTCCATCATAGATATACCATTAACGGCCTCATTAAATGTACCATCACCACCAACAACAAATATAGAATCATATTTATTTTCACATGCATTAATGACAAATTTTTTAGCATCATCTTCTTTTTCTGTCCTTTTATGGATAACTTCATCAAATCCTTCTTCTAATTTTTCTATTATCCTATCAATATATTGATTATTATTTTGCTTACCAGAATTAGGATTTTCAATTAATAAGCATTTTTTCATATTCTTCTCCTTGAATTTAAAAAAGGAGCTGTTGCAGAATGAATTAATCGTTCAAAAATCATTACAAGCTCCTCAAGACAATTTATCCTTCATAAGCCAGCAGGCTGTTTTCAAATTGTCTATGAGTAAATTGTAATGATTGAACTTTGGAAATTCATAATTTTGCAACAGCGCCCTTTTATAATTAATATCTTAAACCATGTCCTAGTTTATATATATTTCCATCACTATCTTCATAAGCATAAGTTAGCCCATCAGGCATATACTTGTCCTTGTCATAACCTGGTACATCATTTGGTGATATGCATCTTCCATTTTCATCAACAGCTATAACATCTTCTGACTTAGGAAATGTAAATGGAAGTTTTCCACAAGGTTCTACCCTTCCTACTAAAACATCTAATTGTGCTTTTATAAAAGTTTCAAAATGTGATAATAATGCATCAGATAAAGGCTCTACAGAATCAAGCAACCATGGCATAGTTGAATTAACACTAACTATCAATTTCTTATTATTCTTATTCATTATATCTCTAAGCTCTTTTACTCTCTTGATGTTTGCTACTGTAGTTTCCTTATATTCAGTATTATCCATAGACTTATTTATTTTGTCTTCACATAAAGAAAGTTCTAGAAGCCCTGGAGTTGCAGAAAAATAATTACCTGATTTAGGAGTTATAAAACAAATTGCATAATCTGCTTCATTAGGATTATCTACTATGCTAATTTCTTCAAATCCTTTTGCATCTTCTATAGCCTCTTTTTTGTATTCCTCTGCCTTATCAAGCTCCTTGTGTAGGTATTCTATATAAACTTTTGAACCACTCTTAATAGGAAGTGTTTTTTCAGAATTCTTAAGTAATACCAAAGATTTTTGATGAGCTCTATAGGCCTTTTTCTTGTTTTCTTCGTTTTCTACAATTTCTTTTGCCTTATTTTCATCTACATATGTTTTATCATCAAATAAGCCCAGTTTAAACATTTCTGTAAGTAGTCTTTCATTAGCCTCGTTGATTCTTTCTTCTTTTATTAATCCTTCTTCACAAGCTTTTATTATCCATTTAACTTCGTTAGTATCAGAGATTAAATCTACTCCGTTATTTATGGCAAAGGCCGCTCTTTCTTCTTTTGGAAGATGAAGAACTCCCCAAGCCATATTGTCTAAAATACCAGAATCAGAATTTATATATCCCTTGAATCCTAACTTATCTCTTAAGATATTTTGAATAAAATATTCGTTAAAAGCAAATCCGACAGGTTCAAAAGGTATTCTTTTTCCTTCAAAATATTGAACTGCACTTTTTTCGTGACTAGGTATAGAATAATAAGGCATTATTGATGATGCTTTTTCTTCACATGCAACCTTAAATGGTGGAAGATGATATTTTTCTAAAGAACCCTTTGTTTTATAAACATTGAATTTACCCTCTTCATAGTGAGGATCAAAACCGTTTTCTCTTGCCCCACCTCCTGGGAAATGTTTCATGGTTAAAGCTACGCTATCTTTTCCTAAATCTTCACCTTGGAATGAATTTAAAAGTCTCTTGCAAGCATTTGATATAAGGTCTGTATCTTCTCCAAATGTACCATAAAATCTTTGCCATCTTGGATCAGTTGCAGTATCAATCATATACATATAACCTTTTCTAAGACCAGAGTATCTCCATTCATCCCTAGCAATTTCTCCAAATTCAGAAAATATAGAATAATCTCCTCCGTTTGCCTTATCTCCTAAAGCAATAGCAGCAAGACCCAGAGTTGAAGGATATGTCGTAAATACACCTACTGCATCATTCATACCAAATGTTCTCTCAGCATTTTCATTTCTTGAGTTTGATGCTATTATTGCAGGAATACCTAATCTTGTTGATTCACATACTTCATTAATTGTATTGACCCATTTAGCTATTTCAACTTCATTGAAATTATCTCTAAGTATAAAATGTCTTAGATGAAGGTCTTTAATGTGTCCTGTTGTACCATAGTTTTTTTGACCTATAAATATAGTTTGGTCATAAAAAACCTCTTCATCTAAGATACCATCATGACTTGTTTTTGATTTATCTTCTTGACTTAGGCCCATTTTTTGAGATTTAATCATCATATTTCCACACTTCTCTTCAAGTGTCATTCTCTTAACTAAATCTTTTGCTCTTTCTTCTGGACTTAGTCTCCAATCTTCATAGGGATCAAGTCTACCATTGTCATTTAGGTCCTTAAACTCTAGACCTTCTTCTTTGATAATATTTTTGACTTTTGTTATTAGTTTTGGTTGGCTCATATAATCCTCCTTCTTTGTAATTAAATATACCCAAATATAGATTTTTAAATAAAAAAACTGTTAAAGAAAATATTTCCTTTAACAGTTTATCCTAAATATTATTTTTTAATTCCTCTATTGTACACCTTAACTCTTCTAATTTATCTATAGAAGATTTAATCTTGTTCTGGATATATATATCAGAGAAAATATTATCAAAACCTATATCCAAAAATTTATCCAAGTTTGAAATTTCATCTAACTTAAAATCCTCTAGATATTTTATTTCACTTTTTAAGAGCTTCAAATCTTCATTTAGTTTAGAAAACATACTATTAGCCTTATTAATTTTATTGTGCTTAACTAAAGATGCAATAAGTCCTCCTCCGATCATATCAAAAATACCCCAGTTTTTAGAAGATTTATATTCTTTAAGCATAAAATCAATGTTCTCTATAATCTTATCGCATAAATTTTTTAATTCAAACTTTTCCATTTTTTGTGTCTAAAATAAGGTATATAGGTGTATGATCTTGCCTATCTCCAGAATCTATCATATCCGACTCTACTACCAAATCTTTTATCCTTTCTGAAACTAAGAAATAATCTATTCTCCAACCTGAATTATTTATTTTACTTGTCTTAACTCTTTGAGCCCACCATGTATATTTCCCCTCTACATCTCCATGTATATACCTAAATGTATCTACAAACCCTTTATTTAATATATTTGTAAAACCATTTCTTTCTTCATCTGTAAAACCTGCAGACTTATGATTATTTTCAGGATGTTTTAGGTCTATTTCTTTATGAGCTACATTAAAATCTCCACAAGCTATGACAGGTTTTTCTTTATCTAAACGCTCTAAATAATTTGCATATTTTATATCCCAAACTTCTCTTAGATCAAGTCTATTTAGGTTATTTCCAGCATTTGGAGTATAAACTTGTGTTATATAAAAGTCTTCAAATTCTAATGTAATAATTCTAGCTTCAAAATCCATAGTATCTGGTGCTTCCAGTTTAGGATATGAAACTATAGGTTCATAATTATTTTTATAAAAAGTTAAGACGCCAGCATATGATTTTCTTGCTGGTTCTTGGCTTGTAATATATGCATATTTATAATCCGGAAAATATTTTTCTAATAATTCTTTATGTTTTTTACTTGGACCTATTCTGGGTAACTTAGTTTCTTGAATAGCAATTATATCTGCTTCTTCATTTGCAATTTTTTTTAAAACATCCCTACTCAAGATAGCCCTATTTGAATCACTTATTAAGGCTGCATTAAGTGAATCTATATTCCACGAAATAAATTTCATTAAATCTCCTTTTTAATCTTATTTTACTTAGATTTTATCAAATATTAGGAATAAATTCCACTTTTAATATTCTTTAAGTAAAAATATATAAATTTAGGAAAATTTTTCTAAAATCTTATATGAAATAATCTAAATCTTTTTTATGATGATTATTTATCTTAATTTTAATAATTATATTACTCTCTTTTTAAGACTCTTTGCTAATTTATGGTATAAAAACAAATTAAAGACAAGATGATATTAGACATAAAAATAATACCTATAATAGGATATGAAGAATAAAAATTTTAATTAAGCAAAATTTGATTATTCTTCAATATTTTTCGAAAAACAAAATCAACTTATAATAGTTCAATAAAAATATTTTTTATAATAAAATTTTGTTATTTTATCACAAAGCTAGAGTCCAGAACAAGAATTTTTAAAATATTATTTTAATTACAATCATATCTAGGTAAAGCTGTATTATGATTATTTTGTTTAAACCCATACCTAATTCTAAAAATAATTTCTTGTTGTTAATTAAGGAAAAATATCCTATTTGATTGGACTAAATATTAAGTATAAAACATTTCTCAATATCTTTGATAATTTTAAATATAGATATTAAACCTTAGTTAAAAATAAGGTTCTCACTTATTCAGTTTTATAAATTTATAGCATTCTTAGTTGTTTCTAGCAGAAATTTACTTAATTTATTATCCTTAGCCTTATAAAACATCTCCTTACCCATTCTTTTAGACTCAATAAGATTTGCAAGTTTTAAAATTCTTAAATGATGACTTACAGCAGGAGATGACATATCCATAATAGCTGCAATATTTAATACACATTCCTCTCTATGACATAAAAACCAAAATATTTGAAGTCTTTTGGGATCTCCTAACTGCTTCATAGCTTTGGATATTTTTTCTGCTTGATTTTCATCCAATAAGTCAACTTTATTTTTATATGATCCATGTTCATGTGGTAATTTCATTTAATATCTCCTTTTTTATTAATTTTACCTTAATTTTTAAAAAAACAATTAAATATATGTTTAATTGTTGACAAAGTAAAATAAATAGTGTACTATAAACCTATAAAGACAAAATAAATATTATTTAACAAGTTTAAAGGAGAAAATTATGAAAAAAACATATAAAATTAAAGTAGACTGTGCTGCATGTGCAAATAAAATGGAAGAAGCTTGTAAAAAAACAGAAGGTGTAAAAGACTGCAATATTAACTTTATGATGCTTAAAATGAAAATTGAATTTGAAGATGGAGTTGATAAGGATGAAGTCATGAAAGAAGTCCTTAAAAATTGCAAAAAGGTAGAAAATGATTGTGAGATATACATATAATAAGAGGCAATTATGAATAGTAAACAAAGAAAAATTTTGACAAGAATAATAATATCTGCCCTACTTCTTATTATTCTTCATTTTATACCTGTGGAAGGAATTTTGAAGTTTACTCTCTATATGATAATTTATCTTATAGTCGGATATGACATATTAATCAAAGCCTTTAATGGAATTAAAAATAAACAAGCCTTTGACGAATCATTACTCATGACAATAGCTACAATAGGAGCAATAATTCTTGCCATATATAGCGGCTCTTACGATTATATTGAAGCCATTGCTGTTATGCTATTTTATCAGATAGGTGAATTTTTCCAATCATATGCAGTTGATAAAAGTAGAAAATCAATTGCTGAGTTAATGGATATAGCACCAGAATATGCAAATATTGAAGATGAAAATGGAAATCTTATAAAAGTTGATCCGGATGATGTTGAAATAGGTAAAACTATTATAGTAAAAGCAGGAGAGAAAATCCCTATAGATGGAGTGGTTATTGAAGGAAACTCATCATTAGATACTAAGGCTTTAACAGGGGAATCTCTGCCAATAGATATAGGTGTAAATAGTAAGGTATTTTCAGGTTCTATTAATCTTCAAGGTCTTATAAAAGTAAAAACTAAAAAGGAGTTTGGAGAATCTACTGCAACTAAGGTCTTAGAACTTATTGAGGAAGCTTCAAGTAGAAAGTCTAAGTCAGAAAACTTTATTTCAAAATTTGCAAGGGTTTATACACCTATAGTAGTTTATCTTGCTCTAGCCTTAGCAATCATACCACCTATTTTTTCAATTATAATAGGTAATAATCCCTTATGGTCACAGTGGATATATAGATCACTAACTTTTCTTATAATATCCTGCCCTTGCGCTTTAGTTATTTCAATTCCTCTATCTTTTTTTGCAGGAATTGGTGGTGCTAGTAAAGAGGGTATACTTATCAAAGGTTCAAACTTTATGGAAGTTTTATCTAAAACAGACCAAGTAGTATTTGATAAAACTGGAACCCTAACACAAGGATCTTTTGATGTAAGTTGTGTCCATCCTGAATATAAAAGTGAAACAGAACTTCTTCATATAGCAAGTCATGTTGAAAGATATTCAAATCACCCTATAGCAGATTCATTGAGAAAGGCTTATCCTGATGAAAATGATGGCTGTGAAGTGAAAGATATTACAGAAATTCCAGGCTGTGGAATAAAGGCCTTAGTTAATGGTAACTTAGTATATGTTGGAAATACCAAAATGATGGATAAGTTCAATATAAAATGGAAGGAATGTGAAAAAGTGGGGACAACTGTTCACATAGCTATTAACGGAGTTTATGAGGGACATATTGTAATAAGCGATAGTTTAAAGGAAAATTCTAAAGCGAGCATAAAATCACTTAAAAAAAATAAGATAAGTAAGACAATAATGCTTACAGGTGATAGCAAAGAAGTTGCTCAAGATGTAGCTAGAAAACTTAACTTAGATGAATATTACGCAGAACTTTTACCACAAGATAAGGTAAGTAAACTTGAAGAGATTTTAAATAATAATAAAAATGAAAATAAAAAAATTGCTTTTGTAGGAGATGGCATAAATGATGCACCAGTTCTTACTCGTTCTGATATTGGAATAGCTATGGGTGCTATGGGATCAGATGCAGCCATAGAAGCAGCAGATGTAATATTAATGGATGACGATCCATTCAAGATATCAACTGCTATTAGCTTATCAAAAAAATGTTTAAGAATAGTAAAAGAAAATATATATTTCTCGATTGGTGTTAAAGTTCTAGTCTTAATTCTTGGTGTTTTTGGTTTTGCATCAATGTGGGCCGCAATATTTGCTGATGTAGGTGTTACAATTATAGCGATATTAAATGCTATAAGATGTATGTATATGAAACATGAAAATCCAAAAGATTATATATAAAGTAGTTGTTTAGAATTAATTAGGCATTGTATCATTTCAAGTTATTTAAAAATAATTTGAAATGATACAATGCTAAAACACATATATAATACTTTTTTCTTAATTTCTCAATACTATAATAAGTTTCATATGTAATAAAATCTATTGTTTCTAATTTTTACACTCAATTTATCTATATATTATTCTTTTTGAAAAGTAACTACAAAATGATTAATTAATAATTTAAAAGTTTTATTTTTATATTTATAATAAAGTTTTGTTTTTCTTATACTAAACTTACTTCTTGTATAATCTTAAATTTCTAAAGAAATACATACTATTTGACAGTATTTGTTAAAGTTCTTATAATTTATATTAAATAGAAAGGTAATATATGAAAATGGTAATACTAATTGATATAGATGATACTATTTTTGATTTTTCAAGATGCTCATTTGAAGCATTTTCTAATTCTTTAATTGACTTAAATGTAAAGTTTGAAAAATCTCTTTATGAGTATTTTATGTATAGATAATAAATTGCGGAAACTTCAAAAAGAAGGGCTTTTAGATGTAGAAAGTGTTTTATATAAAAGATCTGAACTTATTACAAAACACTTAAATTTAAATCAATCTCCAGAAATTTTTATGAATTATTTCTCGAATAATTTTGGAAAAACTGCTATAGAAATTAATGGAGCTAGAAATCTTATAAAATATTTAAGTCAAAAATATTTACTTTGTGCTACAAGTAATGGAATCTTTTCTATACAAAAAATAGACTTAAAATTGCAAAACTAGATGAATTTTTTTTTCGTTTCTACATATCAGATAAAATAGGTTATGAAAAGCCTAATCAGAGATTTTTTACCTACATCTTAAATGATTTAAATCTTAATAAACAAGATATAATTATGCTAGGAGACAGCCTACAATCTGACATAAAAGGTGCTTTTAATTTTGGAATTGATTCAATTTACTTTAACAAAAACAATCTAAAGACAAACAAAAAATTTTTCACTTTTGAAGTTAATAAACTAAATGATATTTTTAATATATTATAATTACAAGGAGGATAAATGAAAAAATTTATTAATGCAAACATCTATAAAAGTAATGCAAAAGAAATAATTGTTGCTGATGGAAAATTTCTAGAAATAGGAAACAATCTAAGAGTTTGTGATAATACTATAGACTTGAAAAACAAATTAGTACTTCCACCATATGTAGATCCTCATCTTCATCTTGACTATGTCTATTCCCTATCAGAAGGATTGGGAGCAAAAACTGGAACATTGTTTGAAGCCATAGCTCTTTGGCCAAAGTTTAAGAAGAATCTAAAAGCTAGCGAAGTAAGAGAAAGAGCTATAAAAGGTATTTATGATGAAGTAAGTCAAGGTGTTCAATATATTAGAACTCACATTGATGTGACAGACCCAAACTTTACTGCTCTTAAGGTTATGCTCGACTTAAAAGAAGAGTTAAAGGATAAACTTGATATTCAAATAATAGCCTTTCCTCAAGAAGGAATGTATACATATAAGGGTGGACGCGATTTAGTAGAAGAAGCATTAAAAATGGGTGCTGATGTAGTTGGAGGTATTCCTCATTTTGAACTAGCAAGAGAATTTGGAGAAAAATCTATACACGATATAGTAAATCTTTCCATTAAATATAATAAGCTCATTGATGTACACTGTGACGAGACAGATGATCCCAATTCAAGATTTTTAGAACTTCTAAATGCTCTTGTTCTTATGGAAGGTATAGGAGAGATGACTACTGCTTCTCACACCTGCTCTTTTGGTTCAGCTGATAATTCTTATGCTTATAGGATGTTCGATTTATTTAAAAGATCTAAAATGAATTTTATATCATGCCCTACTGAAAATATATATCTTCAAGGAAGACAAGATTCATATCCTAAAAGACGTGGACTTACTAGGGTTAAAGAATTTTTAGAAGAAGGCATAAATATTGCCTTTGCTCAAGACTCAATAAATGATCCATGGTATCCTTTAGGTAATGGGAATATGATGAATATTTTGGATAATGGAATACACCTTGCACAAATAATGAGTCCTAATGAAATTGAAAATGACTTTGATTTAATAACTTATAATGGAGCAAAATGCATGATGCTAGACCAATATGGATTTAAGATTGGTAACCCTGCAAACTTTATAGTATTAGATGAGAATAATGTTTTTGATGCAATAAGAAAAAGAGTAAATGTAATTGCTTCAATTAGAAATGGTGAATATCTATTTAAAAGAGAAACAAAATATGATATAAAACTTGATTTATAAAAATGATTTTAGTTAATATCATTATTTTAAAGCTAAATATTTTGTATATCAGCTCTACTGAATTAGGTTGAGCTGATATTTTTATTATTGAAATTATTGTTTATTTATATGTAAATCCTTGTAATATATCACTATATTTCTTGTAATTTAAATACTTCCATCTATCTCTTCTTACATTAATTTTTACTTTTTCATAAAAAGAACTTGCTGTTCTTCTCTAATTATATTTCTTTGTATTGTAATCTAATTTTACTTTAATATTTCTTTTAAAATATCAGTTATAGAACAAAAACTTACTAGATAAAAATTATAGATATGAGAAATATCATTTACTTTATTTTAGATTTTTATAGAATTTATATTTACAATAAGAAATATAGCTTCCTAATAAAAAAGCATCGATAATACCAATAATTGGTGATTAGTCGACGCTAAAAAGCACTATATATATTCTAATTCCAATAGTCTAAATTTTCTGTCATCCCTATATTTTTAGATTTAAACTTAGGATCTTTTCCTTCCGTTTTTTGTTTTTCATAGTCTTTTAAGCAAGCTATGGCTTTCTTTGATAAAAATAATATAGAAGGCAAGTTTATAAGAGCCATTATTCCCATAAGTAAATCTGATATATCCCATGCAAGTTTTACCTCACTCATAGCTCCAAGTAATATTACAAAAACTGCAAAAATCCTAAAAATTAACATAAATTTATCTGATGGTTTCTTTTTATTATTTATATAGAAAAGATTACTATCTACATAAAATAAGTTACCTATAAGTGTAGTAAAAGTAAATAAAACCAAGGAAAGTGAAATAAAATAATTTCCAAAAGAACCAAAAAATGTAGATAAAGATTCTTGGACATAAGGTGCACCACTTAAAGCTTCTGTAGGTTCTATTCCTGATGAAAGACACATAAAGGCAGTTGCAGTACAAATGATGAGAGTATCAATAAATACTGAAAGCATTTGAACTAAACCTTGTTTAACAGGATGAGAAATATTAGCACTTGCTGCAGCATTTGGTGCAGATCCGATACCTGCTTCATTTGAATAAAGTCCCCTTTTTATTCCATACATCATTGATGATGATGCTAAAGCTCCAAATATTGCTCTAAAATTAAATGCATCTTCAAAAATGTTTTTAAATACAGTTGGTATATAAGAAATATTTACAACTATCATTATTAAGGCTACTATTATATAAATTACCCCCATAAAAGGCACAAGAGTTGATGTAAACTTTATTATTCTTTTACCACCACCAAATATACAAATAGAAGTAACTAAAGCTAAAGTTAATCCAATAATAAATGGTGTTTTTTTAGGGTTATAGAAATCATAAGTCATAAAGCTTGTTTGGAGGTTGAAAGATGCAAGCATATTAAAACCTATAGCATAAGTTAAAATTAAGCTAACAGCAAAGATTACACCAAGCTTTCTAGACTTTAAACCTTCTTCAATGTAGTAAGCGGGACCACCATAGGAAGTTCCATCTTTATCTTTTTTCTTATATATTTGAGCTAAAGTTGACTCAATAAATGCAGATGCTCCGCCTATAATAGCTACAATCCACATCCAAAAAACTGCACCATAACCTCCAAGACATATAGCCGTAGAAATACCAACTATATTACCAGAGCCTACTCTTGAAGCAGTTGAAACCATTAATGCTTCAAATGATGAAACTGCACCTTCTTCTTGAGGTTTTTCTAAAACTACTGATATAGATTCTTTAAGAAATCTTATTTGTATAAATTTAGTCTTAAATGTAAAATATAAGCCTATACATAATAATAAAATTATTAGCAAGGGATAATATAATACAGTATTAATAGACTCTAAAAATTCTGTTAATTTTTCAAACATATTTACTCCTTCTAATTCATCACTTTAATACTAAACCATAATAATGTTTAGCTATACATTAAAATTATATCATAAAGATTATATACAATAAAACTTAATCGTTAATTAAGTGTATGAATTCTAGTATGTAAATATATATTAATAAATATTTTTGCCACTTTAAAACACCATACTATATTTAGTTAACATTTTTATTTTAATCATGATTTTTATAACAAAGCTTCTGACTATTGAATATAAACTTTATCTACAATCAATATTATATAATAATTTATAAATTTTTTATTTTATCCTTTAAATTTTTTATTTGAACTTTTACAGCCTTTTTAGCTGGTCCTCCATATACATCTCTCTTATTAAGAGAATTTTCGAGGTCTATAAAGTCATATAAGCTATCATCAAAAATATCAGAAAACTTCTTATAGATTTCTAAGTCTAGCTCATCTAAAGCTTTGTCCACTTTTATTGCGTAATTTACAACATCTCCTACTATCTTATAAGCTTCCCTAAAAGGAATATTTTTATTGACAAGGTAATCTGCAAGATCTGTTGCGTTCAAATATCCCTTATGGGCAGATTTCAACATATTTTTTTTATTGATTTTTAAACTTAATAACATTGGTTTCATAATCTTCAAACAATTATATACCGTATTAATAGAATCAAATAATGGCTCTTTGTCTTCTTGAAAGTCCTTATTATATGAAAGTGGTGATGCTTTCATAATTACGAGTAAGGTGTTTAAATCTCCATAAACCCTACCAGTTTTTCCTCTTATTAGCTCTGCCATATCCGGATTTTTCTTTTGTGGCATTATACTTGAACCAGTTGAGAATTTGTCAGAAAACTTCACATAAGAGTATTCACTACTCGAATAATAAATAAGCTCCTCACAAAGTCTTGACAAATGCATCATAATTAAAGAATTATTAAATAATATTTCTAATACATAATCTCTATCTGATACTGAATCCATAGAATTTTCTGTAGGCTTTGAAAATCCTAATTCTTGACTTGTCATGAATCTATCAATATTAAAACTTGTTGTAGCAAGTGCACAAGAACCTAATGGATTTTCATTAAGTCTTTCAAAAGTAGATTCCAATCTTAATAAGTCCCTATAAAACATTTGACCATATGCCATTATATAGTGAGAAAAAGTAGTAACTTGGGCATGTTGCATATGGGTAAAGCCAGGCATTAATACATCTAGATTATCTTCAGAAATTTCTATTATAGCTTTAATTAAATCTAATAATTTATCTTTTATTTGATTTAAGGATTTTTTAGAATAAAGCCTTAAATCTAGAGCACACTGGTCATTTCTTGACCTTGCTGTATGAAGTTTTTTTCCAAGTTTTCCTATCCTTTTTGTAAGTTCATTTTCTATAAAAGAATGGATGTCTTCTTCATTTAAATCTATATCTAATTTTTTATCCTTTATATCTAAAAGTATTTGTCTAAGGTTCTCTCTTATAATCTTTCCTTCCTCTTCACTTAAGATATTGACCTTGGCCAACATATTAACATGTGCTATAGAACCTCTTATATCTTCTTGAAAAAGAACCTTATCAAAGTCTATTGACTTATTAAACTCATGTGTAAATTCAGATAATCCTCCTAAGTGACCTCCCCATAAATACATACTAATCTCCTTCTTTTACTTTTGCTTCTACAAGGGTTGATAAGGAATATAACTTAATAAAACCTTCTGCATCTTTATGTGAATATAGGTCTTTTCCTTCATCACCAAATGAAGCGAGTTTTTTACTATATAAAGAATTATTTGAACTTACACCTGCTGGAATTATATTTCCCTTATAAAGCAATAATTTAACCTTACCACTTACATTTTCTGTAATCTTATCCATAAATTTAAGAAGTGCTTGTAAAGAATTTGAATACCACTTGCCATCATAAACTAACTCACCAAATTTTATTGCCAAATGTTCTTTTAGATGTGATGAGTCCTTATCCATAGTAATTGACTCTAGGATTTCTAAAGCCTTATATAAAATTGCTCCACCTGCATTTTCATAAACTCCACGACTTTTCATCCCAACTAGACGATTTTCGACTATATCATCAATTCCTATTCCTGCTTGTCCACCAATCTTATTAAGGTATGAAAGAATCTCGCTTGCCTTCATTTTTTTACCATTAATAGCAATTGCTTTAGCTTTTTCAAAATCAATTTCTATCTCGATTTTTTCATCTTTTGCCTTAAAAGGTGAAACAGATAGTTCTAAAATTTTATCATAGTCTGGCATATTTTGAGGATCTTCTAAGTCAAGTCCTTCATGTGATAAATGCATGATATTTAAGTCTTTTGAGTAATTTGTTTCCCTACTTATTTTTAGTGGAATATTATGACTTTCTGCATAATCTATTTCTTCTTCCCTAGATTCAATATCCCATATCCTCCAAGGTGCTATAATTGGCATATATGGTGCAAAATGTTTAATGGCCATTTCAAATCTTATTTGATCATTGCCCTTACCAGTGCAACCATGACAAATTGCATCACAATTTTCTTTTATTGCAATATCAACCAAAGCTTTAGCAATTAAAGGTCTAGCAGTAGCAGTACCTAGAAGATAATTTTTTTCATATTTTGCACCAGCTTTAAGAGTTGGAAATACGAAATCTTCCACATATTCATCTACTAAATCCTCGATATATATCTTAGATGCTCCTGTCTTTATTGCTTTTTCCTTTAAACCTTCAAGTTCTTTAGTTTGTCCAACATTTCCAACAACCGCTATAACTTCACAGCCATAATTTTCCTTAAGCCAAGGAATAATTATAGATGTATCTAGACCACCTGAATAAGCAAGAGCTACTTTCTTAAATTTATTATTTTTCATCTTTATCTCCTTTTTTAATATATTACTTAGGTTTAAAAATAAATAAAAAAATCGTCCCTAAAAGGGACGAAAGCCGTGGTACCACCCAAATTCATATATTTCTATACCTCTTACTATAACGCATAACCGTACAAATCTAAATATCGAAATGTAAGCTCCAAGTTCCTTTTCTACCTATCCTCCCTGTCTTCTTACACCACACGAAGACTCTCTTAAAGTATCAGATAAGTATACTCACTTTTCATAGCCTTTATTTTAATGTATTCTACCAAGTATGAAAATTTTTGTCAAGATAAAATTAATTGATTTTTTTATATATTATATTTTTATCATATATTTCAATACTTTAATAAAATTTATATTAGTAAATCCACTCTATTTCGTATATTATTTTTTTCTGATAAAATTAATATGGAAAGGATGGACTATGTATATTTTAAGAAATATAAAAATTCCATATGATGGCAATGAATTAGATTTGAAAAATGCTATAGAAAATAAGATTGATAGAAAAATTAATTCTTATAAAATATATAAAAAATCTATTGATGCTAGACGTGGTATTTTTTATGTGTATCAAGTTTTAATTGATACAGTAATAGATAAAAAAACTATAAAAAGATTAAGAAATGATATTGCAGAATTTAGTGAGGAAGAACTTAATATAGAAAATAAAAATAAAGTTAAGAATGCTGTAGTTGTCGGGTCGGGACCTGCAGGCTTGTTTTGTTCCTATACTTTAGCCAAACATGGAGTAAAGGTTCATTTAATTGAAAGAGGAGAAAAAATAGAAGATAGGGTTAAATCAATAGATAAGTTTATAAAAACACAAACTCTTAATCCAGAATCAAATATTCAATTTGGAGAAGGTGGAGCCGGAACTTTTTCTGATGGTAAACTTACATCAAGGTCTAAAGATAAGAGATCTGTTGAAATTTTTAGAATTTTGGTAGAAAATGGAGCACCCGAAGATATCATCTATACACAAATGCCCCATATTGGAACAGATCTTTTAAGGAAAGTTATAATTAATATTAGAAAAAAAATAATAGAGATGGGTGGAGAGTTTCATTTTAATGAAAAATTCGTTGACTTAAATATTCATAATAAAAAAATAAAATCTTTACTTACTGATAAAAATGAATATAAGGCAGATGAATATATACTTGCTCTAGGAAACTCATCAAGAGATACTTTCATAATGCTGGATAAGTATATAGATATAAGTCAAAAAAACTTTGCTGTAGGTTTCAGAATAGAGCACTTACAAGAGGATATAAATCTTAGTCAATATAAAATTAAGGATAAAAGACTTCCTCAAGCATCCTATGCACTAAAATTTTTCGATAAAAAAAATAATATATCTGTCTATACATTTTGTATGTGCCCAGGAGGTTTCGTAGTAGCCGCATCTAGTGAGGAAAATAAACTTTGTGTAAATGGAATGAGCTATCATGATAGAAGTAATTCAAATGCAAATTCTGCCATAGTTTGTACTATAGGAGAAGATATTTTGGGTAATGGTAATCTTTCTGGAATTAAATTTCAAAGAGAAATTGAAGAGAAAGCATATAGGCTTGGTGGAGGAAATTATTCTGCTCCAGTTCAAAGAGTAGATGATTATCTCAATGGAAAAGTTACTAGTAAAATAGGAAAAATCAAACCATCTTATAGTCCAAGTTTCAAGTTTTCTGACCTAAATAAAATCTACCCTAAAAAAATAAATGATTCTATAAAACTTGCCTTAAAAAACTTTTCTAAAAAGATTGATGCCTTTTCCCAAGCTGATGCAATTCTTACTGGGGTTGAAACAAGAACTTCATCTCCTATAAGAATAGAAAGAAAAAACGACTACAGAACTTTAAAATATAATAATTTAAGACCAATTGGAGAAGGAGCAGGATATGCTGGTGGGATAATATCATCTGCTCTTGATGGACTTAAGTGTGCTATAGCAATACTTGAGGATTGATTTAAAGGTACTGTTGCAAATAGATTAATAATTGAAAAATAATTACAAGTTCCTCCACGACAATTTGACATCCCAAAGCAGCAGGCTATTCTCAATTTGTAAATAAGTAACTTGTAATTATAGAGCATTAGAAATTCACAATTTTGTAACATTACCTTTTTTAATTGACCAAATACAATTAAATTGATATTATTATAATTAACAAACAATGAAAGGAGAAAAAAATGAATTATTATAATACACACAGATTGAGGTTTGCTACTAAAAAAATGTAAGTAAGGAAAATCTCCTTGACTTACTAATACAAGGAGGATGCCAGTTATTGGCTTTATATGAAAGAGATTAAGTATTTATTTAAAAAAATGGCCCAGTTTGAGCCATCTATGTTTGTTTTAACATTAATTTATGCCATATTTATAGGTCTAAAACCTTTCTTATGGATTATTTCACCTGCCTATATAATAAAAAATTACAAGTCTAATCCAAAGTTTTTAGCAATTTTCTTTATAGGTTTAATTTTTATTTCAACTTTAGTTTCATTTTTTGATTCATTTGTTATGGGTAACTACCGTATGAAAATGAATAATGTTCGCTATAAGTTAATGAACATGGTTACTGAATATTCCCTATACCTGCCTTATGCTTTAAAAAAAGATAAAGAAGAATCTGAAAAAATAAATAACGCTACAAAGGCTGTAGAAAGTCCATTTAATGGTGCTGGTGGCCTTATGATGACCCTTCCTGAGTTCTTAGCTCAAATGATTTCTTTGACAGGTTTTATATGGATATTTCTAAGAATGGATTTTTTAGTTGTAATGACAACTTTAATCTTGACCATTATTACAAGTTTTATCCTAAGTAAGGTTCCAAAAATATATGACTCATATTGGACTTCTAATTCAGCAAATTGGAACAGATTTGCAAAAGTTAATAATGAGATGAGATCTCCCCTATCTAAACAGGATATATTAATTTTTGATATTACAAAATTATTTAGCTCATATTATATGAATACACACTATAATAGGATAGATGATTATGCACGAACCAATAAAAAGGCTACAACAGTTTTTTCTTTAGCTAAATTTATAAACCTTATTAGAGATGCTATTATCATATATTGGCTTTCTACAAGTTTAATTAAGGGAACAATTGATATAGGTGATTTCTATGTATATTTTACAGCAGTATTTGCCTTTATAAATTTTAACACAATGTCTATGTGGATTTTCTCAGATCTTTCTTATAGCTATAGTATCTTTAAACCATTCTTTGAAATAATAAAGGTTGAGAAGGAAAAGGGAGAAGAATTTTACCCAGAAAAATTAGAGATAAGATTTGATAGTGTATATTTTAAGTATCCCGAATCTGATGATTACATACTTAAAAATTTAAATCTTACAATAAAAAACAATGAATCCATAGCTCTTGTAGGAGAAAATGGCGCTGGAAAATCAACTCTTGCTATGCTTTTGGCAGGATTTTATAAACCAAGTAAAGGTAGAATTTTATTTAATGGTAAAAATTTGCAAGATCTTGATATTAACTATAACAAACTAATATCATCAGTTTTTCAAGACTCTAGTCTTTTTCCTTTTTCCATAAGAGAAAATATTTTACTCAAAGATTCAAATAAAAATCTAGATGCAATTTATAAAATGACTCATCTAGATGAAATCATTGATACTTATAAGCAAGGAGAAAATCAAACACTTTTAAGAATACTAGATGACAATGGAGTAGATTTATCTGGTGGTCAAAAGCAAAGATTGTTTCTGGCAAGAGCTATAGCAAAGGAGAAAACAAAAATCTTAATATTAGATGAACCTACAGCCCAACTTGATGCCTTAAATGAAAGAGAATTGTATCAGCTCTACCATACTTTAGTAAAAAATAAATCTTCTATTTTTATATCTCATAGACTAGCTTCTACAAAGTTTTGTGACAGAATAATCTATATGAAAGATGGAGAAATACTTGCAAGTGGAAGTCATGAAGAACTTATGCAAAAAAATGACGAATATAGAGATTTATATAATCTTCAAGCAAAAAATTATAAGGAGGTCTTATAATGAAAAATATTATAAAATTATTTAAAGAAATAGATAAGATATATCCTCATTTTAGCTTAAGGATTATGTTACTGAATATAATTTTGGGTTTAATCCCACTCTTATATATTATCGCACCAAAACTTATTATAGAAGAATTAATGGGAAATAAAAGATTATCCTATATACTCTTTATAGGTGGACTAGTCTTAGTATCTGACTTTTTTAAACAAATTATATCAAGGATATTAACAAATACAGTCTCACTAATTTTTGAAGGTACTATTGATGTATTGCTATTTAAGTTAAGTGAAAAGTCACTTAGACTACCTATAGAAAAGTCCGATTCTAAAAATGTTCAAGACATGATGGAGAAGGCTCACTATGCTATATTTGAGATGTATGAATTTTATGACTTTTTAGTAATAATCTTATCTACTACTATAACTGGTATATTTTCTTTATTTGTTTTGCTAAGCCTAAATCCATTTGTAGCTTTAATAATTGTATTTTTGTATTTTATTAATAAAAATATAGTAGAAAAAATAAAGGCAAATGAATTGAAATATCAAGAAAATAACGCTCCTCAAATAAGAGCATATAGATTTTTTCTAAATTTTTCATCTGATCATAGGTACTTTAAAGATGTAGAAACATACGAAGCACAAGAATTAGTTTTGAAAAAAGCAGGTAAATTCCAAGATGGAATGGTAAGAACATCAACTGAATACTTTAATAAAAATGGTATATATACAGGGATTATGAATATCTTCTCTAACCTTTCTATAGTATCTACTTTAATTTATATGACTTATAAATTAGTATCAGATGCTATTAGTCTTGCTAATTTCACCCTTTATTTCAACTCTCTTGTTCAAATGATAAATGCAGTCAACTTAATATTACAAAAATATGCTAAAATTATATCTTTAAATAGCCAACTTAAAACTTACTTTGATTTTTTAGACTTAGAAGAAGGACTCCTTGATAAGGGAGATGTTAAAGATATAGACTTATCTCAAGTCAAAATAAGCTTTGATGATGTTTCTTTCAAATATCCAAAAAGTGAAAATTATGTTCTAAGACATACATCGTTTGAAATTGATAATGGTGAGACTGTTGCCTTAGTTGGAAAAAATGGAGCAGGTAAGTCTACCATTGTAAAACTTCTATGTAAGTTTTATGAACCCACAGATGGTGCTATATACCTAAATGATATCAATATTAAGGATATAGATACACAAACCTACTATAAGATATTATCCCCTACATTTCAAGATTTTAGGCTATTTCCTTTTAGGATTAGTGAAAATATAAACTCTAAACTCTTAGATAATATTGACAAAAACGAAAGAGCTAAGATGGATAAATCTTTTAAATTAATAAATATTGATAAGTGGATAGATAAACAAGTTGAAGGTTCAGACACCTACCTTACCTACCTTTTTTCAGATAAGTCAGTGGAACCATCTGGAGGTATAGGACAAAAACTTGCTTTATCTAGGTCAATGGTTCATGAAGGAAAATTTTTTATAATGGATGAGCCAACGAGTGCCTTAGATCCAAGAAGCGAAGAGGAAATTTTTAAAAAAATGCTTCAAATATCAAAGGGTCAAACTTCACTTTTTATATCTCATAGGCTATCTTCAACCAAGTATGCTGATAGAATAATAGTATGTGATGATAAAAAAATAGTTGAAAGTGGAAGCCATAAAGATCTTATTAATAACAAGGGTCTTTATGAAAAAATGTTTAAAACTCAAGCTGATTTATATAAATAGAAAAAGCTGTCAAATTTTTAATGGACAATAATAGCAGACTTAGTTTATTACTATCTTTGCTACTATTGTCCGTTTTGCTTATAGTAAAAATAATCCTAGGATATACTCTCTTTTTTAAATTTACTACTCTTTTTAAATATTAAAAAACTGACCTTATTAGTTTGATTTTTAAGTCCAACTTCTATGGTCAGTTCGTTTATAATCTAGTATTCTTTTTATATCTTTTTTAAGATATTTGTGGCACCTTGCCTTCACTTCTTTGTTTATTTAATTGACTTATTGCATATTCTTCTACTTCTTTTGGAGCTTGTGCCTTCTTTTTCATCTTAGTCTTTCCAAATATATTAGTATAAGATCCATCAGCCCAAAATATATTTCTTTTAAAATAAGCTGTTAATAATGCATATATTGGTGATAGAAGATTTACAAAGGCAAATGGGAAAAAGTATATTGGATTAATTCCTAGTGTTTTCATTTGATAAGCTCCACATGCAGTCCAAGGAAACATTACAGCCCATAAGGTACCAGCATCTTCAAGAGTTCTAGACATCATATTCCTTCCTAGTCCTAGCTCGTCATATTTGTCTTCATAAAGTGGTGCAGGTATTCCTATTCCTAAAAATTGATCACACATTGTAGCATCACAAAATATTGATGTTGCCATAGTAGTAAATACAAGACCTGCTACAGAATTTATCTTCTCTTTTAAGTGAGCAAATAATTTTTCAATTATTCCTGCCTTTTCTAAAGCTCCACCAAATGATACTGCTAGTAAAATTAAGTTTATAGTCCACATTTGATTATCCATTCCACCTTTTGAAAGAGCTGCATCAACATATTCATTACCTGTAGCAATATCAGGACCATAGTGGAGTATAGCAAATATTTCTGCTAAAGATCTTTGTTGTTGAAAAATCTGAGCAAATACAAGTCCCACAAAAACTGTAATCATAACCCCTGCAAGTCCTTCTATTCTTAACACACATACTAAAATAATTATAAGAATCGGTAATAAAACTAAAGGATTTAAATTAAAATTATTTTGAAGTGATATCTTTATACCATCAGCTATACTAGGATCATAATTTTCTAAATTAGCGTTAAATCCTAAGAAAGTATAAAGAATAAGGGATATAACGAATACAGGACCTGTTGTTGACACCATTGCACTAACATGATCAAACAAGCCTGTCTTACTTACTCCAGCAGCAAGATTTGTAGTATCTGATAAAGGAGAGAATTTATCTCCGATATAAGCACCTGATATAACCATTCCAGCTGTTATAGCAGGATTTATTCCAAGTCCCCTTCCTATAGTCATAAAGGCTATACCAATAGTTGCTGTAGCTGTCCATGAAGATCCACAACATAAACTTACAATAGCTGTAATAATACAACCTATAGGTAAAAACAATACAGGATTTAAAAGCTCAAGTCCATAATAAATAAGGGCTGGTATAGTTCCTGATATCATAAATGATGAAATCAATAAACCTACTGTAAGTAAAATCAATATAGCATCAAGAGTAGTGTTAATTCTTGCAATCATTCCTGAAAGCATATCTTTAAATGAATTACCACAAAATATGCCCACAAAACAAGCAACTATAATTCCACATATTAGAGGCATATGAGCACCATCATAAATTTGCTTTAAATCTCCATCTACATTCTCTTTAGCAAAAACAAAAACATAAATCATAAGTCCTACCATTGTTATGATAGGTAATAGTGCTTCAAAAAAATTTGGTAATCTTTTTTCATTCGTTTTAATATTTTCCATTTATTTCTCCTTTTATCTTAATAAAGTAATAAATTAATATGATGTTTTTAATTTTAGCTTATTATTTTATCTTTGTCAAATATATTTTTATTTATTTTATTATATTATCTAGATAAATCAATATATCAATTTAAAACTCAACTAAGACTAGCTTAATTGAGTTTTATAAATTAATTATTCTCATTTAAAAATTCGATAGCATATTGAGCATACATTCCTGCTCCATTAGCTAGAACATTTTCATCTACATTAAATCTCTCATTATGGTGTGGATAATCTGCTCCTATTTCAGGATTTCTACATCCTATAAATCCAAAACAACCTGGTTTATCTTGGAGGTAAAAACAAAAATCTTCTCCACCTGTTGTCTTTTGCATTTTTTGATTTGCCTCTTCTCCTACCACTTTCTTTAACGCTCTTTCAGCAATCCTTGAAGATATTTCATCATTTATTGTAGGACCTAGGATATAATCATATTTAAGCTCATAATCTGCACCATAAGCATCACAAATTCCTTTTATTACCCTGTTCATATCATTTTCAATATTTTTCCCAATTTCTTTAGAAAAATACCTATTTGTCCCTTCCATTTCTGCTTCGCCTGCAATAATATTGAATCTATTACCGCTATGAAATGAGCCTATTGTTACCGTTACAGAATCCAGAGGTGAATAATTCCTTGATACAAGTTGTTGAAGGTTTTGTACTACAGCTGAACCAACTAATACAGCATCTACTGTTTCATTAGGTAATGAGCCATGACCTGACTTACCTTTGATTTTGATTTTGAATTTATCAGCAGCTGCCATCCTATCTCCAGCTTCTACTGAAATCTTCCCAGCATCAAGTCCAACCCATATATGTGATCCATAAATAGAATCAATTTCGTCAAACCATGTTCCTTGCCTTATCATGTATTTTGCACCAAGTCCAAGTTCTTCTGCTGGTTGAAATATTAAATATACTCTACCACAAATTTCATCTTTTATTTCACTTAATATTTTTGCAGCACCTAAAAGCATAGAAATATGTGTATCATGACCACAAGCATGCATTTTACCTTCATTTTGAGACTTATAATCTATTTCATTTTTTTCACAAACATTTAATGCGTCTATATCTGCCCTTAAAGCTACTGTCTTACCAGGTTTACCACCTTCTATTAATCCAATAACCCCAGTTTTCGGTTCTTCATTAGGTATTTCATAAGAAATCCCCATTTTTTCAAGTTCATTAGCTATTTTTTTTGTAGTCTCATGCTCTTCAAATGACAACTCTGGATTTTTATGAAAATACCTTCTCATCTCTACTATATAATCTTTGTTTTTATTTATTAATTTTCTTATATCCATTTTATTCTCCTTATTATGCTGATGTAAGCATTGGTCCTAATATGCCTGCAAGTATTACTGAACCTATAGATACAGTTATAAAACCAGCTACTAACATCTTTGGTAACACTTGATTAAGTATAAACTCTTTTTCTTCTTTTGTATTTGACATAGCTTCCGCAACTTCGTTTGAAACAATAAACGTTCCAGGAAAGCCAAATAAAGCTGTAGAACCTATAGCAAATGCCATCCAAGGTCCAACTTTTAAAACTTTTGCTATAACTACTGACATTATACCTATTCCTATTGTTCCTATAAATAAACATATTGCTATAGGTATAAGTATATTTATAATATCTTGAGGTTTTGCTCCAGCAAGACCTCCGTAAATTACAGCCATAAGAGCTGCCATAACAAGCCCAGATGCATTAGCTTTATCTAAAGGTTCTCTTTCTAAGAATCCAGTCTCCGCTGTTATAATTCCAAATAGAAGTGCCATAACATTCTTATCTATTCTTAAAAGAGCATCTAATGTAAAAATACCTGTATTTATATTTTTTAATAAATTTGAGAGAAGTGTTGCTATAAAAGCTACAAATACTGTTTTTGCTAAGTAGTAATTAGCAGATCTATACTTATCATCTAATTTAAATATAGAAGGTTTTTCTGATATTTCTTTTTCCTTTTCTTCTTCTACAAAAACTACACCCTCTGATTTTTTCTTTAAAATTGACTTTGCTTCTTTTCTTAAACAAAATGATGCTAAAGGATATCCAATGAAACCTTGCAATACTACTAGTAAGGTAGCCATTAACTTAAGGTCCATCCTTCCTATTGCTTCAGCTTTTTCGCCCATTTGTAAACCTGCAATTAAACCTCCAGAAATTGGTGGTGCTGCTACAATAGCTGTTTCTTTTCCAACAATCGGTGAAGCTATTATAAGCAAAAGAACAACTATACCTATTATTGCTCCAACTGATATTAGAACAGTCTTCCACTGTGCCTTTAGCTGATTTATATTTAACATTGAGCCCATATGTACAAGAAGTGATGTAATTAAAAATGAACCTAATGAATATAGTAAGGAATCTTGAAATAACGTTTCAGGGACTCCTATCCAAAATCCTACCAAAAATATAACCGAACATACAAATAGCGACGGAACTATACTGATAGTTTTAACAGCCACTATATCTCCTATTGTATATACTATAAGTATAAACAATAATGCATATAAAGCATCCATAACTTATCCTCCAATATGTAAAATTAAATATTATAAAATATTTATTCAAAATTATATCACTCCAAAATTCGCTTGTCAATTATTTTTCTTTATTTATTTATTTTTATGTAATAATATAAATTAGATACTTATTGTATAGGTATATTAAGGTTTAGAATTAATATTAATTAATATAAAGTCATAAATCAAATTCATATTGATAAATGTATAATTATTTGTAAGTGCATAAATATGTTATAAAATAATCAAAATTTTTAATATAAATAATTAATTTAAAAATGGGATGTTGCAGAATGAATTATCGTTCCAAACTCATTACAAGCTCCTTCACGACAATTTGAACTCCTTAATTGGAAGCTTATTCAACTTGTCTATGAAGAACTTATAATAATACAACGTTAGAAATTCATAATTTTTCAACACCCCATAAAAATATAGTCCCAATATTGATTGTTTTAAGTTGAAAATTTTACATATTATCCTTAACTTTTACAGCAATAATCTTAGCTTTTGCTCTTATCTCATCCTTTGCTTTAAGTTCCATACTTACTATTGCCTTTCTATCGCCTAATTCTTCAAGCCTTGATATAACTTCTATTTCTTCATTCATTGGTGTTGGTTTTTTATAATCTATTTCAAGTCTTGCAGTAATGTATCTTTCTATTACTGTATCTTTAGTTAAGCTTAATCCCTTGTTCTTATGGTTAAAAAAAGCTGCTGAGGCAGTTCCATGACAGTCAAAAATCATAGCAATCATTCCACCAAATAAATTTTGTGGAACTCCTCCTGTATATTTTTCATCAGGTTTTATCCTAGTATAGCAAATATTTCCCTCATCTTTAGGATAAGATTTTATATGCAATCCTTTTTCATTTTTACTACCACATCCCCAACAATATTGAAATCGTTCCCCATAAGTATCTTGTATAGCAACTAATTCACCACTCATAATATTTCTCCTTTTGATTTCTATTTTTTATATTATTACCCAAAAAATTAGGGATGACAAACTACTTATCAACCCTAAAATATTCTTTATAATGTTTTATGCTAGCATATTTTTTTCTCAGATAAATAAGCTTTCTTTTAATTGAAAAATCATATTTATTATCTAAAGTAAATTCATAACCATTTTTTAGTAGCTTATTTATTGTTTTTCTATATTTCTTGTCAGTATATTTCTTAAGTAAACTAGGATGAGCATTTAACCAAATTTTATTTGTATCTTTGTGATAGTAAACATCTTCCTCAAATCCTAAATCAAGTAAATCTCTTATGTAGAAATCAAGAACATTTACACCACCTGCTTCCATAAAGTAATGACTTTGTGGTAATCTTAAATTCATTTCGAAAGCTTTATATAAATTATCCCTACTATCATACTTAAGATCAATATTTACAAATCCAGTATAAGAAAGTTCTTCTAATATTTTCTTATAAAATTTATATAATTCATTAGATTCTTTAGTATATATAGCATCATTATTACCAATTCTTAATGGCAAAGGATCTGATATTAAAATTTGACCATAAACCATCACTCTGACCTTTCCATTTTTGTCGCAATACGCATTTAAGGATGCCTGTTGTGAATTATCTCCTGGAATATACTCTTGAACTATCATGTCGTTGTCATAACCATTATCATAGATTATCTTTACTGTCTCTTTTAAATCACTTAAATTATTTATAGTATATACCTTATATTTGTTTGGAAAAGATAATTTGACATAAGATATGGAATTATTAGGCTTTAAAATAAGTGGAAACTTCATATCAAGCTTATCTAAATTATTACTAGCATTGATTATCTTATAATTTGGATATGGTATTCCCATTTTTTCACAAGTTTTATAAAAATCCAACTTATTTTCAAGTTTTTCATTTAAATATGTTGATGGGGTATTAAATTTATAATATTTAATTAGGACATTTTTATTATTTGATAATAACTTAGAATACTCATCTCCACATGCTATAAGAAAAAGACTCTTATCTTTATTCTTTTTTGCATATTCTATTAAAGATTTGACAAATATATCTTCATTAGAAAAATCATTAATTATCTTTCTATCTAAAATCTTAGAATTATTCGTCGCTTCTAAAGGCTCTTGACAAAATAAAGTTGATATCAACCCATAATTATCATTGAGAATACGAGCAATACCATAGGCATTTTCATCTGAACCTAGTATCACAAAACTAACTTTAAACTTTTGTATTATTTCTCTACTTATATTTTTCAAAAATCCTCCCTTTATATTATTTATTTATAAATTTCTTAATCTTATTTAAAGCTTTTTCAAGTATTTTCTTATTAAATTTATATTGTTTTATCCATATTAGATGAGAATAATAGCAAATATTGGTAGCTAATTCTAACTTAATACTTCATATATTTATCATAATATACTTTTATTATATTGATTTTTTATAGCTCTATATTTTTGGTATTAATTAAACACTATCCTGATAATATATATTTGCCTAATCTTTATAAATATCAATGATTTTTCATTACATAAAGTTATCCAAAAACTAAGATAAAAATTTTAATTTTATAAAATTTTCAATAATCAAACAAAACTTATTATATACTATTAAAATTAATATATATAAATAAAAGGAGCTGTTACAAAATTATGAATTTCAATCGTTTCATCATTACAAGTTACTCATAGACATTTGAGAATAGCCTACCACTTGAGGAGGCCAACTTGTCATGAAAGATCTTGTAATGATTTTGAACGATTAATTCATTATGCGACAGTCCCCTTATAATAATACTATTTATTATCTTTTTTATTCATAGAACAACAATCTAGCCTTTCATTTCCAAAAGACTTTTTGTTCTCCTTTGCTAATTTTTTTAAATAATTTTCCCATTTCTTCCTTAAGTTATTAAATAATTTCATTATTCATTACCTCCTTAGTAAAGATAAATAATTACCTTATATTATAATATATACTTGAAGTTTCAATTAATTCAATTAGAAGAAGATATTTATGAAAATACTTAAAATTTACCTGATATATTGTCTCAATTCTTTATAATGCTTAATTAACTTTAAAAGGTATAAATAATTTTTTATTAAAGTGAAATCATGTCTTATCAAATTTCATCTTCTTACCTATACATGCAAAGATTTCAATAATATACTCTCACATCTTTGTTTGATTTTAATAAATTTTATTTACTAATATTATCCAACCTTTATTAAGGTAATTTCGATATTACTGGAATATTAACTACAATCAATATTAACAAATCTCCTTAAATGCTTTGCTGTATAAGACTTATTACAATTTATAAAATCAAGAGGATATCCTTGAAATATTAGCTTTCCTCCTAGTTTTCCACCCTTAGGTCCAAGATCAATAATCCAATCAGCGAGATTTATTACAGATAAGTTATGTTCTATGATTATTAATGTATTTCCTTCTTTTACCAATTCATGGATAAGTTTCATTAAATTATTTATGTCTGATTCATGAAGTCCTGTGGTAGGTTCGTCCAAGATTATAATTTCCGATGTCTTATTTAGCAACATTTGAGCTATTTTCAATCGTTGAAGTTCTCCTCCCGAGTAGGTATCTAATGTCTGACCGAGTTTAATATATGATAAGTTTGCTTTTATTAATGATTCTATGGTTCGGTTTATCTTAGGGTTGTCATAAAAAATTTTCCCTGCCTCTATAACAGTTAAATTAAAAATTTCACTAATATTTTTGTTTCTATACAAATATGAGAGAGCCTTATCATTAAATCTTTTGCCCTGACATTTTTCACAAGTGTATTCCGTATCTCCTAAATATGCTAAGTCAAGTTTTATAGTTCCTTTCCCCTTGCATTCAGGGCAAGCTCCTTTTCCTGTGACGGAAAAGAAAGTTTTATCTACACCGTTTTCTTTACTGAAGATTTTTCTGATCTCATCATATATTCCCAAGTAGGTTACAATACTCGAACGACAGCTTGCTTGCGGTAACCTTTGATCCAATATTGTAGATTCCGGATATTTGCTTTTAAAAATTCCTCTTACTAATGTGCTTTTGCCCGATCCTGCTACTCCTGTTATGAGAGTGATGGCATTCTTAGGAATTTTTATCGACAGATTTTTTATATTATGCTTTGAAACATTATTTAATTCGTAATAACTTGAAAATTCTTTTTTATTTTCATTTATATAATGTTCTTTTAATAAAGCCTTGGCTGTTATAGTATTTGATTTTAATAACTCCGGGTAGCTTCCTTGGAAAGTTATATTGCCACCACAAGTACCTGCACCTTCTCCAAAATTTATAATCTGATCGCATTCTTTCATCATGTCCGGATCATGATCTACAAATAGTACAGAGTTCCCCTTATTTTTAAGTCCTTTAAAAATATTTGTTATTCCTCTAATATCCTGTGGGTGTAATCCTACACTAGGCTCATCAAAGATATAAAGAATGTCTGACAAAGAGCTGTTTAAATATTTAACCATCTTAATTCTTTGGGATTCTCCCCCTGACAAAGTGTTGGTTCCTTGATTCAGTTTCAAATAGTCCAATCCGACAAGAAAAAGACTTTTTAATTTCATTTTTATTTCATGAGTAATGGCTTGAACAGACTCATCTTTAATCGCATCTATAAAATCATATAAATCATTTACCTCCATATCTGTCAAATCTGCTATCGACTTGTTTTTTATTTTTGCACTTAAAACTTCTTCATTAAGCCTTGTTCCATGACAAGACGGGCAAGTTTCTGTTATTAAGATTTTATCTAAGTCCTTTTTGTATTGAGGGTTCTCTACATTAACAAAACTTTCCATAATTCGTGGAATTACGCCAAAATATTTGGCCGTCTTATGCCACTTTGAGCTTGGATTGGTTGGTTTGATTTTAGGTGAGTACAAGAGTAAATCGAACTCATCCTTACTATAACCAGATATTTTTTTGTCATTATTAAAATATCCGGATTCCGTGTATCGGCTAAGTCTCCATCCTCCGTTTTGAAATGTTGGAAAATTGATTGCATTATCATTTAAAGATTTATCAAAATCAATTAATTTATCAATATCAATTAATTTAATTTCTCCTAACCCTTGACACCTTTTACACATTCCTTCCGGATTATTAAAAGAATATTTCATAGAATAACCAATAAATGGTTTAGCTATTCTTGAATATAATAGTCTTAGATCCGAATATATATCTGTAATTGTACTAACCGTTGATCTGGAATTTCCATGAATTCTTTTTTGATTTATCACCAAAGAAACCAAGAGATTTGAAATAGAATCTACTAATGATTTCTTATATTTAGGAAGCAGGTTTTGGATGTATGAAGAGTAAGTTTCCTTTAATAGCCTTTGAGATTCACTTGCAATCGTATCAAAGACAAAGGATGATTTCCCGGAGCCAGAAACTCCTGTCACCGCAATAATCTTATGTTTTGGAATTTTTACTGATATATTTTTTAAATTATTCGTTCTAGCATTTTTTACAACTATATCATCATTCATCCTTATCTATCCTTTCCTTTCTCAAGTTATTTGATAATATTTCGGATAAACGAACAAACTCTTTCTGCTCTTCTTCTGTAAAAAATTCTAAAGCTATTTTATAAAGTGAATGATGCTTTTCTGATATACTCTCTAAAAGAGACTTGCCTTCATCAGTTAAACTTGTGTATAACTCTCTTCCATCGGATTTGTTGGGAAACTGCTCTATATACCCCATAGATTTTAGACCTTTAAGAGCCTTTGACAACTTAGTACGTGAAACACCAAGAATAATACTTAAATCTGAAGGCAGAGATTCTCCTTCTTTATTCACTTGATACAAGATATCATATTGTAACCATGTAATATCTTTTGGGTTTACAAGGTTTCTCTCAGCAACCATCTCACATTGTAAATCTATAAGCGCTTTCTTTAAATCCATAACTTAACTCCCCCGAATATAATTTCTTTATAGAAATTATATCATAATTGAAATTATTTTTAAAATTTATTTTCAAACTTATGACTATATCTTAAAAAATACCATCCTTATTGCTTGTCCAGAAAAGAGGGTACATATCAGATTAGAACAAGATTAATTATATATTTCAATGAAAATTACATTTAATCTTACCTAAGCATATGATAACTCATCAATAACTTAACTTATATTCCCTAATTTATACTTTATTATCTTAATCTCCTAGTATAACTTATTTGTTAATCTATATTTTTTATTATGATAATTTATATAAAATACTTTATATGAAAAATATTAACATTTATTTACATTATCATAATGATTCATTCTCTAATATAGAAATAAATCTTAATTTCATATCAAAATACACCAATTATTAATAATCTTATTTTAGAGATTTCTTATAAAAGTAATCTTTACCATGCTTATCTCCATAGATTACTTCTTGAAGTTTATAGCCATATTTTTCATAAAGGTCCTTATGTTGTGTCATGATATAAGCCTTATCATATCCTAACTCTTTAGCCTTATCCTCCAAAAATAAAGTCATTTTTTCTGATAATCTTTTTCCTCGAGCTTTAGGATCAATATAAATCATGGCAATCCAAGGTTTAAGTCCTGGTTTTCTTATATAATCTTCTTTTACTAGAGAACCAAAAGCTAGAGGCTTGTCATTTTCTAAATAAAAGAAAAGACCACCATCTTTGCCAAATTTTTCTTCATTCTTTCCATCTTTAATCTTCTTAGCAGTTAAAGGACCTGGTTTCCACTCTGCGTTTTCTAAAAATTGTAATAATTTTTCTTTATCTTTGCTATCTTTGTATTCTATAAATTCCATAATATCTTCCCTTCTTAAATTTCAGATAATTTATCCTTCTGAATATAATTCACTATTATAAATATCAATCATTCCCATAATATAAAATCAATTTATTATAAAATAAAATATTTTGTTGTATATAAATTAGCATGATATAATAACATCTATCTTTACTAGACAATACAAAGTTTGAAACTATAGAATAATACTATTTCTTTATATTACCTATCCTAATTTTTATAAAAATTTTCATCTATTATTTTTAATTAAAAAATATTCAATTATTAAAATATTAAGTACCTAGTTAAAATAACACCTCTTAGAGTTTAATTTTTATCTCAATAATTTATTTCTAATATCTATATACGAGATTTTTTAATCAAATTTTACCATTTATGATTTTTTATTTTATATTTATAAAAACATTAGCTTTAAATAAGTTATGCTTAAAGAAACTTATCTAAGATTACCTATTCTTGTATTTCACTTTCTTCCAACTCTTTCAAAGTTATGCCTTCTTTAATTTTCCAGTCCGTTTTTCCATTAGTATTCATCCCAAGTAAGAAAGCTGATGCATATGAAGGACTATTAAATAGATAATCTTTAGATATTGTCCCATTTATTATTCTTCATTTAATTTATATTTTCTTCTTAAGTCTGCTATTGATTTTGGTATTGCTTTAGAGTCTTTTTCTTCAATTTAACTTCCTGATAAAACTACAAATCCCTCACTAGTTCTCTTGCACTTTGCTTCTATAATCTTATTAGATTTTCTGCTAGTCCTTGATAAATATAAAACTTCATCTTCTTTAAAGCTTTCTACTATACTAGGCTTATCCTTTTATCTAATATAGGAACAAAAAGTTTATACCCTAATACACCAAGAACTATCTTAGAATATTCTAAAAAATCAAAAAATTCAGATTCCTTTTCTTCAGTCACATTTCCTGGATTAGAATCATTTCCATTTCTTACTTTGTACCTATCTATTTCCATAGCCATATTAGTGAAATTATTTTCTAAATGTGAAATCTCTGTTTGTCCAAAAGAATTATTCTGAGTTGTGAGCATGAAAACCTCAGAAAAATAGAATTTGTCCTTTAAATGTTAACCTATTCTATATAAAACTCCTTCTCCATTTTTCCTTATTCCTGCTTGACCAATGTAAACCTCATCTTCATCATTTTCTTTTTTTCCATAGAGAAAATATATACCACTCTGCTTTAAATCTGACCTGTCTTTACACTTATCTAAATAAGATCTTGGAATTTTATAAGCTAAACCAGTCCAATTGCCCATAGTACATTTTATTCTTCCAGTAACTTCTCCATCAATTAAGAAAAGATTAAAATTTTTACTATTTTTATATCTAAAACTTCACTTAATATTATTATATTATACAAAATTTGATTCACATATATAGAAAGAAAAATCCAATCCCATTAATGTTATACAATATAATTTAAAGTATTTCATAAAATATGATTATTTTAGTAATTTAAAAATGATAAATTACCTTGGGATTCTAAAGCTAAAACTATAAAGAGATAATAAATGAAATAAACTGACATATTAAATAGTTTGATTAAGACAAAATTAAACGGAACATATTCTATAATATATATGATACATTCCGATTAAAATATTATAAAGTCATTCCATATCTAAATACATATGCGACTTTTAAAATTTTATGCATAAACCCAAATCATAATAAAGAATAATGATTGACACAAAATTATTTATGGACTCTCATAGACCAATTATTGACTTACACATTTCTTTCTTTTGAACCTCTCCCCTTTGCAATAATTTCTCCCTTTATTTCAAATTCTTTAACTTCGCCGCCATCAATATTAAAACTTATAACCCCATCGCCATTTGTTTCAATGTTTTCTCCAACAACTAAATTTTCTATTACTGCGCCTTCAAGCACACTTATGCCGTCTGCTTTTAAAGTTTTTATAACACCTTTTACAAGTGTTTCCCCTTCTCCACCAAAGGTTTCAACTGATTTAGTGATAGTGATCTTCCCTACTGGTTTTGAAAATTGCATACCAATAGATCCATCACCAAGAGTTTTTATTGAATAAAATGTGGCATCATTTATAGTACCGTCGTATTGGTTGAATCCTCTGGCACCTTTACCATAAGTTTCAATTGAACTGTTTGCAAGGAATTTTTTAACTGTTCCAAAATTTACAAATCCGATACCACTTGAGCCATAGCTAATTACTTTTTCATTTGTTGTCCAATCATCGACAACTCCCCAAACATCAAGAACCATATCGTTGTTTCCATATGTTTTAACAACTCCATTTGAAACAATTTTCTTTGCATGAGCACCATATACAATAAATATAGCACCTGTAATTAAATTAGGTTGACCTGTTGGAATCATTCCGTTAGAGTAGATGTCTTTTGTTTCAAGTTCATTTACTGTAACTTTTCCTCCTTCGTCATTAAATCCTGATACAAATACTCCACTTCCAAGGACAGGCGCAAGTTCTCTTCCTATTTTTAATCCCTTAATATTTGCTATTATTTCGCTATCCTTAGATGGATTAAAGTTATAAATTGTAAACGCTCCTTGATATACAATTACGCCGTATTTCATAGGCCTTTCCGTAAATCCCCTTGCATCTGCAGAAACAATATCAAGATTTTCAATGTCTAAATTTAAAAATTTATTATTTCCTCTTGTAAGAATTTGAACTACACCTGTAACTGTAAGATCTTTTAGGTATATATCTTTTAAATCTTCTAGTTCTGAATTTATAAAGATAGCCCTTTCTTTATGTGATGTTTGAATTGCAAGATTCTTAATCTCATTATCGCCTTCAAGTCCAATTCCTCCACCATTCATAAAACTTATAAGCACATTTTTATTTTTACCAATAAGTTTCTTTCCTTTTTTCAATGTGATTGAATTTGGAATTGTAAATGAATTATAAATTTCAATTAAATCGTCATTTGAATTTAAAGCCTTTTGTAATTCTATATAGTTTTTTACCTTCATCATCCAACCTCCTATTTAAAAAGCACATCATCATATTCAGAATGTTTTTCAAACTCTCTTTTTGCATATGGGCATAAGGGAATAATCTTTATATTTTTTTCTCTCGCTCTTTCAATTATCTTTTCCACAAGTTTTGAAGCATATCCCTTACCTCTTAAACTTTCATCCACATATGTGTGATCTATAATCCATTTCATATCGGAAAGTGAAAACGTAGACTCTCCAACAAGTTTATTTTTCTCATCGTAAAGTACCACTCTATTTCTGTCTTTTTTAAATTCTACTCTCATTATTTCTCCTTTTTTCTAACAAAATAAAATCATCTTTAATTTTTAAAAGTGATTTTAAAAATTCGCTTTTCTAATTTAATCAGCATTAAATTCAATTTTTTCCTTTATAAATGTTCCATTTCTAAGATCTTCATAAGCTTGTCGGATTTCTTTCGAAGTATTCATTACAATAGGTCCTGCCCATGCAACATCTTCATTAAGCTTGTTGGAACTGATAAATAATACTTGTGCATTATTGTCTCCATTTTTAATTGTTAGTTTATCACCTTCTGATAGCTTTGCAGCTGTTTTTTCTTCAATATGCTCATCTCCAACATAAACATCTCCTACTAGTGTAAAAATCATGACGGATTTATCGTTATCTGTTTCAATTGTAAATTCTCTATTTGGCTCCAAATGAATATCATAATAATCAAGTGGCAAGTGTTCTCCTTTAAAACCATTATGATCCTTGTAGCTTCCAGAAATCAAACGAATCTTACCGCCCTCAATATCAATTTCTTCTATCTCATCCTTATGAATTTTAGTGTAAGTTGGTTTACTCATCTTTTCCTTTTGTGGAAGATTTAACCAAAGTTGAACACCAAGAAGTCTATCAGCTGCTGGAACCATTTCCTCATGTTCAATTCCAGATCCAGAGTTCATCCATTGAACCTCTCCATCGCTAATTCCATCTTCATTTCCAAGAGTATCTTTATGAACCATCTTTCCCTTAGAAAGATAGCTAACTGTTTCAATTCCTCTATGTGGATGCATTGGAAAACCTGCAGTATATTCATCTGGATTTATACTATCAAATGAGTCAAGCATCAAAATCGGATCGAAATCCTCCACAGTTTGATTACCTAAAACTCTTACCAAGCTTACTCCAGCACCATCTTTCGTTCTAAAACCTTGTACTTTTTTAATTACTTCTCTATCCATAAATACCTCAAATTTTCTTTAAAATTATTAACAAATTTTCTTTTTCTTCTTCTGTTAACATCGAGAAAGATTCTTCTAGCATTTCTGTATTTTTAACAATAACCCTTTCAATAATATCTCTTCCCTTATCCTTTAGGTGTAAAATACAAACTCTTTTATCATTTTTGCAAGAAAGTTTTTCGATATAACCAAGTTTTACCAAGTTGTTTACAATAACAGAAATAGTTCCTACGCTACTCAAAATCTTCTTCATTACATTCCCGATACTCATATCTCCCTTGCTATAAAGAACTTCTAAAACTTCAAACTGACCAAAGGTTAAACCTTCTTCTTGAGCAAGTTTCATTGTTCTTTTATCGATTTTATCGATGCTCCTATGAAGTGCTATTATTAATTTTAATGAAATATTCATATATTCCCTCAACGATCTAACTCTTATATTGAAAAACGAAATAATTTAAAATAAATACCCATTCTTACAAGGTAATCCTTATTAAATTAGCCTCTATTAACTAAACAAAATTTTTGCAAATTCTTCTTTTGTTTCTTCCCTGTTCCAATCTCTTTGAAGTTCACAAGCAAGTTGTGTAAAACTAATAAGTTTTGCTCCAGCTTGTTCCATACGTCTAAGAGCAACTTTGTGTGCTAATTTACTTGTACCTCCAACAGCATCTACTACAACATAAACCTCATATCCTTCCTTTAGAGCATCAAGTGCTGGAAAACTAAGACATGCCTCAGTCCAAAGTGCTGTTATAATAAGCTTCTTTCTTCCAATTTTCTTTACAGCCTCATAAAATTCCTCATCTTCCCAAGAATTTATTGTAGTTCTATCAACTGGTTCAATATTTGGAAAAATTTCTTCGATTTCTTTTATTTGTGGTTCATTTTCACCACTTTTTACATTAACTGTGCTTAAAACTGTTGGAAGCTTAAAAATTTTTGCAAGTTTTGCTGTCTTTGTTATATTATTTACAAGTTCTTTTTGATCCATACTTTTTATGGAGCTAACTTGAATAGGTTGATAATCAATTGCTATAAATGCTGCGTTTTCTGGTGTTAATAAATGATCGAATTTTTGATCTCTAATCTTTTTTGAATTCATAATATTCTCCTTAAATTATATCTAATTAGATATAATTTCTTTTTAAAAAAATAGCATAAATTTAAGTTTAATTTTTACAAAAATCATGCTAAATCTACTCTAAAGGTCTCTTAAAATCTATTGAATTTTTTTGTAGAAAGCTCTATAATCTTTTGAACTTCCTCATCATTTTCCATAGTTTCCATAAACTTCTTTAAATTTGGATATTCTGTCCAAGACTTTGGAGTCTTTGAAAGCCAACGACTTAAAATATAAGCATATGCATCAAGAACTGTCTTTTTATTCTTATAGATATGAGTCTTTCCTTCAAGCATGTTATCCAAAATCATCGCAACACTATTAATCTTTTTATATGCAGCTTCAATAACCTTCTCTAAATCTTTCTCATCTCTGCTTGATGTATAATCTTCTGGACCAAACATTGGCCAAAAAGCTGGATGATAATCTGCAGATAAAAATGCTGAAATCTGATTGAACAAAAATTCATTTTCAAGTCCTTCATCTGGCCCTAAATCTTTTTCTTTATACTTACTTGCAATATATGATAATATTGCACCTGCTTGAGTTTTTATGTTTCCATCTTTTGTATCAAGAGCTGGAACTGCTCCTGATGGATTGATCTTCTTATATTCATCAGAACCTAACTCAACTCTTTCTACCTCAAAATCTGCTCCCGCCCATTGAAGAGAAATCCAAACGGATACAGCACATGTACCCGGTGCGTAGTAAAGTTTCATAAAATCCTCCTTTTATAATTTATAAATAACTTATAAGAATTCGTTCTAAATTCTTATATTTATTTTATACCCATTATTTAGACAAATATTCGTCTATTAATTTTTTCAATTCAATAATAAAATATTTTCACAATTTACTATTAAAAAATAACAAATGAAACAATCAAATTAAAAGATAGAGTCCGTATAATTGTGTAAAAAGAAAAAGGTCATTTAAAACCCAAACTAGTACAATGTTTTTAACAAACCAAAACTAAACTAGGAGGAACAAATGACCCAATTACATTTTACATTAAACATAGAAGATATTCAAAACTTAATTAACTAAGAAGTTAAAAATGATATGGCAAGAACTATTCTAAGTAAAATATTTAACGAGCTTATGGAAAAAGAAATAGATGAATATTTAGAAAATACAGCCTATCAAAGAGATCCTAACAGAATCACCTACCGTAATGGATACTATGAACGTGACTATACAACCAAAATAGGAATATTAACTTTAAGAGTACCTATTGCAACCATGCTAGAAATGTATGTTCAAGGAGTATCAACAAGAAAAGTATCCAAGGTGATAGAAAATATATGTGGCAAAACATATTCTAAATCCTTTGTATCATCTTTAACTAAAGAGCTTGACGAAGAAGTAAAGCTATGGAGAAATAGTGACTTAAGTTCAGTGAAATACCCTTATTTAATCGTAGATGTGGTCTACATAAAAGTAAGGGAAAACAATCGTGTAGTATCAAAAGCTTGTCATATTGCAATAGGAATAACTGAAAAAGGAAATAGAGAAATCATAGGCTTAGACCTAAGTTCTAGTGAAAGTGAATATTCATGGTCAAACTTCTTTGAATATTTAAAAGCTAGAGGACTATCTGGACTTAAAATGGTAATATCAGATGCTCACAAAGCTCTAGTAAAAGCAATAAAAGAAACATTCTTAAATGTAATATGGCAAAGATGTCAGGTACATTTCTTAAGAAATATCCTATCAAAAGCACCAAAGAAAAACACTGAAGACTTTAGAACAGACATCAAAGCCCTATTTAAAATCCAAGATATAAACTTAGCAAGAAAAATGAAAGAAGAAATCTTCTCAAAATATGAAACAGAAAAGAAATATCAAACCTCTTTAAACACCTTAGATGAAGGCTTTGAAGATGCTTTTTCCTATTTATCTAATGGAGTAATTCATAGTAGACTTAAATCAACCAATTGCTTAGAAAGACTAAACGAAGAAGTTAGAAGGAGAGAGAAAGTCGTTAGAATATTTCCAAATGAAGACTCAGCTATTAGACTAATAGGCGCAATCCTCATTGATATCAATGAGGATTGGATAACATCTTCTAAATTGTATATTAAAATGAAATAGTAAATATTGGACTAGGATAATTTACACAATATTATGGACTTGACTATTTTAAAACTTATAGTCTCATATTTTTCTTCTTAATTGCTTTAATAAAAAATATATGATAGCAAAAATCTCTCCTCCAATTACTAATAATAGTACTATTGGCATAAAATCTATTGTAGATAGACCATTAGACAATATAATAAAATTCCACATCCAATGAAATAATATTGGTAGAAAAATATTTTTACTTTCTAAATATAGGGCCCCTAAAAACATTCCCATTATAAAAGTTGAACCCATCTGGTTTATAACCTCATTAATTGACAAACCAGCTAAAAGATTTAATAAATGCAAGAGGGAAAATAAAACTGCACTGCATAACAAGGCTGAAATTGTTGATATTTTTTTTACTAATCCGCCCAATACAATACCCCTATAAATCGTCTCCTCTGCAATAGCTGTCAAGGCTGTATCAACTAACAGAATAAAAAAAGCTATATTCAAAGCAAAATTATTTATCAGAAAAAAAATTCCAAAAGCTACAATTGTAATAAAAGCAATAGCAAATGGTAGATAATTCTTTTTTCCTTCATTGTCTAAAGCAAGCTCTTTTCTATGCTTTAGTCCATAGGATAGTGCAAACAAGGCTAATAAAAATGTAAATGGTAAAAATGTCTTACTGAAATTTGATGAATTATAATCAACTCCTAAAACTTTATAACTAATATAAAGTCCCATTGCCATAAAAAGCATATAAATAACTAATACAATACTATTTTTTTTGAGCATAATACTTTCTCCTAATTATTCTTTATTTTTATAGCAAATCTACCTCTTTTAAAAAAGTTCTATATATGGTTAAACTTGCTTAATTATAGTATAAATATATAAATACTCCTTTTTATATGTTATTTCAAGACTACATTTCTTTTTAGCTAATTCCATACCTTTGTAGACATTAGAATAAAACACCTAATATACAAAGGATTTGTAAAAATTCTTATCATCGACTAATATTATATTGTATTAAAAAAAGAACTGTCACAAATCTATGAATTTTTATGAATTTTATTCTTCTATCATCCTTCACTCTCTTAGGAATTCTTTTCATAGAATACTTGTCAAGATAAAATTTTAATAGAGAAATGTGGATACTTAAAACGATAAATTCATTTTGCAACAGCTTCTTTATTCTAGCTTTTAGAATTTACTATACTATAGATTACAAATCCAATTCCTTTTTTATTGAGTCAATAATCTTTTTATACTCATCTTCATCAAGATATATCCTTTCTGGATTCATGGCAAAGACTCCTCCCCATTCAAATTCATCATCCTCATATTTTGGAACTAAATGGAAATGAAGATGACAACCTGTATCGCCATAAGCACCATAGTTAATTTTCTTTGGCTTAAAAATTTTGTGGATTGCCTTAGCAACTTTTGCTATATCAGAAAAGTAAGCATCTCTTTCATCATCGCTAATATCTACTATTTCACTTACGTGTTTCTTATAAGCTACAATAACTCTTCCTAGATGACTTTGTTCTTTAAAAAGATATAGCTGACTATTTTCTAAATCACCAATCTTAATTCCAAATGCATCTACTAATTCATTATTCATACAATAAGCACAATTTTTATCTTTCATGATTTTCTCCTTTAATGATATCATTAGATTTATACCCTATTAAAATTAATAATATTTATTTTCTTTAGTTTTTGTCTTTAAAAATATTGTTCTAGTTAAGCTTCAAATAATTACTTATTTTCATAATTATACGGATATTTTTATTGTAGCTACAAAAATATACTAAAAACCTCTTAACAACCATTAAATTTGGGTATAAATAATTAGAATAAAATTTCATCTGTTAATAATTCTAACTAAGCTTATAGATAATTATTATCTTATTTAAGCTGTGAAATTTATATTATATTATTTAAGGAGTGATTATATGAATAGAGAAGAAAAAATTGAAGCCCTCAAGGATATTATAAAAATCAAATCAGTAAATGGTGATGAACTTTTAGTTGCACAATATTTGATGAATATGCTTAAGGGTGAAAATATAAAAACCGAGCTTATTCAATATGATAAGAATCGTGCGTCTCTTGTAGTAGAATTTTCCAATGGAGGTAAAAAAATTGGACTTACAGGTCACATGGATGTGGTAAGTGAGGGCAAGAGTTCTGATTGGCAACACGATCCATATGGTGCAGAAATAGTTGGCAACAAACTATATGGACGTGGCACATCTGATATGAAGGCGGGTCTTATGGCGATGACTATCGCTTTTATGGAACTAGCAGAGGAGAATTTTGAGGGTACGATTAGGCTTTTATTTACTGTAGGTGAAGAAATTGGTCAATATGGTTCTGAAGATTTAAGTAATAGAGGATATGCAGATGATTTAGATGCTCTTATAGTAGGAGAGCCTGCTTATCTAGGAAATATTTCACAAATAACTTATGCACATATGGGTTCATTCAACTATAAAATTTCTTCAAAAGGCCTTGCTTCACACTCTTCAATGCCAGAAATGGGAGTAAACGCCATAGACAATTTACTTGATTTTAGAAATATTCTAAAAAATAAGATGGAAGAAATCTGCAAAAATTATGAAAATGAAATTTTCGGACATACTATATTTAACATCACTCAAATAGAAGGTGGCACTCAAATCAATTCTATACCTGACAGTGCAAGCTTTAGCGGCAATATAAGGACTATACCAGAATTTGATAACAACAAGATGAAAGACTTTATAGAAAAATTAGTAAATGAATTTAATGGAGATAATAGAAATTTAAAATTCGAAGTTACTCAATCTTCAATGCCAGTACAATCAAATCCTAATTCAAAATTAATAAAGATAATTAGAGAGTGTGCTGATCCTAATAAAGCAGAAAATCTTTGCAACACAAGTACCTTAAATGAAGATTTCGTAAATGAGCTCAAAGAAAAAAAAGAAATGCCAATTTCTGCAACATTTTCAAGAGGTACAACAGATGGTGCAAATTTCTTTAACAGAAATAAAAAAATGGACTTTGCAATTTATGGACCTGGTGGTATAGAGGTAAGTCACAAAGTAGATGAATTTGTTTATATAGATAGATATTTGAAATTTATAGATCTATATAAAGAAGTTTTGAAAAAATACATCAAGTAATGAAGAAACTAAAATATCTATTGGGACTAAAATCTCAATAGATATTTTTATAAATTACAAAATAAAATCTAAAAACATTAAAATATTTTAAAGTGTAAGATATATCCTGGTATTTAAGGTAATCTTACTTTAATATTGTTGAATATATTATTATATGCTATAATCTAGCCGTAAGAATTAGGAGGAACTTTTATGAAAAAAGAAAATAAAATCCTATCAATATTGATAGGTATGGGTATCACTCTATTTGGTATGTTTATTTTAAGCAAGCCCATATCAACACTTTTAGCTATTATTTCACTTATGGCATGGGCTGTTTTGCTAAGAGGCTGCTTCTTTCTATATGATTCATATGCAAATTATAAAAGAGAGAATGACATTAATAAAGTAGAATTATTATATGGAATAATTTTATTGCTTCTTGGTATTATATTCTTAACTAATCCTTCATTTACAAGTTCACTTGTCTTCTATATGGTTGCACTTTGGTTCATAATTGATGGAGTTGCAGGAATATATTCCGCCTTAAATCAAAGCAATATAATGAAGTATTTTAATCTAGTATTAGGAATATTGTTGGTGTTTTTCGGATTTTCTATAGCAATAGAACCAATAAGAGCACTGTTTACACTTAATATACTTATAGGTATATCAATTATGACAAATGGAATTCAAATGATATCATCACAATTTCTTAAAAAATAGACCACTAGCTAATATTAGCTTTAACCTCTTTACTATATAAAACAGTAAGGAGGTATTTTTGTGAAATATAGTCAAACACTTTAATCAATTAAACCTTTCTAGTTTTAATTTAAAATATTTATATTATCACCTATTAAAGCTAACAAAATAAAACACCTTCTCTTAATAAATTCTAATATTCATTTTTTGGATATAAAAGCCAATTGATTTTTCTTATCCAAATGATATTAACAAATAAAGCCAAGATTAAACAACATTTTTGTTAAATCTGTTGGAGAATACACTTTAAAATTTAACATATCTGCCCATTTTTTGATATTTTTTTGTTCTCTAAATGCACCTTCGTTGCAAATTAAAATTGTCCATTATTTTTTTATACACGATAAACTTCTTTAAAGCAATCCTCTATATTATTCCAAAAGTATATGGTTTCAAAAGCAGTAACAATATCTATAGATTTTTCTTTAAAAGGAATTCTTTGTGCATTTCCTTCTATAATTTGACATCTTCCATTTTTTATTTGCATCTTTATTTAATAAGCTTGCTATCTCTACACTTGTTTTTGAATAATCTATTCCATATACTTTACGAACTTTTGTCAAAAAATACTCTATATTGCACCACCACATCCTAGATCTAAGATGATATCTTCTTTATCAATTTTCAAAAAATTTCTTCCTCAAATTGCTAATTTCTCATGACCTTATTCATACTTTTTAACATTAATCTTCCGCCAAAAATATCTTTTGGTTTTATAACATTTTCAAAGAAAATTTTAAACATAGCCCCCTCCAATTGATATTCTTTATCATTTTATTATATCGTGTTTTGATCTTTACAATTTAAATTTTTATTTAATAATTAACATCTTCTCTTTCTTGCCAGTATACTTTATTATCTATTTGTTTACCTTGATTTTTTATCCACCTACATAGAGCTAATATTCTTTTGACATTTAAGTTTCATCCATTTTTTTATCTTTGTTTTTAGACAAAAAAGAAGGACTCCTGAACTTAGGCATGAGAAGCCCTCTAAAATGAAAGAAAACTGTTTTTTCTTTACTTATGTTATTTGTTTAAATGAATATATAGAAAAACAAACACTTATATGGATTTTTAAAAAAGCTATTTCTACTATGATTTACAATCTAAATTCAATACATAGATTTTTTTAGTTTTTGTTCTTTTGCTTTATAGCTAAATATTTAACATAAATTAAGGCATTCTAATTTTTCAACCTCCGATTAGATTAAATAATAAAAAATTTTACGCTTATGCTTTTTATTTGCTTACCTTATTTAATTTTCCAAGCATCATGAAGATACCTACAACAATAATAATTGATTCTACAAAGGTTTATATAAATCAGACTACTTCTCCTTAAAATATTCCATCGAGCAGTGGATATAAATTAATAACTATCCTTCAAACAATCGCTTGAATAGATAATTGAAATTCAATAATATTATTTTTATGTTAGCATTTTTATACCTTTTCTAATCTAAGATATTCCTACATAATTAATATATATATATTAATTTCTTGTTTTAAAATTTAGTTATGTTTTATTATTAGTATACTCACAATTATACGGACTCTATCTATTTTATGGCAATCAAGCTTTAAATTATATTTGTTTGTCAATTAATAATTCTATTGATCAAATATAAATATTCATTCTATAGTGTAATGATTAGCATATTAACAAATGATAATTTATCAATAAAAAATAGGCTGTTGCAAATTATAAATTTGTATCGTTCCATCATTACAAGTTACTCATAGACAATTTGAGAATGGACTGACAGCTCATGGAGGCAAAATTGTCATATAAGAGATTTAATGATTTTGAAACGATTAATTCATTTTGCAATAGCCCTTAGAATTTATCAATTATTTTAATTCTTAATCATATTTAAATAATATTTGAATATCTAAAATCAAGTTATATTTTAGATTTTTTAAGAATCAATTTTCTTAATTAAGTTGTTTATTATAGATAAATTAATTATAGAGTATATCATCACAGCTATACCTAATATAATCCATATAGCAATAACATTGTTTAAAGTTCTAAAACTTAAAAGTGTTTTATTAAATAAATAAGTACTAATTCCAAATGTTTTCATTAGTCCTATGGAAATAAGTATCATTAATAGAACTAATAGACAAATATATGGATTCTTTCTTTTCGATAGGTCTTCTATTTTACTATTCTTATCAGAGTATACTTCTATTTTTTTATCAGTATCATTTTCTAAAATCATAATTTCTCTATTTATCATACCATGACTTGTAGCTATACTACTTTTAATTGGATTAAAAAGTCTAAATTTAATATTTCCAAAAGATCTTTTACCTAAATTTAAAGGTGAATATAGTACTTTCATATCCATATTTTCAACAAATTTCATATATTCTCTTCGCTCTCTATTACTCATATATCCAATATATTGCACAATGTAGCTTTTGTTTTTGTCAGTCTTTTTAAATTTATGAATAAGTCCTCCACTTGAAACCAATTCATATCCTTGTTTTGCCATTTTATTTAAATAATTTTCCCTATCTTCAATAGGATTTAGAAAAATTTTGAAAACAGTATACATTTTACTCTCCTTCCAATAAACAATTACTCTCTTTCACTAATCTATCCATTCTTTCTATTTCTAAGTACAAAATCTCTTTACCAAGCTTTGTTGTCTTATAAATTTTTTTCTATTCTTTTTATCATTAAAATCAAGTTCAATCCATCCTTTTCTTTCTAAATTATTTATTGCTCCATATAAGGTTCCTGGACCAAATATTACTCTTCCACCAGTAATTTTTTCTACATCTTGCATAACCCCATATCCGTGATTTGGTTCTACCATTGCTAGTAATATTAAAAATGCCGTTTCTGTAAGTGGAATTTCACCAATTATATTTTTATCATTTTTCAACTTTCCACCTCTGCTATCTAGTATATTATATGTATATCGTGTTACGTAGTATAAGTCAATTTTTTTATTTCTTATTCTTTATTATTTAGGAAAATAGAATTTTTTGAGCAATCTTACCTTAATATAGACTAAAAAAATGAGATTAAGATAAAGTAAGTAAAATTCAAAATAGCTTTTAAGATTTCATTAAAAATCCTAAAAGCTATTAGTTTCAATATTTTTAAAAACTATTATTCTATTTTCTTTACATTAATTTTATATACTCTCATAGCTTTTATCAGCATGGATAAGATTTTAATTTTTCGAAAGACTCATATGCATAAAAAATCTATTCATTATTTTAACAATTATAGATTTTTGCTTAAATAAATTTGTTTTAAATAAAATTATATTATGGTTTAATTAAAGAGCAAACCCTCGCCATACTTGATATGGTATTTTGTGAAATTGTTATATAAATTAACCATTTAAAAATTATGACAAGAAATTTGATACTATTGTCTAGAGCTTTGACAACTAATAATTTAAGAAATACTAAAACTATTCTCTCACAAGTTAATTATTATAATTTAGTCAACTCTATAAAACTTTATTTTATAGTTAGTATATCTATCAATACATAAAAATACCTCTTTAATGGTTTGTCCAATAAAGAGGTACATATCATTTCAGAATTTAGGTTGATACACAAATTAATTACTAACCTAAGGAAGTATTATACTCATTCTAGTGTTAATGTTTAGTCACCTTATTTATAGATTTACTTAATAATATTCTTTTAAAATTTATGGTAAAAACACGCTGAATCTATCAAATCCAAAGCGCCTTGTTTTACATAAAAATTATAAGCTGAGCTATTCCTCAAAGTCGTAAAGAAAGCACCACTAATCCCAAGTTCATTTAATTCATCGATAGTATTCTTATATAAATTTGTTGCTACGCCTTTTCTCCTATATTTATCAGAAACAAAAAACTCATAGATATAATATGTGGTTTCAGTAGCGTATCTTCTATTATGACCCATTATCGCTCCAATTATTTTATCTCCATCAACTATTACATTTCCATAAAACTTAGGAAATTCTAATATAGTATATAATGATTCTAAAGCTGTTTCTTCAGTCCATTTATCATTCCATGGTGGAGCATTGTATATAGATACCATTAACTTTGCTAAATCTTTAAGGTCTGATTTTAAAATTTTTCTAATTTTCAAATTATGTAATCTCCTTCTTATACATTTTCTTTTCAACCATACCAAGTATTATAATAATTTTAAATTTATTATAATTATTTTGTGCGGATAGAGTCCGTATAATTGTGTAAAAAGAAAAAGGTCATTTGAAACCCAAACTAGTACAATGTTTTTAACAAGCCAAAACTAAACTAGGAGGTATCAAATGACCCAATTACATTTTACAATTAATCA
>NZ_VULQ01000001.1 GCF_009696575.1 Anaerococcus porci | reverse complement strand
CAAAAACTAATTCGAGAAAAAAGTAAGTTAGTCGCATAAATTTTTAAAAGTGTTGCCTCAAAAAATGAAAGTATATGAGGCTTGTTTGCTATGCACATTTTTAAGTTTTGTGACTTGAAAAAATTTTTAAAAATAACTATTGACTTCCTTAGTTGGTCTATTAAAGTTATAAGCGTTAAGCGTGTATTAAGTTTAATTAATTATACCGTATTTAAAGAAATTAATAAAGAAGTATAAAGGGCGTTCAAGCAAATATCTTAAATAAGATTACTAAATTTAAAATAATCCATGTATTGAAATTAATTATCAAATGAGTTACAATAAAACTGACGGTAGCGTCGGAATTATTTATTGACAGGAGATAAAGTTTTGAATGATAAAAAATTGAAAGTTGGAGAAAAAAAGAAGTTAGAAATTCTGGAAGCGGCAAAAAAATGTTTCTTAGAAAAGGGTTTCCAAAATACAACTATGGAAGATGTTATAGAAAAAGTCAGTTTAAGTAAAGGTGGTGTTTACTATCATTATGGCTCAACCTATGAAATGATTTATGATTTTATGAAATCAGGTATCAAATATAGAGGAGAAAAAAACAAAACTATCGACACATCTAAGTTAACGAGTTTAGACGCAATTACTGAGATGATGATGGAAAGAATTTATGATGAAAATGAATTTAAAAGCATATATGCAATTTTTTTGAAACTACAAAATGAAGATAAAAGATTGTGTGAAATGTTTAAAAATTTAAAAGAAACAAACACAGAAATTTTATCGTCTGCATTTCCTCCAAACGATAAGCTCTCATCTATTTTTGAAGATGAGTTTTTAGTGACCTTTGTAAATACTTTGATTTTAGGATATGAAAGTTTAAATCAAAAAGAAATTTTTATTGAAAATAAAGAAACAATCAAAAAGATGTTAGAAAAATATTTGAAAAATAAATTCCCTGAATTATTAGGCTGATCTTAAATTATGGTATAAAAATGAATACAAAAAAGACATTTTTAAAAAAATTTTATGAGCTAATAATGACATTATTAATTGTTAGTGTTTTATCATTTGTTTTAATGAAATTATCTCCCGTCGATCCGGCCACTGCATATGCTAAAAGACATATCGGAAGTCCATCACCTGAGCAAATTGAAGAAGTAAGAATAAGATTTGGTTTTGATAAACCTCTATATGAACAATATTTTAACTGGATTAAAAATCTTTTTTCTCTAGACTTAGGACAGTCTTTAAGCAATGGTAAACCAGTCTGGGATAATATAATGTTGGCTTTGCCAAAAACTTTATCTGTTGTTTTCTTTTCCGCAATATTGCAGGTAATTTTAGTATTATCTTTGGGATGTATTGCTTTCTTATGGAAGAGCAAGATAATCAATAAGCTTATAAATCTTTTATGCCTTATTGGTGTTTCAATTCCTAGCTTTTATATTGCTATTATCTTACTTGATATATTTGCAGTAAAGTGGGATTTGCTATCAGTAGCAGGTAATATTGGCATTACAAATTATCTACTTCCTGCAATAACTTTAGGGATATTTGGGGCTTCTTTTTATTATCCACTATTTAAAGATGCTTTAGACAAAGAGAATGGTGAATATTATATTATGTTTTTTAGAGCAAATGGTCTAAAGGAATTTACTTTGTTCGTGAAACATATATTGCCAAACTCGATAGTAAAGTTAATTCCAAATTTCTTTCAGAGTATTGGACTTATGATTGCAAATGTGGCAATAGTTGAGGGAGTTTTTTCTATTCCAGGATTTGGATATTTGATTGTAAATTCTGTAATAAATCGTGATGCAACGATGATTCATGGGTTGGTTTTCTTTTTAGCATTATTTATTGCACTTGCTAATATAATATCAGATTTGATAAACGATCTTTTGATAAAGGAAAGGGGAGATTAATGAAAATAAACAAAAGGACATTATTTCCTTTCCTAGTGATTTTATTTATATTTCTTGGAAGTTTTTTTGCCCCTAATGATCCCCTAGAAGTTAATCTTCCCCTTAGATTTGCAAATCCAAGTTCTAAGTATCTTTTGGGAAATGATAGCATGGGCAGGTGCGTTTTATCGAGAATACTGTTCGGGGGGAAAACTACATTATTTATGGTTATGACGGCATCAATTATTGTTTTTACTTTAGGTTTGCTTTTAGGAACACTAACGTCAAAAGTTACCATGAAAAAGAATGTAGTAGTAGATTCGATTATTAATGCTGTAACGGCTATACCACCAATTGCTTATTTAATCATATTTATAGCATCTTGGGGAAATGGAATAAAAACTACATTAATCGCTTTGGTTGTTTCATATATATTGAGATTTTTAAGACTTGTTAGAACTCAAATAAATATTGAATACGATAAAGCTTATTGCACTTGCATGATTTCACTTGGTGCTTCAAAGACTAGGTTGGTTCTAGTTCATATACTACCAAATATATTATTAGATTTAGTTCATTATATTTGTTTGTCCTGTGCGGATATGATTTTAGCAATTACTGGTTTTTCATTTATAGGAATTGGACTTGGAGAAAATGTTGTGGAGTGGGGTTCTATGATTTTAGAAGCGAGAGATTCAATATTTATTAAGCCAGAACTCATAATTTACCCGATTTTTGCAGTTTTTATTACTACAATGTCTTTTAATATTATTGCAAAAGAAGCGAATAGAAGGTGAAGATATGATTTTGGTTAATCAATTACAAGTTACAGATAAAAAAGGAAACAATCTTTTAAATAATATTTCTCTTAGAATTCCTATGGGAAAAATTATTGGTCTCACTGGACCCAGTGGTGCTGGGAAGACTACATTAGTAAACACAATACTTGGGATTTTATCAGAGGATTTAAAAGTAAGTTCTGGAACTATTACTATAGATGATTTCGATATATTGGAAAAAGATAATATCAATAGCAACAATAGAAACATCGCTTTTATTCCTCAACTTCCCATGATTTCTTTTGACAAAAGAAAAAAGATAAAAAGTCAAATGGTTGAAATATATATTGCTAATCTTAATATAAATAAATCAGAAGCATTAAGTATAGCAAAAGATAAGCTCAAAAGCGTCAATCTTGAATATGAAAGAGTTTTAGATTCATATCCAACTGAACTCTCTGGAGGCATGATTCAGCGTGTGATTTTAGCGATATCTATGGGACTAAATACTGATTATATAATTGCTGATGAACCAACATCAGCCTTAGACAATTATAACTCATCATTATTTTTTGAATTGATTAAAGCAAATTTCAAAGGCAAAGGAATTTTGTTAATAACACATGAGGCTGATATTCTTAAAAAATATAGCGATTGCATCTATGTGATAGAAAATGGATGCCTTATAGAAAAGGGGAGTAGTGAAGATATATTTGAAAGCCCTAAAGAAGAATGGACAAGAAAATTTGTTATCTGTAGTCAGAAAATATTAGATTCTGGAGGTGAATGGAAATGGACGAAATAGCTATGAGTAATGTTAGCCTTTCTTTTGAAACAGTAAAAGGGACATTTAAAGCTCTAGATCAAATTTCCTTTTCACTAAAAAGGGGAGATAACTTAAGTTTAATTGGTGAAAGTGGATCTGGTAAAAGCACCATTGCAAAAGCATTAATAGGATTAGAAAGAATAGATGAAGGATCTATACTCTATGATTCTGTAGATATCTCAAAATTAAAATTAAAAAAAATAAGGAAATATAGAAAAAATATCCAGTCTGTTTTCCAGGATACATCTGGTACTTTAAATCCTGGTATAAGCACTTTTAAAAATTTGGAAGAAGGGCTTATTAATTTAACAAACTTGTCGAAAAAGGAAAGAAAGGAAAAGGTATTATTATTTTGCGAGGATTTACATTTAAAAAAGGAAATATTAGATGTGCCCGTTCACCAACTATCTGGAGGTGAGCAAAGAAGATTGTCGCTCATAAGAGCCCTTATGGTTAATCCTGATTTTTTAATACTAGATGAGGTTACAGCTGGGCTTGACTTACTGACGATTGAAAAAGTATTAAACTTACTTTTTTATTATCAATCTAAGCATAGTATTTCTTATATTTTTATCACTCATGATATAAATCAAGCAAAAAAGATTTCAGATTATATCATAGAGATAAAGAAAGGAAAAATATTGAGAGAAGGAAAATTGCAAAGGAGATAGAAATGATCAAACTTAGAAAAAATATGATGGTTTTATTGGCACTTGTATTTAGTTTTTCAATTTTACTAGGAGGTTGCCAAAAGAATCAAGAAAAAGTACAAGAAAATTCAAATGTAGCAAGTGAAAACACAAAAGATGAAAGCAAGAAGGTTTTAACCTTATGTACTGCTAAAGAACTGACAAACCTTACGACTTTAACAATGAATAAGGAAAATAATATGGCTTGTGGTTTAATTTACGAAACCCTAGTAGCTTATGAAAACGGTGAAATTGTACCAAAACTTGCTGAAAGCTTTGAATATAAAGATGATGGCAAAACTTTAGTCTTTAAATTAAAGGATGGGGTAAAGTTTTCAGATGGTGAAGATTTTAATGCTGATGCAGTAAAAAAGATATTAGATTTTGATAAGTCTAACCCTAATTTTGCAGGCATTAGGGCTGTTGCAGAGATAAAATCAACAGAAGTTATTGATGATAATACGATTGCTGTTCACTATGAAAATCCGTCTAAATTTTATATAAATGGCTTTTGTTTCCAAAATGTATTGGGGATGCCATCTCCAAAGTCATTTACTGAGGGAAACTTTGAGACATTTAACGAAAATATAGGAACAGGTCCTTATGTATATGAAGAATTTAAATCTGGAGAATATACAAAATTTGTTAGAAATGAAAATTATCATGGGGAAAAACCTTATTATGATGAAGTTATTGTCAAATATATTCCCGATGCTTCCTCAAGACTTCAAGCCTTAAATAAGGGGGAAATAGATTTAATTTATGGAGCAGATTTAATAAATTATGATGACTTCAAAAAAGGTTCTGAAATTAAGGATGTTACTGGAGAAGTCAATAAAAATAGGACTTTGACTAAGAATCTAATTTTAAATCCAAGTAAAAAAGAATTAGAAGATTTAAAAGTTCGTCAAGCAATTAATTATGCAATTAACAAAAAAGACATTGTCGACAGTTTAACATACTCATATGAAGATGTAGCTGAAACTTTATTCCCTAAAGATGTAGCTTATTGTGATGCAAACTATCCAACTAATTATAGTTATGCTCCTGAAAAGGCAAATAGCTTGCTAGATGAAGCGGGTTGGAAACTCAATAAAGATACAGGAATTAGAGAAAAGGATGGAAGTCCATTAAAGCTTCAATATGTTTACTGGTCAGATTTAGTACTTGCTAAGGAAACTGCACTTGCAATAAAGACGCAATTAAAAGAAGTAGGTATAGATGTTGACCTAGTTGAAAAAGATCAAATGTCGTGGTGGACAGATGGTATAAAGGGAGAATTCCATTTGACAACCTGGAATACAGAGGGTTCTTATACTGAACCTCATAAGTTCTTACAAGAATCAATCACTGAAATGGATCCGCATTTGATGCCGTTAAAAGCACTTTCTGATTCAAACGTATATATTGATGCAATAAAGAAGGCTTCCACTTCTACAAACGAAGGGGAGATTAAAGATAATATACAAAAAGCTATAGTATATTCAAACGAAAACGCTATGGATTTGCCTCTTTCTTATTCAAAAGAAATGATTTTGTATAGAAATGACAAAATTGGTGGATATGACTTTACAAGTACACCTCAATTTTTCAATATTTACAGTGTAAAAGCTAAGACAAGTAAATAAGTTATAATATTTATGTAAGTCTCTTTAGAAATATTTCATTTCTAAAGAGACTATATTATAAAGGAAACATTAGCAATGAATAATATCGATATTATATTTTTACATGGCTCAATGCATGGAGCGTGGTGTTGGAATAATTTTGTTAATTACTTAAATGTTAAAGAACATAGAACATTTGCAATAGATTTTAAATGGGAAAATAGCAAAGAGATAGAAATAAAAGATTATATTGATATTTTAGACAGTACAGTAAAAAAATGTAATAACAAAGTTGTTTTGGTAGCCCATTCTATGGGAAGTTTAGTTGCTTTAAATTACGCGAAATTTAATTCAAATAAAGTCTATAAAATTATATTGATTTCACCTTTACCTATAAAAAATGTTTACAAAGTCGAGAGAAAACCTATTTTTTTCAGAAAATAGGGTAGATAATAAAGAATATTATATTAATAAACTGAGGAAAGATCCAATTAAAGCACAAATACAAGTTTTAAAAGGGTTTAAAACAAACAAAAGCATTACAAACATACCCTCACTGGTTTTAACATCTTGGAATGATAATTGTGTACCAGTTAAATTTTCAATTAGGACAGGGAAAAAATTAAAAAGTAAAATTATAGTTTTAAATGATATTTGTCATGATATGATGCTTGACAACGATTGGGAAATTGTGGCGAAAGAAATTTATGATTTTTTAATGACAAATTAAGGAAGGGGTTTTATGGAATTAATAAAACATTATGTAAGAAAAAGAAAAGGCTCATATTTTATATCCGTACTACTTGCCATAGTGGGAGTAGTTACTGGGCTTTTTTCTTATATATACATGGCAAAAATTATTGTAAATTTGATTAATGGTGCAAATGATATGAGTTTATATACTCCACTATGCATAAATATTTTAATAACATTTGTTATTAAAGAAGTGGCAGCAGGAATATCAACAAGTATTTCCCATACGGCAACCTTTAATTCATTAGGAGAAATTAGAAATGATATTTCCAAAAAATTATTTAAGATGCCACTAGGAGATGTATTATCAAGAACATCTGGAGAATTAAAAAATATTATAGTTGAGCAAGTTGATTCTATGGAAACATCCCTTGCCCACTTAGTGCCAGAATTTACTGCAAATTTAGTAGGACCTATTCTATTGTTTATTTACATGTTTACATTAGATTGGCGTTTAACTTTATTATCACTAATTCCATTTGTGGTAGGAATGGTTACCATGATGTCTGTTATGAATGCTCATTATAAGGAAATGTTTGGAAAGTCAGTTGCCATTGGTCAACATATGAATAATTCCATTGTTGAGTATATAAATGGGATAGAAGTAATAAAGACATTTAATCAAAGCGAATCATCTTATAAAAAATATGCTGATGCAGTTTATGACAATGCAAGCTTTTATTATAACTGGATGGGTGAATCTATGAATAGGGTTGCCATAGGTAGATTACTTTCTCCTATGGGAATTATTACAATCATACCCTTTGGGATTTTATTTTATATAAATGGAAGTATTGATTTAGGAAATTTAATTACCTTAATCGTCTTATCCTTTGCTACGGTTTCTAGCATTTTAAAAATCATGAACTATATGGATGATATGTCAAGAATATCAACTATAACTTCTGAAATAGGAAAGATTTTAGATTCAAGAGAGTTAGAAAATATTGACAAGGGAGAAAAAATAGAATCCTATAATATAGAACTTCAAGACGTAGACTTTTCTTACGATGGAAAAAATAAGGTTATAGATAATCTTTCTATGGAAATAAAAGAATCTTCTGTTTCAGCCCTCGTTGGTCCTTCTGGGTCAGGTAAAACAACATTTTGTAATCTCATAGCGAGATTTTGGGATGTAAATTCTGGTGAAATATTAATAGGTGGAAAAAATATTAAGGATTATAAGATAGAAAATCTTATGAATTCAATTTCCATGGTCTTTCAAGATGTATATTTATTTGAAGATTCTATTGAAAATAATATAAAATTTGGAAGACAAAATGCAAGCCATGAAGAAGTTATAGAAGCTGCAAAAAAAGCAAGATGTCATGAATTTATAGAAGCTTTACCAGAAGGATATAACACTATCATCGGAGAAGGTGGAGCAAGTCTTTCAGGTGGAGAAAAACAAAGAATTTCCATAGCCAGAGCCATGCTAAAAGATGCAGACATAATTATCTTTGATGAGGCAACTGCAAATATAGATCCAGAAAATGAAGATAAATTAAAAGAAGCAATAGAATCATTAACAAAAAACAAAACAGTAATTATGATTGCCCATAGACTAAAAACCATTAGAAATGCAGATCAGATTCTAGTCTTAAAAGATGGAGAAATAGTAGAACGTGGAAATCATGAAAAATTGATTGAAAATAATGGACTTTATTCTGACCTTATAAATGCAAAGGCTAAGGCAGAATCATGGAAATTAAATAATTGATAGGAAGAAAGATTTAAAGTCTTTGAATAGGAAAATTTAGATTAGAGGATTTATGCCTATGTGCATAAGTCCTCTTTTTATGTTCAAATTAATCTTTAAAACTCAAAAATACTATGGAAAAATAAAAATTCTGGTTACCAAAGAGGACAAATTTCACTATATAAAGTGAGGGGTATTTTGTCATCTTTCTATAAAAATCAAAATACTTTGAAGTGTGAATATTATTGAAGTTGCTTATGTGGAATTAGCACATTTCAGATTTAATCCACTTATCAAGGTAAAAAAATCAACTTACATAGGAGGTAAAATGCAAGCAATAAAGGTTTATAGTATGAGAGTTGCTATTTTATGTAGACTTTATGATCTTAAATTAATTAATGATAAGGAATATACAAAAATTAAGAACAGATTAGAAAATGATTATAAGAAGAGAGATAGAAAGTAGTTAATTTTGTGATATAATAACACTGTAGAAAGATACAAAATGGGAAGGAGGTAAAATGAATACTAAAGTAAAAGTAATAAAAGCTTCAAATACTGGAGCAAGAAATAGAAATTCAATACATTTAGATTTAAAACGTGTTGCAGCATATTGTAGAGTAAGTACAGATAGCAAAGACCAACTTGAATCATATAAATCGCAAGTTGATTATTATACAAATCTAATAAAAAATAATAAGAGTTGGACTTTGGCTGGTATATATGCAGATGAAGCAACCACAGGAACAACTGCAACTAAAAGAGCTGATTTTATAAGACTAATAAGTGATTGTCAAAATGGAGATATAGACATGATAATTACTAAATCTATATCAAGATTTGCTAGAAATACATTAGATACCTTAAAGTATGTAAGACTATTAAAGGAAAACAATGTTGGTGTAGTATTTGAAGAAGAAAATATAGATACTTTGACAATGGATGGAGAGCTATTACTAACAATATTAAGTTCAGTAGCTCAACAAGAAGTAGAAAATACCTCAGCCCATGTGAAAAAAGGACTGAAAATTAAAATGGAAAAGGGGGAGCTTATTGGTTTTCAAAGTTGTCTTGGATACGATTATGACCCTACAACAAAAAGTATCTCTATAAATGAAGAAGCAGCCAAAATTGTTAGGTATATCTTTAAAAGATATTTAGAGGGCAATGGTGGCTCAGTCATTGGCAGGGAACTAGAAGAACAAGGATATCTCACCCCGAGAGGTAAAACAAAATGGTCTGACACTACAGTGTTAGGAGTAATTAAAAATGAAAAGTATATTGGCGATATACTAATGGGAAAGACCTTCACAGTTGATCCCATAACAAAAAGAAGACTAGCAAACTTTGGTGAATCTGATAAATACCACATTGAAAATCATCACGAGCCAATTATATCAAGAGAAGACTTTGAAAAGGCACAGGAGATTAGACTCAGGAGAGCACAAAACAGAAACGCCATTGCTAATAAGGATAGAAAAAGAGAGAAACTATCAAGACAATACGCTTTTTCAAGTATGCTGGAATGTGGATTTTGTGGTGAAATACTTTCAAGAAGAACATGGCACACTAGTTCAATTTATAAAAAAATTAACTGGCAATGTGTAAAATCAACAAAAAAAGGTAAGAAATATTGTCCTCATTCAAAGGGAATACAAGAAGCGGCAATAGAAAAAGCTTTTGTTGAAAGCTATAGGCAATTATGCCATGCAGATTCAACAGTAATAGATGACTTTTTAAAAATTGTTGAAGAAGAAATAAATGATAATACTTTAGTCAAGGATCTGAAAAAGATAGAAAATCATTTAAATAGAATCATTAGTCAAGAAAGAAAGTTAGTTGATCTTCATTTAGAAGATAGTATAGACGAAGAAGTTTATGTTAAAAAGTATAAAAAACTTATGAAACAAAAAGAAGAATTACTTGATGAAAAGAAAACACTGGAACTAACAATAAAAGATGAAAACTCTATTAAAGAAAGATTAAAGCAATTTAAAAAGGTGTTAGAAAATAAAGAAATTATAGAGGAATTTAACAGAACAGTATTTGAAAGCATAGTTGATAAAGTTGTGGTGGGTAGAATTGACAAAGACGGAACAGTTCATCCATATGACTTAACATTCTATTTCAAAACAGGAATTAAAGATAGTCAAGATTCTAATAAATTCAAAGATAAAAGAAAAAATGCCAAAGACAATGACATTAACAAATTGTGTTCCTACAAGAATGACGAGGATAAAAAATTATGTTCCCAATCAAAAGACAACGCACGTCGAGGCTCTAGCATTGATGACAAGAGAAAATGAGTAAGGAGTCTTTGAAGGGCTTGAAATCAATAGGTTTATGATTTTTAGGTTGGGTAATGAGATAATAATTTTATTGAAATTAGCGTTCAAAAATATCTCCCGAATACTTGCTTGTAGCGACACCATGAATATTCTGAAAGGGTCGTGTCATCACTTTGGATATTTGGTAGGTCGTGTAAACGGTATGGATGAGGTGACGGATAAGACAAATTTGAATTTTTGAGAGGGAGTTAGATAATGGATTGGATAATTATAATAGCACTATTGATTATATATATTTCATTTAGTGAGGAAATAAAAAAAATTATTAAAATATTAAAAAAAAGTGAAAGAAGAAATCAGGAGGGAAAAGGAATGTCGATAGTAATTCAAGGGTTAAAAAATAATAAATGTAAGATAAATACAGATGAAGCTTTAACATTGGTTGGAAGTACATCAATTACAGGCATTGTAATAGACTCAGATGAGGAATGGATAAAACTTGAATATATTGATAAAAATAAAGATAAAAATATAGCTGTTTTTAGGATAGATTCAATAGATACAATTTTACTTGTCGATTGAATAAGAGTTTAGAGGATAGTATTATGTGGTATATTTTAGGAATTGGAGCAATTATTACAGACATTTTAAATGTTGTATAGTTATTCCAGAACAAAGAATTAAAATGGTTTAGATTTACAAGTCTGTCTTTAACAGCTTTAACTTTATGTGCTTTTTACTCAGATGGAGCACGTAGAAGCAGTGACACTTTTAAAAAGAAAATAATAGCAGAAAAGAAGGTTAAGATGAAAGATAATATATCCGTATTGGGAATCCCAATTGATTTGGGAGCTAGCACTATTGGAACAAGATTGGGTCCAGATTCTATAAGACTAACAGGTTTATTAGAGGAACTTTTGGATATGGGCCTTGATATTTATGATTTTGGTAATATTGATATAAAAAATTCAAATAAAAAGATAAAATTTCCATCAAATATGACAAATGAAGATAGGCTACTTCCTTCTCTTTCACATATAAATGAAGAGGTGGAAAAAATCTACCAAAGACAGTCTTTTCCATTGATATTAGGAGGAGACCACTCTTTGGTCCTTCCAAGCTTTAAGGCGTTTTTAAAGAAATACAAGAATCCTGGACTCATATATATAGATGCCCATGCAGATATAAACACTGAAAAATCATCACCAACAGGTAATGTTCATGGTATGCCTGTTGCAGCGCTTATGGGTCTTTGTTCTAATAAGTTGAATAATATAGGTGGAAGCTATAAATTAAATCCTCAAAATCTTGTCTACATTGCTATAAGAGATATAGATAAGGGAGAAGAGCTAATAATAAAAGAAAAAAATATAAAATATTTTTCAATGGCTGATGTATATAAATATGGTATAGAAGAAATAGTAAGGAAGTCTATGGTTTATCTTGGAAATCTTTCATCTATTTACCTATCATTTGATATAGACTCCATGGATTGTGATATAGCACCAGGTACTGGAGTTCCTGTCAGGGGAGGGTTAAACTATAATCAAGCAAGACTTATCCTATCTCTTTTTGGAAAAGAAGAAAAGATAAAGGGATTTGAATTAGTAGAGGTAAACCCTAGTCTTGATGATAAAAACAAAACTTCAGAAATTGCAAAAGAATTAATACTTGCTTTTTTCGGTAAGTCTTTTATATAATTAATTATCATAATTAAATTAATTAATTGGAGGCAATATGGAAAAGGAACTATTATTTAGAAGGCAATTTATAATTGGAAAAAATATTGATAATAAACTAAACTGGAATAAGACACAACTTTCAAATGAGCTTGTACTATATAATCATAAAGACTTAAATATTGAAATTGAAGAAAATGATGAAACAAAATTTATACTTTTAGGATTCGCTGTTGATCCAGATCATATCAGCTGGTCAAATAGTGATATTATAAAAAATATAGCTAAAAAATCAAGAAACTTTAAATCGATGGCTGAACTTACTATTAATCTTGGAGGAAGATGGTTAATTATTTTTGATAGGGATAATGAATTAAAAATATTAACTGATCCTGCTTCATTAAGACGATTATTCTATACTAAAAACAATGAATTGTTAATAGGTTCTAGCATTGCTATAATTAATTATTATAAAGAACAAAATTTATCAAAGGATCCAAAACTTCTAAAATTTATTAATTCAAAATTTTATAGAATAAACGAAGATGAATGGTATATAGATGGAACTATTTATGATAATATTTTTAAAGTTTTACCTAATACCTACCTAGACGTTATAAAAAGAAAGACTTTTAGATTTTGGATAGATATTGACAAGACCGGATATGAAGAAAACATTAAAAGGGTAGCTGATATATTAGTTAATGAAATTAAGGCTTTATATTCTAGGACAGATAATGTATTTTTATCTATATCCTCAGGGCTAGATTCAAGAATTATGTTAGGTGCAATCCATAAGGCAAATTTAGACATTAAGGCCTTTGTATCTACTATGAATTTTCTTACTGAAAAAAGTTCTGATGTCTATATACCTAAGAAAATTTTATCTGACTATGGTGAAGAATTAATAATTTTAAATAATTTAGAAGAATTAAGAGAAGATTTTTTAGATATATATGAACGTAGTATTGAAAGCGCTAGAAAGTTACCTAAAAACTTAACTATTCAAGCCATATATGATAGGTTTGATAATCCATATATCATAACAGGAAATGTTGCCGAAGTAATAGCACATGATTTTGATAAAGACGATGCAAAAGATGGTGCAGAACTTTCAAAATTAATTGGCATACCTAAAGATATTGATTATTTTAATAAATATCTTGATCAATGGCTTGATAGCATAAAGCCATTATTAGAAGAACATGAAGATATAATACCAATGAAGTTATTTAGATGGGAAATAATTACTGGTAATTGGGGAACATTATATCAAGCTGAGTCTGATATAGCTAATGAAGAATTTCCTCCATTCAATAATAGAGAAATTTTTCTAAGATTTTGGCAAGCATCTCTAGAAAAAAATTGTGGTAAACATGAAGTATATATAGATGTACTAAAATTGTTGGATGAAAAACTACTAAATTATCCAATAAACCCATTAAATAGAAAAGAAAAAATAACAAAGTTTTTAAAGAATAATATTTCGCATACTAATTATATGAGATTAAGAAATTTACTAAAAAGTTAATAAAAATTATAAGTATTCATAGAAAGCAAATATTAGAAATAGAAATCTATAATGAAACTTATCTAAAAGTTTTAACTATAATATTAATTTATGATGAAAAGAAATTAAATTTAGTATTCAAATAGGGGATTGAAATAACTTTTAATAGACAAAAATTTTTTGAGAGATTAGCTTTATAAAAACTGATTTTAAGAGTATTTATAAAAATTAAGGTCTCTTGCAGAATGAATTAATCCCTGCATCAGTACAAGCTCCTTCACGACAATTTGGATTTCTTGAGTGTTAGACTACTTTCAAATTGTCTATGAGTAACTTGTAATGATGCAAGGTTAGAAATTCATAATTTTCAATAATCCCTTAATTTTTAGGTATCTTTAAAAGATTTATTTGAATTATCTCTCATTATTTTTAACCCACTGCTTATTGCAAGTATAATTCCAAAGATTATTAATATAAATATTATTAAAATTGGAAGATAGTTTATATTTAAGATAAGCTCTTTTATTGCAAAGGATAAGTTATAATCACTTCTATATGCTCTTGCGGTTATTCCTGCAAAAAACATCAGGATATAAGCTAGTAAAATATTTACGAATAAGCTCTTTCCTTCTAAGAAGACCATCTTTCTCATTTGCTTTTCTGTCATACCTGTAGTCGATAAAAGCTTGAAATCAGTACTTCTCGCTCTAAGATTTCCCTTGAAACTATTGTAGGCGTTAGAAAGAGCGATGGTTATAAGAATAATTTGGATGGCTAAATTCAATAAACCTGTATTTCTTCTCTCTTCTTTATCCATGGCTGCCTTTACAATATCTGTGGTAGTGTCGTGGTCTGACTTTGAAACATAGGTGGAAATCACATTTTCAGCTTCTCCAAAGACTTTGTCTTTATTATTTTCCACTTTAAATTTTACAGAGTAATAGTAAACGGGGTTTGACTTATCTATTCCATATTTTTCTACAAATTCTTTAAAATTACTTTCGCCGGTAAATATGGCTATCTCATTACTATCGTATGCTTCTAAATCATAGGGCATTTCATCTATTGTTCCATCTATCTTCACCGGCATTGACTCCGCATACTTATTATAGTATCTTAAGGAAACTTCTCCGTTTTTCTTATCAGAGATATTTATATATTCCTTAAAGGCATAAGGCGTCTTGTTCTCTTTTGCTATTTTATTAAGCAATATATAAGAGGCTTTTGAAAGATTATTTTCTTTTAAAAGCTTTTCAAAATCCGCGTCTGTCAAGGTGTATATCCTTGCATATAATTTGTCTTTCGTTTTTTTACCGCTATCTAACGATTCTTTTAAATCCTTAGAAATAAAATCTTTATTGTCATCTACATAAAACTTTGTATCATTTTTTTGATAGATGTGCAATTGATCTATGCCTTTGACTTTTTCCAAATCCTTCACAAGATTTTTATCCAAAAAATCGCCTCTATAAATACTAGATTTAAAATTATAAGGACTTTTGTAGTTGTTATATTTTTCATTTAAGTGTCTATAAGATTGGCCGACTAAAAATATCGTTAAGACAAAGGCTGAAAGCGCCATTGAAAATACAATAATTTTATAAGTTGACCTATAAGATCTATAATAATCTTTTGCAAGAGTTTTTTCTATTGGACCATTTATTTTTGACTTGCCCAATTTAATATTTTTTTCTGTAATTCCATTTAACCCTTCAATAATTTTTAATTTTGAACTTCTTTTTGCCGGCATTTTTGCTGAGAGATAAACCATTAACAGCGATAGTAAAATAACGATTATAATAGATCCTACCCTTGGAAATATAAAATGGAAGCTTTGAGATTTTACGATTTCCCCCAAAATGTTAGATATATTTTTATATGAGATGGCATTGTTAAGCCACATTAAATACATAAGTAGGTTAGCAAAAGCCCAAGACAGAATTATTCCAAGTGCTATTGGAAGAGTCGAAAGTTTTAGTGCTTTGAGCCTAACCATTTTTTTAACCTGTCTTTTCGTCATACCTACACTTTTTAATAGGGCAATCTCGCGCAAATCTCTATTATTCCAAACATTAAAAGCACCATATATGATAAAGGCAAAAAGTATGCAAAGAAGGATGGCGGCTCCATATTTCTCAATTGCTGAACTCACTACATTTTTAGGAGGTATAACACCATTTGGATAGACCATCTTATATTCCAAAATATCTTTATTATAAAATAATCTCCCAATGTCCAAGGCATGCTTTTCGTCTATATTCATCTCAGATAAAATCTCTCTAGTCTTAGTATAAGTGTCCCTTAAATTTTTAAACCAGATCTGTGCTTCAAGTCCACAGCCGTCCTTGAAGAAGTCTTCCTTTTTATCACTGGCAGCAAGACCTATAAGCAGAGATTCTTCGAAGGAGTGCTCGAAGTCATCGTAAATGCCAACTATAGTATAGGTCTTTTCCTTGAGTTTGATTTCTGAGCCTAAATGGTACTGTTTATTTTTTATTAAAAACTCTCCCGGAACTAAAAGCTCATTTGTATTTTCCGGCATTCTTCCTCTTTTTACCTCATAGCCTAATAGACTACTTTTATCCCCATTCTCATAAATAGTCGCATTTAAATCTGTCTTTATAGCTTTGTTGAAAGAAATTTTTTCTATATCCTTATCGCTTTTTAATCTGTCATAGAATTTTTCATCAACTTCTGTTATTGAAACGTGATAGGTACCAAACGTTTTCTTTACATAATTATACTGATCAAGTCTTAGAGAATCATAAATAAAAATAATGGTCCCTAAAAGTATAACAGCCAATAGAATTGAAATTTTAATAGCTAAGGTATCTTTTTTGTTGTTTTTTACTGCTGCATCGGCAAGATCATTAATGATTTTCATAAGACTCATCTCCTAAGAAATTTAATCTGCCATCCACCATCTTATAAACTTTATTGCAAGAATTTGCAACTTTTTCATCGTGAGTTATTATCATGATCGTGGAATTTAATCTTTTGTTTACAAGTCTAAAGAGTCCCGTAATTTCTTCTGAATTTCTTCTATCTAAATTACCTGTGGGCTCATCTGCTAAAATTATAGCTGGTCTTGTAACAAGACTTCTGGCAATGGCAACCCTCTGTTGCTCGCCACCAGATAATTGTTTCGGATATCTGTCGAGTTTATCCTCAATTCCTAAAAGTGATAAAATCTCTTTGAAATATTCTTCATCTACTTTCTTATTATCTAGTAAAAGAGGAAGTAATATATTCTTTCTAATATTAATATTGGGAATTAAGTTAAAAAATTGATAAACGACGCCAATATTTCTCCTGCGAAATACGGTCATTTCGTCTTTATTGAGTTTGGTAATATTTTTATCCTGAATAAAGATATCTCCACTAGTAGGATTATCTACTCCTGCAAGAAGATGAAGTAAAGTAGATTTTCCCGAACCACTATCTCCAATAATTGCTACTAGATCCCCTTTTTCCATTGTAAAATTCACATTTGAAAGAGCCTTTACTTCTACTCCATTATTATATGTCCTTGATAAATCTACAGTTTTAACTATATTCATATTGTCCCTCCTTAATCTTATTTAGATAATAATAGACTTAAGTGACAGGAAAGTGACTAGAAAAAAAGACTAAGTTTTTATTTTTAAAACAAAGTCTTTAAATCAAATCAATTATAAAATCTTAATTCAAATGTATTTGATTTTTTCCCTCTATGATATAACAATTCCCCATTTTGTTTTTCCATAACGGACTTCGCCATAGGAAGACCAATACCATAGCCTTTTGATTTGGGATTTGCTTTATAAAAACGCTTGAGAACTTTCTCAAGCATTTGTTTATTCATACCTTCAGAAAAATCTTCCACAATTATACTTTTATACAAATTCGTTTCTTTAAGATATATTTCAATATGCTTATTTTTCGTTGCTTCTATTCCATTTTTTACAACATTAAAGACTGCTTCATAAGTCCAATCTTTATCACATATAAGGATGAAGTCATCTCCATGAAGAGAGATATTGACATCACTCGTTGAAAAATAGTCGGAAATATTTATAATTATTTCTTCCACAAATTCCTTAACCGAAACTTTATCTTTTGACATTTCAATTGTACCTGAATCAAGAGAAGCAAGTTCTAACAAAATATCCGCCAAATTGTAAAGCCTTAGTAAATTATCTCTAAGCCTAGTGATGTATTCTTTTGAATTTTTATCTTCACTGCCTTCCAATAGGTCAATTAGTAGTAAAGATCCAGTTAAGGGTGTTTTTATCTGATGTGCGATATCTTCTGTGTATTCTCTCAAAGTTTCTTTGTTCTTTTCTGAATTATCAGCAATTCGCTTGTTTTCTAATATTATTTTTATTATTTCATCTCTTAATTTTCCAAATTCATCATCTCTTATTTCCTCATTGCTAGAATCTATATTTAACGAATGCAAGAGAAGAAAAATATTATTTATTTTGTCATCCAATTCCCTTTCTTTTTTCTTCTCCCTTTTTACAAGCAATAGAAATAAAAAAAGATTTATTAACAAAAATCCTAAAAGTGTTAGAATATCAAATCTAGGACTAAGATAAACAACTATAAGGCATAGCAATAAATTTAGTGTTACTATTAAAATAATATTTTTGTATTTATTCCAAAGAGTCATTGTCCCACCTATATCCAATCCCTCTAACCGTTTTAATATGCTTTCCATATCTACCAAGCTTAGATCTTAATCTTTTTATCGTCACTGTCAAGGTATTGTCATTTACTTCATATAAATCATAACCCCATACATAATCAAGCATTTTTTCTCTAAAAAGATTTATATTTTGATTTTCTAAAAGCATTTCAAGAATAGAAAATTCTTTTAAGTTAAGGTCTATGTTTACTCCATCAATACTAGCTGATTTCGATGTAAAATCTAAAGTTAAATCTTTAAATATTAAAGTATCCGTCTTTTTGACCTTTCTTCTAAATACATTGTCAATTCTTGCTTTGAGTATAGAAAGAGAAAAGGGCTTAGTAATATAGTCATCAGCTCCTTGAGAAAGTCCTTTAACAACATATTGATCTTCACTTTTAACCGTAAGCATAATAATAGGGATATCTGAAAATTCCCTTAAGTATTTTAAAAAATTAAAACCAGAGCCATCAGGAAGATTTGCATCAAGCAAGATTAAATCAAAATCACTAAAATTTATATTTTCTAAACTAGAAAGTTTATCATAGACAACAGTTTTTATACTATATTTTTTTAAATAAGTCTTTACGGCAAATGCAATTGTGCTATCATCTTCAATCATTAATATTTTCAATTTTAAACTCCAATATTTAGATAAATCATATTTGAAATACCTATAAATTCTACAAAGTTTTATATACTTGCACTATTATCTAGTTTTAGCTTTATTATTATAGGTAATATTATCTCTTTTTTCTATAATTATAATAGTAAAATCAAATATTTCGCATTAAAATAATATTTACTTATAAAACTTTTTAATAATATTATACTATATTTTACAATTAATCTTTATAAATTATTGAAACAGCTTTATTTCACCATTTTACAATTAGATTTTCTCTATTTAATATAAGCTATAATGGTATACTATAAGTAGAATTATGCGATTATAAAGGGACTGTTGTGAAACGATAGAAATTCAAGATTTTGCAACAGATTCATTTTATAAACAGAAAATCCATTCCTAAAATAAGAGGAGTAAACAATGAAAAGTATTTTAATTATAGAAGATAATAGAGAAATTGCTTTAGAAATGAAAAAATATTTAATGAATAATGGCTATGATGTGAATATTGCATCTTCATATTACGAAGCAATCTATAAGATGAATGTCGACATAGATGTAGCTCTTTTAGATATCAATCTTCCAGATAAAGATGGGTATAAGTTGATAGAAAAATTAAAGAAAAAGGATATTAGAGTAATAGTTACTACAGTAAAAAATGATGAAGACTTTATTATTCATTCCCTTGACCAAGGAGCAGATGATTATTTAGTCAAGCCCTTTTCTTTAGCTATACTTAGGGCAAGAATTGATGCTGTTCTTAGGACTATTGTCTTGGCTGAAGATAAAACTATTACATATAAAGACATAAAAATAGATTTAATTAGAATAATTTAATTTTAGAAAGCCTTAGGTTAGATATTGATTTGAAAGTATTATTAGTTAGTAAATTTTATCATATTCAGCCAATTAAGATAATTAAAGAAAGAAATACAAATCAAATTTTAGTTTTATAGATAAATCTAAAATCAAAAAGTGTGGAAATTATAATGATATATTGAAATATGAAAGTTTATATAATGATTAATTAAAATTAAATAAAAAATTTTCTTTAGTGCTGTCAAATATATAATAAGGCATTTCACACAATATATTTGACACTAAATCATAAATTACATGTCTACTTAATATATAAATAATAAGTCATCATAGATGTCTTATTACATTTAAATTGGGATAAGAGAATGGTATAATATTAATAATATGAATATTATTTTTTACAATTAGTTTAGGTATTGATATTAAGAATTGTATTTAATTTATATAAAAACTAATAATTAAAATTATGGAGGTGATTTTTTGAGAGTATATGAGAATAAAGATGAACTTAAAAATGAAATAAGTAAAGCATTTGAGAAATATATTTTAGAATTTGATAATATTCCAGAAACATTAAAAGATAAGAGAGTAAATGGAGTTGATAGAACTCCAGCAGAAAATCTTGCTTATCAGGTAGGATGGACAAGCTTAGTTCTTAAATGGGAGGAAGATGAAAAAAGGGGACTCCAAGTGAAAACACCATCAGATGAATTTAAATGGAATCAGCTTGGTGAATTATATCAGTACTTCACAGATACATATGCACATAAATCACTAAAAGAGTTGAAGGAACAACTGACAAATAATATTGAGGGTATTTATTTAATGATTGATTCATTGAGTGAGGAAGAATTATTTAAACCACATATGAGAAAATGGGCTGATGAAGCAACTAAAACAGTGGTATGGGAAGTATATAAATTTATTCATATAAATACTGTTGCACCATTTGGAACATTTAGAACAAAAATTAGAAAGTGGAAAAAGAATGCTCTAGCTTAGATTTTTAACTTATTGATAATAAAGGCGTTAGTTGAGGTGTTTTATAGTAAAATGTATACAAATATATCTATAAACAATCTGAGAGATAAAGTCATTTTATAACAAAGAAGCAGCTGTATGATATTTGCTTGTACCAATAATTCACTTAGTAGAAATGTAACATTTTTAAGAAATAAATTAGAATTTGGAGATATGTTTATGACAATATTAAAAATTATTATAATAATGCTAGGGGTTACTTTTTCAATATTCGGATATTTAATTTTTTTTAAGAAAAATTATAAGTTAATTAATAATTTTGAAGTTGACTATAAAGCAGGCAGAAAAACAGAATCCTATGCAAAAAAAGTTGGTATTATCGAATTAATAATTGGCATAGTTTTAACTTTAGTTGGTCTTTTTATTATCATAATTAAATAGATAAATTCAATATTGTACAATAAAAATAAAGGATTTTATAAATTTTTATTAAAGATGACAGAGAAAGAACTGTCGTCTTTTTCTTTGAAATTTTATATAAAACATGTAAATTATTGATTCTAACTATTTCTATTGGAAATAATAATTATCATATATTTTATTCTGCTTATAAGGAATAAGAATTTCCTTTAGGAATAAATCAAAAATAAGAAAAGCAGAATATTATTATTTGATAATTTAGTAAATTCTAAAATTAAGGATGTTTTTTAAACAACACTAAATAATTTAGTCATTTTAAATATCAAAAATAAGATGTAGGTTTAGAAGACAAATCTTATTTAGATGGTTGAAATAATATCTAAAAAATGATATAATTATCACGAAAATTTTATTATTTTAATGAATAATATAATTCTAAATAATATATTTTTTTACTATGAAATAAATTATATTATATTAAAAAATAATTCAATTATATTATTAAATATGGAGGATGATATATGAAAAAATTTATTAGTAAATATGGGCGTAATTTGTTAGTCGCGATAACTTTAGCATTAGTATTTGTGAGTTTTCGTGATTTTTTTATTCAGTTTTCAGAAAAAGATAAAGATGTAGCTTTATTTCCTAGCTTTTTAATTGCATCAAGTATAGTTTTATTATATGCTATACCAATTGCATTTTTAATATACTATTTAGTAAAAAAATTAAATGTTTCATGTAAAGTAGTTATGTTGAGCTTTATACTTGGATTTACATTGCCATTATATTTAGGAAGTCTAGGAAATTCCTTGATTTCAATGTTCTTATTTTTTATAAAAGCACCACAGACATTACTTGATGAGTGGGGAGCTGCTTTAACTGCTCCTTTTGCAGAAGAGATAGCTAAAGGTATAGTTGTACTTTTAGTATATTTATTGTGTAAAGGAATTTCATTGAAAGAAGCTTTTATATCTGGAATGATTTCAGGATTTGGATTTCAGGTTTTTGAAGATTGGGCATATATTTTTCAAAGTACTTTTGGGGAGACAAATAGTGGATTTACAATAGCTTTTGAGAGGGTTTCTAATGCCCTTGGTAGTCATATGGCTTTTGCAATAGTTTTTGGAGTTGGACTTATAGCTCTTATAAAAAAGAGTTCTGTAATTTCTAGACCTAAAGCTTTATGTTTTATTATAGCTCCAGTTATCTTGCATTTCATTTGGAATTCTCCACTTGAAGGTGATTGGGTATTTCTTTTGATTGGAAGTATAAATTTAAATCTTGCTTATTATGTATTTACAAATGTTAATAATTTAGATAATAATGATAAGCTAGCTAGGAATGTGTTGGTTGAATAAAATTGCAATTTAATTACAATTAATAACATAAGTATTATATTTATAATAATTATAGAAATAATAAAATGATTATTGATTATATATTAATAAATATATTTAATTAAGCAGATATCAATTTGATAAATGCTTATTCAAGAAACAGTAAATCAGATTAGTTTTACTGTTTTTTGTTGCTTAAAATTAACAAGATAGGAGAAGAAAATAGACATATTGTCAAAAATTAAATCTTTCAAAGACTATTTTATAAAGATAATAAATTTATAAAAGATTAATTTATTAACTTAGCACATTTTAAAAACTATAAAATGAGTAAATCTAAGATAGTTAAATCTTGAAATAGTAAGTATTGATGATAAGATTTCTAAGTTAAGGTTAGATAATTATTAAGATAATAATTATCTAGCTTATCTTAGATAAAATATGGATGGAATTTTAATAATATAATGACTTACCAAAATATTGATTTTTAAATAGAATCTTGATTATTTGTAGAAGTTTTACTTTTAACTAAAATATTTGCCTCAAAGTATAAAACTTTCTGATTATTTTGGTTTGTGGTAAGATAAGATAAATTTACTATACCTTGCTTCTTTGTCTTAGATTTTCTCTTATCTAAAACTGTAAGAATAGACTTTAGTCTATCATTTGCATAAACAGGATTATACCATACAAGATTATTTAATCCAGCACCTGCAATCATTCCCTCTTCGTCTTTTTTTGTCTTAACCCACTTAGACCAAGAAAAGGCTAATGTAAAAAAACCTGATGCAATTATATCATTAAATCTGGTTTCTTTTGCACTATTTTTATTAAGGTGAAATGGCCTAGGGTCATATTTTTTTGCAAAGTCAATCATTTCATCAAAGTCTACTATTTCTTCATCTAGTAGATATTTATCACCTATTTTATAATCTTCAAAATACATAATAACTCCTTTTAACTCTTATAACATTATTATCCATTTATAGATAATTTAAACATTTATATAATAATTTGATTTTAGGGTATCTATATTTTTGTAAAGGAGATTTTATGAAATTACCAACATTATTTGTAGGTCATGGCTCACCTATGATCGCACTTGAAAACACAGAGATAACAAAGAATTTTAAAAAAATAGGAAATTATATAATAGATGAATATGAAAGGCCTAAGGCAATATTAGCTATATCTGCACATTGGTTTACAAGAGGGAATTTTACTCAAAATGAAGATAATCCTAGATAGATTTATGATATGTATGGATTTCCAAAAGAATTATATGAGGTCAAATACCATGTAAATGGAGACCATGTATTGACAGATAAGATTCTTAATCTTTTAAAAAATGATGATATAAAACTAAATCAACAATGGGGGATAGATCATGGTACTTGGACAGTTTTAGTTCATATGTTTCCAGAAGCTGATATTCCTGTTGTTCAATTATCAGTAAATGCTAGTATAGGAGAAAGAGAAGTATTTAAGATTGGAAAAAAATTAAAAGATTTAAGAGATGAAGGATATCTAATACTTGGAAGTGGAAATATTGTCCACAATCTTAGGTATGTTGATTGGGAAAAAAAAGATGCAAGTTTAGAAAATAGGGAGTTTGATAAGTTCATAGTAGAAAATGTCTTATCTAAAAACTTTGAGAATGTCATAAACTATGATAAAAACCCTTATTCATCCTATGCAGTACCAAGCAAAGATCACTTTTATCCTCTTATTTATGTATTGGGAGCAAGTGATAATGATAAGGTAGAAGTTTTTAATCAAGTTGGAAGTTTAGCTTCTATTTCAATGACTTCTTTTATATTTAAATGATGATAAGTAAGACTTTTGTGCTTACTTTTTAAGTTATCTTAATTAGTCAAGTAAAGGTATGAATTAATAATATATCAATATTTAATTATAAAAATATAAGAGTATTATAATATTGTAGATGTATTAAAATGATAAGCTTGAAAAGGTTTTATTTATATTTAAATTATAGTAAATAAAGGAGAAAATATGAAAGAATATGGAGTATTTGACATAATAGGACCTGTTATGATAGGTCCATCGTCATCTCATACTGCAGGAGCTGCAAGAATTGCTCAAGTAGCTATATCTATTGTGAAAAAAGGCTTCTATAGAGTGGACTTTCATTTACATGGCTCTTTTGCCAAAACTTATAAGGGTCATGGTACTGATAAGGCACTTTTGGCTGGTGTTTTAGGTTTTAAACCAAATGATAAAAGGCTTAGGGATTCTTTTGCAATAGCTAAAAAAGAAGGTTTAGAATTTCACTTTATTAAAGATGACTTAGGTACTGTTCATCCAAATACAGCCAAGCTTGTATTTTATTATAAGGATGGAACTACATCATCTGTTACAGGATCATCAATTGGTGGTGGTAATATTGAAATTATTGAAATAAATGACGTATTAATCTCCTATAACGGAAAATTTCCTACAATTATACTTAAATATGGGGAACAGAAGGGTGTTATCTATGAAGTGTCTAAACTTCTTGCAACCAATAATTACAATATAGAAAGTATAAAGACCGTTAAACAAGATGAGGAAGTAACATTGATTGTCGAGCTTAATGAAAGGCTTAAAAAAGATTTGATTGATAAAATTATAAATGATAAAAGATATGACTATGCAAACTATATAGAAGGGGTTAAATAATGTTTAGAAAGGCTAAAGACGTAATTAAAGAATGTGAGGAAAGAGGACTTCACATCCACGATTTAGTATTGGAAGAAGAATTAAAATCATCGCAAATTGACAAAGATGATATTTTAAATAAATTAAGAAAAATGTTTAAGGTAATGGAAAGATCAGCTCAAGGCAATCTAAATAATGAAACTAAGACCACCATGGGTATGATTGATGGATTTGCAAAAAAAATGAATGCATATTCTAAAGAAGGCAAGTCAATTACAGGTGATTTTATAACAGAAGCTATGGCTATGGCTTTTTCAACTCTTGAAATATCAGCCGCTATGGGTGAGATTGTTGCAAGCCCTACAGCAGGTTCTTCAGGTATTCTACCTGCGATTTTATATTCTTTAAAGAAGAGAGAAGGATTTTCAGATGAAAAAATTGTAGAAGCAATGCTTACAGCAATAGGCATAGGTAAAATGATTGGTTATTATGGATCATTTGCTGGAGCTGAAGGTGGTTGTCAGGCTGAAACTGGCTCAGGCTCTGCAATGGGAGCAGCAGCCGCATGCTATCTCTATGACCAATCTCCAGAAGTATGTTTTCATGCTGCAAGTTTTGCTTTTCTTCATGTTTTAGGACTGGTTTGTGACCCCATAGCAGGACTTGTAGAGTATCCTTGTACTTTTAGAAATGCATCTGGTGTTGTAAATGCTTTTATTTCTGCTGATATGGCCATGGCAGGAATTACATCTATTGTACCATTTGATGAAGTTTGTAGGGCTGCTGGTGAAGTTGGATCAACACTTCCGGAAGCGTTAAGAGAAACAGGAATAGGTGGAATAGCAGGTACAGAAACAGGAAGAAGAATAAGAGAAAAATTCTTTGCACTTGGAAATGATGAATAAAAAATAAGACCTAGTTATATTTCTTACCTGTTACATTACTATATTAATAATATATTTTTGTAGACTTTATAGTACTAATATAAAAGTATTCTAAATATCGATTGTGATTTTTAGAATTTAGAAATGAAGAAAAAAAGACAATTAGCTATATTAAAACTTTAAAAACAAAATCCAAATGTATAAAAATACCTTTTTCTTTATTAAATAATTAAATTTGTGGTATAAATAATAATAACTACTAATAAGAAGGGATTGTGTATGAAAATTAAATATATAAAAGCTTTAAAAGATAATTATATATGGGCTATAGAAAAAGCTAATGATATTATTATAATAGATCCAGGGGAAACAAGACCTGTTTTAGAATATATCAAAGGTAAAAATCTTGTAGGAATTTTAATAACTCACAAGCATATGGATCATATTGGTGGAGTTTCGAGCTTGAAAGAAAAATATAAGAACTCTATTGTAATAGGACCAATTGAAACTGAAGATTTAAACGATAAGACAGTAAAAGATGGGGACGAGTTTGAGCTTTTGGGATTTAAATTTAAGGTAATAGAGACAGATGGGCACACTGAAGAGCATATATCATATCTTACTGAAAATAACCTATTTTGTGGAGATACTATTTTTTCATCAGGCTGTGGCAGGGTATTTACTAAAAAATATGATAGAGCATTTAATTCTGTTAAAAAAATTAAAAATCTAAGCATGGATACTCTAATATATCCTGCTCATGAATATACCATAGATTGTCTAAAATCATCAAAGAAAATTATAAAAGATAAGATTATTGATGATGCTATAAATGAAGCTCAAGAAAAAATTGATAAAGGACTTCCAAGCTTACCTACAAGTGTAGAAAAAGAATATCGTATTAATCCATTTTTTATGGCTAAAGATCTTAATGAGTTTAAAGAATATATTAGGATAAAGAATTAGTTAAGGATTTAAATAATGATTATGATAGTGAAGATATAAATATTTCTAAAATAATTATAAGTGGTAAAAATAAAAACAAAGCTAGTATTATTTTGATAAGGGCTTATTTTATATAAGAGCTATCAGTATATATTCTTAAATATAGACTTTAACTTCTTGACTTAAATTATAAATTTATATATAATAAATTTAGGGAATGAAGTTCTCCCTAAGATTAATCTTAAACCGCATTATGCTGATGACTTCTGTCTATATAAGGGACAGGATTCATCAGTTTTTTTGTCCCAAAAGGAGGATATATATGTTATTATCACTAGGCCTCATTATACTTATAGGTCTTTTTCTTGGGGAGATTTTAAAAAAATTAAAGCTTCCCTCTCTTATTGGAATGCTTCTTACAGGTATTATACTAGGAACTTTTGGACTAAACATACTAGACGATAAAATTCTTTTGATTTCAGAAGATTTAAGACAAATTGCTCTAATAATAATTTTATTAAAAGCAGGATTTTCCTTAGATATATCAGATTTAAAAAGGGTGGGAAAATCTGCCATTCTTTTATCTTTTCTACCTGCAAGCTTTGAAATTCTAGCTTATTTTTTATTTGCAAGATTATTTTTTAATATAAGTCCTATTGATTCGCTTTTAATGGGGTCAGTTCTTGCCGCAGTATCTCCTGCTGTTGTAGTACCTAGGATGGTTAAGTTAATAGAAGAAAAGAGGGGAGTAGGAAAGTCTATTCCACAAATGATTATGGCTGGCTCGTCTTGTGATGATATATTTGTTTTAGTTTTATTTTCGATTTTTCTATCTATGGCTAAGGGAGAAGGTACAAATTTCATATCTTTGCTAAATGTTCCTGTGTCTATTATTTTAGGAATATTACTTGGGTGTATAATAGGATATTTACTTGATAGGATATTTGAGTTTTTTTATAGTAGAGATTATCTAATAAGAAATTCTATTAAGTTACTTATATTTTTGGGTATTTCCTTTCTTCTAGTATCTTTTGAAAATATTTTGAAGGGAAAAATTCCAATATCTGGACTTTTGGCAATAATATCTATGGCAAGTTTTTATAGGCTTAAAGCAAAGGAAATTGTATCTAATAGGCTTTCAGAAAAGTTTGGAAAAATTTGGATTTTTGCAGAGATTCTTTTATTTGTTCTAGTAGGTGCAGAAGTTGATATAAGATATTTGTCAAATATTGGACTTTTAGGGATAGTTATGATATTTATTGCTCTTTTATTTAGATCTTTTGCTACTTTAATAGCTGTAAAAGATGCAAAACTTAATAAGAAAGAAAAGATATTTACTATTGTATCATATATGCCAAAGGCAACAGTTCAAGCGGCTATTGGTTCAATTCCCATGGCAAATGGATTATCATCTGGAAATGTAATTTTGTCTATTGCAGTCTTAGGTATTTTAATAACAGCACCTTTAGGAGCAATATTTATTGATAATCTTTATAATAAGTTATTGGATTAATTATAGTCTAAATAAAAAACTCGTATAAATCATTGGATTGCTTATACGAGTTTTTATATTTGAGAGAAATCTTTGCCTAGTATTTTATTTAAAAATTTTACATATGTATTTTCTTAAATTTATATCTATTGAATCTTAATATATCATTATAGATAACTTTTTATCTATTTTTTTAATATACAACAACTATAGGTTTTTATTAGTAAGAATACTACATTTATTATATTAAATAAGTTTTTTTCTTAATTGCTTTCTATATGAAAAAATATCTGTTTTTCTAAAATTTTTTATTAGATATAAATTAATAGACTTATCTATATAAATATATTATTTTTAGTATATAATAGAATTGTATAATTATATAAGAGTGAGATAGAAGGTGCAAAATGAAAGAAATTGAATTTAGTAAAATTAAATTAGAAAATGGCGAAATAATGGCTTATAGACATGTTGGTAACGGAGACAATGTGCTTATTCTTGTACATGGTTTTCAATCTTCATCTAGTTTTTTTGAAGATTTGCTAGAATCATTTGATCAAGATATAAATGTCTATGCACCTGATTTGATAGGTTATGGAGACTCAACATATAAAATTAAACATAAAGAGATGAAAGATTGGGCTTTTGATTTATATTATTTTTTAAATGCTTTAAAGATTAATAGGATAAGTCTTGCAGGTTGGTCTTTGGGAGGATTAGTCTGTATGGATTTTGCAGGATTATACCCAGATTTTGTTAAAAATCTTATCTTAATAGCATCTGTTGGAAATGAAGGTTTTATTATGCCTGATAAGAAAGAAAAAAAAGATGATCACTTTAAATTAAAGCTTCCAAACTTTTTAAAAGATTTTAGCTTAAGGCATGATGAATCTTTTACTATTCCAATTTTAAATGGGATAAAGGATAAGGATATTGACTTTTTTAAAGACCTTTTAAGTCAAACTATATTTAATGTTAATGATCCTGATCCTAATGATTTAAGAAAAATGGCAGAAGACTTTATAAAACAAAAATGTTTTCTAGAAGCCTTGCTTGCCATGGTTAAATATGATAATACTAAAAATGGTTCTGGTTTGATTAATAATATTATCATGCCAACAACTTGGATGCATGGGGATAAGGATATGGTTATTCCGATTGATAATGCTTATAAAAGTATAGAAAATTTTCCAAAAAAAGTTAATTTTATAGAGTTTAAAGATTCAGGTCATGCGATTTTTGTTGATGAAAAGGACAAATTTTTATTATCTTTATATAAAATTTTGGGAAAAGAGAATAAAAATAATTGACGAATTTTAAAATTAAGAATTCTATCTTTGCATAATACTCTAATATAATTATCTATTTTGCTTTGATAGATATGGGTAATAAATGGTTGTATTTTATTATAATCTATATTAGGATTTTTTAATGTAAAAGATTAGTAGCTAATTAATAATTTCATTTATCTTATATATTTTGATTAAGCTCTTATCATTCAATTTACTTAATGGTGTATAAAGTTTTATTTATAATAATTCTTATATTTAATTTATAAATAAAAATATTTTAATTGACTTTAGTAAAAAGTTTTCATATAATAGATCTTATGAATGTAAGCGATTACATTTTATTTTTTAAAATTAGGAGGTTAGTATGGAACTTGCTATTGGAATAGCACTTATTATTTCCTATATAGGTCTTGCGATTTATGCGGCAAGAGGAGGAAACCTAATGACTGGATTTTTTGTTATGGCAGTTATTTGGCTATTCTTTTGTATCTTAGGTGGTAAGCTTACTTGGGAAGATGGAATGAAAGATATTTTACAAGGTGGACCCGAATCATGGGGTGCCACAGCAGTTAATGTAATTTTTGGTTCTTGGTTTGGGAAAATCCTTGTTGATACAGGAATTGCATCAAAACTTATAAAATCTGTAACAGAGCTTGGTGGAGATGATCCTTTTATAGTTACTCTTTTACTTTCTATTGTTACAGGAATAATTTTCACAGCAACATTTGGAGCAGGAGCTGTAGTTGCTATAGGGGTAATTGTTTTACCTATATTATTATCACTAGGTGTACCTAAGTATTTAGCAGTAACTTCATATTTGATGAGTGTTGCAAGTGGTATGTATTTAAATCCTGTTTTATTTTCACAAATGCAAGCAATTTTTGAAGATATGACTTATAATAGTGAATATTTAAATTGGGCTTTTATTGCCATGGCTGTTCAACTTATAATTATTGGAATTATGCTTTTTGTTCATATGAAAGTTTTAAATAAAACAAAAAGAAGAAAATCTTGGGATCTTAATTTAAATGAAGAAAATGTGTCTTTAGATAATGTACCAGCTATAGCATTAATAACACCAATTATACCTACAACCTTATCAATAGCATTTTCGTGGGCATCTATTCCTGCTTTTATTGTAGGTTCAGTATTTGGTTTAGGAGTTTGTGGTAAATTAAAAGGTGGTTGGAATAATATTTCAAGAGTAGTATCCCAAACATTTTATGATGGGGTAATAGATGTAGCAAGCCTTTTAGGTTTCTTATTTATTCTACCTATGTTTAATAAAATAAGTGGTGTAGCAGCACCTTTCTTCGATCCTATTTTAGGAGATTTATTGCCAAAAACTACTTTGGGTTTAACAATTGCTTTTGTAATAATTGCTCCTTTGGGATTATTTAGAGGACCACTTACAATATTTGGTGCTGGTGCTGCAACTGTGGGTGTACTTTCACAACTTGGATCATATTCTACACCATTTTTATTTACTCTTATGTACGTACCAACTATAGCAATGAACCTTGCAGCTTGTCCTACTCAATCTTGGAATTTATGGGCTTTAAATTACAGTAAGGTTAGTGTAAAAAGTTTTATGAAAACTGGAGTTGTATGGGCATGGCTTATATCAGCCATTAATTTATTCTTAGTTTTCGTATTTTTTGGATCATAGGAGGTATTATGTCAAGAAAAATTCGCGTAGGTATAGATGTTGGCGGAACAAATACGAAGGCAGTAGCCATTGATAATGAAACATATGAAATAGTCGGAGTAGGAATTATACCAACAACTCACGATCATGAACTTGGTGTAAGCCAAGGGGTAATAGATTCGTTTAAAAAATGTTTAACTGAAAATAATATTTCACCAGATGAGGTTACATTTATTGCACACTCAACTACTCAAGCTACAAATGCTCTTGTAGAAGGTGATGTTGCAAAAGTTGGAGTAATAGCTGTATCAGATGGTGGAATTGTTGGATTTTTATCAAAAATTCAAGCTAAAATTAAAGATATAGATCTTGATGAAGAGGGTAAAAGAAAGATAACTACTGCTTTTAGATATATCAATAAAAAAAATTTTAATGAAAAAAATATATCAGATGCGATTGATAGTCTTATAAGTGAAGGATGTGGGGTTATAGCAGCTAGTAAAACTTTTGGTGTTGATGATATAGAAGAAGAACTTTTAATCAAAAAGATTGGCAAAGAAAAGAATATTGAAGTATGTGCTGCATCTGAAATTTCAAAATTATATGGTCTTACAAGAAGGACAAGAACTGCGGTTATAAACGGTTCAATTCTTCCTAGAATGATTCAAACAGCAAATTCAACTGAATCTGCCGTTAAAGCTGCTGGCATTAAGGCACCTCTTATGATAATGAGAGGTGATGGTGGAGTAATGGATATAGAAGAAATGAGAAATAGACCAGTTCTTACTATGCTTTCAGGCCCTGCCGCATCTACAGTAGGTGCTTTGATGTATCTTAAGGTTTCAAATGGTATATTTTTTGAAGTAGGTGGCACAACAACGGATATTGGAGTTATAAAAAATGGTAGACCTATGATAGATTATGCGGTTGTAGGTGGACAAAGAACGATGGTAAATTCTATGGACGTTCATACAGTAGGAGTTGCTGGAGGTTCTATGATTAGGGCAAATAATGGTAAAATTATAAAAGTAGGGCCTAGATCATGCCATATTGCAAATCTTGAATATGTTGTTTTTAATAAACCAGATTTATTCGATGGTGCAAAAATCAAGCAAATATCTCCAATAAAAAATGATCCAGAAGATTATATAGTTATTACTGCAAATAATGGCAAGGACTATGCATTAACAACTACTTGTGCAGCAAATGCCTTGGGAATTATAGAAGAAGGAGACTACTCATTTGGTTATGTAGAAAGTGCAAAAAAATGTTTTAATCTTCTAGGGGAATTCTTAAATATGTCTGGAAAAGATGCAGCCCAAGCTGTTCTTGATGATGCGGCCAATACAACTAATGAAGTTATTTATGAGCTAATGGATAAGTATAAAGTTGAAAAATCACAAACTACCATAGTAGGAGGTGGAGGAGGGGCAAAGGTGCTCCTACCAAATGCTAGCCGTAAGATGGATGTTAAATATAAATTAGCTGATAAGGCAGAGATAATTTCATCAATAGGGGTTGCACTTGCAATGGTAAGAGATGTTGTGGAAAGGGTAATACCACAACCAACTAATGATGATATAAGATTATTAAGAAATGAGGCAACAGATCAAGTAATAAAATCTGGTGCTACAGCTGAATCTGTAGAAATACAAATTGAAATTGACCAACAAACTTCAAAGGTTCGTGCTATAGCAACAGGATCTACAGAAATCGCAACTCAAGAACTATCAAAACATATAAGTGATGATGAGGCAAAAGAATTAGTAATAGATAGTTTTTCTGATACTAAGGGTGAGATAAAACTTGAAGCTAAAAATGATTATTTTAGAGTTTATACAAAAGAAGTAAATGGTAAGTCAGAGCTTAGGGCTATTGATAATAAAGGTTTTATAAAACTACAACGAGCTGATGCAAAGGCTTTAAAAACTTCTAGTGCAAGTATAAGATCTCTTGCAGATAAAATTTGGGAAAATTTATCAGTATTTAAATCAGATATTAAGCTAAACCCAGATCTTTATTTGTGTATTGGTGCAAAAATAGCAGATTTTGAAGGACTTACAAGTTTAGAACAGTTAAATATGTTGATAGATTCAGAACTATCAGTAAGGGATACAAATGAAGAGGTAATCTTAATTGGAGCTAAAAATGATTTATAATGGATATAATAAAAGATATTTTACTAATAGATGATAAAACTTTTGCATTATTTTTATTAGATCAAGATTTCTTATCAAGAAAAATTAAAAATAAAAAGGAAATCATAAGAAAATCCATGGAATGTGGGTTTTCTTTTGCTAATAAATATAAGAGTTATAGTATTAAAGATCTGTTAGAAAGATTTAATCTAAAAGTAGTTGAAGATTGTGGAAGTGAAAATTTTTCCTATTATGAGTTAGCCTTTTTTGAGAAACCTAACCAAATTCATCTATGCAAAAACAATATTAAAAAGGTAGAAGATAAGATTATATCTTTAGGCTTAAATATTAATGTAGAGGATATTGTGCTTGCTCATGAAATATTTCATAAAATAGAACAGGAAAATAAGTATGTATATACTGATAATATTTATATTGAAAGTTTTAAACTTGGTCCCATTAAGAAAAAAAATAAATTAAAATCATCAAGTGAGATAGGTGCAATGGCATTTTCAAAAGAATTTTTATCACTTTCTTTTAATCCAGTACTGATAGATTATTTTCTTTCCTTAGCATTTAATAAAGAAAATGTATTCTTAAAAAAAATTAATTATTACAGGAGTAAGAATGAAAGTTAAATATGATATTTTAAAAAATACTATAAAATTAGCCCTATTAAAAAATTGTGTATCAGAAGAAGATGCTGAAATAATGGCTAAAGTTCATGCAGATTCAACACTAATAGGAGTAAATTCACATGGTTTAAATAGGATTCCTAGACTTATTAATTTTATAAATGATGGTTTAATTAATATAAATGGAAAACTCAAACTCATTAAAAAATTTGGAGCTATAGAAAATTATGATGCAAACTTGGGTTTTGGAGTTATAAATTCTATAAAAGCTTCTAAAAGAGCTGCAGAACTAGCAATAGAAAATGGAATAGGAATGGTTAGCGTTAAAAACTCCACTCATTGGATGAGAGCTGGAACTTATGGTGAGCTTATAGCAGAAAGAGGGATGATTGCTTTATGCTTTACTAATACTGAATCACTTATGCCTTTATGGGGTTCGGATGAAAAATCCATAGGAAATAACCCAATGTGTATAGCAATACCATCAAAAAGTGGAAATATAATCCTTGATATGGCTATAAGCCAATATTCATATGGTAAACTTGATTCGTCAAAAATAAAAAATGAGTATCTTCCATATCCTGGTGGCTTTGATAGTGAAGGCAATCTAACTAATGATCCTAATAAAATCATTGAATCTCAAAGACTTCTTCCAATAGGTTATTGGAAAGGCTCAGGTCTAAGTTTATGTCTTGACGCTATGGCATCATTGTTATCAACCGGAAAGTCAACTTACGATATGGATGAAGACAAAGCTTTTAACTGTACAGGATGTTCCCAAATATTTATTGCTATGAATCCAGAAGTTTTCTCCACTGAGCAAGAAAATGAAAAAGTAATCGAGAAAATAAAACAAAAAGTTCACTCTGTAAGAACTCTTGAAGAAAATTCATCTGTACGTTTTCCTGGGGAAGGAAGCATAAAAAGAAAAGATAAGAATCTAAAAGAAGGAATTGAAGTTGATGACTTCTACTATGAGAAAGTTAAATCTTTTATAAATGTTTAATTTAGGAATTTTAATTTACCTATTGATAATAAATCTTTTTTCTATAAATTTAACTTGCTATGATAAAATAGCTTCAAAAAAAATAAAAAGAAAAAGAATTAAGGAAAGCAAGCTTTTAACAATAGCTTTTTTAGGTGGAGCTTTAAGTATGTATATTTTAATGAGACTAATTCATCATAAAACAAAGCATAAAAATTTTATGATACTTCTTCCTATATTTACGCTTATACATTTATTTATAATATTGATATTAAAAACCAATCATATATTATAAATAATATCATTATGGATAAAAAACATTACAGATATTTGAACTTATTTTGCCAAAAAGTTAAATAAGCCTGTGAGAGAAAGAACATTTACTCGAATTTAGTCCGATTAAATATATTCTAGATTAATTCTTGCAGGTATTTTTAACTATCATAAATAAAAATATTTTATTATATCAAATTGCTTATAATTATAAATTTTTAACTAATAAAGCTGTCTTTGTAGTTATGGCTTCTTATGTAGTTTATTTCAAAAGAAGAACATGTAATATCAAGATTATTTTTTAATTTGATTCAGTTAAGATAGGAATTATGGCTAAAAATTCATATATGAAAGTAAATTTTAATACCAAGAAGTACTAGAAATTATTTAGAAAAGTTTGGAGAAGATTGTATAAAAGAATTTTACAAAAAATAGATGGGGTATACTTAAGGCAGTTATTATTAAACCCAAAATACTTCTAAAGGATGAGCCGTTCTCTGCATTTGATCCAATTTCTAGAAATCAATTACAAGATTTGGTTAAAGATATTCATAAGGAGCTTTCCTTAACAACTATATTTGTAACTCATGATATGGATGAAGCACTTAAGCTAAGAGATAGGATATGTATAATGAAAGATGGAAAGATTGTTCAAATAGGTTCTCCTGAAGAGATTAAAAATAATCCTGAAAATAATTTTGTTAAGTTGTTTTTTAAAAAGGGGGAAGTAAATGAATAATTTCATTAATGTCCTTATAGAGAAAAAAGAAGATTTGATAAAGGCGATTTTTGAGCATTTACAAATATCCCTTATTGCCTTATTTATAGCTATGATTATAGCAATCCCTTTTGCTATATCCATAGCTAAAAACAAGAAAACGCCTGAATTTACACTCCAAGTAACAGGAAATATTACAAACTATACCATCTTTAGCCTTCTTGGGGCTTTTTATTCCAATTCTTGGTATAGGAAATATTCCTTATATTGTTGTCTTAGTAATTTATGGACTTTTTCAAATTCTACAATCTACTATTACAGGACTTAGGTCAATAGATCCTATTTTAAATGAAGCAGCTACAGCCTTTGGGATGACAAAGTGGGAGAAGTTAAAGAAGTTTGAACTTGCTATGCCTTCTATTGTAGGTGGCATAAGAACTTCATCAGTAATGCTGATTGGAACGGCAACTCTTGCAGTGTTTGTAGGTGCTGGAGGTCTGGGTTCTTTTATACTATTGGGCATAGATAGGAACGATTCTTCTTTAATTTTAATAGGAGCTATAGCATCTTCACTATTGGCAGTTATGATTAATGCTTTAATTAAATTACTTGAATATAAGAAGTTAAAGACTATTATTTTAAGTTTTTTAGCAATTTTATTCATACTTTTACTATCTCTTTTTAATTTTGGAAATAGTAGATCTGAAAAATTAATACTTGCAGGAGAGCCTGGTTCAGAACCAGAAATTTTAATAAATATGTACAAAGAAGTAATAGAGCACAACACAAACTTAGATGTTGAACTAAAACCTAGTTTTGGAAAGACTAGTTTCTTATATGAGGCTTTAAAATCAGGTTTTATAGATATATATCCTTAATTTACAGGGACTATTACTTCAGCACTTCTAGAAAAAAATCCGATTTCTTGTCAAATTATGAAAAAGAGGTTTATAAATTTGCAAGAGATGAGATAAAAAAGCAAGATAGATTAAGTTTTCTTAAACCAATGAAATTTCAAAATACTTATGCTCTTGCAGTAAAAAATACTTTGCAAATGAGTATAGTTTAAAAACAATTTCTGATTTAAGGAAAATTGAAGACAAAATAGTTGTAGGATTTTCTCTCGAGTTTAATGACAGACTTGATGGAAATAGGGGACTCAAATCTATATATAATCTTAATTTAGATGTTAAGACTATGGAGCCATCTTTAAAATATCAGGCAATTGAAAGTTGAGAGGTTAACTTAATTGAAGTTTATTCGACAGATTCTGAGATTATTTCACACAACCTAGTTTTACTAGAAGATAATTTAAATCTTTTTCCACCTTATCAGGCAATAGCCTTTATGAGGGAGGATACATCAAAAAAATATCCTGATTTAGTTAAATCTTTGGAAAAACTTTCATATAAAATCACAAATGAACAGATGCAGGAGATGAATTATAGAGTTGATGTAAAAAGAGAAAGAGCAAGTGATGTCTCAAAAGAATTTTTAGAGGAAAATAATATTTTAGATTAGCGGGTTTTAGTCCCGCTTTTTATTATTAATAGGGTATAAAAATAGATAAGAAGGAGTTTATATGATAGAATATGTAGATTTATATGATAATTTTAGAAATAAAACAGGAGATATTATTGAAAGAAGACAGAGGGTTCCAAATGGTTTATATAGACTTATAATCCATGTTTGTATATTTGATACAAAGGGTAAGATGTTAATTCAACAAAGAACCTCTAATAAAAGTTCTTGGGCGAATATGTGGGATTTGACCATATCAGGTGCAGTATCAAGTGGAGAAACATCTCAAATCGCAGCAAATAGGGAACTCTTTGAAGAACTTGGGATAGAATATGATTTCTCAAAAGATTATCCAAACCTTTCAGTTAAGACTAAGTTTAGAATAGATGATATATTTATAATAAATAATATGAAACTTGGACTTGATAGTCTGATTTTACAAAAAGAAGAAGTAAAGGATGCTTCATTTAAAACTCTTGATGAAATTCTTAGTTTGATAGATAAAAAAGAATTTGTACCTTATCAAAAAGATTACATAAAACTTTTGTTTTACTTAAAGGACAATAATAATTTATTTGATATGCGATAATATTTATCATTTCTCCTAAAAGTAGTATAATAAAATTAAAGTATAGTAAATTACTATAGATTAAATAGAGGAGGAAAGATGAAAGATAGTAAAGTTATTTTAGTTGGTGATGGTGCAGTTGGCTCATCATTTGCTTATGCCTCTACAATTCTCGGTATAGGAAGAGAATTGGGAATTATAGATATAAATGAGAAAAAGGCAGAAGGAGATGCGATGGATCTTTCAGATGTCTTATCTTTTACTAATCCAAAACAAATATATAAGGCTGATTACTCTGATTGTGAGGATGCTGAAGTTGTTGTAATAACAGCTGGTATGCCACAAAAACAAGGGGAGACTAGGCTTGATTTAATAGAAAAAAACCTTAAAATCTTTAAGGATATGATAGGACAAATTGTAGATAGTGGTTTTGATGGAATCTTTTTAGTAGCATCAAATCCTGTAGATGTCCTAACCTATGCAACATGGAAATATTCAGGTTTTCCTGCAAATAAGGTTATAGGAACTGGTACAACCCTAGATTCATCAAGGTTTAAAAAAGAAATAGCTTCTCTTATAGGAATTGACCCTAGAAGTGTAGATGCTTTTATTATGGGAGAGCATGGAGATAGCGAATTTGCAGTATGGTCCCACACAAATGTTGGTGGTCTTCCTTTGTATGAATGGGTTAAAAACCACTCAGACACTGATGAAGAAGCCCTATTAAATACATTTGATAAGGTTAAAAATGCAGCTTATGAAATAATAGATAAAAAGGGAGCTACATTTTATGGTATAGGAATGGCTTTAGCAAGACTAGTAGAAGCTATTATAAATGATACTAATAGTGTATTTTCAACTTCATCATACTTAAATGGGGAATATGGGCTTAAGGATATTTTCATAGGTGTACCGAGTGTTATTGGAAAAGATGGAGTGAAATGGGTTATTGAAGTACCTCTTACAGATACTGAAAACGAAAGAATGCAAAAAAGTGCTGAAATTCTTAAAGATATAATAAATAAATCAAAGCTGTAAAATAATCCTAGGTTTTAAAGCCTAGGTTTTTCTGTAGTAAGATTAAAAGGAGATTGTAATTATGAATATAAAAAAAATAAAGGATATGGAAGAAATTTTAGTTAGCCACAGAAAGATCATTGATGATTTTAATGATGCTTTAGATAAATTCAAAGAAAGTCAAAAATATTATGAAAAGCTTAGTAATTACTACTCATCTAGTGCCTATATGGATGATTTAGAAGAGTCAAACCAAACTGAAATTTCTCCTAATATAAGTCAGGGTATATATTCTGAAGACTTAGTATTTGACTTAATTGGAGACAATTATCAAACAGCAGTAAAAATGCTTGAGATTGGACTTGACATTATTAAAAAACATTAAAATAAAAATCCAAAAATTTACAAAATTAAAGTATACCAATTAAAATTCAATAATATTAATTTATTAGAACTGAACGCTATCCTACATTATTTAGGAGCTATCATTTTGTTTTTGATTGATTTTTTTCTCTATTATAATAATATATAGTCATATATTACTTGTGAGAGTCCATAAAAATATAGATTTATAATAGAATTCATTCTTTAATCTTGAAAATTAAGATCTAAGTTTTATTAACTTTTCTCTTTAAGATTAATTAAATTTTTTATCTTATGGCTATTATCATTTTTCATTCTTGCTTTTTCAATCTTACAGACTTAATCAAGTTGCCTATAATTATATTAGGCGTCATTAATAATTTTTACTTGGAACTTAAATTAATGTTGTTGACATACTTTAAAATCTCATGTATATTAAGTTCTTTAAACTATGCTCTAATCTAAAAATCTTATAAAAGCTCCCTTCCTAGACTCATTTAAGGGTTTACATTTCTATATAGTTTTATCCAATTTTTTGAACCCATAACTATATTTTATTAAAATACCCTCCTTACTGCTTATACAGTAAAGAGGGTATACATCGAAATAGAGTAACTTTTAGTAACTCTTTGGTTTTTTTATTTTTTCTTATAAGCTTTTATTATAGCTGATACCATAACTATTGACATAATAGCTTCAGGTAATCCATTTGTAATAATTGCTCCAAATATAGTACTTCTTGCTAGATCAGTTGAAATTCCTAAGGAAGTAACATATTTTTCTGCATAAAATAGGTATATAAGACCCATTACAAAAAGTGTATTGGTCATAGTACCAACAAATGATGTTATTGCTACTGAAAGGTTAGAATTTTTATTTTTAAAGGTTAAATATAGCATAATTATGGCTATTATTTCAAAAATAATAGATAAAACTATTTGTAAGATATTAGCCTTATTACTAATGTTACTGTAAACTAAGTAAAATAAAAAAACTGTAAGTAATATCCATAATCCTAAGGATACGTATCTTATATTTGAAGTTTTCTTATTTTTTAAATATCTAAAAGTAAGTCCTGAAAAAACACCTATTAATATTCTTGGAAAGATTGATATTAAAGGATTATAAAATACAAAAGATATAGGACCTGGTCTTAACATAGCGTTGGCAAGTGAAGATAGACCGAAAATAAGTCCAACTAGTCCTCCAACCACTGGACCTTCTAATATTGCTGCTATAATTACTGGTATGTGCATGGTAGTTATATTGATTAAACCAAGGGGGATATATCCCATAGGAGTCAATCCTAAAACTATAGTAATAGCTCCTAACATAGACACAGTAACCATTTGTCTTGTTTTTTCTTTGTTATTCATTTTTACCTCCTGATGCAACTTCTTTTATGAATGTCGCTCAATTTAATAATATTATATACCTATTTTATAAAAAGTAAAAAAATAATAAAAATTCGAAAATAATTATAGGAGAATAAAAGAGGATAAAGTTCAAATTATTTATTTACAAGATAATTTTTAAAAATCAAATTCTTTGTTAGTAAATTTTTCACATTGTTATTAAAATTTGTATGATTTTTATGTATTATAGAAATTAATAAAGCGTGGATTGTTGAAATCCACGCTTTAGACACCTTATAGATGTTTTTAAATATTCTATGGTGCGCCATCAGGGATTCGAACCCTGGACACCCTGATTAAGAGTCAGGTGCTCTACCAACTGAGCTAATGGCACTAACTTGCTGACTTAATTATAATACCATGAAATTATAATTAAGTCAACACTTTAAAAAAAATTATTTAGAAATAGCCCAAATCTTTAAAATTTGGCCAGAAATATCATCAAAAGACCAGGTAATATTAGTATTTTTTATAGAATTTGGATCATTTATTAAGAATTTATCACCATCATATGAATCTATTACTAAAATATGACCACTTGTTGTGAAATATCCTGGAGTTACCGAAACTATTAGGGGTCCTTTATCCAAGGCTTTTATTAAATCATCCTTATTATTAGCAATTTCATTTATACTTAACTTATATTTATTGGCTTCATGGAAAAAAAACTCCCAAGCAATACCATTTTCTGTCATAAATTCATTGGCATCATTTGCTATAGTTTTTGGGTTTATAGAATCATCATCTATGAATCTTCTTATAGCCATAGACATAGAAGTTGGACCACAGCCAGCTATAGCTATGCAAGTATCAGATAAATTATTATAGGCCCATCTATTATCCCATTGAAGAAAAAATGGCGTTTTTCTATTTAACTTTATACTTTCTCCATCTTTCATCTTAAAATCAGTCTTATTATTGTGCCTATTGTAAATAAATTCTCCAGTGTCAGTATCATTTCCAACGAGCCTTTGCTCAATTTCATCAATTTTATCGAAATTTTCATATATCCAATTTAGTTTAAGATCATTTTTCATATTTTCTTTAAGATAATTCTTTAGCTCTGTATAATCACTAGACTTGATTTTTGGTTTATATTCTTCATCTTGATAAGTTATATTTAAAATATCAGATTTAGCATTTGTATCATAATTTATGTATTTTTTTGTAATATATTCAATATCTTTTAAGGTAGTAGGTAAGTCTTTATCATCTATAGATTTTTTATCTTTTCCACATCCAGTAAGACTTAAACTTAAAAGAATTAAAACTAATATTTTTGTCATAATCCACCTTTATTCTCATATAATTATAGCAGAAATTTATAAAATAATTTAAAGCAAATAAGTATTTTTAAAATTTTGATAAAATAAAAAATCACCTTACCTTTACCTAACATCAATAAGAGAGAAAAATTAAAGGATAATGTAAGTCAGTTATGACCGTAAAGAACTTAATCTATTTGACTTGTTTTGAAAATATATTTTAACTATTCATATTATAAAATAGGAACTTTACTAGAAATGATTAAATTATACAAATTTAAACTTGAAAATTCTAATACATTAAATAGTTTATAAGTGTAAAAATTAATATGCTATTTTAATTATTGTTTGAGTACCTATATTAAGAAAAAGATGTGAATAATAAAGCAATCGAAAAACTTTTAGCTTTGTTCAATAGTTATATGTAATGGTAAGAAAGAGTTAAGTTTTTCTTTTATATTACAAAAAGTATTAAAAAGAGAGTTAAATAATTAAGCGAGAAGTTACAAACTCTTTATTTTATCCTTAATAAATCGTGTGATATTTTGTCTATTTTTAATTTTTGGATATTGCCACAAATGGCTAAATATGCTACAATAAGTAAAGGATGTTTACTTGGGACCCATCCTAAAAAATATCAAGGGGGTATATATGTCAAATCAAACATATAATTTTAAAGATACAAATTTTTTAGTTAAGTCATCTGCTATAGCTGCCATTTATGCAGTTATAACTCTAATATATCCGGCACTAGCATATGGACCTATACAGCTGAGATTTAGTGAAATCTTGGTACTTTTAGTTTTTTATAATAAAAGATTTATACCTGGTCTTGTCTTAGGATGCTTTTTGGCAAACCTTGCTTCGGATATGGTTGTTTTTGATCTTATTTTTGGTACACTTGCATCATATTTAGCGTTTTCATTGATTAGAAAGCAAAATAATTTATTTATTGCTTCATTATTTCCAGTGCTTTTTATGTTTATACCTGCCATAGGAACCTACATATTACTTGACTCATCAACTGCATTTTTTATAATTCTAATTCAGTTTATGATATCTGAGTTTATAGTGGTAAGTATAATAGGTGTAATTATTTTTAAGATTTTGGAAAAAAATGAAGGTCTTATGAAAATAATTAAAAATTTTTAAAAAAAAGAGCTATTGTAAAATGAACTAATTGTTAAATATCATATAAGCAATGATAGACAAAATAATTCATTATATTGCAATAACTCTTTTAAAATTTTTATTTTTCTTCTTTTTTGTTTTCGTTTTTAGCTTTCTTTTCTCTATACTCATCTTTTGTAAGGATATCAACGATTTCAGCTTTAACTGCTTTTACATTAATTCCTGTAAGATCATTTACTTCTTTCTTTATATTTCTATCTAATGAAGCAAATACTTCTTGAGCTTTTTTACCATATTCAATAATAATTTTAGTATTTACTACTGCATTTTTAGCATCATCAATGTCGATTGTAATGCCTGCTGTATTTTCTCCATCAGAAAAATTATCAGCAAATGAACTTAGGATATTGCCCTTAAGTGCTAATACTCCATCTGTATTGTTTAAAACTTTTTTGGCAATTTTAGCTATTACATTATCATTAATTTTGTATTCACTTACTTCATTGGCAAATTCGCTTTGTACTTGATTTTTTTCTGTCATTATTCCTCCTTGTTTTATATCTATACAGTATAATTAATACCCATAGATCAAGTTGGTAAACAAATCACTTTGAGAGCTTCTTTATTACTTGTTCGATTTCTTCAATCTTTTCTATCCCATCTTTTGTTGAACCTTTGTTTACAGCATCATATACACAGTGTTCAAGATGGGATGAGAGGACTTCAGTATTTATATTTTTAAGTATTGATATTGAAGCCATAATTTGGTTTGAAATATCTATGCAGTATCTATCGTCTTCGACCATCTTGATTATTCCATCAAGTTGTCCTCTAACAGTTTTTAATTTTCTTAAAGTTTTATCTTTATTAGCTTGCATTATTTATGTTCGATACCAACAAATTCGTATCCAGCATCTTCAATTGCTCTTTTTATTTCATCTTCATCAATAGAACCAAAGTAAGCAACGTTAGCTAACTTTTCATCTAAGTTTACTTCTGCCTTTTCAATTCCTGCTATTTTTTTGAGTGCTTCTTCTACATGATTTTTGCAGTGATTACAACTCATTCCATTTACCTTTACAATCATTTTATTTAAATCTGACATTTTATTCTCCTTTATATTTTCTTTGTTTTTTATTTCTTCTATTTTTTTACTATTTTTAAATTCTGGTTTAAATCCTCTTAACCTAAGTGAGTTTAAGCATACAAAGACTGATGAAAAACTCATTGCAAAGGCTCCAAACATCGGAGAAAGCTTAATACCAAAGAAAGGATATAATAAACCTGCAGCAAGAGGTATACCAATTATATTATAAAAGAAAGCCCAAAATAGGTTTTCTTTAATTGTTTTGATGGTTTTACTAGATAGCTTTATAGCACTTACGATATCAAGAATATTGTTTTTTATTAAGACAATATCGGCAGATTCAATGGCTACGTCTGTACCATTTCCTATAGCCATTGATACATTACTTCTTGCAAGAGCTGGAGCATCATTTATACCATCTCCAACCATCAATACTTTTTTACCCATATTTTGGAGGTTTTTAACTTCTTTTTCTTTATCTTGTGGCAACACTTCTGCATACTTTTCATCTATACCAAGTTTTTTTCTAATAGCTTCTGCAGTTTTTTCATTATCTCCAGTAATCATTATTACTTCATAGCCTAGACTTTTCATTTCATCTATAGCAATTTTAGATAAAGCTTTTGGTTTATCTTGTACTGCTATAAGTCCTATAACTTCATTTTCATCTGCAAAATACATTGAAGTTTTACCTTCATTAGATAAAATATCAGCTTTTTGATCATATTCTTTTAAGTTGATATTTAACTCTTTCATAAGTCTTGAATTTCCAGCATAATATGTCTTGTCATTAAATTTTGCCTTAATTCCTTTTCCGCTCAAGGCTTCAAAATCACTTACATTAATTGGATTGATTCCATTTTCTTTAGCATATTCATTAATAGCATTTGATAATGGATGCTCGCTTGCCATCTCCATAGAAGTAGATATTTTTATAAATTCATTTTTTTCTATTTCTGTAAAAATATCAGTTACTCTTGGTTTACCTTCAGTAATAGTACCTGTCTTATCAAGTAAGATTGTATCCACTTTGTGTAGGTTTTCTAAACTTTCTGCATTTTTAAATAGAAGACCGTACTCAGCACTTTTTCCAGTAGAAACCATTATTGCCATTGGTGTGGCAAGACCTAAGGCACATGGACAAGATATTACTAGAACTGAAATAGCAAGGTTTAGTGCGAATTCAAATCCATATCCTAAAATCATCCATATAATAAAAGTTATTATAGCTATGATAATAACAGCAGGTACAAATATAGAAGAAATTTTATCAGCCATTTTCGCTATTGGAGCTTTTGTTTCATTTGCCTCATTAACAAGTTCAATAATTTTGGCAAGGGTTGTATCTTCACCAACTTTAGTTGCTTTAAAAGTGAAAGTTCCTTGATTGTTTATTGTAGCTGAAATAACCTCATCACCAACCCCTTTATTAACTGGCATTGATTCGCCAGTTATAGCTGACTCATCAACTAAAGATGAACCTTTTTTTATAATTCCATCAACAGGGATTGATTCTCCTGGACGAACTATAATTAAATCTCCCTTGTTTAATTCATCTACTGAAACTTCTCTTTCTACTCCATTTACTATGACCCTTGCAGTTTTAGGAGCAAGATTCATAAGAGATTCTAAGGATTTTTTAGTTTCACCCTTTGATCTTTTTTCAAAGTATTTACCCAAAGTAATAAGAGTCAAAATCATTGCAGCTGATTCAAAGTAGAGATTATGTCTATACATTTCAACTATTTCTAAATTATCAAAACCTAATCCGTAAGACATTCTCATTATAGCAAATATACCATATGACAAAGCTGCACTTGAACCTAAAGCAACTAAAGAGTCCATATTGGGAGCCTTATTTATAAGACCCTTAAATCCTGATACATAAAATATTCTATTTACAAAAATTACCGGAATAGTCAGTAAAAATTGAATAAAAGCAAAGTTTACACTACCCTCAGCACCGTCTAAAAAATGTGGTAGGGGAAGATTTATCATATGTCCCATAGAAACGTACATAAGTGGAATCATAAATAAAAATGATACTATAAGTCTAAATCTTACACTTTTTTCTTCATCCTCATATTTATCTTCTAGAACGGAAGTTTTTGCTTTTTTATCCTTAAGCCTTGCTCCGTAACCAACTTTCTCTACAGCTTTTATAATATCATCTTCGGAAATTTTATCTTTATCAAAATCAACATTCATTGTTTCTGATACAAGATTTACATTAACATCATTTACACCTAGATTTTTAACGGCTCTAGTAACATTAGCTTGGCATGAAGCACAAGTCATTCCAGTAATATCAAATCGTTCTTTCATTATACCTCCTTACTAACACCGGGTGGGGGTGTATATTTATATTATAATACAAATTTTAAATATGTAAAGGAAAATCAATTGGGTATTAATATAAAAAGTTAGGAGTTAAAATATGAAAAGATATAATTTGATTTTTAAAGGAAGAGTCCAAGCGGTTGGTTTTAGATATAAGGCCTTGATGCTTGCAAATGAATTAAACTTAACAGGAAATGTCCATAATATGTACGATGGTGATGTTGAAGTAAATATTCAAGGAAGTAAGCAATATATAAATGTTTTTATAGAAAAACTTAATAAGGATAAGTTTATTAGAATTGATGATATATTAATAAAAGAAATTGATCTTATAGAGGGTGAAGAAGAATTTAATGTAATATAGGGGATTTTGCAAAATGAGTTAATCTTTGCAAGGTCATTACAAGTTTTCAAAATTTTATATGCTAATTCCCTATAAAAATCTATCCCAACGATATTAAGATGTGTTTTTAAAATGTTTAGGAATAACTTGTAATGATGCAAAGAAATACATAATTTGAAATAATACCTAATTTTTTTTGAATGAATTATCTAGTATTGGATTTATTATTGAAAGAATTATAGATGCAAAAATTGCTGTAGTAAATGAATCAATAAAAGCTCCACTAGATAGAGAAAAAGCTAGTTTTAATACAAATGCATTAACTATAAAAGAAAATAATCCAAAAGTTATTATAGTTAATGGCAAAGATAAGAGCTTTAAGATTGGTTTAATAAAGCTATTTACAATCATTAACATAAGAGCAGTGATAGCTAGTGATTTAATTTCTATAAATGATATGCCAGTAAATAATAAATCTATTATATATAGGCTTATGCTATTTGTTATCCAACTTAGAAATAATCGACCTATAAAAAACATGTTTTACTCCCCTTTCTTTTTGTTACATTATCTTTTATATTATATAAAAAAGCAAGTTTTAAGTCTTTTTGATTAAAAATGATAGATTTTGAAAGAAAATGATTGACTTTATTTTATTATGTGTTAAAATATATACAAATGATATTTGAAAAAAGGTTAGAGATTATTTTAGATACTCTAAAAGAGTTTAGACAAGTTTCTAATAAGATTTTGATAGATAAGCTTGATATAAGTGAATCCACCTTAAGAAGGGATTTAGATTTTCTTGAACAAAGAGGTGAGATTAAAAGGGTTCATGGTGGTGCGATTTTAACAAATGTAGAGTTTGAAGAAAAATCTTATGATAAAAATATTATATTAAATATTGATAAAAAGTGCAATATAGCCAAAAAAGCTTCAAATTTAATAGGTAATTCAAAATATATATTTCTTGATGCAGGAACTACAACTAATTTACTAATAGATTATCTAGATAAGGATATTAATGTTGTAACTAATGGAATTATGCATATAGATAAGCTAAATAAGAAAAAAATAAAAACCATATTATTAGGTGGATTAGTTAAGTCAAAGACAAATGTGACCATTGGAGAGAAAACTATTTTAGAGCTTTCGAGTTTTAACTTTGATATAGCTTTTATTGGAGCAAATGGTTATGCAAATGGTGAATTTACTACTCATGATCCAAGTGAGGCGAAAATAAAAAGGTTAGCTATAGAAAGATCCAGAAAAGCATATATTTTAGCTGATAGTTCTAAAAAAAATAGAATATACTTTTCAAAAATATGTAGTATAAACGAAGTTGACTTAATAAGGGAGGACTTATGATTTACACTTTAACTTTAAATCCGTCAATAGACTATATATTAGGTATTGATAAATTTGTTGATGGGGAAACTTTAAGGAGTACCTATGAAGAAAAATATCCAGGTGGGAAGGGAATTATGGTTTCTAAGCTTCTTAAAAATCTTGGAGAAAGTTCAATTAATATTGGATTTTTAGGAGGCTTTACAGGAGATTATATTAAAAAAGAGCTTGATAAATTAGATATATTTCACAACTTTACAGAAGTTTCAGATGATTCGAGAATAAATGTTAAATTAAAATATGGACAAGAAACTGAAATAAATGCCAAGGGTCCTAATATTAGTGAAGCTGAAATAGTTAGCTTCTTAGACTTTATAGATGAACTTAATGAAGATGATTTTGTAATTATTTCAGGTTCTATACCAAAGAGCTTGGGAGATGATTTTTATAGGATAATTATTAATATCTTAGATATAAACAATGTAAGGTTTGCACTTGACACTAGTGGGAAGAAACTTTATGAACTTTCAAGCTATAAACCATTCTTAGTAAAACCAAATAAAGATGAGCTAGCAGATGTTTTTGATACATCTATCGATAATGAAGAAGATATAATAAGGTATGCTAGAAAGCTTTCAGATAGAGGAGCTGAAAATGTAATAGTGTCTCTTGGTGCAAATGGATCAATTTTTATTGATGAAAATTTTGCTTATAAGGCAAATCCTATAAAAGGAAAGCTTATTAATTCAGTTGGTAGTGGAGATTCTATGGTTGGAGCCTATATTTATGGATATATGAGTGGACTTTCAAAAATAGATTCTTATAAGCTTGCAGTTGCAGCAGGCTCTGCTACAGCCTTTAGCCAAGATATAGCTGATAAAAAATTAATATATGAAATTTTAGACAAAGTTGAGGTGAAAGAATGGAAATAAAAGATTTATTAAAAAGAAATCTTATGATTATGGAGCTTAAAGCTTCTAATAAGATGGATGTTATTGATGAAATATCTCAAAAGTTTTTTGACGAAGGGATAGTTGAAAGTAAGGAAGAATTCAAGCAAGGACTTATAAAAAGAGAAGAGGAAACATCAACTGCCTTAGGTGAGGGAATTGCCATGCCTCACTCAAAAAATGATACTGTAAAAGAGCCTGCAGTTTTGTTTGCTAAAAAAGAAGAGGGGCTTGATTATGAGGCTCTTGATGGAGAAAAATCATATATATTCTTCTCAATAGCAGTACCAAATGGAGAAAACAATCTTCATGTTGAGACTTTGGCGCAATTATCTAAGATGATTCTTAAAGAAGGATTTATTGATAAATTAAAAGAAGCCAAAACTCCAGAAGATGTTTATAATGTAATTGACTGTTATAAAGAAAATATAAAAGAAGAAATAGAAGAAGATAAAGAAGAAAAAATAAAAACAGACCAGAAATTTATAATTGGAGTTACAGCTTGTCCTAATGGTGTAGCTCATACTTATATGGCTCAAGAAGCTTTAGAAAAAGCAGGCAAGATCAATAATGTAAGAGTAAAAATTGAAACTAATGGTTCTGATGGTGTTAAGAATAGACTTACAGATGAAGATATTAAAAATGCAGATGCTGTAATTATAGCTGCTGATAAAAAGGTAGAAATGAGTAGATTTGATGCTAAGAAACTAATCCAAAGGCCAGTATCTGATGGAATTAGAAAAAGTGATGAACTTATAAAAGAAGCTATATCAGGTTCTTTTCCAATTTATTATGCAGATAATCATGAAAAAGAATCAAATACCTCTTATAGTGAGAAAACAAATCTAAGATCTGAAATTTACAAAGATCTTATGAATGGAGTAAGTCATATGCTTCCGTTTGTCATTGGCGGTGGTATTTTAATGGCTATATCTTTTTTATTTGAAAGATTTTTTGGCGATTCATCAATTGCTTTCATCTTTTTAAATAAAATAGGAATAAGTGCATTTAACTTTCTCATTCCTGTTCTTGCAGGATATATTGCCTACTCAATAGCCGACAGACCAGCTTTAATGCCTGGTATGGTTGCAGGTCTTTTAGCTAGTGAGGGAGCTGGATTTTTAGGAGGACTTTTGGGAGGCTTTATAGCTGGTCTTGTGGTAAATATGCTTAAAAAAGTATGTAGAAACATGCCAAAGTCACTAGATTCTGTTAAACCAATGCTTATTTATCCTGTATTTGGTCTATTAATTACAGGAGTTATAATGTTCTTTATTGTAGATCCAATATTTACAGGAATTAACAACGGACTAAATAGCTGGCTTATGAATATGGGTACTACTAATAAGGTATTGATTGGTTCTCTTCTTGGAGCTATGATGGCAGCTGATATGGGTGGTCCTATAAATAAGGCGGCATATACTTTTGCAACAGGAGCTTTCATCGGAACAAATGATGGAGCCTTCATGGCAGCTGTTATGGCAGGCGGAATGGTTCCACCAATAGCAATAGCTTTAGCTTCAACATTATTTAAAAACAAATTCAATGAAAATGAAAGAAAGTCAGCCTTATCAAACTACCTACTTGGATTATCTTTCATAACAGAGGGAGCAATTCCATTTGCAGCAGCAAAACCACAACTTATAATTCCAATATCAGTTATAGGAGCTGGTATAGCTGGAGGATTAACTCAATTATTTAATGTATCAGTACCAGCACCACATGGTGGGGTATTTGTACTTCCAGCAATGAGCTCTTTAAATCAGGCTATATTTTTTATTCTATCCTTTGTAATAGGCTCAATAGTTTCTGCTATACTCCTTGGTATATTTAAGAAAAAAGAAGATTAGTTAAAATATTAATTATTTAACTGAACCCCCAAATCTAAAATACAGATTTAGGGGTTTTTTTAATTTCTAAAATTGGGTATTAATATCTTAAGGTATAAAGGAGAAAGTTATGAATGAATTTAAAAATATAATAAATGAACAAAAGATATTATTTAAATCTGATAGAACAAAAAATGAATAATTTAGGATAAATACACTAAAAATTTTGAAAAAATCCATTAAAAATAATGAAAGTGAAATTATTCTTGCTTTAAAAAAAGATTTAAGTAAATCAGAAACTGAATCATATATATCTGAGATAGGCCCTGTGTATAGTGAAATAAATTTTGCTATAGATAATTTAAAAAATCGGATAAAAAAGGAAAGAGTTCAGACAAATTCTATATCTATGCCTGCAAAAAGTTATATTATATATGAGCCTTTGGGACTTACTCTTATTATATCTCCTTGGAACTATCCTTTTATGCTTTCAATGGGACCTATTATTTTGGCTATATCTAGTGGAAATACTGTAATCTTAAAAACATCTAGAAAATCCAATCATACATCTTATATAATCAGAAAAATTATTAATGAAAGCTTCGATAGATCGTTTATATATTGTATTGATAATGAAAAAATAGATTATGATGAACTTTTAAGTTATAAATATTACCATATATTTTTTACGGGTTCATCAAAAGTTGGTAGGACTATAATGAAAAAAGCAAGTGAAAATCTTGCAAAAGTCACCTTAGAGCTTGGTGGAAAGAGTCCTTGCATAGTAGATGAAACAAGCAATCTAAGGCTTGTAGCTAAAAGGATAATTTGGGGGAAATTATTAAATGCAGGACAAACTTGTGTTGCACCAGACTACTTACTTGTGCATAAAGATGTTAAAGAAAAGCTTTTAATGTTAATGAAAGCTTATATTATAGAATTTTTTGGCGATTTTCCTTTAAATAATCCTGACTATCCCAAAATTATAGATACATATCTTTGGAAAGACTTGTTTCATTGATAAAAAATCAATATATTTATAGTGGTGGTTTATATGATTTAAATCTTTTAAAGATTGAACCTACTATTATAGAAAATGTAGATTTTAATAATAAAATAATGAAAGAAGAAATTTTTGGATCTATATTACCTGTGATAGCATATGAAGATATGTTCGATATTATAAATAAAGTAAAGAATATGGATAAGCCACTTAGTATGTATATTTTCTCTGAGGATAATGAACATATAAATAGTTTTGTAAATGGTATTTCAGCAGGTGGTGTCTGTATAAATGATACTATTATGCATATAACAAATCCTAATCTAGAATTTGGTGGAGTAGGAGAGTCTGGTATGGGAGGATATCATGGGAAATTTGGATTTATAAACTTTTCTAATAGAAAAGCTCTTATGCAGAGGTCAATAAATATTGATATTAAGGTAAAATATCCTCCATATTCTAATGGACAAAAAATTTTACTTAAGAAAATATTTGATAATTAGGATAACTACCTTATCCTTTTATTTTAATTATTGAAGAAAAAAATTATAAAAGTATAATAACTTAATATCAAGGGGTGGTTTAATGGTATTTATATCTGATGAAAAGAAGAATGAAATTTTAGACAATTCGGATATTGTAGCTATAATAGGAGAATATGTCGATTTAAAAAAAGCTGGTTCTTCCTATAAGGGTTTATGCCCGTTTCATCATGAAAAAACTCCATCTTTTATAGTTGATGACAAGAAACAATTATTTCATTGCTTCGGTTGCGGCCAAGGAGGAGATGTTGTTTCTTTTATTATGCAAAAAGAAGGTCTTTCTTATATTGATTCAATGAAATACTTGGCTAATAAGGCAGGTATTAAGATAGATAATAATGTTTCTTCTAAAAAGAACGCTATTTTGAATTCTTATTATGATATAAATAAAGAAATCATGATGTTTTTTTATAAAAATCTTTTAACAAATAAAGAAGCTCAAATTTATCTTAAAAATAGGGGATTTTCTTCTAGTGTCGTTAATACCTTTATGCTTGGATATGCCAAAAATTCTTGGGATGATTTATTAAATTTTGTAAAAAAGAAGGATTACCTACTTGAAGATATTCAAAAGCTAGGTTTAATAAAGAAAACTGAAAATGGAAGATATTATGATAAGTATAGAAATAGACTTATTTTTCCAATAATAAATCATTATGGGAAGGTAATAGGTTTTGGTGGAAGAAGTATAGATAATTCTATGCCTAAGTATCTTAATTCACCTGAAAGTGAGGTCTTTAAGAAAAGATATAATCTATATGGATTAAATATCTATAAAAAGCAAAATATTAAAGATATAATTTTAGTAGAAGGCTATATGGATGTTATGGGACTTAATAACCAAGGTATAGATATTGCAGTGGCAAGCCTAGGTACAGCTTTAACTCATGATCAAGCGAAGCTTTTGAAAAGATATGCTGATAATGTCTATATCTGCTATGATCAAGATAGTGCTGGAATAAAAGCTACAGATAGAGCTATTGAAATACTTTTAGATGAGGATATTAAGGCGAGGGTAATAAAACTTGAAGATGGTCTAGATCCTGATGATTTTGTAAAAAAATATGGAAAAGATGTTTTTAAAGAAAGAATGGAAGAAGCTGATGATGTATACAACTATAAGTATAATAAAATACTTGATATTTATGCTTCAAGTAACAAAAATGAAAAATTTGATAAATTAAACTTATTTATTGAGTTTTTGGCATCAATAAGATCTGATTTAACTAGAGAAATATTTATAAATAATGTTAGTAAGCTTTTTAATATTGAAAAACAAACTTTAAAACAATCCATATTAAAGTATAATGAGAACTACACAAATAAAACAAATTCTAGAAACTTGAAAGAAAAATCTTTCAAGAAAAATAGAATTATTGACTATAAAAAATATACCATATCTACAAATGAACTTGAAACACTTAGGTTATTTTTAAACCAAAGAGATGATTACAATGATGATGCGGAATTTTTTGATAAGGTTTTAAAGGATGAAAGAGTAGAAAAGCTGAAAGACTACATCAAAAGTCATGATGATATAGTAAATATAAGAGATGATTTTACAAAAGATTACTATTTTATAATAGATTATATAGAAAACAAAGCAAATAAAATTGAATCCTTCGAGTTAAAGGAAAAAATAAAACTTGAAAATAAAAGAAAATTACTTAAAAAACTTAGATCAAAGAAAGATTAATCACTTCAGAGCTGGAGGGGAGACTTATGACTAGTGATAATGATAAGATGCTGGAAGATGATCTTCTAAAGGAAATTATAGATGAATTTAAATCTATAAGTGAATCACAAGATGGAGTTGTAACTTATAAACAAATTTACACTTTTGAATCTATTAGTGAAATGGAAGATGAAGGCAAAAAGTATGTTATAGGCCAGATAATTTCTAATGGTATTGAGATTGTAGAAGAACAAAGAACTATACTAGATGAAGATGAAGATACAGAAGATGATTTGGAAGATGACTTAGATGATGATTTAGAAGATGAATTAGATGAAGATGAAGATTTTTCAGATGAGTTATTAGAAGATCATATGAAAAGGGCTAATGTAAAGGAAAAAATAGATAAAAAGGCTAGTCAAAATGATGTCGTCGGAATAAAGACTGATGATCCAGTTAAGATGTATTTAAAGGAAATTGGCAAGGTTAAGCTTTTGGATGCAAGAGAAGAAATTTATCTTGCTAAAAAAATGGAGTTAGGGGACATAGCTTTAAGATCAAAAGCTGGGAAAAAGCTAACTAAACAAAACAAAACAAAGCTTGCTCTAGATATATTTTATGGAGATTTATCTATAACTTTGCTCAAGGCAAATAGCCTTACAAAAGAGGGAAAAGAGCTTGATGAAGATACAAGGGTAAATATATTATCCTTAATAGATATTGGCAGTCAATTTCAGAATATGCTTAATCAAGAGCTTACAGAAGATCAACGTGATGCAATAAAATCAAAGATTTTAATATGTGATATAGCTCAAAAGTCGATTTTAGATAAGGAATTAAGTGAAAAAGAAGCTAATATCTTGTGTGATTTATTTGATAATTTTGGTAAACTTGTTGCGACTAAAGAATCAGATGATATAGTATCATTGATTTATCTTGCTTTTTCAGATCTTTATAAAAAAGGTGTAGAAGATCAATCATTGAAAACAAATGATAGACTTTTAATTAATGATTTAATTAATTTTGGGAATAAGGCTAAACAAATTCTAGATAAAAAGACATTATCAGAAGATTCTATAAAAGATTTAGAAAGATTTAAAGCTATCAAATCTCTTTGTAATAAAATTTTCAGTGATAAGGGATTTGATTCAGAAGATGTAAAAAAACTTAATAAGGCAATATTTGATGCCAATAGAGCTAAACAAAAACTTGCTGAAACGAACTTAAGATTAGTAGTATCAATTGCGAAAAAATATGTAGGTCGTGGAATGAGTTTTTTGGATCTTATTCAAGAAGGAAATATGGGTCTTATGAAAGCTGTTGATAAATATGATTATAATAGAGGGTTTAAATTTTCAACTTATGCTACATGGTGGATAAGACAAGCTATAACTCGAGCTATAGCAGATCAAGCAAGAACTATTAGAATACCTGTTCATATGGTAGAAACTATTAATAAACTTGTAAGGATTCAAAGGCAATTAGTTCAAGATTTGGGTCGTGATCCTTCTAATGAAGAAATAGCTGAGCAAATGGGAATAGAGGTAGAAAAGGTTCAAGAAATTAGAAAAATCGCACAAGAACCAGTTAGTTTAGAGACACCTATAGGTGAGGAAGAGGACAGCCACTTAGGAGATTTTATAGAAGATGATACAGCCATAAATCCTGATGATGCTGCAAATTATTCGATGCTTAGAGACCAATTAAATGAAGTTTTATCGTGTCTTGGTGCAAGAGAGAAAAGAGTATTACAACTTAGATTCGGACTTATAGATGGTACACCTAGGACACTTGAAGAAGTTGGTAAAGAATTTGATGTTACACGTGAAAGAATAAGACAAATTGAGGCAAAAGCACTTAGGAAGTTAAAATCTCCTAATAAGAGTGAATTATTGAGAGACTTTTTATAAATGAAGATTACAAAAAGATTAAAAGAGATAGTAAATATTGTAGACTGTGGAAAGAAAGTTATAGATATAGGGACTGATCATGGATTGGTCCCTTTATATTTAGCAAAAACTGGTAAATCATGTGATATACTCGCAACAGATATATCAAAAGCGAGTCTAAAAAAACTTGAAGATGAACTAAATGATGATTTAAGAAAGATAATAAAAACAAAAGTGTGTGATGGTTTTGAAGGAATAGATATAAAAGAAAATCAAATAGCGATAATAGCTGGTATGGGAGCTGTAAGTATAATTGAGATTTTAAAGGCTAATATAGATAAGGTAAGAAAGCTTGATTATGTAATTTGTGAGGGAAATATTGGTAACGAAAAGCTTAGGGAATTTCTTAATAATAATAATTTCTATATAGATAAAGACTTTCTAATTAAAGATGGTAGAAAACATTATGATATAATTAGATTTAAAAATGGAGCTGACAGAGTTTTAAAGCTTTCGGAAATTTATTTTGGTAAGTTTATATATGAGGAAGAAAATCCTTTACTAATGCCAAGACTTTTTAAAATTGAGAAAAAGAACTTAGCTTTTAAAAAGCAGATTGAGAACAATTCTATTAATAAGGAAGGGCTTGATTTAGTTGAACAAAGACTTAGAGCAATAAAAGAGGTAAAAGAATATGAAAATAAGAGAAGTAATAGAATTTCTAAATGAAAAATTTCCAGAAGATTTACAAGAAGATTGGGATAATTCTGGTCTTCAAATTGGAAATCTAGAAAAAGAACTTACAGGAATACTAGTATCCATGGACTTAAGTTATGAAACTATAATAAATGCTAAAATAAACAAATGTAATCTTATTATAAACCATCACCCGATGTTTTTTATCCCACTTAAATCAATAGATTTATCTACAAAATATAATAAAAATATAGAACTACTTATAAAAGAAGATATAAGTGTCTATGCTATGCATACTAATCTTGATAAGGCTGAAGGTGGAGTAAATGATAATCTTGCAAAAATATTAAGCCTTAAAGATGTCAAAAAATTGGATGATTACAATGAATACCCTATTGCTAGATTTGGAAATGTAGAAAAAATTAAAGCTAGAGATTTTGCACAGATTGTTAAAGAAAAACTAGAATGTAAGGGAATAATTCTTTATGGAGATCCAGATAAAGAAATATCAAAAGTTGCCTTATGTGGAGGAGCAGGAAGTGATTTTATAGAAGATGCCATTAAAAAAGAATGTGATCTTATAATAACAAGTGATGTAAAATATCATGAAGCTTTAGATAACTATAAGGATATAGTTATACTTGATCCAGGGCATTTTGCAAGTGAGAATCATGTGATATGGATGCTTAGAAAACTTTTATTAGATAATTTTGATACCAATATAGTATATTTTTCTTTTAATGAAAAATTTAGAGAGTTTATTTAATTTTGAAATTTATAAAAATATGGTAAAATACTAAATAGAGTAAATCGAATAATCGCGTCTTAGACGAGGAAAGTCCGTGCACCACAGAGCAAGGATGCTAGATAACGTCTAGTAAGGGTGACCTTCAGGCAAGTGCAACAGAAAGTATACCGCCAATTTATTTGGTAAGGGTGGAATGGTGAGGTAAGAGCTCACCAGGTGATTAGTGATAATTACGCTGTGTAAACCCCATCCGGTGCAAGAACAAAAGGGACAGTAGGATTGCTGCTCGTAACGGTCCAGTATGGTAGTTCGCTTGAGCTAATTGGTGACAATTAGCCTAGATAGATGATTATTTTAACAGAACACGGCTTATAGATTTACTCTTTTTTTATATATAATTTTATTAAAATAATTTTTAATAGTTACAAATGTTTCGTAAAAGTGAATAAAAAATTACGAAATTTATTTTTTTATTTTTTAATAATTTAAATTTATTGGGAATTATCATTCTAAATTATAAATATACATAAAAAAAGCTGCTAAAAGTGTAATTTTTTTGTAACTAATTGTTGACTATTTTATCAAAAAGATATATTATTATTCTAGATTTCATAACAGAATTTCATAACAGATAATAATAGACGGAGGATACAATGAGTAAGAAAAATATAGGATCGACAATTGGAGTATTAGCAGCAGTAACTATCGGGGCAACTGCTTATGCTTCTACAATGAATAATCTAGATAAAGAAGATCAATCAAAAAAGGTACTTGATAGCAACGTATCTTATGTGGACAGTAATCTTGCTTCAAAAGTAGAAACTGTAAAAAAAGACTATGCTAATGAAGTTAAGAATACTAAGTTTGCTGAAAAGGATAATAAAAGCAATAGAAAAAATGAAAAGATTGAAACATCTAGAAACTTAGCTGATCCTTCAATTCTTGAATCTTCAAGTGAACAAGCAATCGTAAAAGCTGTTGACAAAAAAATCAAAGAAAACGATGTAAAAAAAATTGAAGAAGATACAATTTCAAATGTAGTTGAAAAAAAGAATGATAAAGTAGATGAATCTGTAGTAGAAAAATATGTAAGTGTTGATTCTCTTAATATTAGATCATCAAAAACAGACCAAGAAAATAACATAGTAGGTGTTTTAAATAAAAATGATAAAGTTTCAGGTATTATAGAAGATGGTTGGCTAAAAACTGAAAAGGGATACATAAACTTAAACTTTTTATCTGACCAAATAGTTGAAGAAAAAGAGCCTGAAGAAGCTCAAAAGGTAGAAGCTGAGAAAAAAGCCGAAGAAGAGGCTCAAAAAGTAGAAGCCGAGAAAAAGGCTGAAGAAGAGGCTCAAAAAGTAGAAGCTGAGAAAAAGGCTGAAGAAGAGGCTCAAAGAAAAGAAGCTGAGAAAAAAGCTGAAGAAGAGGCTCAAAGAAAAGAAGCTGAGAAAAAGGCTGAAGAAGAGGCTCAAAGAAAAGAAGCTGAGAAAAAGGCTGAAGAAGAGGCTCAAAGAAAAGAAGCTGAGAAAAAGGCTGAAGAAGAAGCTCAAAAGCCAATTGCTTACACAGGATGGGTAAATATTGAAGCACTTAATGTAAGAAGTGGTGCAGGTACTAGTTCAAACTTGTTAGGAGCCGTAACTAAAGGTGATAAGTTAAGTGGAGAGCTTAAAGATGGTTGGCTAAAGATTTCTTACAATGGACAAACAGGTTTTGTAAGTGCTGATTATCTGTCAGATACAGAAGTAGCAAAACCAGCTCCAGTTGTAGAAGAAAAAGAAGTAAATGAAGAAAAAGAAGAAGCTAAGGCTGTTTATTATACAGGTTGGGTAAATACACCATCATTAAGAGTAAGAAGTCAAGCGAACACTTATTCTAATACTATAGGTAATATAAGTAAAGGAGATAAGGTAGAAGGACAACTTGCTAATGGCTGGTTACAAATTTCATATAATGGACAAACAGCTTATATAAATGCAAGCTATCTTTCAGATACAGAAGTAGCAAAACCTGCTCCAATAGTTGAAGAAAAAACAAATAATATAGTAGCAGAAAAAGCTTCATACCAAAATAACCAAGTTTCTGGAAGTGGGCAACAAGCTGCAAACATTGCCGCATCATTTGTAGGATATCCTTATGTGTGGGGTGGCTCAACACCAAGTGGATTTGATTGTTCAGGATTAGTTTATTATGCTTATAGACAAGTAGGAGTGAATTTAAATAGAAGTTCTAAAACTCAGTTTTATAATGGATATTCAGTAACTAATCTTCAAGCAGGTGACCTAGTATTCTTCTCATCTGATGGAGTTATAGATCATGTAGGAATGATTATTAATTCTAATGGAGATTTTGTACATGCATCTACACCATCAAGAGGAGTAGTTATAGATAATATCTATAGTTCATGGTATCAAAATTCATATGTTGGAGCTAAAAGAATATTTTAATATAAGTAAAGTACAAAACGTCCTTAGGGACGTTTTTTATAAATAATATGAAAATTATAAATTCAGATAAAATAATAGAAAATCTAATTAAAAAAATAAAAAAAAATAAATACAAAAAGAAACTTTTAATAATTTCTCAGATTAATAAGGGGCCTGTTTTAGCATATAAAAAGGCTATTTTAAAAAGATGTGAGGAATTTGAAATTGATGTAGTTGATAAGCTCTTTAGTAATGATCAAAATCATATAGATATAATTGAATATTGTAATAAGCTTAGTAATATTGATGGCTTTATAATCCTTCAACCTTTAGATTCAAATACTGATTTGAAATATCTTAGAAATAATATGCCTTTTAACGATTTAGATGGGTTTACTTATGAATCTTTAGGAGAAATTATGGATAAGGATTTCTCGCATATGCCTCAAACTGCAAGGTCTGTTATAAAGTTTATTGAATATATGAACATAGATTTAAGGGGCAAAGATGTAATTGTAGCTAATTCTAATAATGTTATTGGAAAGCCATTATTTATGTATCTAAATTCAAAAAAAGCTACGGTGACAATGTTTAATTCCAAGAGTGAGAATCAAATAGAAAAAGTAAAAAATGCTGATATATTTATAAGTGCTATTGGTATAGCTAATTACTATGATAAAAAATATTTTAAAGATGGGCAAATACTTATAGATGTTGGAACAAGTTATATTGATGGTGTTTTATATGGAGATATAGATTATGAAAGTATATCTCCACTAAATATTGATTTGGTAAGTTCTAAGAAAGGGGTTGCCTCTATAACAACCCTATCTTTAATTGAGAGTTTGCTTTATAAGAATAGTTAACTTAGATAATTAGAAAATATATTTTTGTGTATCATTCAATTATAGTGATTTTAAAACATATGAATAATATGTGATAAAGTTGCTATAATCTGACTTTTTGAAAGCTAATAAATTGTATTAATGATTTTTTAGCTTAAGAAAATGTAGATATAGATTAACTATTAGATTAGAGCATTATAAATAAAATTCAAATAGTTTTTAATATTACTTTAGAGTATTTAAAGGTATTAAGAATTTATATCTATCTAAAAAACATCCCGTTGGGATGTTTTTTGAATAGATATTTAAATTAAATTTTTAGCAGCTTCTATAGCAGCTTTATAATCAGGTAGAGATGTATTTTGTTCAAGATATTCAATATGAACTAATTTATTATCTTTATCTATTACAAAAACTGCTCTATTTTGTAATTTTAGCTCTTTAATTAAAGTTCCATATTTATCAGCAAAGTCAAGATAGTTATAGTCGGATACTGTTTTTACTTGGTCAATACCTTTAGCTGAGCAGAATCTTTCTTGAGCAAAAGGTAGATCGTTTGATATAGTAACTATAACTACATCTGGGCTTATATCAGCAGCAGCTTGGTTAAATTTAGTAGTTTGTATTTCACAAACTGATGTATCAAGTGAAGGAACTACTGATATAATTTTTATTTTTCCTTCTTCTTCTTTATAAAAGTCATATTCTGATAAGTCATTGTTTATAGCTTTAAAATTTGGAGCTGTATCACCAATATTAAGCTCATCACCAATAACGGTAACTATTTCTTCACCAAATTTTTTCTTTCTTTCTGTCATATATACCTCCTAAAATAAATCTTATCTATAATAATATACCCCAAATTTATGTTGTTATTATAAAAAATATAAATTTGATATTTAAATTGTCAAAATAAGTAAAATAAGGTATAATAAGTCAGTATGAAGTGATTATGAAAATAAGGAGGACACAATGGCAGATATAGTATTAGAAGCGAAAAAAAGAGATGCTGTTGGAAAAAATAAAGTTAATAAACTTAGACAACAAGCTATTGTACCAGGTGTTGTATATGCTAAAGATAAAGACAATGTAAATGTACAATTTACATCAAGAGATTTTGAAAAAGTACTTAGCCAAGCAGGAACATCTACAATTATTGATTTAAACATTGATGGAGAAAAAGTAGCGGTTTTAATTAAGGATTATCAAATGCATCCTTTTAAATCACAATTTTTCCACGTAGACTTTCAAGCAATCAATGCTAAGGAATCTATCAGAGTAAATGTACCTGTTTACCTAAATGGAAGAGATGATATAAGAGTAGAGCCTTCAGTTCTTGTTCAAAATATTGACACTGTAGAAGTTGAATGTTTACCTATGTATATACCACAATATGCCGAATTAGAAGTAGCTGAAATGCAAATAGGTGATTCATTCACAGTAGCTGATCTTGATATAGCTAAAGATAATAACATTACAATATTATTAGAAGATGATGAAGTTATATGCTCACTTCAAGAACCTCAAGAAGAAGTTATTGAAGATGAAGAAGAAGCTAATAGTGATGCAGCTGATGTTCCTACAGTTAATGAAACTGAAGAGAAAGAGAACGAAGAATAAAATTAAGGCCGAGTAAGGTCTTTTTTTTATACAAATTTATGATTAAAGTTTATAGATATTTTATATATAACATCTTGTTTTAATCTTTCCTAAATTAATGTATAATAAGGATATGAATGGTAAATTAATTGTATTTGAAGGTCCAGATGGTTCTGGAAAAACTACTGTCTTAGAAAAAATATATGAAAAATTATCTAAAAATGGGTATGAAGTATATAAGTTCAGAGAACCAGGTGGAACGCAAATTTCAGAAAAAATTAGAGAAATAATATTGGATAATGAAAATATTAATATGTCTGATAAGTGTGAAGCTTTGTTGTATGCATCTAGTAGAGCACAACTAGTTGATGAGAAACTAAGACCACTCTTAAAAAAGGGAAGTTTAATCTTATGTGATAGATATGTCTTAAGTTCAATGCTTTATCAAGGTATAGGAAGAAACTTAGGTATAGATGAAATAAAGAAAATTAATGATTTTGCTATAGGAGATGTCAGTGCAGATTTGACAATTTTTCTAAATATAGATTATAAGACTGCTCTTGATAGAAAGAGGAAAAACTTTGTTTCTGATAGGTTAGAGAATGAAGATTACACTTTTCATAAAAAAATATATGATGGATATATTAAACTTTCTAAGATGTATGAAGATGAAATTATATCAGTTGATGCTAATAAAGATGTTAATACTGTTATTAATTCATGTTTGAAAATTATTAATGATTATTTAAAGGAGATAAAATGAAACTTTTAATAGCTATAGTTCAAGATGCAGATGCAAACTTTTTGATGGACTCATTAACAGATAAAAGATATAGAGTAACTAAACTTGCAACTACTGGAGGTTTTTTAAGAGAAGGAAACACAACCTTACTTATAGGTATAGAGGAAGAAAAACTTGAAGAAGTTAAGAAAATTATAGAAGATAATTGTAGAAAAAGAACAACCCAATCTTCAGTTATAAATCCTACAGCTGATTCTCCACTTCTTGCTGCAAGTGCACCAGTAGATGTGAATGTAGGTGGAGCAACAATATTCATTTTAGATGTAGACCAATATATTAGAATCTAATTTATGGAAATATTAGGAAATCAATTAAAAAATAATAAAATTTTTAATGCTTACATCTTTGAAAGCATAAACAAAAAGTACACTTTAGAGAAGGCAATAGAGTTTTCAGAAAAAATTTTTAATAATTATGGTGTTGATATAATAGGTAATGAGAATCCTGATCTTGACATAATTAATAAGGACTTTGATCTTAAAAATATTCCTATAACTATTATTAGAGATATGATCAGAGATATGTATCTAAGACCATATAATGGAAAAATTAAAATCTATATAATAAATGATAGTCAAAATCTCACTTTAGAAAGCTCTAATGCCTTATTAAAGAGTATAGAAGATTCTAAAGATTATGTGGTAACTATATTTACGACAAATAATTCTTATAATTTACTTAAAACCATTAGGTCAAGATGCCAAATTATTAGTTTTGAAAGTAAAAACGAAAATGAATCAGTAGATTATGATGAACTTTGTAATATTTTAACAGGTATTATTAAGGGAAATCTTTCAATATTTTATAAAAACAAGGAATTCTTTAATAAGCTAAAGGATAAAAGAGAAGATTTGTTTGATCAAATATCAGTTTTTTTTAATAATTTATTAAGATATAAGTATTTTAGTAAAGATATGATAGAAGATAAGAATTCCATATTCTACTTTAAAAGAATAGAGGATTTGCCTTTTGACTCTATTGAAAGGATAGTAAAAAAAATAGAAGAGATTAAAAAAGGCTTTAAAAATAATGTTAATTTTGACATTTCTGTTGAAAATTTCATTTTTTTTATATATAGAGAGGGGAAAGAGTTTGAAAGTAGTAGGAATAAGCTTTAAAAAAGCAGGGAAAATATATTACTTTGATCCTTGTGATCTAGACCTTAATTTTAATGATCAAGTTATAGTTAACTCTAACTCATGCCTTGAAATAGGAATGGTAAAAGTGGTAAATAAGGAAATAAATCCAAAAGAATTTGATAAAGAATTAAGTAAAGTAATTAGAAAAGCTAATGAAGAAGATTTAATTAAAGACTACAAAAACAAAAAAGAAGCTAAAGAAGCAGTTCAAATTTGTCAAGAAAAGGCAGATAGACTAGGTCTTAATCTTCATGCCATAGATGGAGAATTTACATTTGATAGGAAAAAACTAATGATTTATTTTTCTTCAAATACTAGGGTTGACTTTAGAAAGCTTGTCAAAGAGCTAGCATCAATTTATAAAAATAGGATTGAGCTTAGGCAAATTGGAGTTAGAGACCATGCAAAACTTATTGCAAGTGTTGGAATATGTGGTCAAAAGTGCTGCTGTTCTAGATTCTTAAATGACTTTCAACCTCTTTCTATAAAAATGGCCAAACAACAAGAAATAACTCTCGATCCTAATAAAATTTCAGGTTTATGTGGAAGACTAATGTGTTGCCTTGCTTACGAAGATGAAAATTATAAAATTGCTAAAAAAAGTATGCCAAAACCAGGTCAAAAAGTAAAAACAGAAGATGGCATTGGTATAGTTTTAGAAAATAACTATGTAAAGAAAAAATGTAAGGTGAGAGTTAAACTAGAAGATGATGATTCTGAAATTATAAGAACATATTGCTCTAAAGAAATAAGTGAAATTAGTTAAAGTTGTTGATACTTACTATCATTTGACATAAATAAAGCTAACTACTATAATATAAATATAATAAATTAGGAGGTAAATTATGGCTTATAGAATAGATGAAAATACATGTATTTCATGTGGTTCTTGTGAAGGAGAATGTCCAGTTCAAGCTATTGAACAAGGAGATGCAGCTTATGTTATAGATGAAGATACTTGTATCGACTGTGGATCATGTTCAGCAGTATGTCCAGTAGAAGCAATCTCACCAGCAGAATAAGATAATACATAATTTAGCCCAGATTCTCTGGGCTTTTCATATGCCTATTTTTAAGATTATTATTGACAATATAATCTATATTTGTTAACATAACTCTTAGTAAAATATGGAGGTATTATGAAAAATTCAAAAAAATTTACCAAGTCGAAGATAGAGTACCCTTTAAATTATTATTGCCCTTGTCAATCCAACATACCTTTGCAATGTTTGGAGCAAGTGTACTAGTTCCTATTTTATTTAAAATAAATCCAGGAATTGTGCTATTTATGAATGGTATAGGAACTTTATTATTTATATTAATTACAAAGAAAAAGGCACCAGCTTATTTAGGTTCTTCATTTGCATTTTTAGCACCAGGTACAGCTATAATTGCAAAAGATGGGTTTGAATATGCTCAAGGTGCTTTTATTGTTGTCGGACTTCTAGGTTGTTTATTAGCTTATTTTATTTATAAATTTGGTATAGGATGGATAGATTTAGTACTACCGCCTGCCGCAATGGGAGCAGTAGTAGCCCTTATAGGTTTTGAACTTGCTGGAAATACAGTAACAGGTGGTTCAATTGGTGCCAATCTAATGACAAACACAGCTACCACTAGTGACTTTTTTGTATTTGCCATAACATTATTTACTGCCATAATTGGCTCTGTTGCTTTTAAGGGATTCTTTTCAACAATCCCTATTTTAATAGCTATAATAGTAGGTTATATTTCTGCTATATTTTTTGGCATGGTAGATTTCACACCAGTAATAGATGCAAAAATTTTTACTATACCAAACTTCTCTTCACCTAAATTTTCAGCAGAGGCAATTCTATCAATGATTCCAGTAATACTTGTAATAACAAGCGAGCATGTATCTCATCAAGTTGTCACAAGTAATATTATAGGAAGAAATTTACTTGAAGACCCAGGACTTCATAGGTCAATATTTGCTGATAACTTTTCATCTGCGCTTTCTGGTCTTGTAGGAGGGGTACCAACCACAACCTATGGTGAAAATATTGGAGTAATGGCTATAACTGGAGTATATTCTGTTCAAGTTATAGGCGCTGCTGCAATTATATCAATCATTATGGCATTTTTTGGACCACTAGCTGCCTTAATTCAAACCATACCGGGCAATGTAATTGGTGGAGTTACATTTCTACTTTATGGAATGATTGGAACAAGCGGAATAAGACTTCTAGTTGATCAAAAGGTTGACTATTCTAAATCTGTTAACCTAATTCTAACTTCTGTAATTTTTATAGCGGGATTATCTGGATTAAAAATTAAATTAGCATCAATTGAACTTTCTGGAATGGTATTAGCATCAGTTGTAGCAGTACTTCTTTCCTTATTTATGACAATATTAAGAAAATTGAACTTAATAAATGAATAAGATGAAATTGAGACTTTCTTTAAGTCTCTTTTTTTGTAAGAAGAAAAATGATTCTTAAATCTTTAAATAGTATTAGTTATTATTAGTGATTCGTCAAAATATAGATTACCATAAATTCTGAAATTACTTCAGTCTAAAATGAAAATTATTATATACTATCGATGAACTAGGTTTTATTACTGACAATCCATCATCTGCTGAGGCTATTAAGGCAAGTCATGAGACTTTAAGGATTACTGCTAGAAAGGCTCAAAGATGTTTTGGAGCTGGGTTTTTAAATGTTGGCTATGTGGCAAGGTGTCTTGAAGATAAGCATCCATATTTAAGGAATCAGTTTTATTCTATTAAGCCTAAGTGGCAACCTGTGTTCGAGCCTGATGTGGCTACTCTTTCTGGGATTGGAGATGCATCTATTAAGATTAATCAGGCTATACCTGGATTTTTTGGCAAGGATAATCTCTCTGACCTTACTGGTTTTAATGCAAGTGAGAATCCTCCTGAAATAGATAAGGGCGATTTAAATGGATAAGGATATAGTTCCTGAATTAGCTAAGGCTATAGATGAATCTTTTAAGCTTAAGACTAAGGAATCTAGGGTATTAAAAGATAAGCTTTTGAGGTTAAAAAAGAAGATGGCCAATCATGAGGATTCATCTCAATTTGCTAAGGAGCTTGGAGATATTTTAGCTGATGCTTTTAAAGACAATTTGAAAGATGGAGTTCTTCCTGATGGAAAGATGTATTATAATATAGCTGATAGACTTATTAATCCTAGGCTAAAGGAAAACTATAATATTATTAATGATTATGGAAAGGAAGTTCAAACTAGGCTAAATAAGGATGCAGGCATTAGCATAAAGGCTATAGACAGTGGGTATAACGAAGATAAGGTTCGTGGTATTGTAAATTATGTATCTAATAGTGATAAATATGAGGATGCAGCTGATACCTTTTATTCTTCTATAGAAAACTTCTCTATGTCTGTTATAGATAATCTTATTAGGTCTAATGCAGATTTTCACTATAAGGCAGGTCTTTCCCCTAAGATTATAAGAAAGAGTAATGGACATTGTTGTGATTGGTGTTCAAGTCTTGTTTGTGTATATGATTATAAAGATGTCAAAGATAATGGTAATGCAGTCTTTAGACGTCATAGACATTGTGATTGTACTGTTATATATGACCCTAGAGATGGGGGTAAGAAGAGGAATGTTCATACTCATAAAGAATGGACTGATTCTAATAAAGATAAGAGGTTAGCTATAACTGCCAGATCTTCATCTATCTATATAGCTAAGGAAGTAAGAAAAGGAAATTTAAAATTAAACTTTAATAAAGATCATTATGAAAAACACATAGAAGGGACTAAAAGATTTGACGATTATTATAAATCAAGAATAAATAAGGGCTATGGAATGCAAAGTATTTTATCTATAGATTATGATATTGCACAAAGACTTATAAATGATAATTTTGGGAAAGGCATTGTGACAGTTACCAAATCTGGCAAACCTAGGAATGAAGAAAATATAAATTTTAATAGGTTTATTGGGTATTATGTATATAGAAATAAGAGATATCCAACTACAAAAGGAAAGATAATATATTCGAAAAAAGGTAGTCATATAGTTCCAATTAAAGGAGAAGATTTTGATTGATTTAGAAAAGGCACAATGGGCAGATTATATAAAAGTAATATTAAAAAATGGTAAAGTTTTTGAAGGCTCAGGAGATGGCATATTAATGGCAGAAGATTTTGATGACAAGGATTATAAGTTCGATACATTCTATATATCTACAAAAGATGAAAATATTGCTATAAAAATTGATGAAATAAAGGATATAAAATTCGAATAAGCACAACTAATAGCTTACAGGTATAAGATATTAGAGGTGCTTTTTTAATGTTAATTTAAAGAAAGGAAAACAAAATGAAACATGAAGATTTTATAGAAATAGCAAAAAGAGAAGTGGTAAGTTTTGAGGCTTGTAGAGTTGAAATACCGCTTGATATTAGCGAACAGTTTGATGTGAAAGATGTGTTTGTTGTTTGGTCTTGTAAGACTTTACAAAATTCAAAGGCTCTATTGTCTATGCCACATAAGGGGGCCTTATATTATGAATTTACTTTGAATGGAGATAAAGAAGAAATATATATGAATGCATATAGGAAATTAGTTAATAAGAAATTAGATAAAAACTATATAAAATCAAATCATAAAGATATTTATGAGAGAACTTAAGGTTCTTTTTTTATTGGAGGTATTATGGAAACGAAGAGTAAAGGGGTTAATTTTTATGAGCTACTAACTTTGCTTTTTATAGGGTTAAAACTTACAGGCTTTATTGATTGGTCCTGGTTTTTGGTTTGGTTGCCTTACATTGTGGATCTTGTAGGTAGTGTTTTGGCTCTATATATAGATATTAATTTTTAAATTCGATTGACCTTAGTATGTCGTTAAACTGCTTTTTTTATTTGCAATTTTTTAAGGGGGTTTGTTATATGAATAGATTAGGTAAGCAGACTCCTACCCATAAAATAAGTCATAGTTATAGTAAGTCGGATTATAAAGAGGCTATTAAGCTTTATGAAGGATCTAAGAGAAAGACAATGGAGTGGCAGAGGTTACTTTTAAAGGATATCTTGGCCATTAATAAGGATGGGCTTTGGACTCATACTAAGTGTGGATATTCTTTGCCAAGAAGAAATGGTAAGAGTGAAATCTTAGTGATGAGGGAGATATATTCCCTTCTTAATGGTGAAGTTGTAAACCATACTGCCCATAGGACCAATACTTCTCATGCATCATGGGAGAAACTTTGTAGAGTGCTTGATGATGCTGGGATTGAGTATGAATCTCTTAGGGCTACTGGTCGTGAGAGAGTGGAGATTCCAGAAACTGGGGGAAGAGTTGAGTTTAGGACTAGGACTACCACTGGTGGTCTTGGAGAAGGCTTTGACCTTTTAATTATAGATGAGGCTCAAGAGTATACAGATGATCAAGAGTCGGCTTTAAAGTATACAGTTACCTCATCTAAAAATCCTCAGACTATAATGTGTGGGACTCCTCCAACTCCTGTATCATCAGGTATGGTTTTTGTTAATTTCAGGAAACAATGTCTTTCTTCTCATCCTAATAATGCTTATTGGGCTGAGTGGTCAGTTCCTGAAATGAGTGATATACATGATATGGAGTATCTTGATTATGCTACTAATAAGATAATAATATAAGAAATTATTATTCTTTCTCAAGGTTTATTTCCAAAAAAGGATACAGGGAATTCATATATTTAAAGATAAGAATACCAATAAGTTAAATTTAATAAAAAATAGTCAAAGCCAAAATTTCGTGTAAAATTTACTAGTCCTTTATGAGTATATTATATTATCATTTAAGCACAGATAGGGCTTTAGCTTTTATATATTTGAAGAAATTTTACCATGAATACTTGCTTTCACTATAACTTAGGTCTAATCCTATGATTTTTCTATTTTCTTTTTCGTTTATTCTTATTGTAATATTGCAAGTTTTTGACACCACTCTATGATTTTGTCTTAACTTTATGTAAACCACGTCTAAAAGTAATTATGGATATTTTATTATACTTAAGTTACTATTCTCTATAGTTTAACTTCTTTATCAAGATTCTTGCTTAGTGTTGATATAAAAGATTTAGAATATGTTTTTGTGTACATATTCTCTATTACTTTAGATACTTTCTTAGTAGATACGTGCCCTATAGTTATGCAAAGAGTTCGACTAATGAAGATCTAGTTGGAAAGTAAAAATAGAAAAGTTTCAATAAAAAGAATTACATAGGCTATAGTCATGGAGCTCAAAGGATAATGAAAGGTATGTTTTGTGTAGTAATGGAACCAGCTTGTAGTTGATAAAAATTTTTTGTGTTAAATAGTCTGTGTTTCAGCTTATTCATGGTTGATGCAAACTGATATTTTTTGTTTAATTAAAAAGCAATCATCAATAGGTTTTTTAATTTATTCTTTTGAAAATTAGTGTTATTTGCATTTTTAGATGATAGTAAGTTAAAATATAGAAAACTTAAGAAGAGGTGATTTTTTGGAAAACTATTTAACTGTTAGAGAATTGGTTGATAAAAATTATATAAATAAGAGTACTTTAATAGCTGGACGAGATGGTTTAGAAAATAAAGCAAAGAATATTTTAATATTGGAAACTCCCGATGGAATGGATTGGCTAAAAGGAAATGAGTTAGTTCTTACTGCAGGATATGCATTTACTAGTAACGAGCAATATAAAGAAAATTTAATAAAAACTGCGCACGAAAAAAATGTTGCGGCAATAGGTATAAAAGTTGGGAGATATTTCGGCTCTATATCTGACGAATTAATAAATGAGGCAAATAAATATTGTATTCCTGTTTTTTTGTTAGAGCGAGAAACTGTTTACTCAGATCTTGTTAATAGATTTTATGATTTATTATTTAATAAAGTAAATGATAATATTCTAAATATATTAAAATCTTACTATAAATTATTAAGCAAGCAGACTGATGGAGTCTGCATGGAAGAAATAATAAGTGAAGTACGAAAATTAACAGGTCTAGATGTATGCTATGAGAAGTTTAGTGAGCTACTTGGTAATTCAATGATAAAAAGTAATTACTATATTCCTCTTAAACATAGGGGATATATATTTGCTTATCTAATAGTTAAGGGGAAAAACAAAGAAGATCTGACGGATTTTCAAGAAAGCTGTATTAATTATGCGATTTCACTATTGAAAAATATAGTGATTTCTGAACAAAATATTCTTTTAGCACAAAGTGCTAATAATAGAATCATTACGGAAATACTTTTGAGTGGACAAAAACTAGATGAACGTTTCAGAGATAGCATTTTGTCATATATGGGTTGGTATGAAGAAAGTTATTACGCTATATATTTCAAATGGTTAAATTCTAGAGAATCTAATTCTAGAATACGCCAAATAATGGAATTTTCTCTAAATGAAAAATTTCTATTTACGGAAGATGGAAATAATATGGTAACATTTGTATTTTCCAAAAATGATCCTATTTCAGATTTGATAAAAAGAATTGCAGCCACTTACAAAGATTTAAAAATTGGAGTATCAACTCTAAAAAATAGATTAGAGAATATTAATCAAGCATACAAAGAGGCTTGTAATATTTGCAATATTTCAAAAGAGCAAGTTGATACCTTAGATAACTCTGTAAACTTTAAAATATTACTAGAAATTCTAGAAAACGAAGAAATGAAGCTTTATCTTTTTGATATCTTAGAAAAACTTAAAAACTATGATGATGAGCACAACGCTGAATTGTTAAATACACTTTCGACATACATAAGAAATAATTTGAGCAAAAAAGAAAGTTCTGAAAAACTTCATATACATGTAGAAACTTTAAGATATAGACTGTTGAGAATAAGTAAGATAACAGGATTAGATACTTCAAGACTTGACGATTTGTTCATTCTTAAATTGATATCCCATTTGAGTATTTATGACTTTTCATAAAATATAACTTTAATATTCTTGTTTTTATATATATTAAAATTAAACAAAATGATTTATTATTATGTTTAAGGAGGGTAGTATGAAAAAACAAAGAATTAGTGCATTTGAACCTAAGGTGTTCATTTTAGGAATTATTCTATCTGTATTTTCTGCAATAATATGCATGCAGATAATTGCGAAAGTTGGTTTCACGCCAAATACTTCAATTATTGGGGCAATAGTAGCGATGGTATTAGCAAAAATACCTTTACAATACTTAAGCGGATTTAAATCCCTTGAGAGACAAAATTTGATACAAACGACAGTATCGGCTGCTGGTTTCTCTTCAGCTAATTGTACCTTTCTAGCATGTGCGATATTTTTTGTATTAGGAAAAGAAGAAATGATATTTCCAATGGCAATAGGAAGTGCTATAGGAGTAGTAGTTTCAATAGTAATAGTTGGAAAATTGTATGATACGCCTGTTTTTCCAGCTAGCGCAGCATGGCCTCCAGGAGTTGCTACTGCCGACGCTATAATTGCTGGCGACCAAGGTGGAGATAAAGGAAAAAGATTACTTGAAGGGTTAATTGTAGGGGCTGTTGCTAGTCATTTTGGTTTACCTGCAGCAGGTATAGGAATTGTATTTATTTCAAATATATTTTCCATGGTAGCATTAGGAGTTGGATTGTTAATAAGAGGATATTCTGAACAACTTTTCGGATTTAATTTAGGAAATACTTATATTCCACATGGAGTGATGATTGGTGCAGGATTAATGGCGCTTATTCAATCTATTTTAATTATAAGCAAATCTGATAAAAAGACTAAAACAGAAAATAATGAAAATATTAAAACAACAGTCAGTGCGTCTCAAACAAAGAAAGTAATTTTAGTGGCAATAATTGTATATTTAATATCTTCATTAGCACTTGCGGCGGTTTCTGGAATAATTACTAATATGGGAGTTTCTCAGTTGATATTATGGGTATTGTGGACAACATTTTCTGCTGTTGTTGCTATGATTCTGGTAGGGATGGCTGCTATGCACTCGGGATGGTTTCCGGCGTTTGCAATTACAACTATATTTATGACCATAGGTATGTTCATGGGATTTGAAGTAGTTCCTTTGGCATTATTGACAGGATTTGTTTCATCAGTAGGTCCATGTTTTGCAGATATGGGATATGATTTAAAAACTGGATGGATATTAAGAGGAAAAAGCGAAGATATAGAATATGAATTATATGGAAGAAAGCAACAAGTTATAATAGAAGCAGTTGGTGGATTAATCGGTGTGGTGGTTGTAGCTTTAACCATGTCGGTATATTTCAATCAAGATTTAATGCCACCTGTAAGTAGAGTTTTTGCAACTACTGTTCAGGCTCAAGCTGATACTGAATTGATCAAAACGTTGTTGATTTGGGCAATACCAGGCTTTATTATACAAGCTATTTCTGGAAGCTCAAGAATGGTTGGAGTATTGTTTGCAACGGGTCTTTTAATAAATAATCCAGTGTATGGAATAGGAGTAATTTTAGCTGTTATTGTCAGATTGGCAATAGGAACTGAATTTATGGAAACTAGGGATGCAGGATTAATCGCAGGAGACGGTATTTATGGATTCATTGCAGGATTAATTAATTCGATATTTTAGGAATTTATTATGTATAAAATAGGATTGGTAAGAGTTTTATCAAACTTTGACAAAAATTTTATGAACTCACACGGAAGAATTATAGAAAAAAATTTCCCTAATATTGAAGTTGAATCTATGGCTATCAAAGATCAGTCAGAAGGTATACATGACGAAGAAACCGAAATAATTGCTATACCAAAAATAATTGAACTTGTAAAAGAAAATTACACTGACAAAGATGCAGTGATTATTAGTTGTGCTGGAGATCCTGCTTTACAAGAGTTAAGAAAAGAGGTTAAAGTTCCGGTAATTGGTGCGGGAGAAAGTGCTTCATTGGTTAGTAAAATTTATGGAAAAAAAGTTGGCGTTGTTGGAATTACAAAAAAAGTTCCAAAGTCTTATAAAATGATTATTGGTGATGACATTGTGGGTAAGCCATATATCGAAGGAATTGAAAACACACTAGATTTAATGAAAGACTTTGGTAGAGAAAGAGCATTGAAACATTGTCATAATCTAAAGTCTTTAGGTGCAGAAGTTTTGGTTTTTGCCTGCACAGGACTTTCAACAATAAAGATTGCTCCGTATATAGAAAAAGAAATTGGGTTAAAGGTTGTCGATTGTGTTTACGCTGAAGGGTTAATGGCTTATGGTGCTTGTATTAGGAGGAATTTTTATGAAAAAATTAAATGAAATTGATGTTGAAAAAGCAATCATAGGTGGTAGTGTCTTAGGAGGCGGTGGAGGAGGATCAAAAATTCAAGGTAAAAAAATCGGACTTTTGGCTCTTGAAAAGGGTGAAGTAAGGTTATCTGACATAAATGAATTTGATGATGAAGATATAATTGTTTGTACATCACTTGTAGGAGCTCCATCTTCAAAAGAGCAATATGTAAGTCAAGATGATTATCTATACACAATCAGCAAAATGAGTGAAGAATTAGGAAAAGATATAAAAGGTGTAATAACAATAGAAAATGGTGGTGGTGCTACAGTGAACGGATGGATGCAAAGCGTTATTTCAAACGTTCCTGTTGTAGATGCACCAGCTAATGGAAGAGCTCATCCTACTGGAATAATGGGTAGCCTTAATCTCCATAAAGTTGAAGGTTATGAAAGTATTCAGGTTTATGCTGGTGGAAATCCAGAGAAGAAAATGAATATTAGAGGAGTTGTTAGAGGGGATATTAATAACTGTGCAAAACTTGTAAGAGAGGCTGCGGTTCATGCGGGTGGCTTAGTTGTTGTTGCTAGAAATTCAGTAAAAGCAAGTTATTTGAAGAAAAACGGAGCTATTGGTGCCATATCTAAAGCATTAAGTCTAGGAGAAAAGATGCTTGAAGTAAAAGAAACGAATGGAAACCCTATTGAAACAGCAGTTGAATTTTTAGGAGGTGAGATAATTACTGAAGGAAAAATCGAAAACTTTAAATTGGATATGAAAGAAGGATTTGATATTGGTTCCTTTAATGTTGGTGATTATCAACTAACGTTTTGGAATGAATATATGACTATTGATAAAAAAGAAAAAAGACTTTACAGTTTCCCAGATTTAATAATGACTTTCAATAAAAAGAATTATGATACAGTAACAACTGCTGAGGTCGAAGAAAATATGAAAGTGGTTATTATAGGCGTAAAAGCAGATAAGTTAATTTTGGGTTCGCCAATGCATGAAAGAACACTGCTCGATGAAGTATCAAAAATAATTGGGAAGGAGATATGAACAAGATATGCTAATTAAACAAATAATCGATGTGTATAATTTAGTAGATTCATCAGATATAACAGGAGAAAAGGTTGCGGAATATTTAAAATCAATAAGAGATACTGAAATAGAAGTACATACGATTTCAGGAGAAGAAGGCTCAACCGATTTTATTAGGATAAAAATTAAAGGTAAAAATGGAAAGTCAGAAGGGGGAAACGCGCCAACTTTAGGCGTTTTAGGAAGACTTGGAGGTATCGGAGCTAGACCAGAAAGATTGGGAATAGTTTCTGATGGAGATGGTGCACTTGTTGCTTTATCAGTTGCTGCAAAATTACTTGATATGCAAAACAAGGGTGACTTTTTAAATGGAGATATTATAGTTTCAACCCATATTTGCCCTGACGCACCTACTCAACCACATGAACCAGTTCCTTTTATGGGTTCTCCAGTCGATATGCAAGTGGTAAATGAAGAAGAAGTAAGAGGAGATTTTGATGCTGTTTTATCCATTGATACTACAAAAGGAAATAGGATAATTAACTATAATGGGTTCGCAATTTCTCCAACAGTTAAAGAAGGATATATCTTAAAAGTTAGTGATGATTTGCTAGATTTAATGGAGATAACCACAGGACAACTTCCAAAAGTATTTGCATTGTCTGAACAAGACATTACACCTTATGGAAATGACTTATATCATTTGAACAGCATTTTACAACCTGCTACAGCTACTGAAGCACCTGTTGTTGGTGTCGCAATTACAACAGAAACAGTGGTTCCAGGATGTGCCACAGGCGCATCACATCCGAGTGTGTTGGAAACTTGCGGAAGATTTGTAGTCGAAGTTGCAAAAGCCTATGGTAAAGGAAAAATAAATTTTTACGACAAAATAGAATATGAAAAAATTTTACAAAAATATGGTTCAATGAAAAAGTTTCAAACACTAGGTGATTAAATGAAGACGTTGTTATGTATAACGATAGGTCAAGCGCCAAGGAATGACATTATATCTTCAATGGGCAAATACCTGAAAGAATTTAATATTATTCAGCGAGGCGCATTAGACGGTTTGTCAAAAGACTATATTGAGAAAAACTTTTCTCCCAAAGATAGTGATTATGTTTTAGAGTCAAAACTTAAATCTGATGAATATGTTCAGTTTGCAGAAAAATATATTTTGGAAAAAATACAAGATATAATTTACAAAGAAGAAAAAAATGCCGATTTAATTCTAATGCTTTGCACAGGAGTTTTTGAACATAAATTTATTACAGAGAAAAATATTATTTTTCCACAAAGATTAATTTTTCCAGTAGTTAAAGAATTGGTTGGAAATGGTTCGCTATTGATTTTAGTTCCGGATGAATTACAAATTCCACAATCAAAGGAGAAGTGGGGAGCGATAATTGAAAAATTATATTGCATAAACGTATCTCCATATGCAAAAAATCAAAAAGAATTTTCAAACGCAGTAGAATATATTGAAAAAATAAATCCAGATGTTGTTTTTATGGATTGTATGGGTTATTCAAAGGAAATGAGAGAGTTTTTTGTTGAGAAAACAGGAAAAAGTGTTGTATTGGGTAATAACTTGATTGGCAAAATAATAAGTGAAATGGGGTGATTTTTTGAACAGTTACAAAAAGGTTTTAATTGATGCAATGGGTATAAAAGAACAAGAAAAAGTTTTAATACTCACTGATGACAACAAAATTAATATAGCAAATAAATTGTATGAAGAAGCAAAAAACATAGCGAAAGAATCTTATCTATTTGTTATGAAACCAAGAAGAGTAAGTGGGGAACAATTACCTTTAGAAGTTGAAGAACTAATGAAATCGGTAGATGTCGTTATTGCAGCTACTACAGTTTCAATGACGCATACAAATGCAAAAGTAAATGCATTAAAATCAGGTACAAGAGTTGCAAGCATGCCTGGAATTACTGAAGATATGTTCGAAAACGGTGCAATAAATGCCAATTATGATGAAGTTATCAAGTTAACTGAGGTAATTACAGAAAAACTTACAAAGGCAAAATATGCAAGAATAGAAAAAGATGGCTATACTTTAAATTTAAACCTAGACGGAAGGTCTGGTGTTTCTTCCCCTGGCGTATATAAAAATAAAGGCGAAGGCGGAAATTTGCCTTCTGGAGAAGCGTATATAGCGCCTATTGAGACTGGTGTAAATGGAAAAATGTTAATTGATGGTTCAATGGTTGGAATAGGCCTTTTGAAAAAACCATTGCTTGTTGAAATAGAAAATGGCAAGATAGTCAAATTAGAGGGTGATGATGACAATAAGCTTTCAATTCTCTTTGTAAGTGAAGAAAATCACACTATAGCAGAACTTGGAATTGGAACAAATTCTGCCGCAAGACTTACTGGAGTGATTCTTGAAGACGAAAAAATATATGGAACTGTTCATATAGCTTTTGGTACAAATACATCATTTGGCGGGAAAAACCAAGCAAGTTGCCACCTTGATGGGATAATTCTTAATCCGACGCTGTATCTAGATGATGAAAAACTTTTAGAAAACGGGAGATTTTTATAATTATTTTTTCTAAGTTTAAAAAAGTGGTTCAATATCTGAACTCAATTCTGTAAATATTGAATCTAATAATCTATTTTGAGCGGAATGTAGTCTGTAATTTACAGAAGATTTCGCTTGATTTTTTAGTGAAAAAAAGGCATATTTAATTATTTACCTTACAATTAATTAACCACAACTTAAAAAGGAGACTAAATATGTCTATTGATTATTTTATTACAAATTTACTAAATATTAAAGTGGATAATATATCTTTTTTGGGTGATATTCATCATGAATTTATTAAGGGTGTTAAGAGACATTTAATGTATTTTAATGATAAGATTTATCTTAAGATGCATGTGTCTATTAATATTTATTTTGAGTATTTAGATTTTATTGAGAATTCTTTTATTTATAAATATCCTAATGATTCTATTGAAGGGATTAACAATTTTATTAAGCTATTAAGCATATTTATTTTAGATCATTTGTTAATTTTAGGACTAGAGTTTTTGTAAGTAGGAATCTAGTTTTAAGAAATTAAAAACCAAGAAGTAGTATGTTCTACTTTCTTACTTCCTTGGAAATAATTGTGTTTATTTTATCTACCAACACTATTTAACAAAGAATAAAAAAAGAAGAAAGCAGATCACTTTCTTCTTGATTCTCTATATTGTACCATTAGTTATTTTTTTATTGTGTTACCAACCAGTTACCAACGTGTTACCAAACCAGTCGGATTTCTCCAAATTTCTTAGCATTTTTATCAATACAAACGTTGAAATTCCGTAAAAATGGGCATAAAATGGAGCCACTTCCCAGAATCGAACTGAGGACCTCATCCTTACCATGGATGCGCTCTACCTACTGAGCTAAAGTGGCACTTAATTAAGTATACTACCTGTTTTAAAAAATTGCAAATTTTTTATTTATTCAATAAAAAACGGTATAATGTTCTTAATTCTAGTAAAATTATTAAATTTATGGTATAGTAAAATTATAATATTTAGGAGGATGAAATGAGTAAAGAAACATTTGAAAGAAGTAAACCACATATTAATATTGGTACAATAGGACACGTTGACCATGGTAAAACAACAACAACAGCAGCAATTACATTAGTATTAAATAAAAAATACGGAACAGGTGAATCAATTGATTATGATAAAATCGATAAAGCTCCAGAAGAGAGAGAAAGAGGAATCACAATCAACACATCTGTAGTAGAATATGAAACACCAAACAGACACTATGCACATATTGACGCACCAGGTCACGCTGACTACGTTAAAAACATGATAACAGGAGCAGCCCAAATGGACGGAGCAATCATAGTAGTATCAGCAGCAGACGGTCCAATGCCACAAACAAGAGAACACATTCTACTAGCAAGACAAGTAGGAGTACCAAAAATCGCAGTATTCTTAAACAAAGAAGACCAAGTAGATGATCCAGAATTAATCGAACTAGTAGAAATGGAAGTAAGAGATTTACTAAACGAATACGACTTCGATGGAGATGGAGCACCAGTAGTAGTAGGATCAGCATTAAAAGCAATCCAAGAAGGTGGAGAAGGACCATGGTCAGATAAAATCCTAAACCTAATGGAACAAGTAGATGAATACTTTGACATACCAGAAAGAGACAATGACCAACCATTCCTAATGCCAGTAGAAGACGTAATGACAATCTCAGGACGTGGAACAGTAGCAACAGGAAGAGTAGAAAGAGGAACTCTAAAACTAGGCTCAACAGTAGAAATCGTAGGATTAACTGACAAAACAAGAGAAGTAGTAGTAACAGGAATAGAAATGTTCCACAAATCACTAGAAGTAACAGAATCAGGAGATAACTGTGCGTTACTACTAAGAGGAGTTCAAAGAAACGAAATCCAAAGAGGGCAAGTAATAGCAGCACCAGGTTCAGTACACCCACACACAGAATTTGAAGGCCAAGTATACGTACTAACCAAAGAAGAAGGTGGACGTCATACACCATTCTTCTCAGGCTATAGACCACAATTCTTCTTTAGAACAACAGACGTAACAGGAGACATCCAACTAGAAGAAGGAACAGAAATGGTAATGCCAGGAGACAATGCAACATTCAAAATCACATTACAAAAACCAATAGCTCTTGAAGAAGGACTAAGATTCGCAGTAAGAGAAGGTGGAAGAACAGTTGCTTCAGGAGTTGTAACAAAAGTTATCCAATAAAAAATATAGAGTGGGTCTTTTTGACTTGCTCTTTTTTTATTTTAAACAAGCTAGGAGTTTTTATGAAGCATAGAAATTTTTTATTAGCTCTAATTGTTTCTCTTATTTTCATGTTTACTTCTTGTGTCAGTAAGGATAATAAAGGTAATGATTTATCAAATGATGTAAGTTCCAATAAAAAATTAAGTGATAAAAGAGAAAAAAAGCCTATAGGTGAGCCTTATGAAGTAGGGATAACTCCTGATGACTATAATATGGATTATGATACATCTAGGCTAAAATCATTAGACGAAAAAAAATCTAAATATTATCCTAAGGACGGAGTTAAGGGTTTATACTTTAATACCTATGCTATAGCAAATCCAAAAACATATGATAAAATTATAAATTTATTAGATTCTACCAAGCTAAATTCAGTCGTGATAGATATTAAGGATGATTGGGGAAATATCACTTGCGAATTTAAAACAGATAATGAAGATATAAAATATGCAACAAGTAAGGTTATAGATGTAGAAAAATTTATCAAGGATATGCATTCAAAAGGTATTTATGTTATAGGAAGAATAACCACTTTCAAAGATTCTGTTATAACTAAAAAACATCCTGAATGGGGTTTTACATTAAAAGATGGGTCTTTATGGACTAATGCTAATGGAGAAGCTTTTATGAATCCATTTATGGATGAGGTTAGAAAATATGATTTAGAGATTGCAGAACTTGCGGCAAAATCAGGATTTGATGAAATCCAATTTGATTATATAAGATTTGCTGAAGGATTTGAAACTTTCCAGGGAGAACTTAATTATCCAATGGGTAGGTGGCAAGATTTAAAAATGAAAGATGGAGAAAAAAGAATAGATGCTATAACTTCGTTTGTGAAAGATGCAAGAGAAATGCTTCAAGCCTACGATATGCCTTGTGGAATAGATGTTTTTGGTTATGCAATGCAAGTTGGAAGAGCTGAGGGAATTGGTCAGGATTTTAAGGAAATGGCTAATGAAGCTGATGTAATGAGTTCAATGATATACCCATCCCATTGGAGTTCTTTTTCGTTTGACCTAGAAAAACCAGATCTTGAACCATATGAATTAGTTAGAAGGTATCTAAAAGAAGAGCAAAAAGAATTTAAAGAAATTAACCATAAACCTAAGTCTAGACCATGGATTCAAGATTTTACAGCATCATGGATAGGACAGGGCAATTATATGGAATATGATGCTGGTGCAGTTCAAGCTCAAGTTGATGCTATCTATGATAGTGGACAAGATGAATTCTTAATATGGAATTCATCTGCAGAATATACTGAGGGTGTTAAATATTAGTGAGGTTTTATGGAGAAATTGATTAGAGAATTTATAGATAAGGCTATAAAATTTATAGAAGTTTTAATATGTATTGCCATATTAATATCTGTCCTATTGTCAGTTCCAAATCTTTTAAGATATGGGATTGATATCGTTTCATCTTCTAATGTAAGAAGTAACTATGAGCTTTTAAATGAGTTTTTAAAGCATGCACTTTTATTGGTGGTGGGTATTGAGCTTTTGGAGATGATAATCACTAAAAGTCATGAATCTGTTCTTACTCTAATTCTTTTTGTAATAGCAAGAAAAATGTTGGTTTATTCTGTAGGTTTAGTTGATATACTTATTGGTTCAATATCTATTGGACTTATATTTGCAATAATAAAATTTGTAATAAATGATGACAAACTTATGGCAACGATTGATAATACTTTTTCTGCCGCAATGACTGTAGAAAAGATAAAAAAAGAATTTGCTCTAGATATACCTCAAGATATGTCAAATACTCTTGGCGGTTTAGTTTATGAGATTGCAAAGCTAGAAGATGTAAAAGAAATTAAAGAAAAAACAAAACTTATATATGGAAAGTATATGTATAAGGTGGTTTCAATTGAAGATAATGTTATACAAAGAGTAAGAATTGAAGAGTTAAAAAACTAAAAAAGGGTTGTTGCAAAATTACATTTGCAACAACTCCTTTTTTAAATTCTATGATTTTTTCTAAATTGTGAAGGTGTTATACCGACCTTCTTTTTAAAAACCTGATTAAAATAAGACTGAGAATTAAAACCCACTATAGAAGAAATTTCTTCCATAGAGTGATTAGTACTTATTAATAAGTTTTTAGTTACCTCGATTCTTTTAAGAATAAGGTATTCTATAGGGGTTACCCTATAATTTTGCTTGAATTCTGAAATTAAATGGAACTTATTCATATAAGCCATTTTAGATAAGTTTTCAAGTCTTATATCTTCTGAGTAATTGTTATCAATAAAATTTTTGATATAATCAATTTGTTTGTTGATTTTTATATCGTTTGTTATCTTAAACTCATCGCTTAAATTTCTAAGTAAAGTTATTACAAATTCGCTTGCTTTAGCATTTGCCATAGACTTAGAATAAGGATCTTTTGAATTAAATTCATTGTTGATGTCATTGAAAGAATTTAAAAAGTAATCTTTCATCTCATCTATAGAGTTGTAGTAATATTTATCCTCTTCTAAATTTTCGTTATTATCTACTGATTTGACAAAAATACTATCAACTCCGAATGAAACATAAATAAGATTCTCATCATCTTTCGATGAATATATACTGTGACCAACATTTGAATTTATTATCAAAAAGTCATCTTTTTTTACATCAATCATTTTATCTTCAATAGAAAATTTTCCATTGCCATCAATAATAAAATAAAACTCAGTAAAAGGATGAAAATGAATCCTAGAGCTTATTTTATTCGATGAAGAATTTTTCTTAGCATAAAGTACATTTAAGTATATACTTTGCATTGCTGTGTTATCGTTTTCGTTATTATCTATCATTACCATAATCATCGTCCCTTTTTGCTTGATTCATATACCATTATACAGAAAATGACAAGTTAAAACAAGTGAATTTTACAGTACTAAGCAAGAAATTTGTGATATAATGTACTATAGTTAATAATATTAATAAAAGAAAGGAATATTTATGGATACAAGGAACTACTTAGAAGGAAAATCAAATGAAGGTTTTAAATTTTTTGGTAATCATAAAAAAGGAAATAAATCTTATATATTTAGGCTCCTTGCACCGAATGCTGAAAATGTTTATATAAAGGGAGATTTCAATAATTGGAAAAGTGAAAAACTCAGAAAATACAACACAGGTGTATTTTCAAAAACAATAAAAAATTCTAAGGTTAATGATGAATATATCTATATAATAGAAGATAAAAATGGAAATAAGATTTATAAGCTTGATCCATATGCAAAAATTCAAAATAAAGATTTTTCTAATTCAATAGTCTATGATGATTCTTATAAATTCTCTTATAAATATAAAAATAAGAAAAATCTTAATTTATATCAAGTAAATTTAAGATATTTAAATGAAATTGGTGTTTTTGATGATGATAAATCAATGACAAAATATATTGAATATATTAAAAATTTAAACTTTAGCCATATTTTATTTATGCCTATAACTTCATATAAAGATGTAGAATCCCTAGGTTATAGCCCATTTAGTTTTTTTTCTTTGGATGTAAATTTAGACATTTACAAGATAAAAAGATTTATAGATTTAAGTCATAGGGATGGCCTAGGAGTTTTAGTAGAATTTTCCCTAAATGAGTTTGATAATAGCGAAAAGTCCCTAATAAATTTTGATTTTTCTAATATGTATAACTATGATTATGAAGATATACTTTATAATTATAAGAGAAATATTAATCTAGATATAGGTAAAGATATAGTTAAGTCTTTTGTTAAATCTATTATATTTTATTGGATTAAAGAGTTTAATTTAGATGGTGTATTCATATCAAATCTAGAAGATGTTATTTTTTGGCAAGGAGATATTAGTAGAGGAATCAACGAAAAATGGCTTAATTTTTTAAAAGATTTAAATGAAGAAATAAAAAATGAATCAAAAATTTCTATTGGAAATTATAATTCTATATATAATAATGATATAAACAAAGATTTAGGTTTTTCTTATATTTTTGATAGGTCGTTTTCTAATATTATTAAACTATTTCAAAAGATTCCTTTTTATAGAGATAATTACAAGGAAATGGTTAAAAAATATTTTGAAAGAGATTTAAATAACTTTATTTTAGGTTTTAATTATTATGATAGCTTAAGTGAAGGGTGTTCTCTTTTAATGAAGATGTATTCTGAAGATTTTAAATATGACCAATTAAAAACTCTTTTTACTTTTTTATATAGTATAGAATCTAATAAAATTATTTTTATGGGAGATGAATTTGGATCAATTGAGAAATTTGATTTAAGAAAATTATCAAGAATTAAGATAAATAAAGATGAGGAAGAAGATTTTTTAGAGTTTTTCAAGGATTTATCTTATATATATAATAACATATTTAATAATTTTTCTGGAAAAATAAAGGATGAAATTTTAGAAATAGAAGGTTATAGTTTATATGCTATTAAAAGATTATACAAGAAGAAAAATTATTTACTTTTATTTAACTTTACAGACCTAAGCTACAATCTTAAATCTCCATATTTCTTAGATACACTTATTTCTACAAAAAATAATAAAAAGAGTATTGAAAAGGATGAAATAATTAATATAAAACCTTTTGAATCTTTTATATTTCAAATATATAAGCCATAATATAGTTATAACCCAAAAGTTGATTTTAGTTCCAACTTTTGGGTTATTAACTTACTACAGCTTATTTAATCTTTTTATAAGTTTATATTCATTTTCAATATTGTGAGCTATATTAGTAAATCTCTCTAAAACTGTCTTTCTTGTAATTATACCTAAAAAATAACCATTTTTATGTGTAATACAAATAAAATTATTATTAATAATTAATCTTAAAACATCCTCAAGGTCAGAGTCATCAAATAGTATAGGAACTATTTGGTCCATAACTTCGTATACTTTCGTTTCAGTTAACTTTTTTTCATTAAAAAAACTTACATTTTCGCATGAAATAACAATTTTTGATATAGAAATTAAACCTCTTACTCTATCTTTAGTATCAAGAACAGGAATTGTTTGATAGCCTCTATTAGATAGGACTAAAATAGCATGTAGTAAGGAGTCATCTTCTCTTAAAACTGCAACTTCACTTGCTGGAGTTATAATATTTGCAGTTGGTTCATTAAACAAATCTTTGATTTTTTTACCGATCATATCTACTCCTATTAGCTATAAAAATAGCCCTTTGTAAAACAAATAACAAAAGGCTAAATTATATAATATGTAAGCACACCCAAGCTCGTGCGATAGAATCTATACGTTACTTAGACAGCCAGCTCATGATAGGTGACCTTACGGCACATAGAAAAATCTGCTTAATGCTGCTACGTTCCCGTCCTGACATGGTTCACAGTTTTCTATTGCGTAAGACCCATCAATCAACACTACTTTTCTAAGGCAGGCTATATATTTTAAAACCCTAACTTGGGAATTCAACCCTGCTATAGCGGATTGCAGGTTATAGGGCACCGCTAACTCCCCATCTAGTGCATGGCGGAGAGCAAGGGATTTGAACCCTTGATACACTATCAATGTATACACGATTTCCAATCGTGCTCCTTAAGCCACTCGGACAGCTCTCCATGATGCTTACAAAAATGAATTATACTTTAAATACTCAGAATTTCAAATTAATTTTTAAAATTATAAATATTTACCTACTATGGTATAATTTTATAAGGAAAGGAATGATTATGGCAAAAGCTTTATATAGAGAATATAGACCACAAAATTTTGATAATGTTTTGGGGCAAGATAGGGTTGTAAATGTATTGAAAAATCAAGTAAAATCATCTCAGATATCCCATGCTTATCTATTTGCTGGGGAGAGAGGTTGTGGTAAGACCACCTGTGCAAAAATATTTGCTAAGGCGATAAATTGTTTAAATCCTAGAAATGGTTCTCCTTGTGGAGAATGTGAAAATTGCAAGTCTATTGATGAAGAATCGACAATGGATATTGTAGAAATGGATGCAGCAAGTAATAGAAGAATAGATGATATTAGAAGTTTAAAAGAAACAGTTATATATCTACCAAATAACTTAAGATATAAGGTCTACATAATAGATGAAGCTCACATGATTACACGAGAGGCCTTTAATGCTTTATTAAAGATAATGGAAGAACCTCCTAGTCATTTAGTATTTATATTAGCTACAACAGAGATAGATAAAATACCAAAGACCATTCTATCTAGAGTTCAAAAGTTTGAATTTAATAAGATTGGAAAGACTGATATAATAAAACAGATAGATACTATTTTAAGAGATAAAAATATAAGCATGGACAATGAGGCGAAAGAGCTTGTTGTAGCAAAGGCTAGTGGAGCTATGAGAGATGCTTTATCAATACTTGACCAAGTTTTATCTATTAATAAAAAGAATTTTACACTTGCTGATGTACAATCTATTCTGGGAGTTGTAGAATCTAAGAATATAGATCTATTACTTGATAAGATAATTGGCTTAAATCAAAAAGGTGCTTTAGATATTTTATTTACTTTAAGAGAAAACAAAAAGGATGATATGGATATTCTTGATTCACTTACTATTTATCTAAGAGATATCATGATATATAAGACAAGTGCTAGCGAAAAACATATAAATTCTTTAGATTTTCTAGATAATATAAAAGAAAAATCAGAAAAAATTTCTAATAATCAAATTATCTCTTACCTTGAAATCATAAATGACTATTCAAATAGAATGAAAAATTCTTTTAATACATCACTTTTAATGGAAATGCTTTTGTTAAGACTTATCAATTTAAAAGATGAGAAAAATATTGAATCTAGGATAGAGAGTTTGGAGAAAAATAATCCAAGTAATAATATAGATCTTATAAATAAGATAGTCGAAGAAAAACTTGCTGATATTGATGTATTGTCTATAAAAACTAGACAAAATAACAATTTTAAAATCAATGATGAGTCCACTGAAAGAGATGATTCATTGAAGAAAGACATAAATGAAGAAATTAAAGATAATAATTTAGAAGTTTTATCTTCTAAAATAGAAGAAAGAAACAATGAAGAAAGGATTTTAAGAGAAGATAAAACTCTAAGCAAAAAAGATGAGGAAAATATTAAAAAGGCTCTCAAAAATAACTGTTCACCATTGATTAGAACTTTTATAGATAAAGAAGGCTTAAATTATGATATAATTAAGAACAAGCTTGTTGTTTATTACGAAAGCTCTTTTTATTATCAATCTTTAGAGGCAGCAAAAGATAATATAAAATCTATAATTAAGACTATTACTGGTATAGATTTCAATATTGATATTGAAAATATTGACAAAAAAAATTATAAAAAGAATAATAATATAGAAGAATCTAATAATATGAAAATAGACTCAGAAAATATAATAGATAAATTAGAAAAAGTCTTTGGAAAAGACATAACAATTGAAGAATAAAGGAGATTAACATGGTAAGAGGCGGATTCCCAGGCGGTGGAAATATGAATAATATGATGAAAAAAGTACAAAAAATGCAACAAGATATGGCTAAGGCTCAAGCTGAGATAGAAGAAAAAGAATTTACTTCAACAGCTGGAGGCGGAGTTATTGAAGCAACTGTTAATGGAAAAAAAGAGCTTATAAAAGTAAAAATTGACGAAGATGTTGTTGATCCAGAAGATACTGAAATGCTTGAAGATCTAGTGGTTGCTGCTATTAATGATGCACTTAAAAAGGCTGATGAATATAGTCAAAAAGAAATGGGCAAATTAACAGGAAATCTAAATATTCCTGGATTAATGTAATGAGTTTATATCCTGAAAGTTTAACTAATCTAATAGAACAATTTCAAAAGCTTCCAACTATTGGTAAAAAAAGCGCTGAAAGATTAGCCATGAGTATAGTTGATAAAGATTCAAAGTCTGTAGAGGACTTCTCAAATGCCTTAAAAGAAGTTAAAGATAAAATTCATCCTTGCAAGATTTGTGGTAATCTTACTGAAGATGATATATGTAATATATGTAAAGATGTTTCAAGAGATGAAACAACTATTTGCGTCATAGAAGATGTAAGAAACCTCATAGCGATTGAGAAATCTTCGGTCTATCATGGAAGATATCATATACTTGGAGGACTGATATCACCATCTGATAATGTCAAAGCAGAAGACTTATCAATAGATAAACTTTTAGAAAGAATTGATAAGGAAGGAATAAAAGAGATTATACTTGCCATATCATCAACTATAGAAGGTGAAACAACTTCTCTGTTTTTGGCTCATCTTCTAGAAAATAAAGATGTAAGAGTATCAAAAATAGCATCAGGAATACCCGTAGGTTCAAATCTCGAATATTTTGATCAACTTACCTTAGAAAGAGCTTTGGAAGATAGAAGAGAAATATGAAATTTATAGAAAATATAGGTTAGAATTTAGTTTTTTTATTTAAAAATTTTGTGAAAATAATAGCAAAAATAAAGTAAGTGAATATCGACAAGTCTAGCAATTAAGTTCAGAATAAGCGTTAGATATAGTTAACAATTAAATTAGAATTTGTTATAAAAATCAAAGAGTTGATATAAACTTATCTTAAATAACATAAAATTTAGTATGGCTCAAAAAAATAGAAGTTAATAAAGCATATCTTTAGAAATCATGTAATAAACTTATAAATAATATAAGTCCTAGTGATATGAGTAAAGCTTATGATATAATTAAAGAAGAATTATATAGTAAGTGATAAAGAAATTGACTATATTATTAATAATGTTAATTTTATGATTTTAAGTCAATTTAAATAAAAATTTGTCATAAGACAATGTTTATATTATATAAAATTACAATTTATATGATAAACTTTATTATAATTCAAATTGAATCTGAACAAGACCATCCTTAATGGGATGGTTTTTAAACTTAAAGGAGTAGCAATGTCTGTTTATGATGTAAAATCAAAATATGCAGAAGAATTTATTAATCACGAAGAGATTATGGAATCTCTTGATTATGGAAAAAGAAATAGTAAAAATGATAAATTAATAAGAGAAATTCTTGAAAAGGCAAGAAAAGCTAAGGGATTAAGTCACAGAGAAGCATTTGTCTTACTTTCCTGTGAACTTGATGATTTTAATGAGGAGATATTTAAACTTGCAAAAGAATTAAAACTTAAATTCTATGGAAATAGGATAGTTTTATTTGCACCTCTATATCTTTCAAATTATTGTGTAAATGGATGCTTATATTGCCCATACCATGCTAAAAACAAGACCATACCAAGAAGAAAACTTAATCAAGATGAAATCAGGAAAGAAGTTATTGCTCTTCAAGATATGGGTCATAAAAGATTAGCTCTTGAAACTGGAGAAGATCCTATTAATAATCCTATTGATTATGTTTTAGAATCTATAAAAACTATTTACTCTATAAAACATAAAAATGGATCTATAAGAAGGGTTAATGTAAATATAGCAGCAACAACAATTGAAAATTATAAAAAACTTTTAGATGCAGAAATTGGAACCTACATATTATTTCAAGAAACCTATCACAAAAAAAATTACGAAACCTTGCATCCATCAGGACCAAAACACGACTATAATTATCATACAGAAGCTATGGATAGGGCAATGGAGGCAGGAATAAATGATGTTGGATGTGGTGTTTTATTTGGACTTCAAAATTATGAATATGAGTTTGTTGGACTTCTAATGCATGCAGAACACTTAGAGGCAAAATTTAATTGTGGTCCTCACACTATATCTGTTCCTAGAATCCAACCAGCAGATGATATAGATCCTGATGAATTTGATAATTCCTTAAGTGATAGAATGTTTGAAAAAATAATAGCATGTCTTAGAATTGCAGTTCCTTATACAGGTATGATTATATCAACTAGAGAATCCAAAGAAGTAAGAGAGAAAGTCTTAGACTTAGGTATAAGCCAAATTTCAGGTGGCTCAAAAACTACTGTTGGTGGATATTCTAAAGACATAGGTGATGTATCAGGCTCAAATCAATTTGAATTATCTGATAATAGAACTTTGGACGATGTTGTAAATTGGTTAATAGGTATGGATTATATACCTTCATTTTGTACAGCTTGTTATAGGGAAGGAAGAGTTGGAGAAAAGTTCATGTCCATAGTAAAAGATCATGGTATAGGACAGATGTGCCAACCTAATGCTCTCTTGACCCTAGATGAGTATTTAACTGACTATGCAAGTGATGATACAAGAAATATTGGACAAATTTTAATTAAAAAAGAAATAGATAAAATTGAAAATCCAAATCTTAGAGAAAATGCAAAAGAATGGCTTAAAGAAATCAAAGATGGAAAAAGAGATATACACGTATGATTCAATATAATTCAGAAAGACTTACCATGGTCTTGGTTGGAAAGACTAATTCTGGTAAGTCTTCCTTTTTAAATTTTATAACAGGAGAAGATACTTCTATAGTTTCAGAAGAAAGAGGTACTACAACTGATCCTATTAAAAAATCTATGGAAATTCATGATCTAGGACCTGTATTGTTTTATGATACGGCAGGATTTGACGATGGGTCAAGTCTTTATGAGAAAAGGTTAGAAAAAACAAAAAATTCTATAAAAAAGGCTGATATTATTCTTTACTTCCTATCTATAGAAGATAATTTAGATGATTTAATATCTATAAAAAACAATCACAAAAATATTATTTATATAGCAACAAAACAGGATATTTCAGATGGAATTAAGCTTATAGAGAAATTTAAAATTCTTGATCCTCTTGCGATTGATATAAAAAACAAAAAAAGTAAGGAGCAATTTTTTTTAAAGATAAAATCTTTATATGAATTTGAAGATAATACAATAACAAAGAAATTAGTAAAAGAAAAAAACCTAGTCTTACTTGTAATTCCTCAAGATAGTGAAGCTCCTAAGTTTAGGCTGATAAAACCACAGGTTATGACTATAAGAGAGATTATAGATAAAAATGCGAGTGTGGTTTGTACTAATCTAATAAACTTAGAAAATACACTTAGTTTTTTTAATAAGAAGCCTGATCTTGTTATTACTGATTCTCAGTATTTTAAAGAAGTTTATAAAATATTAGACAAGGATATAAAATTAACTTCATTTTCTGTACTTTTTTCAGCTTTTAAAGGTGATATTAATTATTATATTGAGTCTGTTAAAAAACTTAAAGATGGTAATAAAATTCTAATTACTGAAGCCTGTTCTCATCCACCTTTAACCGAAGATATAGGGACTGTTAAAATTCCAAAACTTCTAAGAAATAAATATAAGAATATAAGTATTGATTTTAAAAGAGGAGATGATTTTAAGGATATAGAAAAATATGATTTAATTATTCAATGTGGGGCTTGTATGTTTAATAAAAAATATGTAAGTGAAAGAATTAGAAAAGCCAAAGCTAAAAATATTCCTATGACAAATTATGGAATTTTAATAGCTTATCTTAACGGAATACTAGATAAGATAGAAAAATAAAAAGATAGACTGAGAGATCCTATCTTTTATTTTTTAATATTTCATAACTTTCCTTATAAAAGATTGATTGCTTAACCTTTTTTTTATTTCTTTTAGATAGGCTTAAGATATAAAGGCTATTTTTAGCTCTTGTAATAGCAACATAGAAAATCCTCCTTTCTTCTTCTAATCTTTGTTTTCTATCCTCATCACTAAATATAAGAGGAAATTCATTTTCAATAAGGTCTATTACAAATACTTTGTCATATTCTAGACCTTTTGAAGAATGTATAGTTGAAAGATAAAGTTTAGATTTTATTAAAGATTTGGATTTTTTCTGAAGTTTTTCAATCTTTTCTAACAATTCTTCTTTTGTTTTAATTCCTTTGGTAAAATTTATAGCACTTTCTATATATAAATCTTTATTTACTGTTTCTTGCATATATTTTCTACTTATCATATTTATGTAAGACTTATATGAGAGACTATTATAAATAAAGGATATTTTTTTATCATATGAAAGTTTTCTTATATGCTTAAGTTTTTTTTCAATATTAAACAAAGAATCAATTTTATAATCTTCTAATTCAATTCTATAAAAATAATCAAATATGTCTTCATTTATGGCCTTATAACTTAATTTTTCTATATCTTCTTTGCTTAAGTAGCTACTAACTTTATAATAAATTTCCTTAAAGAGTTCAACATTATTAAAATCATTAGAAAAATCTATTATTGATAAGAGATCTTTAAAAATCTTGCTTTCAAAAAAATCCAATACATTAATATTTACATTAAAATCAATATCATTATCAAAAAAATACGCTATAAGTGATATGGCTGAAATATTATTTCTAAAAAGAATTGCAGTTTTTTCATCACTTTTAAGATTTTTTCTTATAAATTGATATTCTTTAGATGAGTCAGCAAAAGTTTTTATAATTATATCATCTTTTTTATCTCTTTTTGCTATAAAGTTTTTATCATACCTTAACTTGTTATTTTGGATTAAGTATTTTGATAAATTAACAATATTTGATCCAGATCTGTGATTAGTATCAAGCCACATTATTTTAGAATTTTCAAATTTATTTTTAAAATTTAATAAATAAGATGGATTGGCTGCCCTGAATGAATAAATAGATTGATCATCATCTGCAACTATTAAAATATTATTCTCAGGATATATTATCTCTTCTAAAATCTTAAACTGTAATAAAGATGCATCTTGTCCTTCGTCAAGTTGATAATACTTATATTTACTCTTTATGGACATTAAGATAGATTTATCGTTTTTAAGTATCTCTAAAGCTTTTACTTGCATATCATCAAAATCTAGGAGGTGCTTTTTGTTTTTTATTTCTTCATATATTTCATAAATTTTACTTATATTTTTTATTTCTATATTTTTTAAGTAAGACTTATCTAAAATAGAGTTTTTCATAAAAGAAACTTCCCTAAAAAACAAAGCCAAATCTTCTTTAGAAATAGGGTAATGATTTACCTTCTCATAAATTTCACCGACCAAATTATATTTGTTGTAAATTTTTTCATCTTCTATAAGTCTTATTTCTCTATTGTATTTTCTTAAATAATTTCTAATTATTAAGTAGCAAAATGCATGGATTGTCATAAAATTAGACTTTAAGTCCTTAGATCTTTCTTTCATATCTTCAGCTTGAATTTTTGAAAATGTTAGAGAAAGTATTCTTGTCTTATCAATAATTCTTGAAAGTATTTTTATTCTTTCTAAAAGCATTGTTGTCTTACCACTTCCAGGTATGGCTAATACTAATAAGGGTCCCTCTTTATGATTTGCTGCTTTTTCTTGTTTACTTGTCAATATCATATTTATATTTTATCATATAAGTATGGAAATTTACTATATAAAGCTTTTCATTATTACTTTGGCTTAATTTAAGGTATAGTATAAAAAACGGGAGGAATTATGTTAACTACAAATTTTTTAAAAACAAGAACATCTACTAGAGAATTTAAAGAATCTAAAGTAGAGGAATCAAAAATCGAGAAAATATATGAATATGTAACAGATATTAAAGCAGGACTTTATGAAGAAGATTTATTCTTTGAAATTTCTAAAGATGGAGAAGGTCTTTATGAAAAGTTAAATGGAAAGGCTGGATACAAAGGAGTAATGATAAAAGCTCCTATATATGTAGGTCTTGATGTTAAAAATCATAATCAAAAAGCCCTTGTTAAGGGGGCATATGGTCTAGAAGAATTGATTACAAAATTAAGCGAAATAGGACTTGCTTCATGTTGGATTTCAGTAGCAGATGCAAGTGAAGATGATTTAAATAGTGCTTTTTTAGATAGTAAAGGTAATATCAAATCTATTCTAGCTGTAGGTGAAGCTCTTAATGAAGAGGTAAGAGAGCATAGATTTGATGATAGAAAAGGAATTAATGAATTTGTATTTATAGATGATTTAAACCATAAGGCAAGTGTTGAGGAACTCGAACAAAGAGGCATGGATGATTTGTTTTCTTATTTAAGATTTGCACCATCTTCATATAACTCACAACCTTGGAGGTTTGTTCTTGTAGATAATCTTGTAAAACTTTATTTAGAAGATTATAAGGATGAATCAAACTTAGTTGATGCAGGAATAGTAATGTATTATTTCGACCAACTCACAAAAGACTTATCCATTAATTCTTCATGGGATGTTAAACCTAATCTTGATGGTTCAAAACAAGTATTTATAGCTCAAAAAGAATTATAAATTAAAGAAGGATATTAATGATAACTTTAAAGACAAGTAAGGATATAGAAAAGATGTATAAGGCTTCAGAAGTACTTTGCAAAACTCATCTAGCTATTAAAGAAATCATAAGACCAGGTATAACCACTTTATTTCTTGATGATTTCGCTAATAAATTCATCAAATTTCATAAGGCTATACCAGCTCAATTAGGCTATCAAGGATTTCCATATACACTGTGTATTTCTGTAAATGATGAGATATGTCATGGATTTCCTTCGGATTATGTTCTAAAAGAAGGGGATGTCGTGTCAATAGATAATGTAATAGATTTAGATGGAGGACTTGCTGACTCTTGTTGGACTTATAAAATAGGTAAACTATCAAAAGAAAATGAAAAATTAGTTGATGTTAACTTAAAAGCCCTATACAAAGGAATAGAAGAGGCAATACCAGGAAATAGGATTGGCGATATAGGAGCTGCTATCCAAGAATATGTAGAAAAAGAAAATGGTTTTTCTGTAATAAGAGATTTTATAGGACATGGCATAGGAAAAGAAATGCATGAAGATCCACAAGTCCCTCACTATGGAAAAAGAGGTTTTGGACCAAGGATTCAAGAAAATATGGTCTTTACTATAGAACCTATGATTTGTATAGGCGATTGGAAGTCAAAAATAGATTCGAATGGATGGACAGCGAGAACTAGTGATGGCTCTGTTTGTTCTCAATTTGAACATCAATTAGTAATAAGAAAAAATAAGGCTGAGATTATTACAGACCAAGATAAGTTTGAACTTAGTGACAAAGATTTAAAATTTATTGAAAATTACAAATAAAGGGGGGGTACCCCTTTATTTTTATGAAAAAACCAAAATATATAAATTTAATCTATTATTATTCTTCTTTTGAATATGCCTTAATAAATTTTAATTTACAAACGCTTTTATAAAGGAATTTTTAAATATATACAAAACTGATGTTTACTTATGCAATTCATTATTCAAAAATTTAAGATATATTTGTAATTTTATTTCAAATATATTAATTGTTGCTATATATTTTTTTAAAACACTTAATAAGTAACCAAAAAACTGGTAAAATATAAAAGTACGTTTAGACTAACTAAGGAGAAAATTAGAAAATATGTAAAATAATTTATGAATAGAAACGCTTTTAAAAACAATAAAAATAAGCATAGGAAATAAAGCTAGTTAATCTAGCTTAAAAAATTAATTTGTGGTTCAAACTTGCAGTTATCTTTAAGAAGTTTAAAAATAACTCTAATAAGCTTTCTAGCAGTATTGGTAAGTACAACATAATGATGTTTACCCTCAGATTTCTTTTTCTGATAATATAAAGCAAAAGTTTCATCCCTCATAGCTACTAGCCTTGCAGCATTTAAAAGAGCCCACCTAAGATAAGGTGACCCTCGTTTAACCATAGACACACCTGTAGCAACAAACTTACCTGATTGGTGAGTACAAGGATCTAGACCAACAAAAGCAAGGAGTTGACCATCATTATCAAACTTATTGATATCAACAATTTCAGCTAAAATGATAGAAGCTAAGGTATAAGAAATCCCAGGAATAGACATCAGTGGTGACTGAATCTGATCCATAATCATATTGATTTTATCCTCTAACTCTTTAATTTTAGAAGAATAGAAATCAATTAAATCAATAGTTTGGATAAGTTCAAAACTAATAGCATCAGAATCAGAACCAATAGAATTCTCTGCGGCTATCTTTATACAAATAGCCTTATCCTTATAGAATTAGACTTAAGAACATTAGTAAGTTTTGTAAGATGAGCATATGCAATGAGCTTTTTAGAAGGGAAACTCTAAACTCTTAAGCATAGCTAAAGTAGACTTCTGATTAATAGAATAGACACAAGACTCAAGCTCAGGAAAAATGATATTGACAATCCTGGAAATTGAAATCTTAAGCTTAGATAATTGCTCTTTAAGTTTAAATCTGTATCTAGTAAGTGACTTAAGCTCCAAAATATAATAAGATAAACCCAAGTGGGGTTTAGCATTACTGGCAGATAACATAAGAGCAAGTAACTTAGCATCAATTTTATCAGTTTTAGTCTTTCTAAGCGTATGAGCTTTTCTAAAAAGATTAATTTGAAGTGGATTGAAGATAACAGGATTAAAACCATTCTCAACTAAGAAATTGATCAAGTTTAAAGAATAATGTCCAGTAGCTTCAAGCCCCACTTTTACATTTTCAGAAGAATCAGGCAAAAAAGACAAAAGCAAATCAAAGCCAACCCTATTGTTATCAAAAGAAAAAGAATCTTTAATAACAGTTCCATTTGAATGACAAATATAGCAATCATGCTTATCCTTAGCAACATCGATACCAACTAAAATCATAAAATATCCTTTCAAATAAAATGGCTGTGATATCCACAAAAAAATATGTATCGTATCCTTGCTCGAGATAAAACGTCAAGCGTTATCTAACTCATAAACAAATAAACATAGAATTGTGGTTGCACCCTAAATAAAATAGTCAAAAGCTATAGGAGGAAACAACAATCCACAAGCCTATGATTATCATATAGTAAAAATGAAATTTGAACACTATTTACTATGTGTTCATTATACAAGGAGGAAATATGGATATAATAGTAATAGGTTTTGCATTATTTGCAATGTTTTTTGGAGCAGGAAATTTGATATTTCCACCAATGCTCGGTTATACATATGGAAATAATTGGCTCTATGCAGGCATTGGTTTTACGATAGTAGGGGTTGGTCTAACTTTAATTGCAGTTATAAGTGTTGCAAAAAGTCATGGTAATATATTTTCATTTACTTCACTTGCAGGAAACAAGTTGTCTAAAGTTATAATTTTTATTATCGCTCTTTGTATAGGACCTTTGGGAGCTATACCAAGAACAGCAGCTACAAGCTCTGAAATGCTAACATCTAGTGGATTTAATATATCGCCTTTAGTGTTTTCTATAATTTTTTTCTTTATATCTTTATGTTTAGCCTTAGGAGAAAGTTCAGTTGTAGATTTTATAGGTAAGTTTTTAACACCTCTTTTACTAATTTCCTTGTTTATAATGATTATAGTTGGTGTTATAAACCCTATAGGAGAAATGAAAGATGTAAATATGCATACTGGAAAAATTTTATCAAATTCTATGCTTGAAGGATATAATACAATGGATGCACTAGCAGCTTTAGCTTTTACTCCGATTATAGTAAAGAGTATTGTAAAGAAGGGCTATAAAAATGAAATTCTTAAAAAAACAATAGAGGCTTCCTTTGTAGCTGTGATTGGTTTAGCGTTAGTATATATGTCACTTGCATATTTAGGAGCAAGTGTATCTAAAAGTGTTGATGGTCTGTCAAGGGTAGAGCTATTAAACTTTATTTCAAAAGAAATATTAGGCAGTAAGGGGAGGTATATACTACTCATAGCATTAATATTAGCATGTTTTACAACAGCCACTGGTCTTATATCATCAATATCAGAAATATTTGTTAAGTATTCAAATAATAGACTTTCATATAAGTTTAATGCATGTCTAATAACATTAACTTCCTTAGTTTTATCGGTATTGGGAGTGGATAGTATAGTTGAATTTACAGGTCCATTTTTACAATTTGCTTATCCATTAGCTATTTTATTAGTTATTTTTAATCTATATGGTAAGAATAAGTTGGATAAAATTTTGGTAAGAAATTCATTTATAACTGTTTCCATTGTCTCTTTTATAGATGCTATAATAAGTTTTATAAGTGTAATTGAAAAGTTGCTAAATATTAATTTTGAATTATTTGATGCTATACAAGAAGCTTTAAGTAATATTCTTAAAATTATTTCAATCAATAATAAAGATTTTCCTTGGGTATATCCCTTTATAATTGTTTTCATATTAACTTTAATCTACGTAAATAAATTCAATTCAAAAACTAACATTGATCTGTCTAAGTAAAATTAGGCAGTTTTATTTTAAGAAATAGTTTGCAAATATATTTATTTCCTGTATATTTTTATTAGCTAGTAAAATAGTTTTAATAAAGAATTTCATAAAAATCAAAAAATGTTTGATAAATTTTTAACCACGTGTTATAATCTACATATAAGTTAATTATTTATCAAATATTGAAAGGGGAAAATATGACAAGAAAAGTAGTTATTGCAAGTGCAGCAAGAACACCAGTAGGAAGCTTCGGAGGCAGTTTAAAATCAAAAAGTGCAGTTGATTTAGGGGTTGTTGCTGCAAAAGCAGCAATTGAAAGAGCAGGAATTAAACCAGAAGATATAGAAGAGACAGTATTAGGTTGTGTATTACAAGCAGGATTAGGTCAAAATGTTGCTAGACAAGTTTCTTTAGGGGCAGGAGTTCCAGAAACAGTTCCAGCAATGACAATTAATAAGGTTTGTGGTTCAGGTCTTAGAACAGTATCACTAGCAGCTCAAATGATTTTAGCAGGTGATGTAGATGTAGTTTTAGCAGGAGGAACCGAATCTATGTCTAATGCTCCATTCTTAATCGATGAAGCTAGATGGGGAGCTAGAATGGGTGATAAAAAACTTGTTGATGAAATGATTATTGATGGACTTTGGGATATTTATAATAACTATCATATGGGAGTTACAGCTGAAAATGTAGCTGAAAAATATGGTATTACAAGAGAAATGCAAGATGATCTTGCAGCAGTAAGTCAACAAAGAGCAAGTAAAGCTCGTGCTGAAGGAAGGTTTAAAGATGAAATAGTTCCTGTAGAAATTACTGACAGAAAAGGTAATGTTACAGTTGTTGAAGATGATGAATATATAAGAGATGGAGTTACTAAAGAAAATATTTCTAAACTTAGATCAGCTTTTATCAAAGATGGTACAGTAACAGCAGCCAACGCATCAGGAATCAATGATGGTGCAGCATGTCTTGTAATTATGAGTGAAGAAAAAGCTAAAGAATTGGGAGTAAAACCTCTTGCAACAATTATAGGATATGCATCAGCAGGTGTTGATCCAAAAATTATGGGAACAGGTCCAATCCCATCAAGTAAAAAAGCTTTAGAAAAAGCCGGTGTTACAGTTGATGAACTTGATTTGATTGAATCCAATGAAGCTTTTGCAGCTCAATCTTATGCAGTAAGAAATGAAATGGGATTTGATCCTGAAAAAACAAATGTAAATGGTGGAGCGATTGCTATAGGCCATCCAATAGGAGGATCTGGAGCAAGAATTCTTACAACACTTTTATATGAAATGGAAAAAAGAGATTCTAAAAAGGGTCTAGCAACACTCTGTATAGGTGGAGGAATGGGAACTGCCCTAGTTGTAGAAAGATAATATAAACACAAAAATACTGTAAGATTTTAAAATCTTACAGTGTTTTTTTATATTTTTCAATTGATATTTGGTTCTTAGATTTTTCTCTATCTTTCATCTTTTTTGTGTAGCAAGATCTACATAAAGGTTCATATGAACCCTGAGCTCCTATTTCTATTCTCTCTTCATTATATGATTTTCTAAATGATACCCAGGCATCTTCTCCACATGATGCACAGATAGCATGGTGTTTGATAAGTTCATCTGCAATAGGCATAAGTTCCTTCACTATCTCAAAAGGTCTTGCTTTATAGTCCATATCAAGTCCAGATACTACAATTGTTATGTGGGACTTCATAAGTTTTAGAAAACACTCTACGATTTCTGTTGGATTATCTGGGAAAAATTGAACTTCATCTATTCCAATAGCATCAACTTCATTTCTTGAACTATATTCTAAAATGTCATTAATAGAATCTATTTTCAAAGCATCAAGTTCAAGATTATCGTGGCTTATAATTTTTTCATCTTCATGTCTTGAATCTACTGAAGGTTTAAAGGCAACAGTTTTATACCCTGCAATCTTCATTCTATATAGTTCTCTCCAAAGTGAAGTTGTCTTTCCTGAAAACATTGAACCTGTGTGAACAATAAGTTTAGCTTGTTTCTTCATATTACACCTAAACATTAAATTTAAAGTTCGTAATATCGCCGTCTTTCATAACATAGTCTTTTCCTTCCATTCGAAGTTGACCATGTTCTTTAACTTTTGCCATATTACCATATTCTTTAAGGATATCAAAGCTTACAATCTCGGCTTTTATAAATCCTCTTTGGATATCAGTATGAATTTTTCCAGCAGCATCAACTGCCTTTGTCCCCTTAGTAATTGTCCAAGCTCTAGTTTCATCTTCTCCCGTAGTTAAAAATGAAATTAAGTTAAGTGTTTTATATGAATCTCTTATAACTTGGTCACATCCTGACTCTTGAAGACCGATCATTGCTAAGAATTCCTTTTTCTCTTCATCTGTATCAAGGTTTGAAATCTCCTCCTCAATCTTAGCACTTACTACTGATACTTGGGAGTTTTCCTCTTTTGCAAACTCTCTTACTTGATTTACATATTTATTTGAATTTCCATTATCAATTACATCGCTTTCGTCTACATTACATACATATATTATAGGTTTAGTTGATAGAAGTTGATAGGATTTAAGAAGTGACATATCATCATCATTAAGATTTAATACTCTAGCTGATTTTCCTTCTTCTAAAATTTCTTTAATTTTTTTTAAAAGCTCTACTTCATTTCTCACACTTTTATCAGACTTTGCAATCTTTTCCCTTTTAACCAATACCTTATCAACAAGTTCTAAATCAGCAAGGATTAACTCGAGATTTATGGTTTCTATATCTCTTAATGGGTCAATAGATCCGTCTACATGGGTTACATTTGGATCGTTAAAGCAACGCAAAACTTCTACTATTGCATCTGTTTCCCTAATGTTTGATAAAAATTTATTTCCTAAACCCTCACCTTTACTAGCACCTTTTACAAGACCTGCAATATCATAAAATTCTATTGCAGCAGGAACTATTTTTTTTGAATTATGCATTTTTGCAAGGTAGTCTAACCTTTCATCTGGTACATTTACAAGACCTACATTTGGGTCTATCGTACAGAATGGGTAGTTTGCAATTTCTGCTCCTGCCTTTGTTATGGCATTAAATAGTGTTGACTTGCCTACGTTTGGTAGACCAACAATTCCTAATTTCATTTAATCACTCTCTCTTTTTTTATTCTTTCATTAGCCTTAATTATTATATGCAAAGGGGATTAAAAAATCAATTTTTATATTATTTAACAATGGTATAATAATAGAAAGATAAGATTTAATATAAAGGAGCTTTTATGAATATAGATGAAAAACTAAGAAAGTTACGAGAATTGATGGCAAGTCGTCAAATTGACGCCTATATAGTAAATACATCTGATCCTCATCAATCAGAATATATTAGTAATTATTATAAAACCCGTGAGTTTATTTCTGGATTTACTGGTTCAGCAGGTACTTGTGTTATAACTATGGACAAAGCAAGGCTTTGGACGGATTCTAGATATTTTCTTCAAGCAGAGAAAGAACTAGAATTTACTGAGTTTGAGTTTTATAAGCTTGGCTTTGAGGAAGATCCAAGCATAGAAGAGTTTTTATTGGAAGAAGTTAGTGAGTTTGGGAAAATCGGCTTTGATGGTAATTGTTTTTCCGTAAAAGACTACAAAAATTTAAGTGAGAATATGGGTTCACGTGCTTTGGTTTATGATATAGATTATATATCAAAAATATGGAATGACAGACCAAGTCTTCCTAAAGAAAAAGTTTGGGTATATGATTTAGAATATGTAGGGGAAAGTTTAGAGTCAAAGATTAAAAGGTTAAGAACTGAACTTAAAGATAAAAATTGTGATTATAATTTTATAGGTTCACCTGAAGATATATGCTATCTGCTAAATATTAGGGGAAATGATATAGAGTATAATCCAGTGTTTTTATCATATCTTTTAATATCTATGGATGAGATTCATCTTTGTGTTGACCTTGATAAAATAGATGATAAGGTAGAGGAATATTTAAAAGAAAATAATGTTAAGCTACATTCATATGACTATATTTATACATTACTTAAAGATATAAGGGGAAAAAATAGAATTTATCTAGATCCCGAAAGAACTAATGTATTAATTTATGATTCAATAAATTCAAATGTAAGAATAATGACAGGAATCAATTTATCTACAAAGATGAAGGCAATCAAAAATGATGTAGAACTTGAAAATGAAAAAAAAGCTTATTTAATAGATGCTTTAACTCTTGTTAAGTTCTTTAATTGGGTTGAAGTTGGAACTAAAACAGGTTCTTTGACAGAGCTTATAGCTAGTAAAAAACTTCATGACTTAAGGAGTGAGAATGAATCTTATATTGAAGATTCTTTTGAAACTATAGCAGGTTACAAGGAAAATGGGGCTATAGTTCATTATTCATCAAATTCATTATCTTCAAAGACTTTAGAAGAAAGATCTCTTTTACTAGTTGATTCTGGAGCTCACTATATGGAAGGAACTACTGATATAACAAGAACAATTTCCTTAGGAAAACTTACTGAAGAAGAAAAAGAAAACTATACTTTGGTATTAAAGTCTCATATTGCATTAATGAGCGCTAAATTTAAAGAAAAAACAAATGGACAAAGACTTGATGCTATTGCAAAATATCCATTATGGAAGGCTGGAAAAGACTTTTTCCATGGTACAGGTCATGGGGTGGGTTTTACACTCACAGTTCATGAAGGACCAAATAGGATATCAGCCTTTGATAATACAGAATTTATAGAAAATATGACTACATCTATAGAACCTGGTCTCTATATAGCAAATAGGCATGGAATAAGAATTGAAAGTGAAGTATATGTAAAGGAAGATTTTACAAATGAATTCGGAAAATTTATGAAATTTGAATGTTTAACCTTTGTTCCAATAGATACAAGACCTGTTAATATAGATATGTTAGAAAGATGGGAAATAGACTGGCTTAACTCATATAATAAGAAATGTGAAGAAATTCTTTCTCCATATCTTGAAGGAAGTGATTTAGAATATTTGAAAGAGAGTTGTAGGGAAATTTGATAAATAATCAAATAAAAGCTAAATTAAAAGACTTACCAGATTTACCTGGTGTTTATATAATGAGGGATAAAAATGACGAAATAATATATGTAGGCAAAGCGATTAATTTAAAAAAACGTGTCAGACAGTACTTTGACAATAACGCCAATAAGGGTAGAAAAGTACTTGCTATGGTAAGTCATGTAAAAATATTTGAATATATAATTGTTGAAAATGAAGTTGAGGCCCTTGTTCTAGAGTCGAATTTAATTAAAAAAAATAGACCAAAATACAATATAGTACTAAGAGATGATAAGCAATATCCTTATATAAAAATTACAAATGAAAAATATCCTAGAATAGAAAAGGTAAGAAATGTAAAAAGGGATAAGGGACATTATTATGGACCTTATCCTGATGCCTATGCTGTCAACGATGTTATAGAATTATTTCACATACTTTTTCCTTTTAGGACTTGTAATATTAATTTTGACAAGGGACAACAATTAGATAGACCTTGTCTTAATTACTATATAAAAAGATGCAATGGACCTTGTATAGGTAAAGAAAAAGAAAAATCCTATATGGAAAATATAAAAACAATTAGAGAATTTTTAGAAAATAAGTCTAATGAAATACCGAAGCTTGTAATAGATAAAATGAATTATGCAAGTAAGAATCTTGATTTTGAAAATGCAGCTAAGTATAGAGACTATCATAGGGCACTTTCTACAATTTCTCAAAAACAAAAGGTTACAAATACAAATCAAGAAGATATTGATATTATAGCTATGAGCAAGGGATTATTTTATGTAACTATGCAGGTATTTTTCATGAGAGATGGAAAAATTGTGGATAGGGAACATTTTATATTAAAAGATGATTATAGAGAAAAAGAAGAAGATATTATGGCATCTTTTATGAAACAATTTTATTTAAATCTTATGTATATTCCTAAAGAAATTTTGGTAGCTATTCTACCCTCAGATCTTGGTGCATTAACCTCATTTATTGAAAAGAAAAAAGGCTCCAAGGTTTCTATAATTCAACCTAAATTAGGTAGAAAAAAAGATTTGATTAAAATGGCTGAAAGAAATGCTAGTGATATGATGAAAAAATATGAAAAAAGACTCGAAGAAAAGGAGAGGAAAAAACATAGGGGACTTAATGGTCTTAAGCAGGTTTTAAATCTTAAGTCCATTAAAAGAATTGAAGCTTATGATATTTCCAATACTGCTGGTGTTCAAACAGTAGGGTCTATGGTAGTATTTGAAGATGGATTACCTGAGAGAAAAGAATATAGGAAATTTAAGATAAAAACAGTAGAAGGACCAGATGATTATGCTTCATTAGAAGAAGTATTAACAAGAAGATTTAAAAGAGGAGAAAAAGAAATAAAGGAAAATAATACATCTACAGGATTTGGTAAACTTCCAGACTTGATTTTGATGGATGGTGGTAAGGGGCAAGTAAAGATTGCAAAAACAGTACTTAAAAAATTTAATTTAAATATAGAAGTAGCAGGACTTGTAAAAGATAATAAACATACGACAAGGGCTATTATTTATGAAAATCAGGAAATAAGTATAAAAAGAAGAGATCCAGTCTATAAACTCATATATGAAATTCAAGAAGAGGCCCATAGGTTTGCAATAAATTATCATAGAAAACTTATGACAAATGCAATGAAAAAGTCAGAGCTTGATAATATAAAGGGCATAGGCAAAAAAAAGAAAGAAAATTTATTTAATCACTTTAAAACGATTAATAATATAAAAAATGCAAATTTAGAAGAGTTGATGGAGGTTGATTTAATTAGTAAAAATCAAGCTCTTGATATAATTAAGTACTTTAAACTAAATAGTTAAGGGGAGAATATGACTAGAAGAACTAGTGTAAAATTAAGGGATGTAGTAAATAATTTAAAGCTTGAAATAGTTCATAAGTCAAGTGACTTTGATGAAGTTGAGATTACAAGTCCTGATATCAATAGACCAGGATTACAACTTACAGGTTTTTTGGAAGAATTTCCTTATAGACGTTTGCAAATAATAGGAAGTGTCGAGTATAACTACCTAACAAGTCTTGATAATAGAATGCAATATGAAAGATTTAGAGGTATTTTATCATATAATATGCCCGCAATAATTTTCTCATACAATGCAGGACTACCCAAAGATATGCTAGACTTAGCTGACTATTATGATATAAGTATATTAAGAAGTAAACTTCCTACAACAAGGCTTACTTCACTTATATCCCAAGAGTTAGAATATGTATTTGCTCAAAGAACTCAAGTTCATGGAGAGTTACTTGAAGTATACGGTGTAGGTGTACTTATATTAGGGGAAAGTTCAGTAGGGAAAAGTGAAACGGCACTTGATCTTGTATCAAGAGGTCATAGACTTGTTGCTGATGATTTAGTGGAAATTGCATCCTATGATAATAAAGTTGTAGGTCAGGCTCCAAAAAATATAAGACACTATACAGAAATAAGAGGTCTTGGGATATTAGATATTAGAAGGCTTTATGGTACAGGTTCAGTTAAGGTATATACAGATATTGATATGGTAATTGAGCTTGAACATTGGAGAGAAGATTATGAATATGATAGGTTAGGATTAGATGATCATTATACAGACCTTTTAGGAGTTCAACTTCCTAAAATTCTTGTTCCTGTGAGAGCTGGAAGAAATATTGCTATGATTGTAGAAGTGGCAGCAATGAACCAAAGAGAAAAGTCTATGGGATATAACGCAGCAAAGGTAATGACCGAAAACTTATTTAATGATTTAGAAGACTAGACATTTTTTAAATCATTAATTACTTGACTTAAATAAGGATATTTATTATACTCATAATAGTGTTAACGATAATTGATTCATATAATTTTTAGGAGGTCTTAAATGACAATTAAAAGAGCTATGAAGACTATGGATGGTAATACAGCAGCAGCTCACGTATCATATGCGTTTACTGATGTTGCAACAATCTATCCTATAACACCTTCATCACCAATGCCTGAATCAGTAGATGTATGGGCAGCAAACGGTAGAAAGAATGTATTCGGAAGACCAGTAGAAGTTAAAGAAATGCAATCAGAAGCAGGTGCAGCAGGAGCTGTACACGGTGCATTAGCAGCAGGAGCACTTACTACTACATATACAGCAAGTCAAGGATTATTATTAATGATTCCTAATATGTATAAAATTGCTGGAGAAAGATTACCAGGTGTATTCCATGTTGCAGCTAGAACTTTAGCTACTCACGCACTTTCAATTTATGGAGATCATTCTGATGTTATGGCAGCAAGACAAACAGGATTTGCTATGCTATGCTCAGGCTCAGTTCAAGAAGTAATGGACTTATCTCCAGTAGCTCACTTATCAGCTATAGAAGGAAGAATTCCATTTTGCAACTTCTTTGATGGTTTCAGAACAAGTCATGAAATTCAAAAAATAGAAGTTTGGGATTATGATGATTTAGCTCCATTAGTAGATTATGAAGCAGTTGATAAATTTAAAAATGAATCATTAAATCCAGAAAGACCAAAAACAATTGGTACATCTGAAAAGAATATTTTCTTCCAAAGAATGGAAGCTTCTAATCCAGCTTATACAGACATCGTTGGAATCACAGAAAATTACATGCACAAGATAAATGAATTAATCGGAACAAATTATGAATTATTCAATTTCTATGGTGCAGATGATGCTGAAGAAATTATTATAGCTATGGGTTCAGTTTGTCAAGCAGCTGAAGAAGCAATTGATAAGTTAATAGAAGACGGAAGAAAAGTTGGTATGATAGAAGTTCATCTTTACAGACCATTCTCTAAAGATCACTTATTAAAAGCTATACCAAAAACAGTTAAGAAAATAGCTGTACTTGATAGAACAAAAGAAAAAGGCTCAATTGGCGAACCATTATTATTAGATGTTAAATCAGCATACTATGATGTTGAAGATAAACCACAAATAATTGGTGGTAGATATGGACTTTCATCTAAAGATACAATACCTGCAGATATTGAAGCAGTGTTTAACAATCTTGAAGGTGAAATGAAAGATGACTTTACACTTTCAATTACTGATGATTTAACATATAAATCACTTGAAAGAACTGACTTAAGAATTAGACAAGAGGGAACTCACAGATGTAAATTCTGGGGATTTGGATCTGATGGAACAGTTGGTGCTAACAAACAAGCAATAAAAATCATTGGTGATAATACAGAAATGTATGCTCAAGGCTACTTTGACTATGACTCTAAAAAATCAGGTGGTTTAACAGTATCTCACTTAAGATTTGGTTCAAACCCTATTAAATCAACTTACCTACTAGATGAAGCTGACTTTATTTCATGTTCAAAACCAGCTTATGTTAATCAATATGACTTACTTGAAGGTCTTAAAGATGGAGGAACTTTCTTACTTAACTGTTCATGGTCAGTAGATGAACTTGAAGAACACCTTCCAGCAAAAATGAAGAGATATTTAGCTAAACACAATATAGAGTTCTATATTATTGATGCATCTCACATAGCTGAAAGAGTAGGATTAGGTTCAAGAACAAATATGATAATGCAATCAGCATTCTTTAACTTATCACAAGTAATTCCTATAGATGAAGCTGTTAAATACTTAAAAGATTCTATAGTTAAATCATATGGTCACAAAGGTGACGACATAGTAAATATGAACTACAAAGCAGTAGATGAAGGAATTGATGCAGTAGTTAAAGTTGAAGTTCCTGAATCTTGGGCTGATGCAAAAGATGAAGAAAAAGAAGAAAAAGAACTTCCAGAATTCATTAAAAATATCGTTAAACCAATGATTGAGCAAAAAGAAGATGAACTACCAGTATCAGCTTTCAAAGATAGTACTAATGGAGACTTTGAACCAGGTACAACTAAATATGAAAAAAGAGGAATTGCTCTTAATGTACCTGAATGGCAAATAGATAATTGTATACAATGTAACCAATGCTCATATGTTTGTCCTCATGCTGTAATTAGACCATTCTTAGTAACAGAAGAAGAAAAAGCAAATGCACCGGAAGGATTTGAAACAAAGAAAGCAATTGGTAAGGGAATGGATGGTTATGAATTCAGAATTCAAGTTTCACCACTTGATTGTACAGGTTGTGGAAATTGTGCTGATGTATGTCCAGCTCCAAAAAAAGCCTTGCTAATGAAACCTTTCGAACAACAAGTTGAACTTGAAAAAGATCATTGGGAATATGCACATGAAGTAGTAGGATATAAAGAAGATGTTATGGATCCAATGACACTTAAAGGATCTCAATTTAAACAACCACTTCTTGAATTCTCAGGTGCTTGTGCTGGTTGTGGTGAAACACCATATGCCAAGCTTGTAACTCAACTATTTGGTGATAGAATGTACATTGCAAATGCTACAGGATGTTCATCAATCTGGGGAGCTTCATCACCAGCTACACCATATACAACAAATGCTTGCGGTAAGGGTCCAGCTTGGGGTAACTCTCTATTTGAAGATGCAGCAGAATATGGATATGGTATGAAACTTGCAGCTGACTCAAATAAATTACTCCTTGAAACATATATGAATGAATTTAATGAACTTAATATTGATTCTGAATTAAGTGAAGCATTTAATGCATGGCTTGAGGGAAAAGAAGATGTTAAGGCTTCTAAAGAAGCAACAGCTAAGATTATAAACCTTGAAGATAAAGCTAGATCAGTATCAGATGAAAAGGCTAAAGACTTATTACACAAAATCTATACATTAAAAGATTATATGATTAAAAAATCAGTATGGATTTTTGGTGGTGATGGATGGAGCTATGATATAGGATTTGGTGGACTAGACCATGTACTTGCTAGTGGAGAAAATATAAACATACTAGTATTTGATACAGAAGTTTACTCAAATACAGGTGGACAATCATCTAAGGCTACACCATTATCAGCAGTTGCACAATTTGCTGCAAGTGGTAAGAAGGTTAAAAAGAAAGATCTTGGCTTGATGATGACTTCATATGGTTATGTTTATGTAGCACAAGTAGCTATGGGAGCTAATCAAAATCAAACAATAAAAGCTATGAAAGAAGCTGAAAGTTATGATGGACCATCTCTAATTATTTGTTATGCTCCATGTATCAACCACGGTATCAGAATTGGTATGGGTAAATCTCAATTTAGAGAAAAACAAGCAGTTGATGCAGGTTACTGGCACTTATGGAGATTTGATCCAAGACTTGCTGATGAAGGAAAGAATCCATTCCAATTAGATTCTAAAGAACCTAAAGAATCATTCCAAGAATTTATTCAAGGGGAAGTAAGATATTCTTCACTTAAGAGATCATTCCCAGAAACTGCTGATCAGTTGTATCAAGAAGCAGAAAAAGCTGCTAACGATAGATATCAAACATACAAGAGATTAGCTGGAAAATAGGAAAATCATTTAAATTAGAACTTGCTAATATTTTTCTAGACAATAATTGTTTTTAAAAGTGCTTACATGATAGGTTTAAATTGATTAAATAAAACGACTAAAACTATATTATATCGCTTCAGACTCATAATTAGCTTGTTTCTTAAAATTAAATATTAACTCTAAGATAACCTTAAATTTGATTTTTAACAAATTTAAGGTTATTTTTATTGTTTGATAAATTGTAAAACTAATGCAACACTTATATTAAGTAAAATTCATAGTAATTTTATGGAAAATGTTAATAAATATAAAAATACACATAGATTAATATAAATTACAAACAACTTACAATAAATTATAGACAGTTATAGGGTATTGAAGCTTACTTTTTTCTAGGATTATTACATATGTTTGACAATCTTAGAAATTACTATATATAATACTTTTATACAATTATACTAGGAGACTAATTAATGGTATAATGATAATTAGAAGAAAATTAATGGAGGAGTATATGGCAATTAAATATAAAAACAATTACGGTAAAGTAAGTATATCAGAAACAGTAATTGCAAATATTGCTGCATCTTCTGTTATAGAGTCTTATGGAGTGGTAGGACTTGCAAGCAGAAGTACAAAAGATGGAATATATAAACTTTTAGGTCTAGATAATATGAATATGGGTGTGAAAGTTTCAAGGAATATAGACGGTTCAGTAACAGTAGAAATATCTTTGATACTAAATTATGGTGTTAGAATCGCAGTGGTATGTCAAAATATTATAGAAAATGTTAAATATAATATTGAACACTCTCTAAATGTTAGTGTAAATCATGTGAATATATTAGTTCAAGGAATTAAAAATTAGGTGAATTATGAAGAAAATTGATAGTTCTAAGTTCAAAATCCTTATTGTGAAGGCTTTCGAACTTTTAAATGAGAAAAGAGATATTGTGGATAGTTTAAATGTATTTCCAGTGCCAGATGGAGACACTGGTACAAATATGACTATGACAATGAAGTCTGGAGTAGACAAAGTTAAGAGCATTGATACAAGTTCTTGCTATGAGATAGCAAAGCTTCTAAGCCAAGGTACCTTAATGGGGGCTCGTGGAAATTCAGGAGTTATCCTATCCCAACTTTGTAGGGGTATGGCTAAGGCTATTAAGGGAAAAGATACAATTAGTGCATTAGAGATTAAGGAGATTTTTAAAGTTGCCAATGAAACAGCATATAAGGCTGTAATGAAACCTACTGAAGGCACTATTCTTACAGTATCAAGATTGATGGCTGAAGAAGCAGAAAACTCTTATATAGATAATATTGATATAGATAAGTATCTTTTAAAAATTATTAATAAAGGTCAAAAGGCCTTATTAGATACACCTAATCTGCTACCAGTATTGAAAGAAGCAAAAGTAGTAGATTCAGGTGGTCAAGGACTTATGTTTTTATTAGAAGGTGCTCTCAAAGCCCTTAATTCTGATATTGATATTGAAACAGACTTATCTAAACTTGAAATAAAAGATATTCCTTCAAAATCCTATAATGTTGATTTAATTTTATTAATAGATGAGGATTATAAAATTTTAGAAGAAAAATTTTATAACATATCATCATCTTTAAGCACAAACATTGATAATGGGTTACTTGATGTGTCTTTTGATTGTGATAGCTTAAATGACCTATATGATATAATCAAAGATTATGATGTGATTAAGTTAAATATAGAAAATACAAATCCAGGTGTTTTAGCAAATATTAATATTAATAAAAAACCTTCTAAAAAATATGGTTTTATTGCTATATCCAGAGGAGAGGGATATGATAAGGTATTTGAAAGCCTAAATGTGGATAAAATTATCTCAGGCGGACAAACTATGAATCCATCTACTGAAGATATCTATAAGGCCATTGAAAAAATTGATAGTGAAAATGTTATAATTTTTCCAAATAATAAAAATATAATAATGAGTGCTAAACAAGCTTGTGATTTATCCGAAAAAAATTGTAGAGTGGTTGAAACTAAATCAATACCAGAATCATTTTCTGCACTTTTATCATTTGATGAGTCTCAGTCATTAGATAAAAATATGGAGAATTTCAATGAAGCTATTGAAGATGTCAAAGTATGCGAAGTGACTATAGCAGTCAGGGATACCAATGTAAATAATATTTCGATTAAAAAGAATGAATATATAGGAATTGTTGATAATAAGATTGTAACAAGCAAAAAAACTATAGATAGGACTGCCAAGGATACTTTAGTCAAGGCTGTCGATGAAGATACTTCTTTAATTACCATATACTATGGTGAGGATGTTGATGATAAGGAAGCTAAGAAATTTTCAAAATCTATTGAAAAGAAATTTAAGGATGTTGATGTAGAATTGATTTATGGAGGTCAACCTCTTTATTATTACACAATTACCTTGGAGTAAATAATGGATCTTACTGATATTAAGGGTATTGGTAAAAAGAAGAAAGAATGTTTGCAAAGATTATCAATAAATTCAGTTAGTGACTTATATAATTATTATCCAAAAGAGTATGAGGATAGGTCAAAAAAATTTATGTTATCTTCAAATATTGATGAAAACAAGCACTATTTTGAATGGACTATCGAATCAAAAATTTATATGAAGTATTCAAGAAAATCTACCATATCTTATCTTTATGCTAGTGAAAATGAAAAAAAAATAAAATTAATATGGTTTAATGATAAGTTTTCACCAAGAAAACTGAAGATAGGTGAGACATATAAGTTTTATACCAAAGTTAAAACTGATGGGCAAAATTTTGAATGTTATAACCCGATGTTTACAAATCTTAAAGATTTAAGTATTGGAAGTATCATTCCAATCTATTCTTTAACTAGATCTATAACAAATAATAACCTACGAAATTTTATCAATGAGGCCTTAAAATACTACAATATGGATGAAAATTTTTTAGGTAACAAGCTAATAAGAAAGTTTGAATTTTCTAGTAAATTATCAAATTTAAAGGAAATTCATAGCCCAAGTTCAATTATTAAATTAAAAAAAGCAAAGTCTGAAATAAAAATTGTAGATTTCTTAAAAGAATTGATTTTTATATATCTGATGAATAAGGAGAACTACTATCAAAAATTAGATTTAGAGTATAATCTTGATGAAATTTTAGGAAAACTTGATTTTGAGCTAACCTCAAGTCAGTATAAGTCATTGGTCGACATTTTAAATGATATAAATAGCAATAGTCCTATGAATAGACTACTCTGTGGGGATGTTGGAAGTGGAAAAACAATTATAGCAATCATAAGTATGATTATTTTTGGTTTAAATAAATACCAATCTGCAATGATGGTACCAACAGAGGTGCTAGCAAGTCAACAATATGAGAAAAACAAAGATTTTATTGAATCTTTTGGCCTTAAAGTTTCTCTTCTTACATCATCGACTAAAAATAAAGATAAGATTAAAATGGATCTTAAAAAAGGTAAAATTGACATTCTTATAGGTACCCATGCCTTAATAGTTGATGATGTAGATTTTAATAATCTGAAATTTATAGTAGCTGATGAACAACATAGATTTGGTGTAAGACAAAGACAAAGTCTCTATCAAAAGGGAAGTAATGCTAATTATCTTACAATGACTGCTACACCTATACCTAGAACACTTTATCTAAAAATTTCGAAATTGTTGAATTTATCACAAATAACAGAGCTACCTAAGGGAAGAGGAGAAATAAGAACAGAAATAATTCTTGAATCTATGAGAAACTCAATTGATAATAAGTTAAAAAAAGTATTAGCTGAGGGTAGGCAAGTTTATATAGTAAGTGATTCTATAGATAGTGATGATAAGAATTCTGTTGAAAACTTATATTCTTATTATAAGAGTAACTTTAGAGAATATAAGGTTAAAAAGCTTCATGGAAAATTAAAATCAATTGAAAAAGAAGATATACTTAAAGAATTTTCAAAGGGAAATATAGATATACTTATATCCACAACTGTAATTGAGGTTGGTATAGATATTAAAAATGCTAATACTATGCTTATATACAACGCCAATAATTTTGGTCTATCTTCTCTTCACCAACTTAGAGGAAGAATAGGTAGGGGTAGGTATGAGTCTTATTGCTATTTAATATGTGAAAAATTCAATGAAAAGAGTAAGCTTAATATTATAAAAAACTCTAACGATGGTTTTGAAATTGCTAGAAAAGATCTAAAGCTTAGAGGTGCTGGAAAAATATTATCTACAATTCAGCATGGTAAAAACTTAAATGACATAGACTATTTTAACTTAAAAGAAAATGAGATTAATTTGTGTTTTGAAATTTTCGAATTTTCAAAAGAGGAAAATTTCAAAAATATAAACCTAAAATATCTAGAAAATTATTTTAACATTGATAAGGGAATTGTACTAAACTAATGAGAGTAATATCAGGAATCTATAAGGGATTTAATCTTAAATCTCCAAAAGCAAAAAACTCAAGACCAACAGATAATAAAGTAAAAGAGGCAATATTTACTATACTATATCCTTATAAGGAAAGTTTTACAGCACTTGACTTATTTGCTTGCACTGGTCAAATGGGTATAGAATTTCTGTCCCATGGAGCAAGTTTTGTTGTATTTGGAGAATTAAACAGGTCTAATTATCAGATACTTAAAGAAAATTTAGAAAAAATTTCTAACAAAAAGAATGAAACTATAAAAGGAGATTTTAGAAAAACTTTAGAAATTTGTAGGGATAAGTCTTATAAATTTGATTACATATTCTTAGATCCTCCCTACAAAGAAGATTATCTTAAAATTAGTCTAGAGCTTATATTAAACTATCATTTATTGAAGAATAATGGTATAATAATAAGCGAATCAGATAGAAATTTAGATTTTTCTGACATGGATTATTTAAGACTAATCAAAGAAAAAAAATATGGAAGGAAAATCGTGAAATTTTATTGCTATGAAAGTGATATATCCAGGTAGCTTTGACCCAATTACTATTGGACATTTAGATATAATTGAAAGACTTAGTAAAATGTTTGATGAAGTTGTGGTAGCTATATTAATAAATGAAGTCAAACACACTCTTTTTTCAATTGAAGAGAGAATAGAATTAATTAAGCAAGACATAAAAGAATACAAGTTAGATAATGTTGTTGTAAAAGAATTTGATGGTTTGCTAGTAGATTTTGCAAAAAAAGAAAATTCAAAGACAATTGTCAGAGGTATAAGGGCTGTGACTGATTATGAATATGAAATTAATATTGCACAATTTAACTCTAGCCTTTATCCAGGTTTTGAAACTATATTTTTGCTATCAGACCCAAGATACTCCTTTATAAGTTCAAGCGGAGTAAGAGAGCTAGCAAGTTTTGGTGGAGATGTATCCAAATTTGTATCAAAAAATGTAAAAAAAGCTATAGAAGATAAGGTTGATATAGGAGGAAGGTAATTATGGCAAATATTAATGAATTAATTGATGAAATAGAAGATATAATGGATAATGCTAGTTCTGTTCCATTTTCAAGAAAGGTTTCAGTAGACCCAGATGAAATATTTGAAATTGTAAGAGAAATGAGAGATTCATTACCAGCAGAAATTAAAAATGCTCAATGGATTAATGATGAAAAGGATAGAATTTTACAAGAAGCAGAAAATGAAGCTAAGTCAAAAATAGAAAATGCTAATAGTCAAATTAATAATTTCAAAGAACAAGCTAAAAACCAATATCAAAAGATGATTTCGGAACATCAAATAACAACTCAGGCCAAAGATGAAGCTAGAAGAATAATTGAAGAAGCAAACAATCAAGCAAATAGTATTAAAAAACAATCTTATCAATATGTAGATCAATTATTTTCTAAATCTAGTGACAATTTTAATAAACTAGCTCAATCTCTAGAAAAAAACAGGCAACATATATTAAATCAAAAATAAGAATTAAAAAATGAATTCTTTATCATAGAACGCATAGTTTTTATGATTTAGAGTTTATTTTTTATCTAAAATATTACAATACTAATATTCTAAGCAATAATATTAATTATCTTATATATAATAAATTCAATTATAATTAATTTAATATAATATGTTATATTCTATTAAAATCAAATTTTTAAAAATATTGCTTAAATAAATACAAAGACACTTATTGTAGATTGTTATGGTGATGATACTTTAGAATTTAAAGATATAGATAAAGAAAATAATTTAGATATTGAAAATAATATAGCTAATAAATTAATGTTAGACAAATCGTTTTCAAGCTCTTATTATGATGATATATTTTGTGATGCAGGAATCCATTCTTTTGCAATTGATCCATTTCTAAATATTATACCTTGTCATATGTTTTTAGGACATGGTGATTACAAATTAGGAGAATATAATAAGGGACATATTTTTAATTCTAAACTCAGAAAGATAACAAATATTTTACAATCTATTAGGAAATTTAAAAGATGTAAAGAGTGTATAAATAAAAATTCTTGCTCTGTATGTCCAGCATCTATTTTGTTTTATAAACAATCTAAACATGGAAGATTATGTGAATTTAAAAGAAAAATTAAAGATAAATATATAAAGGAAAAAATCAAGGAATCAAGATCATGATTAAAGAATATATTTTTAAAAATAAAAAATCTCTTATAATATCTCTAATTGCTAGTTGGTTTGCTATATGTTTTTTTAGTATTGCTTCTTTAGACCTATCCAATATTACAAGACTTATGTTAGATGGGGAATTTATAGAATCTACATATTATATAGGGATATCTATCTCTTTTTTTCTAATTTATCTTTTGTGTATGTATATAAGTCAAAAATATGCTAATGATTTCACTATAAACATTAGTGATGATATAAGAGTAGATTATATGAAATCTTTATATAAGATGAAAACTTCAAAATATAAATTTGATACTAGCTATTATATAAATATTATTGATAAAGATGTAGATCAATTTAGATTAAATTATTTATTAAATTTAGTTTACTCATGTATGTATCTTGGTCAAGTTTTAATATTTTTGTTTTTTTGGTAAGAATACATGTAGCAATAATGTTAACAGTTATATTTGTATCCTTTATTTGTAGGAAAAAATTTTGCCAAAAAAATTTTTTACAAATGGAATATTCTAATAATAATGAGATTTATTTGAATAAATTATATGAATCTTTAGATGGATATTTACAAGTAAAACAATCAAAAAATAGCAAATCATTTGTAGATTTTTTTCTAAAAGTGATAAAAAAAGCATTAGAATCAATTAAAAAATTGAATATAAGTAAAAGAATGTTAATGGAAACAATGACTACTTTAAGTGGGATAACTTTAATTATTAATGTATCTATATGTTCTTTACTTATTTCTTTTAATAGTTTAGATTCAACTATGATACTTTCTGCAATTACAATTGTATGAACATCATCAAATGCTATAGCAGATGGATTCAGACACTTTGTAGAACTCAATACATCTAAAAGCATAAAAATAAGATTTTTTCTGGGATAATCATAAGTGAAAATGTTAAATTTAAAAAAATAATTACACCAAAGCAAGAAATTACTATAAATAATTTAAGTTTCAAATATAAAAAAAACACTGGTTTTTTCTGACCTTAATTTTAAATTTGATAAATACAAGTCATATGCTATTATAGGTTCTAGTGGCTCAGGAAAATCAACTCTTGCAAAGATATTAATGAAAATAGAAAAAGATTATAGTGGTAATATATTTTTTGAAAATACACCATTAAAGCAATTTAAAGAAGAAGATATATTATTATATACCTCAAGATAATTTTATACTTAAGGATAGTTTATATAACAATATAAGCATGTATAAAGATATAGATGTAAGTCTTTATAATAAAGTTATAGATTTAGTTGGATTAAAAATTTTATCTAATAAGGTCAAAAATAATATTCTTAATAAGAATACTATTTCTGGAGGAGAAAAGAATAGAATTGGCAAGAGATTTAGTAAATAAGGTAAAGATAATAATCTTTGATGAACCAACTTCAGGATTAGACCCAAAATCAGCACAAGTAATCGAAAATCTGATTTTTATCTTAAATGATTTAACAAGAATAGTAATAACGCATAATCAAGATGAAAATTATCTTGAAAGACTTGATGGAATATTAAATATTGAGAATTTCAAGTAAAAAATTAAGAATTTTATAAAAATATTATAATAGACTCTATAATAACTTGTAGTTTTGTAGAAACAAATTATTATAGAGTCTTATTTTATTTTCATTCAGTAATTTTTATATGTCTAGTAAAATCATAGTTTAATTCTCTACCTATGATAAGAGAGTATAGATTAGAAGAATCAACCATTTTATCATAGATTTTTTTATTATCTAAATTTAAAGAGTTGGCATCTTTTTTTCTAATTACAAAATTTATATTTTTATTTTTTAATAAAACTTTAGAATCTTCGCTAAAGGATAGGACTTTTAAAAAGTTAATGTTTATATTATTCAACTCTGTAAAATTATCTAAGCAATAGTTTAAAATTAGTCTTCTAATTCTAGATTTTGTAAATCTTTGACTTATTGCTTTTTCTAAAAAGTCTTTATAATTGTTATTATTTTCAGCTAGTTTTCTTAGCAGATTATCTATTCCATTTTCATAACATAGACACTTATTCATTGGAGCTTTTTCTACAAGAATTTTATATCTAAAAATATTATATATATAATCATCTTTTGGAAAATTTTTATATTCATCTTTAAAAGCAAGGATTTTTTCATAAGAATATTTAGGTAAGTATGTATTTATATTTTCATTTTCTATATTATTTCTTATAGATGTTGATGATGAGAAAATATCTTTTCCTAAAGATAAATCTCTATTGTTTGCTCCAATTCTTTTTATTGCTATAGGCTTTATATTTGAGTTTATTTTTTTGATAGCCCTTATATATTCTAGGGCAAGAATATTATTGGATGTTAAAAATAAAGTATCATCTATTATTTCATTGCTTGCTAAGTAAGAAGCTTTTGTATATGAGTATCCGTTATCCATAAATTCCCTGATCTTGAAATTTATCTTATCTTCATTATCGATAATTTCATTAGCATAATCAAAAAATTGACTTTCTTCAATATTTTCAATTCCAAATGCTAAGTAGTCTATGTTAATCTTATTTAATAATTCTATATTTTTATAAGCAAAAAAGTTTGCAGATTGTAAACTTATAAATGTAGGCATTTCAACAATGAGGTCAGAATATTTAATTGCACAATTAGCTCTTTTATATTTATCAATAATACTTGCTTGACCTCTTTGGACAAAATCGCCACTCATTATACTTACAAGAATATCAGCTTGAGATATTTTTCTAGCTTCTTTTAATATGTATTCATGACCATTGTGAAATGGGTTAAATTCTGATATAATTCCTATTTTTTTCATTTTAATCACCACTTATATTATATCAGATTTATGTTTTACTATATGAAAAAATATAGGTTAATTTTACATAAATTTGCATATCAATTTAAAAAAGTTTCTATAAGTGGTATAATAAGATAAAAAGAGTCAATCAGGAGGAATTATGATATCAGCAAATGATTTAAGAAAAGGAATAACTTTTGAATATAATGGGGATGTTTATCAAGTAATAGATTTCCAACATGTTAAGCCAGGCAAGGGAGCAGCATTTGTAAGAGCTAAAATAAAATCTGTTATGCATGGTGGAAATAAAGATGTAACATTTAATCCAAATGAAAAGTTTGAACAAGCTATAATAAGTACAAAAGATATGCAATATTTGTACAATGATGGTGAATTATATTATTTTATGGATCCAGAAACTTTTGAACAAATTCCAGTGGATCATGATGCAGTAGAAGAGGCTATATCATATATTAGAGAAAATGATACAGCAACAATGAGATTTTATAAGAATAAACCTTTTTCTATTGAAGCACCAAACTTTGTAGAGTTAAAAGTAGTTAAAACTGAGCCAGCAATAAAAGGTGATACAGCCACTAACGTTACAAAACCTGCAGAGGTTGAAACTGGAGCAATTATAAATGTACCAGTATTTGTTAATGAAGGTGACACTATTAAAATCGATACAAGAAATGGAGAATATTTATCTAGAGTTTAACTTTTAGGTAAAAAGGAGTAAAGATGGCTAGAGAGTTTAAATACGGTAGTGTAAAAATCGCTAATGAAACTATTGAAACAATAGCAAAAACCGCGGCAGAAGAAATAAATGGAGTTGTTGAATTAGAAGAACTCGATAGTAAAGAGCTTAAAAAAGCATCTAATATTTCAGTGTTTGAAGGCTTTGTAACTATAGATTTAAATTTAGTACTTAGGGCAGATGTTAATGTTAGAAAAACTATCAAACACGTTCAAGAAAATGTAAAAAGGCAAGTTGAAACTATGACAGGACTTCTTGTAAAAAGAGTTAATGTCCAAGTAAACAGTTTGAAGATATAATGAATAGAAAAAAACAAAGAGAATGGATTTTTAAGATAATATTTGAAAATCAAATAAATGAAGTAAGTAATATTAAAGATTCGTTTTATAATCATGAAATAGACTTAGGAGAAGATTCATTTTGCTACTTATCTTTAAAATCATATCTAGAAAATTATAACGATATAAATGAAATAATACTAAATCAAATTGGAAAGTCTTCTTTTAATAGATTATCTAAGGCTGATAAATCTATTTTGTTTTTAAGTATAAATGAAATTTTCTACTTAGAGATTCCAGTAAGTGTTTCTATAAATGAAGCTGTTAACTTATCAAAAAAATATTCTACAAGTGATGGATATAAATTTATTAACAGTGTACTTGGTAAAATTTCTAAAAAGAGATTATAGTTTTGAAGTCTTTAAGTGTAAAACAATTTAATCAGTATGTAAAGACATCTATTAAGCATGATCCTTTATTTCAAAATGTAAGTATTGAAGGGGAAATAGCTAATTTAAAAGTATCGCATGAGCATATTTTCTTTTCTTTAAAAGAGGATAATGATATAGTAGATTGTGCTATTTTTTTCTATAAAAATGAGGACTTTGAAAATATAAATAATGGAGATATGGTAGTAATAATTGGAAATCTTACTTATTCTACATACTCTTCAAGGTTAACTATTGCGATAAAAGATATTAAAGTTTCAGGTCTATCTGACGAATATTTACGTTTTTTAAAGCTAAAAGAAGATTTTTACAAAAAAGGTTATTTTGATTTAAATAGAAAAAAGAAAGTCAAAGATTATCCTAAAAATATTGGACTTATAACATCTAGTAAGTCGGCTGCAATAGTTGATTTTATTTCAGTAATAAATAAGGAAATGCAAGATATTGAGATTTTCCTTTATCCAGTAAAAGTTCAAGGAAGTAGTGCAAAAGATGAAATAATTAAAGCACTTAATAGACTTGAAGATATGGACTTAGACTGCATTGTACTAACTCGTGGTGGTGGTAGTAAGGAAGATTTAAAAGTTTTCAATGAAAAAGATTTAGTAGAGATGATTTATAATTTAAATACACCAATAGTTTCTGCTATTGGACATAAAATAGATAATTCACTTACAGATTTAGTAAGTGATATATCTTTACAAACTCCAACTGAGGCTGGCTCTTATCTTGTAAGAAATTATAAAAGACTTAGAGAAGATTTTAAAGATTCTTTTATTGAGATAAAAAAAGTTTTCTCGAGAAATTTAGAACTTAAGGAGATAGAAGTTTCATATTTAAAACAAAGGTTAGATTTATTTAGTCCTAACAGCCTTATCGAAAAGAAAAAAAATGAAATAGATATATATTTTAAAAGCATAAAAGATATTTTAAACGATAGAATAGGACAGAAAGAGTCTTTGATTGAAAATTTAAATATAAAGCTTTCTTCAATCAAGGAAATATTAGATATAAGAAGAAAATCTATATCCATTAAAAGTTTAGATGGTTATGATATTTATTCTAAATTTTCTTTGAAAGATTATGATTTTGTTAAGATAGTTTTTAGTGATGGAGAAGTGAAAGCACAGATAAAATATGAATAATACATTTGAAGATAATTATAAAAAGATGAAGTCTTTACTTAATCAGCTTGAAGAAAATAAGGATAATTTAGACAAAAGTATAGACTTATACAAAGAAGCTATGGATATATATAATAATTTAAATAAGCAAATTGATGAGTATAAGGCTAAGATAAAAATTATAGATAGTGGTAATGATGAATAAAGAAGATTTTAAAACAATTTTAAAAAAAGATAAGAAAATAATTGATAGGGCATTTGAAGAAAAATTTAAGGATGATAATCCTTTAAACGAAGCCTTAAGGTATGCAACAGATTCGGGAAAAAGGATTAGACCAATACTATTTTTAGAATCCTATAAGATGCTAACTAAAAAAAGTTATCTAAATGATGAGATTATTGAAATGGCATTAAATATTGAAATGATACATGCTTATTCTCTAGTCCATGATGATCTTCCATCAATGGATAATGATGATCTAAGAAGAGGAAAGCCGACGGTTCATAAGAAGTTTGGTGAAGATATTGCAATTCTTATAGGTGATAGTTTATTAAATTTGGCTTTTGAAAATTCATTAAATTTGGCTAAAAATGGGCAACGTTTTCTAGATGCATCGCTTTATCTCTCAAAAGCTAGTGGAATAGATGGTATGATAAAAGGTCAGGTATATGACCTAAGAAGAAACTTGGAAATTGATTTATCCTATATATTAGAAGTTTATAAAAATAAAACTTCTAGATTATTTATGGCGGCGTGTGTCATGGCTGGATTATTAAATGGACTAAGTGAAGATAAATTAAAAGCTTTGGAAAATTACGCTTATTATTTAGGTTTATCATTTCAAATTCAGGATGATTTATTAGATAAGAATGAAAAAAATGAACTTAATATACTATCATGTAAATCGTTAGATGAAGCTAATAGCTTATTATTAGATTTTAACAATAAGGCTAAGGAAAATATTAATAAATTCAAAAATAATGATTTTCATATTTACTTAATTGATTATTTAACTGAGAGGACTAAATGAAAAAATATACTAGACAAAGATTAATTTTAGATATTATTCAGAATAACGAAGTAAAGACACAAAGTCAATTATCAAGATTGTTAAAGGAACAAGGTGTAGATGCTACTCAAGCAACAATTTCTAGAGATATCAAAGAGCTTAGGATTTCAAAAGTACAAACAGATGACTATGAATATAAATATACAGTGATTGATACTGTTTATGATTCTTTAAATGAGAGAATGGAAAAAATATTTAAAGAATCTGTTCTTGCTGTTGAAAGAAGTTATCAACTTGTAGTTATTAAAACTATATCTTATACAGCTACAGTTTGTGGGCTTTATATAACTAATGCTAAGCTTGAAAATATAGGTGGAATTGTTACTGGTCTTGATACAATATTTATTACACCTAAAAATCTTGATGAAATAGATGAATTGATTGAAACTTTAAGAAGTATGGTGAAGTAGGTGTTAGCAGAGCTTTTTATAAATAATTTTGTTATTATCAAGAGAGATCATATATTCTTTGATAAGGGCTTTAATGTCATAACAGGAGAGACTGGCTCTGGAAAATCACTTATCTTAGATGCAATAAATATCGTATTAGGAAAGAGAGCTAATAAGGATATTATAGGAAAATTTGATAATAAAACAATTATAGAAGCTGTTTTTTTACTTGATGATAGGCTTATAAATATATTAGAGCAAATGGATGTTGTTTTTGATGATAATAAATTAATCATTACAAGAACAATAAGTGATAAGTCATCATCAATAAGGATAAATGGTAGGATTACTAATTTAAATCTTGTAAAAGATATGTCTAAATTTCTTATTGACGTATATAAACAAGGTGATACAAATATATTTATGTATAAAAATAATTACCTGGACATAATTGATTCTTATAAAAATGATACGGAAAGTAATAGTATTAGAAAAAAATTAGAATCCTTGTATATTGAAAAAAATAATTTTTTAAAAAAATATCAAGAATTTGATCTATCTCAAGAGGAAATATCAAGAGAAAAAGAATTGATTTCATATCAATTAGATGATATAGAGCAAGTTGACTTAAAAAATATTAATGAAGAGAAATTAGACCAAGAGTATAAGAGATTAAATTCAGTTACTGAGCTTATAGAATGCATAGAAAAATGCGAAGAGCACTTATCTTCATATGACTATGATAGTCCATCAATTAGTTCAATGCTTGCAAGTCTTTCATCGAGTCTTTCTTCTTTTTCGAATATTGATGATAATATAAAAGAAATAAACTCAAAAGTGGATGAGCTTATAGATTCTGTAAATGAAATATACTCTGAATTAGATTTTTATAAGGATAGCCTTGATCAAAACCCTGAAAGATTATATGAACTTGAGATGATAAATCAAAAAATATTTGATTTAAAGAGAAAATATGGTAATAATATAGAAGAAATCTTAACTTACAAAGATAAAATAAAAAAAAGATATGACGAACTTGATAAAATTGATAATTATAAAGATAAAATTTCAAATTCTATTAAAAATATAGATGAAAGTCTAAAAAGTATGGCAAAGAATTTGTCATATATTAGAAAAAATAAGGCTAAAGAACTCGAAGAAAAGATAATTATCGAAATCAAATCTCTTAATATAAAAAATGCTGATTTTAGGATAGATTTTAGTAAAAAGTTGAGAATTGACCCAAATGGTTTTGATAACATTGATTTTTTGATTAAAACTAATAAGGGAGAAGAGCTAAAAAGTTTGTCGAAAACTGCATCAGGTGGTGAAATATCAAGAATTGTTCTTGCTTTTAAAAAAGTTTTTTCTACATTTGACAATATAGATACTATGATTTTTGATGAGATAGATCAAGGTATAAGTGGAAGGACTGCTCAAATTGTAGGTGAGAAGATATTGGATTTATCCAAAGAAAGGCAAATTTTAGCCATAAGCCACCTTCCTCAAATAGCTTCTTTATCTAATAATCATATACTTATAGAAAAACATGACGAAAAATCTTTGACAATAAGCTCCTCTACAAATTTAAAAGGTGAAGAGAGAGTTAATGAGATAGCAAGACTTATAGGTGGAGTCGATATAACAGATAAAACAAAAGATTCTGCTAAGGAAATGCTAGATATGGCTGAGAGATTAAGAAAAGGATGATTTTATGGATAACTATGAAAAAACTATAAAAGTAGATAACATTTATGAAGGTAAAATACTATCATTAAGAGTAGAAACAGTTGAAATGCCAGATAAAAAATATTCAAAAAGAGAAATAGTAGACCACATGAAAGGTGTTGGGATTATTGCTTATGATGGGGAAGACTCACTTTATTTTGTACGACAATATAGAAAAGCAATAGATGAATTTAGCTTAGAAATACCTGCTGGCCTTGTAGAGTCTAATGAAAAACCAATTGAAACTGCAAAAAGAGAGCTTCAAGAAGAAATTGGATATAAACCTTTAGATATAGAATATCTTTTTGATATGCACGCATCTCCAGGATTTACAAATGATAAACTATCATTTTTTATAGCAAAAGACTTAGAAGAGTCTAAATTAGAACTTGATGAGGATGAATTTTTGGAAGTTGAAAGTATAAAAATTGAAGATGCTTATAATATGGTTATAAATTGTGAGATAACAGATGCTAAAACAATAATAGCAATAATGTATGCAAAAAAAATATTAGATGAAAGATAATAGTTTAAATATTGACTTAGAGGTCTATACAGGACCTTTTGATGTCTTATTAAGTCTAATTGAGAAACAAAAAGTTGATATTTATGATATTAAGATAGAAGATATTACAAACCCTTATATGGAAACTATTAAAAATATGGAAATTCCAATAGACCAATTAAGTGAGTTTATATATATATCTTCTATTTTGTTGTATATTAAATCATCAAAACTTATGCCAAAAGAGGGTAGTGATAAGGTAGAAGAAGATTTCCTTGAATATTTAATAGAATATAAAAAAATAAAAAGTGTTGAAGATGATATGAAAGTTCTTGAAAATAAAGGTCTTTTATATTATTACAAATTTCAAGAAGATTTGTCAAAATACAGTGAAAAAGAGGAGGTTATCAGCCAAGACGTAGAAATTCTTTCAAAAGAATTTAGAAAAATAATGGATAAATTTAAGGAAAAAAATAGACAAAAACCAGATATAATAAATACTATAAGAAAACTTGATGTAAATGATTATGTTCTTAAGGTTAGAAATACTTTAAAATTTACAAAAAAAATAAGACTTGAGTCCATAATTAATGAAATTAAATCTAAGGATGCATGTATAGGAACATTTTTAGCCTTATTAGAACTAGTTAAGACTAAGGAAATTTATTTAAAACAAGATTATGTAAATAAGTTTTTGATTTTAAAAAGGGAAGTTAATAGCTAATGGATAGAGAATATTTAAAAGGAATAATTGAAGAAATACTCTATATATGGGGAGAAGCGATTGATATAGACGACCTTGCTAAGATTATTGATGATTCAAAAAAATCTGAGATAAAAGATGCACTAAAAGATATGGAAAATGAGAGAAACATTAAGACTAGTGGACTACTTATAAGAAACTTCGATGGTAAATTTCAATTTTCAACAAGAAGTGAACATGAAAAATATATATCAAAGCTTGTAAAAAAATCAAGCAGTAAACTTTCTAACTCATCTCTTGAAACTTTATCAATTATTGCCTATAAACAACCTATAACAAGAGCGGAGATTGACAAAATTAGAGGACTTAATTCTCAATCAACTATTGATTCTCTTTTATCTAAGAATTTAATAAAAGAAAATGGAAGGCTTGATAAAATAGGTAAGCCAATTATATATGTAACTACTGAAAATTTCTTAAAACATTTTAATATAGAAAGTTTAGAAGAATTACCTAAGATAGATATTAAGGAAGAATCTGATGAGAATAAATAAATTTATTGCAAAATCTGGTATTTCTTCAAGAAGAAAGGCAGAAGAACTTGTAAAAAATGGACAAGTTTATATAAATGGTAAAGTGGTAGAAGATTTATCTTATATGGTAAAAGATAACGATGAAGTTGTAGTAAATCGAAAAATTTTAGAAATAAAAGATAAGTTTTACCTAAAATTAAATAAACCTATAGGTTATATTTCGTCAAATTTCGATCCATACAATAAAAAAGATTTAAATGATTTAATAGATATAGATGAAAGATTTTTTTGTGCAGGTAGGCTTGATAAAGACAGTCATGGTCTTATGCTTATAACAAATGATGGAGCTATAACAAATAAATTAATTCATCCAAGCAAAGTTATAGACAAAATATATATAGTTAAAGTGAATAAAAAACTTTCAGAAACTGAATTATCGAGTTTTAAAAATCCTATAAAATTATCTAGTAAGGAAATTACTTCAAAATCCGATATAGAATATTTGTCAGATAATACATATAAAGTTGTAATTCATCAAGGCTTTAACAGGCAAATTAGAAGAATGTTTGCATATTTTGGAGTGAAAGTATTAGATTTAAAAAGGATTAAAATTGGAAAAATAAAGCTGGGTAATCTAAAAAGCGGAGATTATGCCAAACTTAGCAATGAAGAGATTAATTATTTAAGGTGTTTGTAGGAATAGGTATGGAAAAAATAGGAATAATAGGTGCAGGGGCAAGTGGTGTATTTACTGCAATAAATGCAAAAACTGAAAATAACGAAATTACCTTAATTGAAAAAAATGATAAGATAGGTAAAAAACTTTTTATAACAGGCAAGGGTAGATGTAATATTACAAACGCCAAATTTTTTGATGAATTTTTAGAAAATATAGTGGTTAATAAGAAATTTATGTATTCATCATTTACAAACTTTGATAATTATGCCCTTATGGATTATATGGAAAAGAATAATCTAAAACTATCTATACAAAGAGGAGATAGGGTATTTCCAAAAAGTGAGAAGTCAAATGATGTTATAAAACTATTTGAAAAACAAATTAGAAAAAAAAATATAAACTTAAGACTTAATGAGAATGTAATAGATTTGTATAAAGATGATAAATTCAAGGTTAAAACAAGTCAAAGTGCTTATGAATTTGATAAACTCGTTATAGCTACTGGAGGACTTTCATATCCTTTGACAGGTTCGACTGGAGACGGCTATAAGTTTGCTAAAAAATTTTCACATAAAATAATACATCAAGTTCCGGGATTATGTCCTATTATTTTTAAAGACAAAAACTTAAATGTATTAAATGGCATAAGTTTAAAAAATGTAAGTCTTAATATAGAAACAAATAGAGGGGATTTTAAAGAATTTGGTGATATGCTTTTTGCTAAAGACTTTATAACAGGTCCAATTGTATTAACACTCTCATCTTTAATTAATAGGAGTAGAGTAATTAGAATGTATATAGATCTTAAGCCTGCTTTAGATTTTGAAAAGATTGATAATAGACTTCTTAGAGAGTTTGATAAAAATCCTAATAAAGATATATCAAATATCCTAAAAAAATTACTTTTAAACGCCTTTATAGATATAATATTAGAAAGATCTGAAATAAATAATCGGATAAAGGCTAATCAAATTACAAAAGAAGAAAGACATAGATTAATTAAAGAAATCAAATTTTTTCACTTAAGTTTTGATGGACTAAAAGATATAAATTCCGCCATAATAACAAGCGGTGGGATTGACTGTAATGAAATTAATCCAAAAACTATGGAGTCCAAGTTAGTTCCAAATCTTTATTTTGTAGGCGAGGTAATTGATGTAGATTGTTTAACTGGAGGATATAATTTACAAGTGGCATTTTCCCAAGGATATGCTTGTGCAAATGATATAAGGAGGAAAAATGAATAATTATATAATTGCAATTGATGGACCTAGTGGATCTGGTAAGTCAACTATTGCAAATGAATTATCAAAAAAATTAGAAATATCTTATCTTAATACAGGCTCAATGTATAGAGCCCTTACTCTTTATTTTCTAGAAAACAATATTAAGAAAGATGAAAATATAAATAAATCATTACTCGAGAAAATAAATATTGATATAAAAAATAATAAAGTATATTTAAATAATAAAAATGTAAGCTTAGAAATAAGGGATAGCTTTGTAACAGAAAATGTATCTTGGGTATCTTCAATCATGGCTGTAAGGGAATATTTAGTAAAACTTCAACGAAAAATCGCCTCAAATAAGTCCATTATATTAGATGGAAGAGATATAGGTACAGTTGTATTTCCTAATGCAAAATACAAATTTTATCTTGATGCAAGTCCTGAAATAAGGGCTAGACGACGTTTTGAGCAAAAAGAGATAAACAAAAGTATAGATGAAATAAAAGACGATATTATAAAAAGAGATTACATTGATTCTCATCGAGAGATATCTCCTTTAAAAAAAGCAGATGATGCATATGTAATAGATTCTTCAAATTTAAGTATAGAAGAAGTAGTCAGTAAAATTATAAGTTATATGGATAAAGAAGATGTTTTATAGATTTTTTTATATTTTAATAAAATTTATTATAATTCCTTTATATAGGATAAATGTTCATGGCATAGAAAATCTTCCAAAAGATAATAAATTTATAGTATGTGCTAATCACAAAAGCATGTTAGATCCCATCTTTGTTGCTGTATCATTAAATAGACAAATACACTTCTTAGCCAAAAAAGAACTTTTTAAAAATCCATTTTTGAGAAAATTTTTAGACTTGCTTGGGGCATATCCTGTTGAAAGGGATGGCAAGGATTTAGGGGTTTTAAGAAATTCTATTAAGGTATTGAAAAAAGGACAAATTTTAGGTATATTTCCTGAGGGTACTAGGGTAAAAGAAATAAAAAGAGAAAATGTGAAAGACGGAGCAGGCTTTATTGCTCTTAAATCAAATACAAATATATTACCAATAGAGATAATATCAGAATACAAAATATTAAAAAAAACTAACTTATATATAAAAAAACCTATAGAAATATCTGATTTTAAAGAACTTAAATCAAAAGATGCTATGAGCAAGATTATGGATGAAACTTATGAGAAAATATATGAAAATCATAATTTATTATACAAAAGGAAGGTTAAATGAAAGTAATAGTAGCTGAAAATTCGGGATTTTGTGGTGGAGTAAGAAGAAGTGTGGAACTTGCAAACAATGAAAGTAATAAAGAAAATAAGTCATATACACTAGGACCTTTAGTTCATAACCCAACTCAAGTTAAGATGCTAGAAGATAAGGGAGTAGAGGTAATTGATGAGAATAAAGTAAGAGAAATTTCAAATGCTAATATTATTATACGAAGTCATGGCATAAGTCAAAAACTTAAGGATGAGCTAAAAAAAAATTCAAACAATGTTGTTGATGCTACCTGTCCTGTATTAATAAATATATATAAGAAAATCAAAAGAAAAGAAGATGATGGATATCAAATAGTAATTGTTGGAGATAAGGAACATCCTGAAATAAAAGCTATGGCATCTTATGTAAATAATGGTATAATAGTAAAAGATGAGACTGAAGCAAAAAATATTACAAATATATCAAAACTATATGTTGTTAGTCAAACAACAAACAGAATTGATTTTTTTGAGAATATTGCTCATGAGTTAGAGAAGACGAATGATGATGTAGTAATAGAAAACACAATCTGCAACGCTACAAGACTTAGACAAGAAGCATGTCTTAGTCTTTCTAAGAAGGTTGATTGTATGATTGTTATCGGTGGTTTTAATAGTTCAAATACAAACAAACTTTATCAAATTGCACAAAAGTATTGTAAAAATGTTCTTAGAATTGAAACTGTTAAAGATCTACCTTTGCAAAAGCTCTCAAAATTTAATATAATAGGGGTAATCGCTGGTGCGTCCACACCAGATTCGGTTATCGAGGAGGTAGTAAATAGGATGGATGATTTAACAAATGAAGAATTAATGAACAGCATTGATGACAGTATGAAAAAAATATACCCAAGGGATGTTGTTACAGGTACAATTATTGATGTAAAAGATGATGAAGTTTTTGTCGACATTCAATATCGTGCAGATGGTATTGTAAAGCTTGATGAAATGACTGAAGAAGAAAGAGAAAATCCAAAAAATCATTTTGAAGTAGGTCAAGAAGTAGAAGTTTATGTTATTAAGCTTGATGATGGTGAGGGTAATGTAGCCTTATCTACAAGAAGAGTTGAAGGAATGAAAAACTGGAAGGCCCTTAGAGATGCGTACGAAAACAAAGAAACTGTTAAAGGTGATGTGGTAGGCTCTAACAAAGGCGGACTAACAGTTAAAGTTATGGGTATCAATGGCTTTGTTCCAGCAAGTCAAATAGCCCCATATTTTGTTAAAAACTTTAAAAAGTTTGTTGGGGAACATTGGGATCTTAAAATAATATCAATTGATGAAAGAAAGAATCGTTTAGTTCTTTCAAGAAAAGATATTGTTGAAGAGAAATTAGACGAACAATGGGATGAGCTTGAAGAAGGACAAGTAATTACAGGTAAAGTAGCAAGATTAACAGATTTTGGTGCATTTATAGAAATAGGAAGCCTTGATGGTTTACTTCATGTATCTGATATTGCTTGGACAAGGGTAGAGTATCCAAGAGATGTATTAAATATCGGTGATGATATAGAAGTTAAAATATTAAAATTAAACAAAGAAAAGAATAGAATTTCCCTTGGTAGAAAACAACTACTCGAAAAGCCATTTACAGAATTTGTAAATACACATGAAGTAGGAGATGTTATAACAGGTAAGGTGGTTAATTTATTAGACTTTGGTGCTTTTGTAGAAGTACAAGATGGAGTTGAAGGATTAATTCACGTATCTGAAATATCATGGGACCACGTTGAAAAACCATCTGATGAGTTAAATGTTGGAGATGAAGTTGAAGTTAAAATCTTAAGCATTGATCCAGAAGAAGAAAAAATTGGTTTATCAATCAAAGCTTTAAAAGAAGCTCCAGAAAGAAGTGAAAGAAAACCAAGAAGACGTGATAACAATGATAATAAAAACAGATTTAATGCAAAAGCTAAAAGAAAATCAGCTCAAAAGGAATCAAGTGATGACTTTGGGGATAATGATTTAAATAACAACATTGGATTTGCTATTGAAGAAATGCTATCAGGTATTGAGATTGATGAAGAATCTTCAGATGAATAATATTTGATAAAATACAATTGTACAAGAAAGAGGTGATTTTATCATCTCTTTTTTGCCTGTAAGGAGAAATATGCAATTAAAAACTAATGAAATTTATAAAGACCATTTTAAAGGCAAGACATATAATATAACTACTTTTGGGTGTCAGATGAATGAACATGATTCTGAAAGAATTTCATACTTATTGGAAGACATAGGATATAAAAAAACTGAAAATAGAGATGAAGCTGACTTAATTTTATTTAATACTTGTTTGGTTCGTGAAAATGCGGAATTGAAATTATATGGTCAAGTTGGGAGTTTAAAAAAATTAAAGGAAGAAAATCCAGAAAAAATTATTGTAGTATCAGGTTGTATGATGCAAACCAGTGTTGCAAGAGAAGTTATAGAAAAAAAACATAAAGAAGTTGATATAATCTTTGGTACTAAAAATATAAATTCTCTACCAGATTTATTATTTAGGTATTTAGAAAGCGGAGAAAGAGTCATAGATATATCTGAAGATAATGTTAAAGATGACTATGTAAATTACAACTCAAAAAATAATTTCCAAGCTTATGTAAATATAATGAGAGGCTGTGATAACTTCTGTTCATATTGTATTGTTCCACAATCAAGAGGAAGAGAAGAAAGTAGAAGACCTTCTCATATAATTGAAGAAATAGAAAATCTTGTGAGAGAAGGATATAAGGAAGTAACACTTCTTGGACAAAATGTAAACTCTTATGGAAATAAGTCCGATTTTAATGTGACTTTCCCTGAACTACTAGAAAAATGTGCTCAAATTGATGGTTTAAAAAGATTAAGATTCACAACAAGTCACCCAAAAGATTTATCAGATGATTTAATTAAAGTAATTAAAAAATATGATAATATTTGTAATTATTTTCACTTACCTATGCAAAGTGGATCTAATAAAGTTCTTAAAGATATGAATAGAAAATATACAAAAGAGAAATACCTTGAAAGAGCATTAAAATTAAAAGAAGAAATACCAGGTATATCTATATCTACGGATATAATTGTGGGCTATCCTACAGAAGATGAAGAAGATTTTATAGAAACACTTGATGTATGTAAGAAAGTTGGTTTTGATTCAGCATTTACCTTTAAATACTCGCCTAGACCAAACACTAAGGCAAGTAAGCTTACACCAATAAACGATATGATTGTCCAAGATAGGTTTGACAGACTACTTGATACCTTATATCCTATTTTTAATGAGAAAAATAAAGAATACTTAGGAAAAACAGTTGAAGTTCTTCTTGAGTCTGAAAGTAAGAATAACAGAGAAGTGCTGACCGGTAGGACAGATACCTTTAAATTAGTTCATGTTAAGGCTGATAATAGCCTTATAGGAAAATTTGTAAAGGTAAAGATTACAGATCACACATCATTTACTATATCTGGAGATTTAATAAGCTAGATAGAAAGAAGGAGAACATGAAGTCTTATGTAGTTAAAGCAAAGGCAAAACTAGGTAAATTACCGGATAAGACCATTAGAAGAGATTTATTATACGAAGATGATACAGATAGAAAACTTGATATTATCAAATCATTTTATCCGGAAATATCTTCTTTAACAAGTAAAAGTGATTTAGAAATCGGTCTTGAAAATCATTTATACGATAACCTTTATTCTTTTTTGAAATTTATAAAGGGTGAAGAAAAAGAATTTTTCATTAAATATATTTCTAGATATGAAATTTCAATTCTACAGCTTATAATACAAGCTTTGCTAAATAATCATATAAAAGATAGCTTGGAAATTATAAAAGAAAATAAGTTTTCAAAAGCCTTTGATATAAAAGAAGACTATGATTTTGAAGATTTTGTTTTAAAAAGTAACAATACTAGATATTATAGGAGCTTATTCCCATTTTTAAATGAAAATGTGGATAGAAGCTCATTAATATTTTTGTCTTCAAATTCTTTGAATAAATTCTATTATAGGGACCTCTTAGAAGAAATTTCTAAATTTTCTAAAAATGAAAGAGATGAGTTAAGAGACTTTATAGGAAAAAAAATAGATATATTTAATATAGAGATGCTTTATAGACTTATAAGATTCTTTGATATAAATAGTAATGAAATGTTTAACTATTTAATTGAAGGAGGTAAATATCTTAAGTCTGATGACTTGATAAAATTATCTAATATGAATTTAATTAATTTCAAAGACTTTATAATAGGAAGTCAATATAAAGATTTATTTTTAACTAGTAAAACTTTTTATAAGGCAAAAGAAGATTATTTATCAAAACTTTCAAAAAAATTAGCTAATTCTAAATATGATTTATTAAAACTAATCTATATTGTTGATATGATAGACATATCTAATAGAAATCTAATTAGTCTTTTGGAACTTGACGAAAGTTTTGATAAAGATGAGAAGAAAAAATATATAATAGAGAGGTGAATTATGGCTGTAGAAAAAATGCATCTAGTCAATATAATGGCAAGGTTAGATAATCTAGATAGTTTTTTAGAAGATTTAATAGAAATTGATGAATTTGACCAAGTTGATGCTTTAAGACAGATTCAAAATAGGGAATTTTCAATAACTTCAAATGAAGCAAATATTGAAAAAACTGAAGATTTCAATAATATTGAATCTTTTGAAAAATTAGACCCTAATTTTTTAAAGAAACTTGAAGATATGAAAGAGTTTCTTAACTTAAAAGATTCTACTCATGGGAAAAAAATTGATAATGAAAAACTTGAATATCTTTATAATATATTAGATGAAAAGATTAATGAAAAGAAAAAGTTAGAAGAAAGAAATATAAAACTTGAAGAATACATTAGAAATTTAAGAGCATTAGAAAATGAAGATATTGATATAAATAAGGTACAAAAACTTAATTATTTTTCGTATAGACTTGGTGAAGTAAGCAAGGACGGTAGATTTATATTAAAAAATAATTATGAATCAATACCATCATTAATTATTCACTTAAAAGAAAATGATCCTGATATTGAAATAAATAAGCAGGCTCTTGGAGATATCTATAATATTGATAAAGAAACTAAAAAACTTAGGGATGATACGGATAAAATTTTAGAAAATGAGAAGGCCAATGTTAATAAAATCAGCATAGAACTTAATGAGGAGTATGATAAAAAGACAAAAAATGATTCGTCTAAATTGTATGATGATATTCTAAGTAAGGCAAATGTAGAATCTAAAAATATAGAAGAATTTTATAAACAACAAAAGTCTGAAACTGAAAAAATTTATAAAGATAAGAAAGATAGCATTATAAAAGACTTCTTCCAAAAGATAATTAAATAGAAAGGAGGTTATATGAAATTATTAGAAAAATTAGGTTTTAAAGATAAATATAAAAATAGTCCAAAAAGTAAGAATATAGATCAGTCAAATGAGGATTATCTTTTAGTATATCCTAAAAATGTTGAGGATGAAGTAAATAGAACAATATCTTCCTTGGGTTTTATTGATAAAGAGATAGAAAATGGGACAGATATGGAAAGTCTTAGAAAAGAGTATGAAGAGAATAAAAGGAAACTAAAAGAATTAGATAAGAGCCTCAGTAAGATAAAAAATGATAATTTAGCTGATTTGGAAAATATCCCAAAAACAATAGATTATTATAAAAAATCTTCAAAACTTAAAGAAAAGATGCTTAGAGGAAATAAATATTTTTACCTTTCAGGCTGGGTTCCTGAATCAAAATTTAAGATATTAAAAGATACAGTCGATAAGTATGAAGACAGCTTGATCGACCAAAAAAAAAATAAGGAAACAATAGCCAATCCACCTACTAAGCTGAAGAATAATAAAATATTTAAGCCATTTGAATTTTTAGTAAATATGTATGGTGCTCCAAATTATAATGAAGTAGATCCTACAGGATTTTTTGCCATTACATATATGCTTTTATATGGAATGATGTTCGGTGATCTAGGACAAGGTTTAGTTTTTATATTAGCTAGCTTCTTTATAGGAAAGAAAAATGAAGTTTTTGGTCAACTTATTAGAAGGATTGGAATATCAGCATCAATTTTTGGTCTTATGTATGGTTCATTCTTTGGAATTGAAACTTTGATACCAACTCTGCTTATAAAACCATTTGATAATATAATAAAAGTTTTAGCAGCATCTGTAGGATTTGGTATTATTTTATTAATAATATCATATCTTATCGGAATATATAATAAGTTAGTCAAACAAAAAGATTTAGAAGAGGGTATTTTTGGTAAAGAGGGAATAGCAGGACTCATAATGATGATATCATTTATTATGATAATACTTAATATAGTAAATATTAATCCACTACCAATGATAATATCATTAATACTTTTAATCTTATCTATAGTTATGATGATATTTAAGCAACCTATCACTAGAATATTACTTAGTGTTAGTCCTTTATATGATCAATCAGGTTCAGATTATTACGTAGAAAGTTCTTTTTCTATAATAGAAGCACTTTTATCAGTATTTTCAAATCTTGTTTCTTTTACAAGGGTTGGAGCCTTTGCAATAAACCACGTAGGTTTATATATGGCATTTGAAGTTATTAGTAAGCTTGTCGGTGGAGGCTTTATAGGAATAATTATATTGATTTTAGGTAATATTCTAATTATAGGTCTAGAGGGAATGATAGTATTTATCCAAGGCTTAAGGCTTGAATTTTACGAAATGTTTAGTAAATATTACAAGGGAGATGGACATAAATTTAGTCCAATAAGTAAATTATAAGGAGAAAAATATGATTTTAGTAACAATTTTAGCACTTTTATGTGTAACAATGACAATTTATTCAGGTTTATACTTAATGAAAAACAATGAGGACCCATCAAAGGAAAAAATAAAAAAAGCCTTAAAAATTAATTTATCAACATTTGTTCCAATCATGGTTATGATTTTAGTCTTGATTTTACCAGATGGAGTTAAGGCTGCAGCAAATGGAAATGAAGCAATGGCTGCAAGTGGTCTTAAATATATAGGTGCTGCTTTATCAACAGGTCTTGCAACTATAGGAACTGGATATGCTGTAGGTCAAGTAGGTTCAGCCGCTTTAGGAGCTATTTCAGAAGATGCATCTATTTTGGGTAGAACAATAATCTTTGTTGGACTTGCTGAAGGTATTGCTATCTTTGGTGTAATTATTTCTATATTAATTCTTTACGCATAAAATGAAAGCAAATATTATAACTAAGGATATGTCACTACTTCTAGGGTTTAGACTCGGAGGTATAGATGGCTGCCTTATCGACAAAAATGATCAAATATTAAAAAATTTCAATCAATATTCTAGAAATAAGGAAACAGCATTAATAATATTTTCAAAAGATTGTTATGAACTTATTAAAGATGAGGTTGAATCTTTTAGACAAATCAAGGACAAACCCTTGATAGTAGTTTTAGATTAGTAAGGAATATAATATGCTAGATTTAAGTTCAAAGATATCAAGCTTTAGAAAGATGGTTTGGTCTAATGAAAAGAAAAAAAGCGAGAAACAGCTTTATAATTCTACAGAAAATTCATCTAAAGCTTTAAGTGAAATAAAAATAAAGCTAGAAAATGAATATAATAAGTACATGGAAAAAAGAGAAGAATTTGCTAATTCAAGAAAAAATGAAAAAATAGCAAATATATCTCAGCACGAAAAAACACTTTATAATAAATTTAAGGAAGAACTCTTAAATAAACTAATTGATGAAATTAGATTAGAGCTTATTGACTATAGTAAAAGTGATGAATACAAAGAAAAATTAAAAATAGAGGCTACAAAAATATTTGAAAGCTTATCTAAGGATGATGATTCTCTGATTTTAGCGGTTAGAGAATCTGACAAAGAACTATTTGATTTTGATACCGAAACTATGGATGATAGTAAGATTGGTGGCTTTATTATAAGAAATAAAGATTTTACCTATCAATATAATTTTTCTTTAGAAAAGAAACTAGACAATTATAAGTATGAAATTGGTAGCGAATTTTATAAAGAAATTGCTGAAAATTTCAAAAAAGAAATGGAGGAATTATATGACTCCAAGAATTAAATCTATAAATGGACCTGTAATAGTAGCAAAAGATGCTAGTAAACTTAAAGTTAGAGAAATGGTTAATGTAGGTTCTTTAAAACTTATAGGTGAAGTAGTATCTATAGATGGCAATATGGGTGTAATACAAGTTTATGAAGATAGTTCAGGTCTTAAGGTAGGTGATGAAATAGTCCCTACACATAGACCTTTATCAGTAAGGCTTGGACCTGGTATGATTGGAAATATGTTTGATGGTATTCAAAGACCATTAGATAGGATTGCTGCAAAAAATGGAGCTTTTATTCCTTCTGGTTTAGGTTTATCAAATCTTGATGAAGAAAAACTGTGGGATATAAAAATTAAAGTCAAAATAGGCGACTTAATTAAAATAGGCGATATTTATGCAACTTGTAAAGAAAGTCCAATAATAGAGCATAGAATAATGTCAAATGTTAATGGTGAAGTTATAGAGATATCAGATGATGGTTTTTATAAACTAGAAGATACTATTGTAAAGGTTAAAACAAATGACGGTATAGAAGAATTAAAACTTTATCAATATTGGCCTGTAAGAGTTCAAAGACCTGTTAAAGAGTCAAAAGCTTTAAATAAGCTTTTAGTGACAGGACAAAGAGTTTTAGATATTTTCTTTCCAGTTGCAAAGGGAGGAACTGTAGCAATTCCAGGAGGATTTGGTACAGGAAAAACAATGCTTCAACACCAATTGGCCCAATATTCAGACGCTGATATAATTATATATATAGGTTGTGGTGAACGTGGAAATGAAATGACCCAAGTACTTGAAGACTTTCCAGATCTAATAGATCCAAATACTGGAAGAGGTCTAATGGAAAGGACTATTCTTATAGCAAATACCTCAAATATGCCAGTAGCAGCAAGAGAGGCTAGTATTTATACTGGAATAACCATGGCGGAATATTTTAGGGATATGGGCTATGATGTAGCTCTTATGGCAGATTCAACATCAAGATGGGCAGAGGCCTTAAGAGAAATATCTGCAAGACTTGAAGAAATTCCCGCTGAAGAGGGATACCCAGCTTATCTAGGTTCAAGACTTTCTCAATTTTATGAAAGGGCAGGAGATTTTATAAATTTAAATGGTAGTGAGGGCTCAGTTACTCTAATTGGTGCTGTATCTCCAACAGGAGGAGATTTCTCGGAGCCAGTAACTGAAAATACAAAAAGAAGTGTAAATGTATTTTTAGGTCTGGATAAAAATCTTGCTTACTCAAGACACTACCCTGCTATAAATTGGCTTACTTCTTATTCTAATTACCTTGACCAAATGGGAGATTATTATGAAAACTTGACAGGTGAAGATATTATAGGGTTAAGAAATAGGATGATGACAATACTTACTGAAGAAGATAAGCTTCAATCTATAGTAATGCTTGTTGGAAAAGATGCTTTAAGTGATAAGCAAAAAAATCTATTAGATGTGGCAAGTATTATAAAAATTGCCTATCTTCAACAAAATGCTTTTAATGATATAGATAAGTATGTGCCATTAGAAAAGCAAGTTTTAATGCTAAAGGCTATAGAAGCTTATTATAACTATTCCCTTGAAGCTATTGATAGGGGAATATCTTATAAGGACATTTACAATAAAGACTTAATTTCAGAGCTTAATGGCATGAAATATAATATTAAAAATGATGAAACAGATAAATTTATTGAGTTAAATAACAATATCCGTTCTTATTTTCAAAGTCTAAAAGAGGGTGAACTATGATAAAAGAATATACAAGAATTAAAAAAATAGAAGCATCAATTATAGAGTTAGAAAAAGTTTCAGATATTGCTTATAGTGCTGTGGTAAAGATAAATACACTTGGTCAAGAATTTATAGGACAAGTTGTAAAAATAGATGAAGACACAGTAACAGTTGAAGTTTTTGGTGATACTCAAAATTTCTCAATTTATGATATAGTTGTTGAATTTAATGAAAAACCCTTAGAGATTCCATTAAATGAGTCAATATTAGGCAGAACTTTTAATGGTGTAGCAAGACCAATTGATAATGGTGGAGAAATCTACTCTGATAAGTTTTATTCTGTAGAAGGTAAACCTTTAAATCCTGTATCAAGACAATATCCAAGAAATTTTATCCAAACAGGTATATCATCAATTGATATACTAACAACATTAATACGTGGTCAAAAACTACCTATATTTTCAGGATCTGGAATGCCACATAACGAAATAGCTGCCCAAATTGTACGACAAGCAAAACTTAAGACCGATGAAGACTTTTGTTTTGTATTTGCGGCAATGGGGATAAAAAAGGATGAAGCAATGTTCTTTGATGATGCCTTTACCAAGGCAGGTGTAAAAAATAAGGTAGTTATGTATGAAAATCTTGCGGATGATCCAATAATGGAAAGACTTATAACACCAAAATGTGCTCTAACAGCTGCAGAATACTTAGCATTTGAAAAAAATAAACATGTTTTAGTAATAATAACTGATATTACATCATATGCAGAAGCTTTACGTGAAGTGTCATCTATTAGGCAAGAGGTGCCATCACGTAAGGGTTATCCAGGATATCTTTACTCAGATTTAGCCTCTTTATATGAAAGAGCTGGTATGATAAAAGGGATAAATGGATCAGTAACCTTAATCCCTATACTAACTATGCCAAATGACGATATAACCCATCCTATTCCAGATTTGACTGGATATATCACAGAAGGTCAAATTGTAGTAGATAGGGGACTTAATCAAAAAGGGATATATCCTCCAATAAATGTTCTTCCATCTTTATCAAGACTTATGAAAGATGGGATAGGAGAAGGATATACAAGGGATGATCATGATGATTTGATGAATCAGTTATATGAATCTTATTCTAAGGTTCAAGAAATTAGAAATATTTCACAAATAGTTGGTGAGGATGATCTTTCAGATGTTGATAAGAAATTTTTGAAATTTGGTAAGATATTTGAAAATAAGTTCTTAAGCCAAGATCAATACGAAAATAGGTCTATAGAAGAATCATTAGATTTAGGTTGGGATATTCTTAAAATACTTCCTCTAGATCAACTTCATAGAGTAAGTGATAAAAATAAAGCAAAATTCTTGGGTGGAAATAATGACAGAGACTAAGCTTGCACCAACCAAAGCCAATCTAATGAAAGCTAAAGCCCAGCTTGACCTTATCAATGAGGGCTATGATATTTTAGATAAGAAGAGAAAGGCTCTTATTAGTCAGTATAATGCTAAAATTGATCAAAGAAACGAGTTGAATGATATAGTAAATTCATCAATTAAAGATGTAAAAAAAGCAATTAAAAAAGCAAGTGCAACTATAGGGGAGGATAAGCTTAAATCAATAGCTTTATCAGTACCATTAGATAATTCAATATCTTTAATAAATAGAAAATTTATGCAAACGAAAATTTATGAGATAAGTTTTGAAGAAAAAAAGCTTGATTTATCTTATTCATTAAGTTTAACAAACTCTTTATTTGACCTAGCCTTAATTTCATTAAATGAATTAAAGAGTAAGGTGTATAAGTTAGCTGAGCTTGATACAACTATTAATAATCTTGATAAAGAGATTAAAAAAACCTCAAAAAAGGTTAATAGTCTTGAAAAAGTTCAAATACCAAATTATAACAAAACAATTAAATCTATTTCTAGTCAAATTGAAGAAAAAGAAAGAGAAGAATTTTCTAAAACAAAAATGATAAAAGATAGAAAAGTTGATAATAAGTAAGTCTTATGCAAACGTCTTGTTTACATAAGACTTTTTTACATTATGGATAAATAAGAAAAGTACATGAACAATATCAAAAATTAGTAATAGGTGCTAGCATAAATTCTATAATATTATAGATAAAAAGTGGTAAAATAATTGTCTGAAAAATGATATTGATATAGAATAAATATATAATATAATTTGAAAGGGAAAAGCCTAAATTCAGCTAATTATGATGGTATATACTAATTAAAAATGATTAAAATAAAGCCAGTTCTATTCCAAAATCCTTCCAAGGATTTTAAAAAAAACGTAGTCTTTATCAAAACGTCTTTTACAAATTTAATTGTAAAGGGCGTGTTTTTTATATAGAGTTTAAGTAAATTGTAGGCAAATTTTAATATAGAAATTCTTGGATGAATTTTGAATTGAATTTTATCGTAAATATTTTTAATTATTTTTTAATAGATTTGTTTTTAGAATATACTTTTATTTAATTTAGAAATATTATTCAACTTGACAATATATATAATGTAGACATAATTAGGATTGCTAAAGGATAAATTTATATGAAAAAGAAAATAATAACACCAGCATTAATCCTATCATTAGGACTATTAGCAGCACCCCAAGCACACGCACAAGAGTGCAAACTACCCTATCTAAGCCATCAAAAGAAGAAAAGAACGATAACAAAAAAGAAGAAGCAAAAGAGCTTCCACTAGGTGAATATGAACTAATAGAAAAAGCCGAATCCATAAAAAACAGATGATACATTATTATGTCAAAGCCATTCCACTTTAACATACTCGGCAATAAGACAGGCTCTGAATGGGCTTCATATCAATATGAAAAAAACCATCTAGACATAATTTCAGTAGAAAACGTAGAAGAAAACAATGAATTCAAAATCAAAATAACCTTAGGAAATATACATCAAAAAGGACAACTAGAATTAGTCAAAATAGGAAAACTTCTTACAGGAACAACAACAGAAGATAAATTAGTTATAAAATAACCAAACCAACAATCACATTAGATAGACTTCAAAATTGTTTTCTTGATTAAAATATTTTATTCTATAAAGTCTAAATCATTTATTTTTTGTAAAAGATAAAAATATTTTTTACTATCTTCATTTATTACTATTTCTTCAAAAGAATTGAGATTATAGCTATGAACGTATTCTACACTATCCTTAATATTATCATAATTTATATTTATTCCTATATTTTTTAAGATTTAAGAATTGTTTTTAAAGTAATTTCTGTTATTCTTTTTTCTATATAATCGTAGTTTAAATGATTTTCATTTGAATTGAAAGAATCTCAAATAGTTATTTCTACTATAATATAATAGAATTGGGAAGTTAAAAATAATATTGTTTACTAGAAGTATTTATAATTTAGAAATCATAATTAGAGGTATAAATAATAGTAAAATTATTCTTGAGATTAAATACTAAAAACATTGGGAAAGTGAACTAACTGTTTTAAGAATCAAGGCATAAGTTAATAATATTAGATAATGGTTCATGTAAAAATTGCTTGTTTAAAATTAATTAATTTAGCAAATCATTACAATATTTTAAATTACTTATAACTAATTTTATATAACAAATTAGTTTTCTAAGCTTGCTATATAGTCTTCAAGTTGTTTAGAATAGATTGTAATGACTTGCTAAAGATAGGAAATAATAATTTTTTAATAATTCCTATCTAATAAATTTAATAGTTTCGTATTCGCTTGCATCTTCTATGTCATATGATGATTTTTGCATGGATGCAGATAAAGCTAGTCCTACATTTGCAAAACATATAAGTAAGAATGTTCCTCCCGATGAGAAAAATGGTAAGGGAATTCCAGTAACAGGCATAAGACCTATTGTCATTCCTACATTTTCAAATATATGGATAAAAAACATAGCTGAAATACCAGAAACTAATAGGCTCACAAAAGTATTTTTTGAATTTTTACTTATAGCTATAAACCTATAAATCATTATAACAAAGGCTATTAGCATAAGTATTGCACCTATAAATCCAAGTTCTTCTGCAAGCACTGAGAAAATATAATCTGTTTCCTTTTCAGGGATATAACCATATTGAGCTTGGGTTCCTTTCATATATCCACGTCCTGTAAGCATACCACTTCCTATGGCTATTAAACCTTGTTGTTGTTGCCAACCACTACCAGATGTATCTCTTGATGGGTCCAAAAAGTCATGAATTCTATCGGCTCTATAGCCTTTAAGATTAAGTAATAAAATTAAAAATCCAACTATAGCGATGGCTAATAGAGCAATGATCCATTTCCATGAAAGTCCAGCCATAAAAAACATTACAGCTATAAAAAATATATAAACCATGGCTGTTCCAAAGTCAGGTTGTAATAATATTAAAATTACAGGAACTAGGGCAAAGGCCATACTTATAAGTAGACCACTTGGTTTATTTATATTTGATTTGTATTTATCAAAATAAGCTGCTAAAGCAAATATTATACCAACTTTAGTTACCTCAGATGGTTGAATTTGAATAGGACCGAGAATTAACCAAGAATTAGAACCCCACTCTTGTTCACCTTGTCCAAAAAGTATGGTTAATAGTAACAAAATTAAAGATATTACATAAACTGGCATCCATGCTTTTTTTATAACATCCATATCCATGGTGCATAATACAAATATAAGTATAAATCCCAATACAGTTGCAACTATTTGGCTTTTTATATTGCTAATCTTTCCAGAAAAAGCAGAATAAAGTATAAATAGTCCATATAAACTTAAAAAAGCCACACTTATAAATAGCAGCCAATCGAATCTTTTTAAATCTTTTTTCTTTAAATTAAACATTTAATCACTCCAATACTAGTAATAATTATATAATAAGCATCTTAAATCTTCAATCTTTATTTTTCCCAAAAGATAAGGGTATAATAAATTAAGAGGTGAGAATTATTTTAGAAAAAGAAGAAATTTCAAAAGTAATAGATATACTAAATCAACTTTATCCAAATCTTGATAAAAGTTTTCTAGATTTTACAACACCATTTGAACTCTTAGTAGCTACAATTCTATCAGCTCAATGTACCGATGTAAGAGTAAATAAAGTTACAAAATATATGTTTAAAATTGCTAATAAAGCAGAAGACTTTGCAAATATGAATATTAAAGATATTGAAGACTTGATAAAAACATGTGGACTTTATAAGAATAAAGCAAAAAATATTAAAAATGCATCTATAATGTTGTTAAGGGAATTTGATGGAAAAGTACCTGATACCATGGAAGATTTGATTAAACTTCCAGGAGTTGGTAGAAAAACAGCAAATGTTGTAATGGCAAATGCTTTTAATAAAGACACCATAGCAGTAGATACTCATGTACAAAGGGTTTCAAATAGGATAGGTCTTGCTAATAGTAAGAATGTGTTAAATACTGAAAAAGATTTGATGAAAAACTTACCAAAAGACAGATGGTCAATTTTACACCATCAGATTATAGCACATGGAAGAAAAATTTGTAAGGCTAGAAATCCACTTTGCCATGAATGTGATATAAGAGTTTTATGTGAGTACTATAAGGAGAAAAAATGATAAAATTATTTGCTATTGACTTAGATGGGACAACTTTAGATAATCAGTCAAGGCTTGATAATAAAGTTATAGAGGCTTTAAAAAAATTAGATGAAAATGGTATAAAATTCGTATTTACTTCTGGAAGAGCAAAGCCATCCGTAGATTATTTAACATCTCTTACAGGTTTCGATAACCCAACTGTAGCTAATAATGGAGCTATAGCATCTATAAATAGAGAAAACATAATATACGAAAATTATCTAACTTATAAAAATATAGAAAAGCTTATTGAATTTTGTGAAAATTATAAACTTTTGTATCAATTTTATGACCATGATACTTATTATTCTAATAGAGTATGTCCTGAAAGATTTAGCCATCTAAAAAAGAAAAGTGATTATGGAATGAATTATCAGGTCAATTTTTCTTTTTCAGCAAATCCCTTAAATGAAATAAAAAACAGAAATAGTAATGTACTTAAATTTCAAATATTTCCAAAGGAATATAATAAATTAAGTAAAGATAGGATTATTGAAGAAATTAGAAAGTTCAATAAAAATCTTTATATAACATCATCAAATGATAAAGTTATAGAAATAATGCAAAAAAATGTAAGTAAATATCAAGCTATATGTGAAGTTTCAGATTATTTGGGTATAAATAGAGATGAAATAGCTGCAATTGGAGATCAAGATAATGATATACCAATGTTAAAGTTAGCGAAGCTTTCTTTTGCAGTTGAAAATGCTATAGATGAGGTAAAAGAAATTGCAGATGTAATTGTAGGATCTAATGATGAATTTGGTATTGTTGAAGCTATTGATATAGTAATAAAAAGGAATAAAGATGTTTAATATAGTATTGATTTCTCCACAACATCCTGGAAATGTTGGCAATATATCAAGAACTTGTGTACAGACTGATTCAACTCTTCATCTAATAAGACCATTTAAATTTGACCTATCAAATAAATCTTTAAGAAAAGCTGGCATTGACTATTGGGATGATTTGAAGCTAGTAATTCATAATAGTGTTGATGATTTTTTTGAATATGTAAAAGATAAAAATATATATTTTATCGAAACAGGAAGTAATAGGACTTATTGTGATATTTGCTTTAAAGTAGATGATTATCTAATTTTTGGCAGAGAAAAAGAAGGTATAGATCAAAAACTATTAGATGAACATAAGGATAAAATTTTTAGTATACCAATGACTAATAAGATAGATAGGTCATTAAATTTAGCTAATTCAGTTGCAATAGTTTTATATGAAGGATTAAGACAAAATAATTTTTTTAAATAATAGAGGTGAAATATGTTTGATGTAATAATAATTGGAGCAGGACCTGCAGGACTTACAGCAGGTCTTTACGCTGGTAGGGCTAAGCTTAAAACATTAATTTTAGAAAAAGATATAGCAGGTGGGCAAATTGCAACAACAGAGCATGTAGAAAACTATCCTGGTTCTGAAAAAGGAGCAGGAGGTCTTGCCATATCAGATAGGATGGAAGAGCAAGCAAGAGAGTTTTGTGAAATAAAATATAAAGAGGTTAAGAAAGTAGAGCTTAAAGGTGAAGTTAAAAAAGTGTATACGACAGATGAAGTTTATGAAAGCAAGGTGGTTATTATCTCAACTGGGGCAAGTCATAGGAAATTGAATGTTCCAGGTGAAAAAGAATTTGCAAATCTTGGAGTTTCATACTGTTCAACCTGCGATGGTCCATTTTATCAAGGTTTAGATATATTTGTAATTGGTGGAGGTGAGGCAGCACTAGAGGAAGCACTCTATCTTACTAAATTTGGCAAGTCTGTAAATATAATTCATAGAAGAGAAGGTTTTAGAGCAAGTCAAACTATAGTTGATAGATGTAAGGAAAATGAAAAAATCAATTTCTTATTAAATTATACAGTTGAAGAGATAAAAGGAGAAAGTGAAGTAAATGAACTTATACTAAAAAATACTCAAACAAATGAATTAAAAACAATAAAAAATGATGATAATAGTCCATTTGGGGTATTTATATATATAGGTAATATACCACAAACTGATTTATTTAAAGATCAAATTGAACTTATAGATGGCTATATTCCTACAGATGAGGACATGAAAACTAATTTAAAGGGAGTTTTTGCTATTGGTGATACCAGAGTTAAAAAAATAAGACAAATGGTAACAGCAACAAGTGATGGATGTATAGCTAGCGAGATGGCTAATAAATATATCGATAATGGTGAGTGGTAATATACACTTGACAAAAAATCGTCAATTAGTAAAATAATTATTGTAAAGCACATTGAAAAAGCACTTAGGAGGAAATAATGACAACAAAAGTAGCTATTAATGGATTTGGAAGAATAGGACGTCTTACACTTAGAAGAATTGCTGAAGTTGAAGACAATATAGAAGTAGTAGCAATCAATGATCTTATTGATAAAAAAGGCTTATTATATGCATTTAAATATGATACTGCTCAAGGAAGATTCAACGGGGAAGCTGAACTTACAGATGATGGATTTAAAATAAATGGAAAAGATATAAAAGTATTTGCTGAAAGAAATCCAGAAGACCTTCCATGGAAAGACTTAGATGTTGATATAGTACTTGAATGTACAGGATTCTTTACAGAAAAAGAAAAAGCAGAAGCTCATATTAAAGCAGGAGCAAAGAAAGTGTTAATTTCAGCACCAGGTAAAGGTGATATGAAAACAATAGTTTATGGTGTTAACCATGAAACACTTGATGGATCAGAAACAGTGGTTTCAGGTGCTTCATGTACAACAAACTGTTTGGCACCAATGGTTAATGTATTGGTAAAAGAATTTGGTTTTGTATCAGGACAAATGTCAACAATCCATGCTTATACAGCTACTCAAGCTATCCAAGATACTCCAGCTAGTAAAAAAGACCTTAGAGGTGGAAGAGCAGCAGCTCAAAATACAATTCCAGCATCAACAGGTGCAGCTAAAGCGGTTGGTAAAGTACTTCCAGAAGTAGAAGGAAAAATAGATGGATCAGCTCTAAGAGTTCCAACAATAACAGGTTCTATTACAGAACTTTACTCAGTACTTGAAAATAAAGTTACTGTGGAAGATGTTAATGCTGCAATGAAAAAATATGAATCAGATGCTTTTGCTTACACAGAAGATGATATAGTATCAAGTGATATTGTTGGATATCCAGCAGGAAGTGTATTTGATTCACAATTAACCAAAATAGTTGAAGGTACAGATGGAACACAAGTTGTTAAAACTGTAGCATGGTATGATAACGAAATGGGATATGTATCTAACCTAGTTAGAACACTAGATTACTTGGCAAATCTTTAAGATTTTAATTGGCGGGATATAGTCTCGCCTTTTTTTAGAGGTGAATAATGAATAAAAAAACAGTAAAAGATTTAAATGTATCTGGAAAAAAGGTGTTAGTTAGAGTTGACTTTAATGTTCCTTTATCAAAGGAAGAAAAGGGAGTTATAGCTGATGATGCTAGAATAAGAGCGGCTCTACCTACTATTGATTACCTATCAGAAAATGGTGCAAAGGTAATATTAATTAGTCATTTAGGAAGACCAAAGGGAGAAGCTAATCCAGAATTTACTTTAAAACCAGTAGCAGATTGGCTTAAGAATAAGTATGGAGAAAAGTTTCATTTTATACCATCACCTAGGGTAATTGATCAAAATGTAAAAGATAAGGTAAATGAATTAAAAGATGGTGAGATTGCTCTCTTAGAAAATACAAGATTTAGACCAGAAGAAACCAAAAATGGTGAAGAATTTGCAAAAGAACTTTCTGAAATTTCTAATTTATATGTAAATGATGCTTTTGGTACAAGTCATAGAGCTCATGCATCCAATGTCGGAGTTGCAAGTATACTTCCATCTGCAGTTGGACTATTAATTGAAAAAGAAATAGATGTTATGGGTAAGGCTCTTGAAACACCAGAACATCCTTTTGTTTCAATTTTAGGTGGAGCAAAAGTATCAGATAAAATTGGTGTTATAGAAAATCTTATAACAAAAGTAGATACAATTCTAATTGGAGGAGGAATGGCTTATACTTTCCTTAAAGCACAAGGAAAAGAGATTGGTAAGTCATTACTTGAAGAAGATAAGATGGATTTATCTCTTGAGCTAATCAAAAAAGCTAAGAATAAAGGAGTTGAAATACTTCTACCTATAGATGTAGTTATTGCTGATGAAATAAAATCAGGTGTTGAGACTGCAATAGTTGATATTGATAATATTCCAGAAGATAAGGAAGCTTTGGATATAGGTCCAAAAACAATAGAACTTTTTGCAAGTAAAATTAAAGATGCAAAAACAGTTGTTTGGAATGGACCAATGGGAGTTTTTGAAATAAAAGAGTTCTCAAATGGTACAAATGAAGTTGCTAAAGCTTTAGCTGACTCAGATGCTGTGACTATAGTAGGTGGTGGAGATAGTGCCCTTGCTATTGAGAAAGCTGGATTTAAGGATAAAATAACACATGTATCAACTGGTGGTGGAGCAAGTCTTGAATTCTTGGAAGGAAAGACTCTACCAGGTATTGCTTGTATTGATGAAAAATAAGGAGTAGATATGCGTACACCTGTAATAATAGGAAATTGGAAAATGAATTTAGCTCCTAGTGAAGCAAAAGCTTTGTTAAGAGAGCTTAGAGAATTAGACCTTGATCAAAGTGTTGAAAAGGGAGTTTGTGTACCAGCTATAGATTTATTAATAGCTGAAGATATTTTAAAAGACAGTGATATTAAGTTTGGTGCTCAAAATATGTACTTTGAAGAAAGTGGTGCTTATACTGGAGAAATTTCTCCAACTATGCTTAATGATATTAAAGCAGATTATGTTATATTAGGTCATTCCGAAAGAAGAGAGTACTTTAAGGAAGATGATGAATTAATTAATAAAAAAGTCTTATCAGCACTTGAGCATGATATAATTCCAATTCTTTGTGTAGGTGAAACTTTAGAAGAAAGAGAATCTAATAAAGAAGAAGAAAAAGTAAGAAATCAATTAGAAAAAGATTTAAAAGATGTTAAAGATTCTGATATAGAAAAGGTAATTATTGCCTATGAACCAATTTGGGCTATAGGAACTGGAAAAACTGCATCATCAGATGATGCTGACTGTATGTGTAAGTTTATTAGAGACTATATAAAAAAGGTCTATGGTGAAGATTATAGCGAAAAAATTAGGATTCAATATGGTGGATCTATGAAGCCTAAAAATGTCAAAGAACTTTTAGCTAAAGAAAATATAGACGGTGGACTTATAGGTGGAGCAAGCCTTAAAGCAAGTGACTTTGAGCAATTAATAAATTATAAAAAATAATAAATAATAAGGAGAAATATAATGAGTGTAATTTCAAGTGTATATGCAAGACAAATTCTTGATTCAAGAGGAAATCCAACAGTAGAAGTTGAAGTTGTTACAGAAGATGGTGGATTTGGTAGAGCAAGTGTTCCATCTGGAGCATCAACTGGTGAATGGGAAGCTGTTGAGCTTAGAGATGGTGACAAAGATTACTATCTTGGAAAATCTGTCCTTCAAGCAGTTAAAAATGTAAATGAGATAATTGCTGAAGAATTAGAATTCACATATGATGTATCAGATCAAGTTGGTATTGATAAAGCAATGATTGAACTTGATGGAACTGAAAATAAGGGTAAACTAGGTGCTAACGCAATCCTTGGCGTATCTCTTGCAGTAGCTAAGGCTGCAGCTGATGAACTTGGCGTTCCTTTATATAACTATCTTGGGGGAACAAATGCTAAACTTCTTCCAACACCAATGATGAATATCCTAAATGGTGGAGAGCACGCAGATAATTCTGTTGATATTCAAGAGTTTATGATTTTCCCACTAGGTGCAGAAAGTTTCTCACACGCTCTTCAAATGGGTACAGAAGTATTTCATAGTCTTAAAAATGTACTATCATCAAAAGGATATAATACATCAGTAGGAGATGAGGGTGGATTTGCTCCAAATCTTAAATCAAATGAGGAAGCTTTAGAAATTATATGTGAAGCTATTAAGGCTGCAGGATATGAACCAGGAAAAGATGTTTATATAGCTATGGACTGTGCATCTAGTGAATTCTATAATAAAGAAGATGGTAAATATCACCTTAATGGAGAGGGAACAGTTAAAACTGAAGATGAAATGATTGATTGGTTAGAAGAATTAGTTGGCAAATATCCAATTATCTCAATTGAAGATGGTCTTGATGAAAATGACTGGGAAGGTTGGAAAAAACTTACTGATAGACTTGGAAATAAGGTTCAATTAGTAGGAGATGACTTATTTGTAACAAACACTAAAAAACTTGAAAAAGGAATTAAAGAAGGTGTTGCAAATTCAATTCTTATAAAAGTTAATCAAATAGGTTCTCTAACAGAAACTCTAAATGCTATTGAAATGGCTAAAGAAGCTGGCTATACAGCAATAGTATCACATAGATCTGGTGAAACAGAAGATACAACAATATCAGATTTAGTAGTTGCTGTGAATGCAGGTCAAATTAAAACTGGTGCACCTTCAAGAACTGACAGGGTTGCTAAATACAATCAATTATTAAGGATTGAAGATGAACTATTTGATACAGCACAATTTAAAGGTTTAAAGGCGTTTTACAATATCAATAAATAGTTAAAAAATATAGATAGAGGGGTAAATATATACAAAACCCCTCTTTTTATTGATATATATAATAATTTATGTTATCATTATATAGTATGAAAATGGAGGTGTCTTATGACAACAGTATTATCAATCTTATTGATGATTGCTTCTCTTGTACTAGTTATTGCTGTAACTCTGCAAGAACCAAAAACTGATGGACTTGGAACATTAGCTGGACAAGAAACTAATGTGTTTGGTAGAAGCGCACATAGATCAAAGAATGAAATGTTAGATAAAGTTGTAATAGCTGCAGGTATTGTATTATTTGTATTGAGTATAGTACTTTTAGCAATAAACTAAGGGGTTGAGTATAACTATAATTTGCCAAGCAAGTTAATAGGCTATACTAGCCTCTTTTTTAATAGGAGTAAAAATGAATTTCAAGGATTTAATTTTAAATATAGTAAATGGTGAAAATTATAGACCTATGACAATGAAACATATGTTAAAGTTTCTAGATTGTGATAAGTATATAAGAAAAGATGTAGTAAAAGAAATTCAAAAATTACATAATGAAGGAGAACTCAATATTACAAAAAAGGGAAAGATTATGCCTTTAAGCAAGGAAGATAAGGCACTTATAGGTATAATTTCTACAGCTCAGGGCGGCTATGGATTCTTTATATCTGATGATGAAGACTTTGATGATGTTTTTATTTCTAATGCTAATCTTAATAAAGCTATAAATGGTGACAGAGTTAAAATAAAAATCTTAAAAGAAAAAGAATATGGAAAGAATGCTGAAGGTGTAGTTGTTGATATCTTAGAAAGAAAACAAAATAAGATAGTTGGACTTTATCAAAAAAATAAGAAATTTGGATTTGTTATAGCTGATGATAAGAGTATATTTGATGATATTTATATAGATAATGAAGACTCAAAAAACGCAAAAAATAATGATAAGGTAGTAGTAAAGATATTAAGATACCCTGAACATGGTAATCCAGAAGGAAAAATTACTGAAGTATTAGGCAACAAAGATGATGCAAATATAGATGTATTGTCTATAGTAAGAAGCCATGGGATAAAAGATAATTTTTCAAAAAAGGCAAAAAGTGAATGTTTATACATAAAAAAGGAAATTACTGATAAAGATATAGAAGATAGGATGGATTTTAGAAAGCTTTTTACGGTAACTATAGATGGTAGAGATTCTAAGGACTTTGATGATGCAATCTCAATTGAAATAGATAAAGATGATTATATACTCTATGTTCATATAGCTGATGTAAGTCACTATGTTAAAGAATCTACTGCAATTGATAAGGATGCTTATGAAAGAGGTAATTCAACTTATTTATTTAATATAGTTATACCAATGCTTCCTGAGGTTTTATCAAATGGTATATGTTCACTTAACCCAAATGAAGATAGGCTTGCTGTAAGTATTAAAATGAGAATCGACAAGAATGGAAATGTTATAGAAAATGATTTTTATAAATCTGTAATAAAATCAGACTATAGACTTATTTATGATGATGTAAATGCTCTCTTAGATGAAAATGATCAATCAGTTTATAATGATAAATTAACTATTGAAAAATTAAACTTGTTTAAAAAACTATATAAAATATTAAAGGATAAAAGAAGCAAAAGAGGATCAATTGATTTTAACTTTACAGAAAGTCAAATTGATGTGTCAGAAGATGGAGAAGTTTTAAATATATCTCGTTATGAAAGAGGTACTGGAAATAAGATGATTGAAGAGTTTATGATTGCTTCTAATGAAACTGTAGCAAGTTTATTTGCTTATATGGACTTTCCATCAATTTATAGAATTCATGAAAAACCAAAAGAAGAAAAAGTAGAGTCATTTAATAAAATTTTAAATACTCTTGGGCACAATATTAAGGGAAATAGCCTCCACTCAAAAGATTTCCAAGAAATCTTAAAAGAAGTAAAGGGTGAAGATGATGAAGGCTTAATAAATATTTTGATGTTAAGAACCATGCAAAAAGCCAAATATACAAATTATAGGGATATTCATTTTGGACTTGCAACAAAATTTTACACCCATTTTACATCACCTATTAGAAGATATCCAGATTTAATAGTCCATAGACTTATAAAACTTTATATAGAAAATAAACTTACAAAGCTTAACCAATCTAAATTAAGTAAGGATTTAGGTAAGAAGGCTGAACATTTATCAATTACTGAAAGAAATAGTGAAGAATGTGAAAGAGATGTAGAAGACTTAAACAAATGTAAGTATATGAAAAAATATATTGGGAAGGAATTTGAAGGTATAATTTCATCAATTACAGATTTTGGAATATTTATAGAGCTTGAAAATACTGTTGAGGGTTTATTTATGTATAAATTTTCCGAAGATAGATTCGAGTATATTGAAGATATGATGTATACTGTAAATACTGATAATAATAAAAGATATAAGATTGGAGATAGAGTAAGGATTTGTGTTATTAATGTAGATATTGAAAAAAGAAATATAGATTTTGATTTATTGGAGGAATAAGTGAAAGTAATTGCTAATAATAAAAAAGCAAAACATGATTATTTTTTAGAGGAAAAATATGAGGCAGGAATTGAACTTAAGGGAAATGAAGTAAAGAGTATTAAGGAAGGAAAAGTATCAATAAAAGAATCCCATGTAGGTGAGTATAAAGGTGAGATGTATATATACAATATGAATGTAACTCCTTATAAACAATCTTATGATAAAAATATAGACCCTATTAGGACAAGAAAACTTTTACTTCATAAAAAAGAAATTAATAAGTTAATAGGTAAGGTATCACAAGCAGGCTATACTATTGTTATAACAAAGATTTATTTAAAAGATGGTCTTATAAAAGCGGAAGTGGCTTTAGCAAAAGGGAAAAAGGTATTTGATAAGAGAGAAACTATTAAGAGAAAAGATGCAGATAGAAAAATTGAAAGAGCGTTAAAAAATTATTGATATGGCCTATATAGAATTAAAAAATGTGTATAAATATTTTAATGTAGCTGGAAATAAGATAATTGCAAATGATAATATTAACTTATCCATAGACAAAGGTCAGCTTGTAATAATAGTTGGAGCAAGTGGTGCAGGTAAAACAACCCTTTTAAACCTTATAGGAGGAATGGATAAGTTAAGTGAAGGGGAAATTATAGTTGATGATAAAAACTTATCGGATATGAATGAAAAAGAGCTTACAAAATATAGAAGAGATGATGTTGGGTTTGTTTTTCAATTTTATAATCTTATACCAAATCTTACAAGTATAGAAAATGTAGAACTTGCATCAGAGATTGCAAAAGATAATATGGATGCTTATAAAGCTCTTGATGAGGTGGGACTTTCAAATAGAAAAGACTCTTTTCCTTCTCAGCTTTCTGGAGGAGAACAACAAAGAGTTGCTATTGCAAGGGCTATTGCTAAAAGCCCTAAACTTTTACTTTGTGATGAGCCTACAGGAGCTCTTGATTATAGAACAGGTAAGTCTATACTAAAATTATTACAAGATACAGCCAAGAATCTAAATACTACTGTAATTATAATAACACACAATACAGCTATAAAAGATATTGCTGATAAGGTATTTGAACTTAAAGATGGTAAAATAGTAAATGAGTATGAAAATAAAAATCCTGAAAATGTAGAAAATATTGAGTGGTAAAATGAGAAAAAGTAATTATTATAAAAGTATATTTAGGGATATGAAAAATACCAAGGGTAAGATTTTTTCTATCTTTATAATGATAATGCTTGCCTCAATGATTGTAGTAGCTTTATTTCTAACAGGACCTACTATGAGAAACACCTTAAATAATACTTTAAAAAATGCTAATCATCCAGATATGATTATAAGCTCAACTTATGGACTTAAAGATGAAGATAAAGTAATTATAGAAAAAGACAAGGGTATTGAGAATGTATCCTACCAAAAAGGAACAGACCTATATTATAAAGACTTACTATTAAGTATAGATTCTAAAGATGAAATTTTCCCAAAATATAATATAAAAAAAGGTAGGGACTTAAAAAACAATAATGAAATAATCATTGATGAAGTATTGAAAGATGAGTTTAAAATTGGAGATACTATAGAATTTGATGAATCTTTAAATAAAAATATTGATGATAAATTAAAAAATAAAAAATTTAAAATAGTGGGCTTTGCCAATTCGACAGAAAATCTCATGAATGATATACGAGATTATTCAATTGAAGGCAAAAAAATGGTAGATGGCTTTGCTATAATATCTTATGATAATTTTAAAACAGATGATATAAAAAAAGCAAATATACTATATAAAGATACCAAAAATCTTCATAAATTTGATGAAACTTACATATCATATGTTGACAAAAAGAAGAAAGATTTAGAAGATGACTTTAAGTATAGGCCAAGTGAAGTTTTAAAAAAACTTAAAGATGAAAGTAATAAAAAATTAGATGAGAACGAAAAAGAATTAGATGATGCGAAAAAAAAGCTTGGTGATGAGCAAGAGAAACTCTACAATGCTAATGAAAAATTACTTAATGGTATAAATAAATACTATGCCAATGAAAAAGAATTTCAAAATAAAATTACTGAATCTGAAGAAAAGCTTAAATTATCAAAGGCTAAAATTGACAATGGATATATTAAGCTCGATAAGGCAAAGAAGCAATATGAGAGTGGTTTAAATGAATATAATACTAAATTTAGTAATGCAGAAAAAAGACTTAAAGATTTAGAGCTTGAAATTAATAAGGCTTACAAAATAATTAATGACAGTAGTAAGGAAATTGAAGAAGATAAAAATAAAATTGAAAGCTCTTTTAAATCCCAAAAGGATAAATTAGTTGAACTTAATAACAATAAAAGTAAACTTGAACTTGAAATTTCAAAAATCAATGAAAGTAAAAAATCTATAGAAGAAAATATTAAAATTATTGAAAAAAAAATAGAAAATTTAGATGATAGTGAAGAGAATAAAGAAGAGATTGATAAGTTAAGTAAATCCAGAGAAGATCTCTCAAATAAGTTTAATGAATTAGATTCGAAAAATAAAGAGCTTATAGAAAAAAAAGAAGAAATAGATTTGTCTTTTAAGGAATTTAAAAATAAGTATGATTTAGCCTATAATGAAGCTATGGCTCCAATTTTAGAAAAAGAAGATGTACTTAATAAGAAAAAAAATAATTTAGGTAAAAAAAATACTATCTTACAAGAATCTATTAGAAAAATAAATATAGAGAAAGATAGTGCAAGAAATAAGTTAAATGAATCTAAATCCATGATAGCTTCTAATGAAGCAAGTTTAAATGAAGCTTTAAATCTTTATAATTTATCTTACGAAAGGTTTAAAAATGAAAAAGAAAATGGAAGATTTAAACTTGATAAAGCATATGAAGAACTTTTAGAAAATCAAAGAAAATTAGAAGAAACCAATAAAAAATTTTTCGAAGAAAAAGATAAATCATTAAAGAAAATTAACGATGGTTATGATGAAATTGAGGATGCTAGAGAAAATCTTGTAAGACTTCCAGATCCAAAATATAGTATAGGGAATATATTATCAAATAAAGCTATTGACACTTACTATAAGAATTCTAAGAACATGGATGAACTTTCTAAAGTATTTCCAACATTTTTCTATTTTATAGCTCTTTTAGTATCATTGACTACAATAAAAAGATATATTGAAGAACAAAGAATTCAAAATGGTACTTTGAAATCTCTAGGATATGCTAATAAGGATATCGCAAATAAATTTTATATATATGCACTTTCACCTACTATATTGGGATCAATAATAGGGGTTATTTTAGGAAAGTATCTAATAAGTAAGATTATATTTAAGGCTTATTCATCAGGATTTGATATATTTGAGATGGATTTTCCTAATAGTTTTTTACTTGTTGTTACAACTATTATCCTTTCTATAATTCTTATAACGCTTACTGTATTTTTTACATCAAACAGTGAGGTAAAAGAACAAACTGCAGACTTACTAAGGCCAAAACCACCAAGGGGTGGATCAAGGATATTTCTAGAAAAAATTGACTTTTTATGGAAAAGATTGTCTTTTATGACAAAAATTACTTTTAGAAATTTATTTAGATATAAGTCACGTATGCTGATGACAATTTTTGGTATTGGAGGATGTACTGCCTTGTTATTTTTTGGATTTGCAATGACAGACTCTATAAAAGATACATCAAATATCCAAAGACAAGAAATTAGCAAATATGATTATATAAATATATTTGATAATAGAGCTGATGTGAAAGATAAAAATGAATATGAAGATATAATAAATGATGAGATGACAAAAAGAATCTATTATAAGAGTGTAGAAATTGATCTTAAAGATGATATCAAAGCTAATTTAATAGTCTTTGAAAATCAAGATAGGCTTAATGAATTTATTGATATAAGAAATAAATCCAAAAATCCTATTAAGTTAGGTGAAGATTCTTTGGTAGTAACTACAAATCTTTATAATAAACTTAATGAAAAAGACGAGCTTAAGTTTTTAGACAAAAAAGTTAAAATTAAAGATGTGGCAGAAAATTATATAGATGATTATATCTATATGTCAAAAGAAGCTTATGAAAATAATTTTAATGATAAATTAGAATTTAATGCTGATATAATAAATACAGAAAATAAAGGTTTGAAAGATAAAATATTAAAAAATAAAGCTAGTCTATCACTAATTGAACCTAATAAATCATATGAAACAATTGATTCATTGATGGCAAATCTTAACTTGGTTATAGGAATAATCACTCTGGTTTCTGCAATATTGGCCATAGTTGTTTTATATAATCTTACCAATATAAATGTTAGTGAAAGAAAAAAGGAACTAGCAACAACAAAAGTTTTAGGATTTTTCCCAAGAGAGACGACAGCTTATATATATAGAGAAACTTGTATTTTAACAATTTTAGGAATAATGTTAGGCTATATGTTAGGATATATTATGCTAAAGTATGTACTTTTAGTTGTAGCACCTGATGGTATATATTTATCAGCAAAAACACATCCACTATCTTATATAATATCAGCTATAGTAACCTTATTTATTTCATTTATTATAATGATAATCGTCCATTTAAGATTGAAAAGGATAAATATGGCTGAAGCTATGAAGGCAGGAGAATAAAGCAGTTTAGTCTGCTTTATTTTATTGTGATATAATAGAAAAAGGTGATTAGTATGAAGATAATATTTTTAAGACATGGTCTTACTGAATCAAATAAGAGTAAGAGATTTTCTACAGCAGATACGAAAATATCTAAAGATGCTTATAAAGATCTTGATAAAAGTAAGTTTAATTTAAGAGATTATAATGTAGATAAGGTATACACATCCAAGCTATTGAGAAGCAAAGAAACTGCAGAATATTTAGGCTTTAATGAGTATACAGAAGATAAAAGATTAAATGAAATGGATTTTGGTGACTTTAAGGGAAAAAGGATTTCTGACACTTTAATAGAATACGAAAACTTTTATAAGGAAAGGAAATTAAATCCATATGATATAAGATATCCTGGTGGAGAGAGCGTAAAAGATCTTATAAAAAGGCTTGATGATTTTATTGAAGATAAAAAAACATCTCATAATACAATACTTTGTGTAAGTCATGGTATAGCAATAAGGGCAGCTATTTTTACAATATTGAATGATTTATCAAATTTTGAAAATTTTTGGATTGATAATGGCTCATTAACTATTATTAATATTGAAAATAACAAAAAAATTCTAGAGTGTGTAAATAAGATATGAAATTTATTAATTTATCAGATGTACATCTATCAGATAGTTTTGATTTTGAAAGCTCATATTCTAATATAATTAGAAGAAGTAAATGGGATAGTTTTAAGGACATATTAGAAAGTAATAAGGATGTAGATTTTGCCCTTATTTCTGGGGATCTTTATGAGCGAGATTATTTTATGTCTAAAGATTATGACAGATTGTTTAGGATAATAGAAAATTTTGGTAAAAATATTTATTATGTTACAGGAAATCATGACTATATAGATAGAAAAAATGATTTTTTCTTTGAAAATAAACCTCAAAACTTATATATATTTGGGAGTGAAAGAATTGAGTTTTATGAATATAAAAATGTAAGGATATATGGAATATCTTATGATGATAGGATATTTTCAAAAAGATTTAATTATAGTATAAATCTAAATAAGAATTATTATAATATAGGTATATTTCATGGCGAAATTACTAATATTAACTCAACTTATTTAAGTCTTGATTTAGAAAGACTTAAAAAAATAGGATTCAACTATGTAGGGTTAGGTCACATTCACAAAAAAACAAACTTTAATAATAATATTTACTACGTAGGAAGTATAGAGCCTCAATCTTTTAAGGACAAAGGAAAATTTGGATATATTAAGTATGATAATGGAGATTTTTTCTTTAAAGAATCTTCTAAGCTTGAATTTTTAGAATTAAATGAAGATCTATCAGACTATAGAAATATGGACCATATGATAGATTCTATAAGAGATATGTTTAAAGGGGATTATGTTTTTTTGAGATTAAAACTTGATAATTATGATTTATTTGATATTAATGAAAAAAAATTAAGAAAAGAACTTGATTTAATTTATATTGAACTTGTTTACAAAAAATCATTATCATATTATAATGATTTAATTAAAAAATATCCAAATACAATATTGCAGGATTTCTATGATTCTTTGTTAAGTCTTGATGAAGATGAAAAAGTAAAAGAAAGAGCATTAGAAATAGGTATAGATGCAATACTTAGGAGTAGAGATGTCTAATTTATATATAAAAGAAATCAACTTATTATCTTTTGGACATTTTCAAAATAAAAATATAAAATTCAATGAAGGATTTAACCTAATTTATGGAGAAAATGAAAGTGGTAAATCTACAATTCTTGACTTTATAGAGGGTGTTTTTTATGGATTTGACCAAGGTAAAAATAAGATTAATTTTTCATATAAAAGAGAAAAATACAGACCAATTGGTTCTTTTAAATATATGGGTTCATTAATTCTTTCGAAAAATAATAAGGATTATAGAGTAGATAGAAATTTTGATGATGGAAGCTATAAGATATATGATTTAAAAGAAAATATAGAGATAGAAAATAAAAAATCAAGACTAAATTATCCGGGTGAGTATTTCTTAAATATTAGTTATAGTATTTATCGAAATATAATAAATAATCAACAATTACAAGATATTGATCAAGATTCTAAAAAAAAGATTATAGATTTTTTAAAAAATCCATCATCGGATTTAGAATTTTCATCCCTAAAAGCAAAAGAAAATATAGAGGACAGAATTAATAAGCTCGGAAGTAAAAGAGCTTATACAAAACCCTATGCAAAAAATCTTAAACTTTTAGAAAATAAAAATGATGCGCTTAGACGTATAAATAAGTTAAATGACCAATATTATAATGATTTATTAAAATTAAAAAATCAAAGGCATAAAATTATACAATTTTTAGAAAAAATCAAAGAATTAAAAAATGAAAGAGATCAGTATAGGAAAGCAAAAGCTAATAGTAATTACTTAGAAGAGAAAGCAAGAAAAGAATCTTTAAATATTATTGAGAGAAAACTTAAAGATTACAGTGAGTTTTATGATATTGATAGGATTTATTTTGAAAAGTTGGATGAACTCTTAGATGAAAGTAAAGACTTTTATAAGAATAATAAAAGTCGTGATATTAAATTTCTTTATTTTATTATAATTTTAATGATTACAATTTTTATTATCTTAAAAAGAGCTTATATTATATTAGCCTTTATTATACCAATAATTTATTTTTTATATAAAAAGGTTAAAAATGATTATAAAAAAAGAAATAATCTAATTAATTTAAATATTAGAATAAATAATGAATTATTAAAAGTTGGGGCCAAAAACAAATATCAATACGAAAAAAAGAAAGAAAAATTTATAGAGTATGAAAAATTAAAAATTGAAAAAGAAAAGATAATAGAGATTCTTAATATTCTTGATAAGCAAGAGAAATATGATAAAGAAATAGATATTAACTATAAAAAAAATATAGATATTTTAAAAATTGATAAAGAAATTGAAGAAAATGAAAATGAGCTTAATAAACTTAGGGATTTAAATTTAAAACTTGAAAAGAAATTAGCACTTGTTGAAGATGAATTAGGAAAGAAAAATGATCTTATTGAAGATATAAAAGCTATTAAGAGAAAGCTTGATGAAATAGAACTCGAATTAAGAGCATCCAATTTAGCGATAAAACTTATAGAATCTAATAAAGATAAGTTAGGGAAAAATAAAATAAAGCTTGAAAATAAGATTTCAAAGTTAATAGCTGATATATCTAATTGTAAGTATAAAGATTTATCCTATGATGATAAACTAAATCCATTAATAAGGACAAAAAATAATGAATTTATTGATCTAAATAAATTATCAGTAGGTTTTTTTGATCAGATTAATTTCGCTTTAAGACTAAGTCTTACTGAAAATTTATATAATAATATGTTTTTGATTTTCGATGATGCTTTTATTAATTATGATAGTTTTAGACTTAGAATGGCCTTGTTACATTTATTAGATATTTCTAATAACTTTCAAATTATTTACTTTTCATGTCATAAAAGAGAAGAGGATATACTTAAAGCAGAGGGAATTGATATAGATATAAAATACATGGAGAAAATATGATTTATGCACTAGCAGATTTACATCTTGATTACACGGAAGAGAAGTCTATGGAAATTTTTGGCGAAGCTTGGGATGGATATCAAGAAAAAATATTTAAAAATTGGCAAAATATTATAAATGATGAGGATTCAGTTTTGATAGCTGGAGATATTTCCTGGGCTATGACAGAAAAAAATGCTTATAATGATCTTAAGAGAATAGATAATTTGAAGGGAAAAAAAATCCTTCTTAAAGGAAATCACGATTATTGGCGGCAGTCATTAAAAAAGTTAAATGATTTAAATCTTAGAAGTATAAGTTTTTTACAAAATAATTCTTTTGAAGTCGAAGGATATGATATATGTGGAACAAGAGGTTGGATTAGTAGAGATTTTAAAGACTTTGATGAACATGACGAAAAAATTTTTAAAAGAGAACTTCAGAGATTAAGGAATTCATTAGAATATAATAAGAAAGGAAATAAGAAAATTGTAATGCTTCATTACCCACCATTAAATTCAGACAAATCTTTAAATGAATTTTTTAGAATTTGTAAGGGTTATAAGGTAGAATCAATAGTGTATGGACATCTTCATGGACCAGGACATAAACAAATTGTTGAAGGAATATTTGATGGCATTAAGCTTAAATGTATTTCTGGAGATTATGTAGATTTTAAAGCAGAGAGGATAAGTTTAAATGGATCGTGAATTAGAATTAAAAATTTTAAATATTGACTTGAATGAAATGGAAAAGAAGTTGATTTCTAAAGGAGCTAAAAAACTAGGTGTTGAGATACAAAAAAATCATACTTTTTCACCACAGAATAGGAGTGAATTTCCAAATGGATATCTTAGAATTAGGGAAAAAACTATTGATGGGAAAAGATTAGATACAGAGTTGACCTTTAAGGAATCTGTAGATTCAAAAGATGATGTTAGAGTTAATAACGAATATACTACAAATATCACCTCTACTTCAAACATGATAAAGATTCTTGAAGAAATTGGACTTGTGGAAAGATATGTAGGTGAGAAAAAAAGAGTTTCTTATGAATATAAAGAACAAAGATTTGACCTTGATACATGGTCAAAGGATGTATATCCAGACCCTTATATGGAAATTGAGTTTACAAATGTTAATTTGATTGAAGAAATTTTAGATGAATTTGATATTGATAGAGATAATGTTACAAGTGAGTCTATAAATGAGCTTATACAAAAATTAAAGTAATTTATTGACTTAGCAAGACACTTTTGATATAATTAAAAAAACTTAAAAAGGAGTGTCTAAATGCTAAAAATTAAAAATTTACTAAGTGCAGAAGATTTGTATAAAGATGATTTACTTGAAGTAATTGACTTAGCAGAAGACATAGTAAAGAGTCCTAGTGATTTTTCAGATTATTGTAATGGAAAACTATTAGGGACTCTTTTTTTTGAGCCTTCTACTAGGACTAGACTTTCTTTTGAATCAGCAATGTTAAGGTTGGGTGGTTCTGTTGTAGGATTTTCAAATGCAGCATCTTCTAGCCAAAGTAAGGGTGAAAGTTTACAAGATACAATTAAGACAGTTAGTCAATATGCGGATATAATTGCCATGCGCCATCCCCAAGAGGGAGCTGCAAAACTTGCAAGTGAAGTAAGTGATTGTCCAATTATTAATGCGGGAGATGGCGGACATCAACATCCTACTCAAACTTTGACTGATATTTTAACTATAAAAACTTACAAAAATAAGTTAGAAGGACTTAGGATAGGTCTATGTGGAGACTTAAAATATGGCAGGACAGTCCATTCATTATTAAAGGTACTAACCATGTTTGATAATAATGAATATGTCCTAATTTCTCCAGAAGAGTTAAAACTTCCAAACTATATTAAAAAATCAGTTTTTGAAAAACATAATATAGAATTTGAGGAAAGAAGGTCTTTAGATGATTCTATAAATGATTTAGATATCTTATATATGACTAGAATCCAAAAAGAAAGATTTTTCTCAGATAATCAATATACTAGACTCAAGGATTCTTATGTTTTAAATAAGGAAAAACTTAAAGATGTCAAGAAAGATTTGGCTATACTTCATCCACTTCCAAGAGTTAATGAAATTGATACTGATGTAGATAATGATCCTAGAGCCCTTTATTTTAAACAAGTTAAATGTGGTATGTATGCAAGAATGGCACTTATTATTAAATTATTGGAGGGAAGAGATGCTTGAGATTACTTCACTAAAAGATGGAATAGTTATAGATCATATTAAAAGTGGTTTAGGAATTAAAATATTTAACCTTTTAAGTTTAGATGAATTATCAGAAGAAGTTGCACTTATTTTAAATGCAAAATCATCATCCCAAGGCAGAAAAGATATAGTTAAAATTGCAGGAAATCTTGATATTAACTTAGATGCAGTAGCAATTATCGACCCAAATGCTACAATAAACTTTATTAAAAATGAAGAAGTTGTAGAAAAGAAAACATTGGATTTACCTAAAGAAACTAGGGGAATATTAAAATGTCAAAATCCAACTTGCATAACAACAAGTGAAAGAAATATTGAAAGTAAATTTATCCTTATAGATAGGAAGGAAAAGATGTATAAATGTGCTTATTGTGACCATATTTATGATGTGGAGGAATAATGAGACAAGTATTTAAAAACCTTGTTGGGATTGATGATGTAAATATATCTAGAAAGAATATTTTTGTTGAAAATGGATTTATTACAGATGAATTTGACTTAGATGATGATGTAGAAATTATAGATTGTGAAGGTCTGATTTTAGTTCCTTCATTTATAGATATGCACACTCATTTTAGAGACCCAGGATTTATCTATAAAGAAGATTTAGAATCTGGCTCTAAGACGGCTCTTAAAGGTGGATATACTACGGTAAATCTCATGCCTAACACAAATCCAATTGTATCAAGCAAAGATGTTTATGATGATATAATGAAAAGAGGAAGAGATTTAAATCTTATTGATATATTTCAAGTTTATTCAATAACTAAAGATTTTGAAACAGATGATTTATCACATCTTAAAGACCTACCTGAAGATTTACTATTTCTTTCAAACGATGGAAAGGGTGTGGATGATGATTTTGCTATGTATAAAGCTATAAAAATAGCTAAAGAGAATAAACTTAAATTCACTTTACATGAAGAATGTAAAGAAATATCTAAATATGATTATGAAATAGCAGAAGATTTGATGACTATAAGAGATGCATACCTTTCTTATAAAATGGATGTACCAATTCATTTTTCTCATGTATCTACTAAGGGAGCTATTGAAGCTATTGCATATTTTAAAGATAAAGGTGCAAATATTACTTGTGAAGTTACACCTCATCATATTTATTTTACAAATAGGGTTGATTTAAAAGTTAATCCTCCTATTAGAAAAGATAAGGATAAAGAAGCTTTACTTTCTATGATAAAAAGAGGATATGTAGACTGTATAGCAACCGACCATGCTCCTCATACTAAAAAAGAAAAAAATGAAGGAAAACCTGGTTTTATAGGACTTGAAACTGCTTTTTCAACTTCTTATGAGGTTTTGGTTTTATCTGGTCTAATATCTTTAAATGACTTAATTAGGATGATGAGCACAAATCCAGCTAAGCTTCTTGAGATTAAAAAAGGAAAACTAAAAAAAGGATACTTGGCTGATTTTACCATTATTGACTTAGATAAAGAATATATATATGAAGAAGAAGATATTTTATCAAAATCAAAAAATTCTTTATTTATAGGTAAGACACTAAAGGGACAGATTAAAAAAGTTTACAAAAAAGGAGTACTAAAATATGACCTTGATGGAAAGATTATATAATAAAGTAAGTCAAAATGGCTTTGTTTGTGTAGGTTTAGATACATCTATAGACTATATACCAAAAACTCACAAAGAAAATAAGTCTATTGATCAAGCTCTATTTGATTTTAATAGGGAAATAATAGATAGTACAAAAGATGTCTGTGCTATATATAAGATTCAAATTGCTTATTATGAATCATATGGATTATTGGGAATGAAAGCCTATAGCAAAACTCTATCCTATATTAGAAAAAATAATCTTTTAAGCATAGCAGATGTAAAAAGGTCTGATATTGCTCAGAGTGCAAAACAATATGCAAAAGCTCATTTTTCTGGAGATTTTGAAGCAGACTTTATCACTCTTAATCCATATATGGGAATGGATTCGATTTCACCTTATTTAGATTTTATTGAAAAAAAAGATAAAGGTGTTTTTGTACTTTTAAGAACTTCAAATCCTGGAGCAAGTGATTTTGAGTGTTTAAAGCTTAAAGATAATAGTGAATTTTTTTATACAGTAGGTGACAAGCTTAAAGAGTTGAATAATAAATTATTAGATAAAACAGGCTATGGCCCAATAGGATTGGTCGTTGGTGCAACACACAAAGATGAGGTGGAGAAAATTAGAAAAAGATATGATAATATGTTTTTCTTAATACCTGGTTTTGGTGCTCAGATGGCAGAGTCTATGAATGTATATAAACTTCTCAACAATCTTAATGGAGGAGTAGTAAATTCATCTAGGGCTATCCTAAAAAATTATCTCAATTTTGATGATGGTGAAGATAAAATTGGTTATTATGCAAGGCTTAAGTGTATAGAAACAAGAAAGGAAATTGAGAATAATGGAAGGCTATAGAAAAGCAGATGTGGTTTTTAATAAAAAAATTAGTGATAATATCTATTTTTGTAAGTTAAAAACCAAAATTAATGCAAAGCCTGGTCAATTTTTTATGCTTAGAACAGATAGCTTTAGAGAATCTCCACTATTATCAAGACCTTTTGGTGTGTGTGATCAAGATGAAGAAACTATGTCATTTTTATATCAAGTTAAGGGTGTAGGTACAAATATAATAAAAGACTTAAAAAAGGGATCAGAAGTAAGTATTCTTGGTCCTCTTGGAAATGGATTTAAGATAAGAGAAGGTAGAAAATCAGCAATAGTTGCTGGTGGTATAGGGATAGCTCCTTTATTATTTTTGGCAAAAATGCTTGATAAAAAGGCTGATTTTTATGTTGGATTTTCTGATTTTGAGTATTTTACAGATTATTTTAAAGACTATGTGAATAATACAACTGTAACTATAGATAAAATAGATAAAATATTTATTACAGATAAAATAAATACTAATGATTACGATGTAATCTATGCTTGTGGACCAAATCCAATGCTAGAGACACTATCTAAGAAAAATACTACTACTGAAATCCAAATATCTATGGAAGCACACATGGCTTGTGGAATAGGAGCATGTCTTGGTTGCACTATTGAAAATATCAATGGAGATTTTATTAGAGTATGTAAAGACGGACCGGTTTTTGATTCAAAGGAGATATTTTAATGACTTTAAAAGTAAATATCTGTGGAATAGAATTTAACAATCCTGTAATAGCGGCAAGTGGTACTTTTGGTTTTGGCAAAGAATTTGCAAATTATATAGATATAAATAAGCTTGGTGGAATATCTTCAAAAGGTCTAACCCTACATAAAAATTTAGGTAATAAGGGGGTTAGAATTTATGAAACACAATCTGGAATTATGAATTCAATTGGACTTCAAAATCCAGGCATAGATTATTTCATTAAAGAAGAACTTCCTTTCTTAGAAAGTAAAAATCCAGTAATTATTGCAAATTTAGGTGGACATAGTATTGATGAGTATGTAAAAGGTGCAATATTACTAGATGATACATCTATCCCTATAATTGAGTTAAATATTTCTTGCCCTAACGTTAAAGAAGGTGGAATGGCCTTTGGTACTGATCCTAATAAGGCTTGTGAAGTTATAGAAGAAGTAAGAAAAGTCACTAAAAAAGTTTTAATGGTAAAATTGTCTCCAAATGTAGGAAGCATAAGTGAGTTTGTAAAAATTGCAGAGAATTCAGGTGCTGATTGTATATCCTTAGTAAATACTTTTAATGCTTTAGCAATAGATGTTGATAAGAAAAAGGCGATTTTTGAAAATAAGACTGCTGGTTTATCTGGACCTTGTATAAAACCAATAGCATTAAGAATGGTATATGAGGCAAGTATGGCTACAAAGCTACCTATAATTGGAATGGGTGGTATAAGAAATTATAGAGACTGCCTTGAGTTCATTATGGCAGGAGCAACGGCAGTCCAAGTTGGGACTAGTAACTTTGTTGATTTTAATACAATGATAAATATTATTGATGATTTAAAATCATATATAGATAGAGAAAATATAAAATCTTTAGATGAAATAAGAAATATTATATAGGAGATATTATGGATAGAACAGTTGAATTATTAAAAAAATCTAATGCTTTACTTGAAGGACATTTCTTACTTTCAAGTGGAAGACATTCTAGAAAATATATACAATGCGCTAAATTAATAGAAAATCCAGTATATTGCGAAGAGATTGCGAAAATTATAGCTAAAAAAATTAAGGAAGCTGGAATTAAAGTTGATTTATGTGTAGGTCCCGCTATGGGAGGGATAATTATAGCCTATGAAGTAGCAAGAGCTCTAGGGGTAAATGCTATCTTTACTGAAAGGGTTGATAATATAATGACTCTAAGAAGAGGCTTTGAAATAAAAAAAGATATGAATGTTATTATAGTTGAAGATGTAATAACAACTGGAAAATCTTCATTTGAAACAGTAGATGTTATTGAAAAAGAGGGAGCAAATACTGTGGCTTTGACATCAATTGTGAATAGGTCAGGTCTTGATCAGATAAGGGGACTTAAGTTAATATCAGCTACAAAAATTCAAATTAATAGCTTTGATCCTGATAATTTACCAGATGATTTAAAGGATACTCCTGCAGTAAAACCTGGTTCTAGAAAATAAAGTTGAAATATAGCATAAGTTATGATAGAATATTTGTAACAATTCTGTAACATTTAAAATAATAAGGGAGATATGTGTGTTTAAATATAAAAAATTAAAAATATCTATGTTTTCTTTTTTATCTATTGTTCTTGTGCTAATTATTTCATCTGGAATTGAAAGTTCATCATTTGCATCAAATTCAAGTCAAAGAAGAAATAAGATTATTAGGGGAATAGAAAAAATTGACAAAGAGGCACTGAGTTTAGAGCAGTCTAAAATTAAAAGATATGAAAAATTAGAGAATGATTTAAAAGAGTTTAGGGAAAAGGGGTCTGAGAATATAAGTGAGAATTCTTATTTATATTTAACCAATAAGACTGATTTTACAGCTGATGAATTAGAAACAGGTCTTAAAAATACAGAACTTTTAGGCCTTGGTAAAGACTTTAAAAATGCAGAAGAAAAGTATGGAGTAAATGCAATACTTTTAATGGCTATGGCTAAGCATGAAACAGGTAATGGAAATTCATATCTTGCAAAAGAAAAAAATAATCTTTTTGGATTCAATGCTATAGATCAAGATCCTATTAATAAAGCAAATCATTTTAAAACTAAGGGTGAATCAATAGACTATGTAGCTAAATTCTTAAAAGAAAATTATTTGAGTAAAGATGGTAAGTTTTATAATGGAATATCTACTGCATCTATAGGAAAATTATATGCTTCAGATCCATATTGGTCAGAAAAAGTAGATTATATGATTAGAGAAGTTTCTGTAAATATATTAGAAAATAAATAAAATTAAGGTTAAAAGGGGCCGTTGCAAAATGATAGAAATTAATAATTTTGCAACAGTCTCTTTTTGTTCTAAACTTAATAATTAACTAAGGGTGCACGCCTTAATGAAAAATTAATTTTTATAAGACATAAAGATAAGAGAAACTTTATGCTTATTGGATTATGAAATTATTTTAGCCCCATCAAGATCCACATTAAGTTTTTTTACATCCCAATCTTTAAGATTGTTATTAATATAGTCTTTAAGCATCGCATATGTTTTGGAGTTTTTTTCTGAAAGTACCATTATTGTTGGGCCTGCACCACTAAGATAAGTAGCAATTGCATCAAATTCTAAAGATTTTTCTTTAAGTAAATCAAAATCTTTTATAAGTCTCTTTCTGTAAGGTTGGTGAAATCTATCATCAAGGCATACTTTAATAAGATTTTTATCAAGATTTACAAGAGCAGGAGTAAGTAAAGCAGCTCTTGAAACATTATGTACTCCATCTTTTAGACTAATCATTTTTGGAAGTATATTCCTTGAATCCTTGGTGCTTAATGAAAAATTAGGAATTAAAGCTAGAAATTCTAGATTTTTATTAAGTTCAAACCTTCTATAGTGTATGTGTTCATTGTGTTTAAGCGAAATTACAAAGCTTCCCATAATGGCTGGAGCTACATTATCAGGATGTCCTTCAATTTCTGTTGCTATGTCAAGAGCAAGTTCCTTATTTATGGTTTTATTCATCATGAAAAGAGCAGAATATACTCCTGCAACTATGCAAGTTGATGATGAGCCTAGTCCTCTAGTATATGGAACTTGTGATTTTATCTTTACTGATATTGGAATAATATCCTCATCTAAATATTTAAAAGTTTTTTTATATGAATCAATCACAAGGTTATCTTCCATGAAGGTTTCAGATTTTTTAAATGTAAACGTATTAAATAAATTTAAAGAAACGCCAAAAGTATCAAAGCCTACTCCAATATTAGCACTTGTTGCTGGAACTTTAACACTAAATTTGCAATTTAAGATTTCTAATACTTCTTTTTTCATATTTTTAGGATCAATTATCCTATGATGTATAATCTTCTTATTTTCTAATTCCTTAATATTTTTTGGAACATCAACCTTCATTAGTTTAGCTAAATCTTCAAGCTTTTTAAAATCATCTTCTGATTTAAAAATACCTATTGAATTCAAGACCTTGTCTGGAAATTTAAAAGGGCTTGCTGTAGATGCTATTAATGTCAGAGTATTATCAGATGTTCGATTTTTATAGCTTTTGTAGACACTATATGAAACAGCTGTATGAGAATCTATTACATAATTGTAATTATCGTAGCAAGTTTTTATAGCATTTGAAATATCTTCTTCTGTTGCAAAACCAGCTTCTATAAGGCTCTTATCTAAGTCTTTCCACTTGTACGATTTTTTGTTTTTAAGATCTTCCATAGCTATTTTGACTTTTTTTGTATCCCCATCTACTAGGTGGAAAAGTAAACGTTCAAGGTTAGAAGAAATTAGTATATCCATTGACGGAGATGATGTAATAATAAGATTTCTATTAGAATTATATATACCACTATTAAAAAAATCTGTAAGTACATTATTTTCATTTGATGCTACTATTAACTTGTTTATAGGCAGTCCCATCCTTTTTGCATAGTATGCAGCTAAAATATTGCCAAAATTTCCTGTAGGAACACATATATTAATTTTTTGACCTATATTGAGTTTTCCTATTTTTACTAACTTGAGATAGGAATAGACATAGTAGACTATTTGGGGTATAAGTCTACCTATATTTATTGAATTAGCAGAAGAAAGTTCATATCCCCTTTTTAAAAGTAGATTTTTGTAATTTTGATCAATAAAAATTTTTTTAACAGCACTTTGGGCATTATCAAAATTTCCATTTATAGCAATTACATCAAGATTATCTCCCTCTTGGGTTAGCATTTGGAGTTCTTGAATTTTTGATACCCCTCCCTTTGGATAAAATACCATGCAACGAACACCATCAATATTTTTAAAACCTTCTAGACTAGCCTTACCAGTATCCCCTGATGTTGCAACAAGAATTAGTATATTTTTATTGTCCTTATTGACCTCCAATGATGCTTTAAGAAGGTGTGGAAGGACAGAGAGGGCCATATCTTTAAAGGCATGAGTTCTTCCGTGATAAAGTTCAAGAAAGACAGCATCATTTTCTTTTAAAGCTACAACTTCATTAGGAAATTTTGAATCATAAGCTTTGTAAGCAATATCTTTTACCTTATCACCTAAATCATCAAAATATAAACCTAAAATATAAGCTGCAAGATCTTTATAGTTATAATCAATTAGACTATCAAGTTTTTTTATCTTTGGAAAATACTCTGGCACAAAAAGACCACCATCTGGTGCTATACCTTTAATTATTGCCATAGAACCATTCATTTTAATATTTTTATTTCTAGTCGAAAGAAATTTCATCAATAATCCTCACTTTCAAGTCTTATTATTATAGAATTTGAATCTTTTTTAAGAGCTCTTTTAAGTTTTTCATATTGACAATTTTTAATCAAGTAACTTTCATTTGTTAATTTTTTTCTTTTAAAACTATCAAGACTTATAATTTCAGAATTATATCTAACATAAAAATCCCCCTTGATTTCATCTTTTGCAATTTGTCTATTAAGTCCCTCACCAAGTCTTACCTTAGACTGTCTATCAAATAATATATCTATAATATCATTTGTAACTGCGTTAGCTGTAGGAAGCATACCTGCTCCAGCTCCATAAAACTTTAATTCTCCAACCATATCACCATATACTGTTACACTATTATAGGCTTCCCTTACAGATGCAAAGTAGGAGTTAGAGTAAACTGCTACTGGTTGGACAATTGCTTTAATTTTTTCATCTTCTACCCACGCATCACCTATGAGCTTTATGGTTCTATTTAATTTTGCAAGATTTTTAATATCACAAGCTTTTATATTTGATATACCTTCCAAGAGTATATCATTTTCATCAACATCTTGTCTAAAAGCCATTGTTGATAGAATTCTAAGTTTTCTGAGAGTGTCAAGACCATCGACATCACTAGATGGGTCAGCTTCTGCATAGCCTAATTCCTGAGCTTTTTTTAGTACATTTTCGTAATCCTCACCTTCTTCTGTCATTTTTGATAAAATAAAATTACAGGTTCCATTCAGAATACCTCTTACTCTTGTAATATCATTTTCCATAACTAAATCTCCAAGAGGTTTTAGAACAGGAATACCACCTGCAACAGCTGCCTCATGAAGAAAATGAAGATTGTTATCCCTTGCAAGGTCATTAAGTTCATTAAAATACTTACTAATAGCAGCCTTATTTGCGGATACAATATCTTTTCCCTTATTCATTGCCATCACCATCATGTCTTTTGCTTGATCAATTGATGAGGTTACTTCTACAATAATATCTATAGCGTCATCATTTAGGATTTCTTCAAAGTTATTTGTTAAAAGATTTCTATCTATTTCGACTTTATATTCTTTATTAAAATTTCTAACTAAGATTTTTTTTATGTCAATTTCTGCATTTGTATAGTACATAATAGAGTCATGTTTTTCTTTAATAATTTTATAAACGCCTTGACCAACAGTTCCAAATCCTAATATCGCTATTCCTACAATTCTTTTCATTATTTACTCCTTATTACAACAGTTTTTTATAAATTAATAATTTTTATTATTAAGCAAATATTTACTTTTTATAAAAATAATAGTATAAAATGTATTTATAATATGCAATACAAGCATTTAACTTATAAATTTTTAATATTAAGTTTTAGATATTTTTTATGATTTTATTACTTTAAAAGATAAAAGTCAAGAAGATTATGAAAATTATGATTTATACAAATAGTCAATTAAACATAGATAGTATATTTAAGTTTGGCTTAAATATTATTTCTAAGACTTAAATTATATGATTATTAACAAAAAAATATTATTTGTATTTACATGTATTATAAAATAAAAAAAGATAGTTTTGTTTTATGATTTTGAAAATCAAAATTTTTGTAATATACTAATGTCATGAGTATAAAAGATAATTTAACTATAAGTACAGCGAAATTAATTCGCTTTTTATTGAAATTGACAAAACACAAGGCTACAAGTCTTCCAGGTAAAATTGCTTATAAGATGGATAAAGATATACTTAAGTCACTTAGTAAAAATACTAAATTTATTTTTATTACAGGGACGAATGGTAAGACTATGACTACACACTTTGTGACAAGTATTCTTAAAAATCATTATAATAAAGTTTTTACAAATGAATCTGGATCAAATATGATTCAAGGAATAATTACAAGTCTTCTAGATAATCCTAAAAATGAAAATACAGTTGCCGTTTTGGAGGTAGATGAGGCGAATCTTGTTAGGGTTTCTGAATTTATAAAACCGGATTATGTTGTTTTGACAAATATATTTAGAGATCAAATGGACAGGTTTGGTGAAATTTATAATGTTTATAACAAGATTTTAGAGGGATTTAAAAAATGTGATGATGTAAAAATTATAGCAAATGGTGATTTACCAATATTTTCATATGATTCATTAAAAAAATATAATCCAATATATTATGGTATTAGAGAGGATAAAAAAGATAGTCAATTATATGACTTAGATGCTGAGTTTAATAGTGATGGCATACTTTGTCCAAATTGTAAGTCTATTTTAAAATATAGAATTATAAATTATTCATCCCTAGGAGATTTTTCATGTCCAAACTGTGATTTCCATTCTCCAAAAATAGATTATAATATTGAAAATATTTTATCTATGGAAGCAAATTATTCAAAATTTCTTATAGATAATGAAGAGTATGAAATTCAAATTGGAGGATTTTATAATATTTACAACGCCCTTGCGGCCATATCTCTTTCAAAAGAATTGGAACTTACTTATGAAGAAATATATGATGGATTAAAAAATCAGGAACACGTTTTTGGTCGTCAAGAAAATCTTAATATTGAGGGCAAAGAAGTAATTATAAATTTAGTTAAAAATCCAACTGGTTTAAATCAAATTATTAATCTTATGCTTTTAGAAGATGATCCTATAAGTTTATTTTGCTTTTTAAATGATAATTATGCTGATGGAACAGATGTATCTTGGATTTACGACTCCTATTATGAAAGACTAAAAAAACTAAATATAAAAGAAGTAAAAGTTTCAGGTAAGAGAAAAAAAGATATGAAGAGAAGACTAGAAATCGCAGATATATTTGATGGGGAAATTATAGAATTTGACTATGAAAAAGATATTTTAAAAGCTATCAGTACATCAAAAACAAATAAAATTTATATACTTTCAACCTATACTGCCATGTTAAGATTAAGGGAGGTTTTAAACTTACAATGATAATAAATATATGCCATCTTTATGGAAATCTTTTAAATACCTATGGAGATGTAGGAAATGTTATGGCTATTAAATATTTAGCAGAAAAAAAGGGCTATAAAGTAAATGTAGATGTTATTAGTATTAATGATGATTTTTATTATAAAAAATATGATTTTGTTTTCTTTGGTGGAGGACAAGACTACGAACAGTCAATAGTCGAAAAAGACTTAGAAAATAAAAAAGATAACATAATAAAATATATTGAAAATGATGGATTATTTCTTGCGATTTGTGGAGGATATCAACTTTTAGGTAAATATTATTATGATGCTTATAATAATAAAATAGAAGGTCTTAACATTTTTGACTATTATACAAAAAATCAAGAAGATTCTAAAAGATTTGTTGGGAATGTAAAGGTTAAGGATAATAAAAGCGGACAAATTTATGAAGGATTTGAAAATCATGGTGGAGTAACTTATCTTTCAGATAAACATTGTGCATTTTCAACCATTATTGAAGGATATGGAAATAATGGCCAAGATAAAACTGAAGGATTTAGATATAAAAATACTTTTGCAAGTTATCTCCATGGTCCTTTGTTAGCTCGCAATGATAATTTGTGTGATACATTTTTACAAATCATAGAAGATAATAAAAAACAGTATTAACCTAATTCACTTTAATAAGCTATTGAATTGATAAGTTTTTATTGATATAATGTACTATGAAAAGCAAATCATAAAGTTTTATAGGAGTTTAAATGAAAAAAGATATTGAAATTGCTAGAGAAGCTCAAATTAAGGATATTGATGAAATAGCACATTTTCTCAATATTGAAAAGTATGAGAAATATGGAAATTATAAGGCTAAAATCGATCTTTCTTATTCTGAAAATCAAAATAAAGATTCAAAGCTAGTATTAGTAACTGCTATTAGTCCAACACCTTATGGAGAAGGTAAGACTACTATGAATATAGCCTTGTCTATGGGGCTTAATAAACTAGGAAAGAAAGCTATTTCAGCTTTAAGGGAACCATCTTTAGGACCATCTTTTGGTATTAAAGGAGGAGCCTGTGGTGCAGGATATTCTCAAGTTATACCAATGGAAGATATTAATCTTCACTTCACTGGAGATTTTCATGCTATAACTAGTGCTGTTAATCTTGTAGCTGCAATGATTGATAATCATATTTACCAAGGTAACGAAAAAAATATAGATTTAAGTAATATTCTATGGAAAAGATGTGTTGATCTTAATGATAGGGCCTTAAGAGAAGTAGTAGTTGGTTTAGGTAAAAAAACGAATGGAATAGCTAGACAAGATGGATATGATATTACTGTTGCTACAGAAATGATGGCAGTATTTTGTTTAAGTAATAACTTAAATGATTTTAGAGAAAAAGTATCCAGAATGATAGTTGCCTATGACTATGATAACAATCCAGTTACAGTAGATGATATTAAAGCTACAGGACCTGTAGTAGTTCTCATGAAAGACGCACTTAAACCAAACCTTGTTCAAACCTTAGAAAATACGCCAGCTATTATACATGGTGGACCTTTTGCAAATATTGCTCACGGCTGTAACTCTATTATAGCCACTAAAACGGCACTTGCCTTATCGGAATATACAGTAACAGAAGCAGGCTTTGGAGCAGACTTGGGAGCCGAAAAATTCTATGATATTAAGTGTAGAAAGGCATCTATAAAGCCAAATATTACTGTAATAGTTGCAAGTGTTAGAGCACTAAAATATCATGGTGGTGTTAGCCTTGAAGATATTAATTGTGAAAATCTTGAGGGTTTGAAAAGTGGCTTTAAAAATCTTAAAGTTCATCTAGAAAATTTGAAGAAATTTTCTAATAATGTGGTAGTAGCAATTAATAAGTTTGACCAAGATACTAAAGCTGAACTAAGTTTATTAAAAGAACTAGTTAATAATTTAGGTATAGAGGCCTTTGAATGTGATGTATATCATAAGGGCTCAGAAGGTTGTCTAGATATATGCAAGTATATTATTGAAAAATCAAATAAAGATAATGATTTTAAATTATTATATGATGAATCCTTATCTATTAAAGAGAAAATTGATGTTATTTGTAAAGAAATATACAGAGCTAATGGAGTAAAATATGCAAAAAAAGCCCTTGATGAAATAGAAAGAATTGAAAATTTAAACTCAGATAAATTACCTGTATGTATTGCTAAAACTCAATATTCATTTTCTGATGATCCAAAGAATCTTAATCCTGAAAGTGAATATGAAATTACTATCAATGATATAAGATTAAATCAAGGAGCAGGTTTCATAGTTGCTATTACACAAAATATTATGACGATGCCAGGCCTTGGCAAAAAACCTGCTGCTTATGAGATTGACATTGATGAAAATGGGAATATCGTTGGACTATTTTAGGGAGATATGTATGACAGAATCAAAATTAAAAAGTAAAGAATTAGATGAATTTTTTGATGCTATATTGATGCTAAAAAATCGAAAAGAGTGTTATATGTTTTTTGAGGATGCTTGCACAGCAAGAGAGCTTCAATCTATATCACAAAGGCTTCAAGTAGCTAAATTATTAAAGATAAGAAAAACCTATAGTGAAATAGAGGAGCAAACTGGTGCATCAACTGCTACAATTTCCAGGGTAAATAGGTCGCTTCACTATGGAACTGATGGATATGATTTGGTTTTAGAAAATCTTATAGCAAATAATCTAAAAGAAGAAAAAGAAAATAATAGATAAGTAAAAACTTATAACGGATTTATCTTAATGATGTATAGACATAAAACTGGACAAAGAGCGGTAAGGATGGTACACATCAATCAAGGTGAATCCGTTTTTTAGTTAGTCTAATTTGATTAATCTTTTTTACAAACTAGTTTGTGGTATAATTGTAAGGATGAAAGGATGTGAAAAATGGACTTATCTAATTTAAATGATAAACAGAAAGAGGCTGTTTTACATAATAAAGGTCCTTTGTTAGTGGTAGCAGGTGCAGGTAGCGGTAAGACTCGAGTTCTAACTACAAGCATCGCTTATCTAATTAAAGAAAAAAATGTGGATCCAGTAAATATTTTAGCCATAACTTTTACCAACAAAGCTGCTAATGAAATGAAAGAAAGAGTTGCTAATTTATTGGGTAAAGATGTATCTTATCTTTGGATTGGGACATTCCACTCCATATGCGCAAGAATTCTTAGGATGAATATTGATAAGTTAGGCTATGATAATAACTTCACAATATATGACACAAATGATCAGAAAACTTTAGTAAAAGAAATAATAAAAGACTTAGGATATAAGGATGAAATAAGCCCAAAAGAAGCCTTAAATATAATCTCATATTGTAAAAATAAATCAATATACCCAGATGAATTCTTAAAATTAAATACATTCTATGTAAAACAAGAAGAGTATTATAAAATATATAAAAATTATGAAAAAAGAAAGTTTGAATATAATTCCTTAGATTTTGATGATTTAATACTTAAAACTTTGGACTTGTTTGCAGAAAGTCCTGATACTCTAACTTACTATCAAAATAAGTTTGAGTATATTTATGTAGATGAATATCAAGATACAAATAAAAGTCAATATGAATTGATTAAATTCATAGGAAAACTACATAATAATATTACTGTTGTAGGAGATGCTGATCAATCTATTTATAGCTTTAGGGGAGCTGATATAAATAATATTTTAGATTTTGAAAAGGACTTTAAAGATGCTAAGACTATAAAACTTGAGCAAAATTATAGGTCGACTTCAAAAATCATAAATGCTGCAAATAAATTGATAGAAAACAATACCGAAAGAAAAGATAAGGTTCTTTGGACATCAAAAAAAGATGGTGCAGAAGTCTTATATAAAAAATCTTCTCTTGAAACAGAAGAGGCAAGCTTTGTAGTTAATGAAGTTACATCACTTTTAAAAGATGGCTATAAATTAAGTGATATTGCAATCTTATATAGGACCAATGCTCAATCGAGAATATTTGAAGAAGTTTTCATGAAAAAACTTATAGATTATAAGGTTATAGGTGGTTTAAAGTTTTACGACAGAAAGGAAATAAAAGACCTTGTAGCTTATCTTAAAGTTTTAGTAAATCCTAAGGATGATATTTCATTAAAAAGAATTATTAATGAACCTAAAAAAGGAATAGGTCAAAAAACCATAGAAGGACTAGAAAAAGAGGCTTCTAAATTAGGTTTTTCTTTGACAGAACTTGTAACAGACCCAAGTCTTTTCAATGGCCTTACTGAAAAGTACAAAAATACTTGTAGAAAATTTTATGATCCTTTAAAAGATATTTTTGAACATTATAGTGATTATCTAATAGTTGATTTAATTGAAAATGTTTTGGATAAGAGTGGTTATTTAAAATCTCTTGAAGAAAGTTATTCAATAGAAAATAGATCAAGGATTGACAACTTAAATGAGTTTATGTCTTCTGCAGCTGAATATCAGTCAAATAATCCTGAAGACAATATATATGACTACTTAGAAAATCTATCTCTTTTATCAGATCTTGATAAGACGGAAGAAAGTAATGAGGCTATATCTTTAATGACTGTTCATTCTTCGAAGGGTTTAGAATTTAAAGTCTGTTTTATTGTTGGTATGGATGAAGGTTTATTTCCATCAAAAAGAAGTATTGATGAAGGAAATATTGAAGAAGAGAGAAGACTATGCTATGTTGCAATAACACGTGCTATGGAAAAATTATATATAACCTCAGCAGAAATTAGAAGACAATATGGTCAGCCAGTATATTATAAACCATCAAGATTTTTAAATGAATTAGACGGTTCAATAAAAAAGCTAGATCAAGATAAGACTCAAACCTTCTCCAATCACGAGTTAAGAGTTAAGACAAATGAAGATTACATGAGAGATAAGGCCAGAGAAAGTGTTCTAAAGAAAAAAACCATAAAGGAATCATCAAAAGAAGAATTTAAAATAGGTGATAATATTCTCCACTCTAAATGGGGAAAGGGTATGATAGTACAAATAAAATTATCTACTGATGGAAATGAACTAGTTGTAGCATTTGATAAAAAAGGTCTTAAAAAATTAAATCAAGACTATGCTCCTATAAAGAAGGTTTAATATGGACAAAAAAGAAAGAATTAGAGATTTAATAGATCAAATTAATGAATTAAATTATCACTACTATACCTTAGATAAACCTTTAATATCAGATGGTGAGTATGATAAGCTATATGATGAGCTTAAAAATCTTGAAGAGGAAACAGGTATAGTGGATAAATTCTCACCCACTCAAAGAGTTGGAGGAGTAATACTCGATAAGTTTGAAAAGCATTACCATATTTCAAGGTTATATTCTCAAGATAAGTCACAAAATTACGAAGATCTAAAAGAGTGGATTAATAGATGTGAGAGGTTAAGACAAAATTATAATAATACTCATGAAGATAAATTAAAAAAGTTAGAATTTATAACTGAGTATAAGTTTGATGGACTAACAATAAATCTAACCTATAATGATGGAGTGCTTCAAACTGCAGCTACGAGAGGTAATGGAATAGTTGGAGAAAATGTTCTAGAACAAGTTCTTACTATTTCTTCTATCCCAACAAAAATTGATGAAAAATCTTTGATAGAAGTCCAAGCAGAGGCTGTAATGCCGCTTTCTTCATTAAAAAAATACAATGAAGAAAATGAAGTTCCTTTAAAGAATGCTAGAAATGCAGCAGCTGGAGCAATTAGAAATCTAGATACAAGTCAAACAAAAAAAAGAAATCTTAAGGCATATTTTTATCAAATTCCTACAAATGAATTATCATTTGAAACTGAAGAAGAAATGCTTAAGTTTTTAGAAAAGCAAAAACTTCCAGTATATCCTTATTACAATTTAATTGATAATTTTGATGACTTAGTTAAAGAGATAGAAAGAATTAAAGTTCAAAGACATAAAATAGACATATTAACTGATGGCGTAGTAATTAAAATAAATGATATAAAAACTCAAAAAGTACTTGGATATACTAATAAATTCCCTAGATGGTCAATAGCCTTTAAATATGATCCTGAAGAATACACTACAATTTTAGAAGATGTTTTGTGGAATGTGGGAAGAACTGGAAAAGTTACACCATCTGCAATAGTCAAACCTGTAGATTTTTCTGGGGTTACTGTAAGACGTGCTACCTTAAACAATTATGATGATATTGAAAGAAAAAAACTTAGAATTGGTTCCAAGGTGTTCATAAGAAGATCTAATGATGTAATTCCAGAAATTTTGGGCGTAGTTGATGAAAATCAAAAAAATACAAAAAAGATAGAAAAACCATCAAGATGTCCTTTTTGTAACTCAGAACTTATTGAAGGGAATGTTCATATATACTGTCCAAATTCTATATCATGTACACCTCAACTCAAAGCAAGACTTGTTCATTTTGCTTCAAGAGAGGCCATGGATATAGATGGTTTGAGTGAGAGAACTGCTGAATTATTTATAAAAAATTTAAATATTAATGAAATTTATGACTTATATGATATAGGATATGAGGATTTGATAAAACTTGAATCATTTAAAGAAAAAAAGACTAATAATCTATTAAATGCTATTGAAAATAGTAAGGAATGTGATTTATCAAATTTCACTTATGCTATAGGAATTCCAAATGTTGGAGTAAAGACTGCAAATGACCTGGCTAATAAGTTTAGGACTTTTAATAATCTTAGAAATGCAAAAGAAGATGAGTTAATAGAAATTGAAGATATTGGTGAAAAAACTGCAAGTTATATAATAGATTTCTTTAATGACCATAATATTAGTAAATCAATTGATATACTTTTATCAAAAGGCATAAAAATTAAAGAAATAGATAAAGGTATTAAGTCTGACTTATTAAAAAATAAAAATATTGTTATAACGGGTTCTATTGATAATTATAAAAGAAATGATTTGAAAAAATTAATAGAGAATAACTTAGGTAATGTAACAAGTTCTGTTTCTAAAAATACAGACCTAGTCTTGTGTGGTCAAAAACCTGGCTCAAAAAGAGATAAAGCTATTGAATTGGGAATTGAAATATTAGAAAGTGAAGATCTACTCGATTTTATAGAAAAATTGGAGGAAAACTATGAATAAAAATGAAGTTGAAAGAGTTTATAGACTTGCTAACTTAGATCTTTCAAATGAAGATATAGATATAATAACAAATAAATATAATATAATACTTGATTTTATAGATCATATATTTGAGGTAGATTGTGAAAATGTCGAAATGACAGAAATGTTAGAAAATCATAAGGCTATATTAAGAGAGGATGAAGCTCAAGAATCTCTTGATAGAGAAGATGCCTTAAAAAATGCTAAAGATACTCAATTTGGATACTTTAGATTAGATTGGAAACTTTAAGGAGATATTGATGAATATAAACAAAACTATTGAAAAATATAAAAATAAAGAGATTTCAGTCTATGATCATACTAAAAAAGTTTTAGAAAAGATAAAAAATGATAAAACAAATGCTTATATATCATTTAATGAAGAAGATTCTCTTGAAAGAGCAAAATATCTTGATCAAAAACTTAAAAGTGGTGAGAATTTAGGAAAATTATTTGGAATACCTGTAAGTGTTAAGGATAATATTTCATATAAGAATATGAAATTGACCTGTGCTTCAAAGATGCTTGAAGATTTCACACCTTTATATAATGCTACAGTAGTTGAAAATATTTTAGATGAAGATGGTATAATTATAGGGAAAACAAATATGGATGAGTTTGCTATGGGTGGGTCTGGTGAAACATCTTATTTTGGTCCAGTTTTAAATCCGCTTGATGAAAATTTGATTCCGGGTGGATCATCATCAGGTTCTGCAGTTAGTGTTGCAAAAGGTGATGTATTAGTTTCTTTAGGTACTGATACTGGCGGGTCAGTAAGGCAACCTGCTTCTTATTGTAATATAATTGGCTATAAGCCAACTTATTCTATGATGAGTAGGTATGGAGTTGTAGCTATGGCAAATACCTTAGATCAAGTATCTTTATTTGCAAACAATGTAAAAGACTTAAGAATTTTAGCAAGTGCAGTTCAAAGTCCTGATCAAATGGATATGACAGCAAGCTTAGAAAAATATAAATTTTCTGACGATGATTTTAGCTTTGAAGGTAAAAAAGTTGCAATTATAAAAAATGATAACAATGAATTTAACATTACAGACTCTGTATATGAAGATTATAAAAATGCCATAGACTTAATTAAAAACAAGGGTGCTATAATAGAGGAGGTTGACCTAAAATACTCAAAGTATGCTAATGAAGTTTATAGTGTAGTAATGAGCTCTGAAGTAAGCTCAAATCTTTCTAGATTTGATGGCATCAGGTATGGTTACCAAACAGAAGATTATAAAGATGTTGAAGAACTATTTATAAAAAATAGATCTGAAGGTTTTGGAGAAAATGTTCAAAGAAGAATAGCACTGGGAACTATGTATTTATCAAGTGAAGATAATCAAAGGATATACAAGCAAGGGTTAAAAATCAGGAGTCTAATTATTGAAGAATTAAAAGAAATATTTGATAAATATCATTTCTTAATTACACCTACAACTGTAGATTTGCCATCTAAACTTGGAATTTATACAGATAATCCATTGAAAGACTTCTCATCAGATATATTTAATGTAATAGTTAATTTAGCAGGATTATGTGGAGTTTCAGTACCTGTTAGAAAGGGTATATCAGGAAGTATTCAAATAATTGGTGATAGATTCAAGGATAAAGAGATTATAAATGCTTGTGAAGAGTTTGAAAGGATAAAAAATGAAGACTAGAACAATAATAGGATTAGAAATTCACGTTGAACTGTCAACTAAAACAAAAATGTTTTGTTCATGCAAAAATGAATTTGGTGCTATCCCTAATACAAATACTTGTCCAACTTGCTTAGGTCATCCTGGTACTCTTCCAAGAATTAATAAAGAAGCAGTAAGATATGCAATTATGGCTGGACTTGCTTTTAACTGTGATATAAAGACAGAAATGAAAATGGACAGAAAGAAGTATTTCTATCCAGACCTTGTAAAGGGATATCAAATAACACAACAAGATGAACCTTATGCTGTTGGTGGATATATAAAGCTTAAAAATGGAGATAAAATAAGACTAAACCACATCCATATGGAAGAAGATACTGCAAAATCAAATCATGATGAAAATAATAGGACATTAATGGACTATAACAGAGCAGGACTTCCATTAATAGAAATAGTATCAGAGCCAGATTTGAAATCTGCTAAAGAAGCTAGAGAATTTGTAGAAAAGCTTGCCCAAACATTGAGATTTTTGGATGTTTCAGATTGCGTAATGGCTGAAGGATCAATGCGTTGTGATGTTAATATAAACCTTGAAAATCTTGAAAATGGGAAAAGAACTGCCATATCTGAAATAAAAAATCTTAACTCAATGAAAGCTATAGAAGATGCCTTAAATTTTGAAACTAATAGACATAAAAAAATGCTAGAAGATGGTAATCTAGGTATAAAAGAAACTAGAAGATGGGATGATTTAAGTCAAAGCACTATATCTATGAGAACAAAGGAAACTACAAATGACTATAGATTTTCCATAGAGGGTGATATCCCAAGAATTAAGCTTGAAAAAAGTTTCATAGAAGATATAAAAAATAATTTACCTGAACTTCCTGAGAAAAAAGAGCAAAGATATATAGAAGAATATAAACTATCTTCATATGATGCTAACCTTTTATCAAATGATAGAAAACTTTCAGAACTTTTTGAAAGCACAAATGAAATTGTAGATAATCCAAAAGAAGTTTCTAATTGGATTTTAACAGAGCTTTCAAGAAGATTAAATGAATTTAAAATAGAATCTGACCAAATGAATTTATCTGTAAAAAACTTTGCGAAACTTATAAACTTGGTTATTTCAAATAAAATCAACAATAATGTTGGTAAAAAACTTTTAAGAGAAATCTTTGAAAGTAATGATGATCCAGAGAAACTAGCTAAAGAGAGAAATCTTCTACAAATAAGTGATGAAAATTTCCTAGAAGACATAGTAAATGAAGTTTTGAGAGAAAATCCTCAATCTATTGAAGATATAAAAAATGGTAAGGATAGGGCTTTTGGATTCTTAGTAGGTCAAGCTATGAAAAAGACCAAGGGTAAGGCAAATCCACAACAAGTAAATGCTTTGCTTAAAGATAAAATAGCCAAATTCTAATTCTAAGAATTGATTTATTATGAATATATTAATAGAAAATGCTAACATACTCTCAATGGCAGATGGTGAAAAAATTTATAAATCTAATATCTGTATTGAAGATGGTAATATTACAAAAATTTCAGATAACACACAATATTTTAATTATGATAAAAAGATTGATGGAAGTGAAAAACTTGTCATGCCAGGGTTTATAAATGCCCATACTCATGTTGGCATGAGTTTTTTTAGAAATTATTCTGATGATGTGAGTCTTATGACATGGTTAAATGAAAAAATTTGGCCACTTGAAGATAAACTATTAAAAGACGATGTTTATTGGGCTTCACTTTTATCACAAATAGAAATGATTATGACTGGCACTACAACATTTGCTGACATGTATTACTTTGAAGAGCAAACCATAAAAGCACTTGATAAGTCAAAAATGAGAGCACAAATATCAAGAGGTCTAACCTTAGAAGATAAGGATAATAAAAAAATAAAAGAAAATCTAGCTCTTTATGAAAAATTTGATGGAAAAGATGGAAAAATAAATATAGCGTTGGGTCCTCATGCTGTTTATACGACTGACAAGGACTATCTTAAAGAAATATCCAAAATATCATCAAAAAAAAATATTCCAATCCATATTCACCTATCAGAAACAAAGGCAGAAAACATTGAATGTCAAAAAAAATTTGGTCAAAGTCCAACTGAAGTGTTTAATGAGTGTGGAATATTTGATAATAGGACTATAGCAGCCCATGGATTGTACTTATCTGAAAAAGACATTGAAATATTAAAAAATAAAAATGTTTCTATAGTTCATAATCCATCATCAAATTTAAAACTTTCATCTGGTTTTTTAGATGTTTCTAAATTATTATCTATGGGAATCAATGTTGCAATGGGGACTGACTCAGCAGCTAGCAATAATAATTTATCAATGATTAAAGAAATCTCTTTGGCTTCCTTAGTTTCAAAATACTATGATCCAAAGAATTTAAGAGCTTATGATATTTTAAAACTTGCTACTATAAATGGTGCTATGGCTTTAGGACTTTTTGATAAGATTGGAAGTCTTGAAGAGGGGAAAAGAGCTGATTTAATTTTAATAGACTTAGACAATCCAAATCATACTCCAAAAAATAATCTTATATCATCAGTTTGTTATTCAACATATGATAAGGATGTAGAAACAGTAATAATAGATGGTGATATTGTTTATGAAAATTATGAGTTTACAAATTTGGATATTGAAGAAGTGATGGCAAAATCAGAAGAAGCATTTAAAAGATTAAGGATGAGATAATGCTAGGTATAGATTTAGTTGATATAAATAAATTTAGGATGAAATGTAAAAATCCTAAATTTATTTATAAAATATTTACTGATAATGAAATTCATTATGGAAATAAAAAAGGTAATAGAATAGAAACTTTTGCTGGTCTATTTGCTGCAAAAGAGGCCGTTATAAAAGCTTTAAATCTTAATTTAGCTTATATTTTAAGAAAAAAAATAGAGATTTTACATATAAATAATAAACCATATGCAGTAGTTGATAATAAAATAGAGCTTGAAATAAGTATAAGTCATCAATCAGATTATGCTGTTGCTATATGTAATAATAAAAGTCTATTTAATGAAATTATTATTGATAAAAATATAAAAAAATTATTAGTAGATAGAAATGAAAATTCTCATAAAGGGGATTTTGGCAGAGTTGCAATATTAGGCGGAAGTAATGGAATGAGTGGCTCTGTTTATTTGTCATCTCTTGCTTCACTTAGATCAGGATGCGGACTAAGTCATATTATTTGTCCGTCATCTATTTCAAATATTTTACAAATAAAGTCAACTGAAAGTATAATAGAAGAAGTAAAATGTGATAATTTTCATTATAGTGATGAGATATATAATAAGATTCTCATATATTTAAAAAATAAGGATAGTCTAGCTATAGGCCCTGGCATGGGAAGAGCTAATGGCTTAAATAAGCTTTTATTCTCAGTTATAAAAGAATATAAAAAAAATATTGTTATAGATGCTGATGGATTAAATGCTTTATCTGATGATATTAGTATACTTAAAAATCATGAAAATATAATTCTAACTCCACATGTAATGGAATTTCATAGGTTATCTAAGCTTCCTTTAGAGTACATAAATAAAAATAGAATGGAAGTTGCAAAGAAATTTGCAAAAGAAAATAAAATTATTTTAGTTTTAAAGGGTCAAAAAACTATTGTGACAGATGGAGATTACTCTTATATAAATAATACAGGAAATTCCGGCATGGCTACTGCTGGAAGTGGCGATGTTTTAACAGGTATTATTTTGGCAAATCTATCAATAATGAAACCTCTAAATGCTGCCATATTATCAGTTTATATACATGGATTGGCAGGAGATATTGCTAAAATAAAGTTAGGGGCTGATTCAATGATTGCAAGTGATATAGTTAATAATATAAGTGAAGCTTATAAATTAATGAGGAAGTAAAATGATAAAAAACTTTAATTTAGTCTATATACATAATGATTTTTATAAATTGAAAATATTTGATAAATATATTAAAAAAATAAATATTAAGCTAATAGGAGATATAAATGAAGGTTAAAAGAGGTGACTTATTTTATGCTGATCTTTCTCCAGTAGTTGGTAGTGAGCAAGGGGGCGTTAGGCCCGTTATAGTAGTTCAAAATGATATGGGGAATAAATACTCTCCAACTATAATTGTGGTTCCTGTCACAAGCCAGATAAAAAAATCAAAACTCCCTACTCACGTCTCACTTAGTGCTAATAAATTTGGTTTACCTAAAAATAGTGTAGCCTTATTGGAGCAGTTAAGAACTATTGATAAAAGAAGATTAAGAGATAAATTGGGAAGTTTCGACAAATCAGTTATGATAAAAATTGACCAAGCTATAGCAGTTTCTGTTGGAATTGATTGATGAAATCAATTATTAAAAATATACTAATAGTAGTTTTACTAATAGTTCTTTCAATAGTTAGCTATTATACATATACCAATAAGAAAATAGATACAAATTTAGAAATTGACTATATAGATGTAGGTCAAGGTAATGCTGTATTAGTAAAAGAAAACAAAAAAGTTTTATTGATAGATGGAGGAGGTAGGTCTAGTAGTAGAAAATATTATTCTTATATTGATAATAAAAATATAGATACTATTGATTATCTTCTAGTTAGTCATTATGATGAAGACCATATAGCGGGTCTTATATCCATATTGGATAATAAAAAGGTTATCAATGTAATTTGTCCTAACTATAAAAAGAATAGTAAAATTTATAAATCTTTTATGAAATCCTTAAAAAATTCTAGTGCTCATATAATTCATCCACAAGTCGGAGATGAATTTATTTTAGGTAAGGCAAAATTTAAAATCTTATGGCCTAAATCTTTTGAAGATAGTTTAGATAATGAAAATTCCATAGTTTTAAGACTTAGTCATGGCAATAATTCGTTCTTATTTCCTCAAGATGTTGATACGAAAATAGAAGACCAGCTAATATATAGTGGTTATAATCTAAAAAGTGATGTACTAATGCTAGGACACCATGGGAGTAAATTTTCTACTTCAAAAGAGTTTATTAAAGAAGTTAGACCAAAGCTTGCTATACTTTCAGTTGGAAAAAATAATAGGTATAATCATCCCGCTAAACGTGTAATTGATTTACTTATAAACGAGAATATAAAACTTTTAAGAACAGACATTGATGGTAATATATCCTTAGAAAGTAATGGGAATGAAATAAAAGTATATACTGATAAAGAATAAAAATCCCTCTTTAAAGTGAAACTTAATATAGGTTGAACCGACCTCCCAAATTGGTTTTTTATCTTCAACTTTTGTGGTTCAGTCCATAGATATAGTTTCACTAAATTTAGAGGGATTTTATTATTATTATTTACTTTTTACTATCATTTTAGCTAACTCATCTGGATTTCCACACCCAGTAGTTATTACTAGATCATCTTTCTTAATTTCTTTAAGTATATAATCACGAGCACTTTCGAAATCTGGAATATAAATTGCATTTCTTCCAGTCTTTACCATAGCATCAACTACATCCTTGCTATTTATAGTAGGATCAAATGCTTCTCTTGCTGCATATATATCAGTAATTATAACTTCATCTGCATCATCAAAACTTTCAACAAAATCATTAAATAGAGTTTTGGTTCTTGAATATGTATGAGGTTGCCATACACATATTAACCTACCCTTTGTATGCTCCTTAAGAGCGTTTAGAGTCACTTTAATTTCTGAAGGGTGATGTCCATAGTCTGTCATAATATCGCATCCGTTTACATTACCTATTACTTGCATTCTTCTATCAAGCCCTTTATACTCTTTTAAATATTTTCTTATAGTTTCAATATCTACACCATTTTCATGAGTTGATATGATTGCTGCACAAGCATTATTTATATTGTGTCTTCCTATTATAGACAATTCGAAATGTTCAACACTACCATCTTTCATAATCAAATCAAATCTCGGCTTGCCAAGTTCATCAAATGTTATATTAGTAGCGTTATAATCAGCATCTTTATTATCTTGACCATATGTTATAAGCTCACCTTGAACAGCATCTAAAATAAGTTTATTATTTTCTTCATTAAGATTTAGTATAGTTTTAGAATCTTTATCTTGGTTTCTTAAATAGGTTTTGAATGTTTCAATTATTTGATTTAAATCCTTATAAAAATCTAGATGGTCCTCATCTATATTTAGGATGATTACAGTTGAAGGATAATAATACTTTATATTTCCTTTGTATTCACATGCCTCAGTTACTAAAAAATCTTTGTCACCTACGTGTACATTTCCATCAATTTCATCTAATTCTCCACCTAATAAAATTGAAGGATTTTTTGAAGAATGCATAAGAATTTTTGAAATCATACTTGTTGTGGTACTTTTTCCGTGAGAACCAGAAATAGCAATTGAGTTTTTATAGTTTCTCATAAGGGCTCCTAGAAAAACACCCCTTGTAACAACTGGTACATCTAGCTTACGTGCTGCTATTAGTTCCTCATTAGAATCTGCTATAGCATCAGTATATATTACTAAATCTGGATTTTTAATATTTTCTTTTTTTTGTCCAATTAGGACATCTATCCCATTATTAATTAGGTTTTTACTTGTTTCGGAAAGCTGTCTATCAGAACCTGTAATATTGTAACCATTTTCTTTTAGTAAAATGGCGATTCCACTCATTGAAATACCACCTATTCCAATCATGTGAATATTTTTATACTTGTAATCATTTATATTAAATTCAAACATTATTACTCCTTTAAAAGCTTTTTTTTATTTTAACTTATGTTATTATACCATAAGTTAAATAATTACTCCATTTCTCAATATTTATCTTTATATTTTGAAAATTGACACAAATTCTATTAAATGATAATCTTTTATTATATAAAGTTAATGAATTGAGAGGTAAAAATGAGATATATTATAGGTAACGATCACGGAGGTATAGATCTTGTTGATAGTGTAGAAGAAATTCTTCTTGATTTAGGTCAAGAAGTTGAAAAAGTAGGCACTTATAATAAGGATTCTTGTGATTACTCTGATTTTGCAAAAAAGGCATGTGAAAAAATCATAAATAATGAAGCGGATTTTGCAATACTAATATGTGGAACAGGAATTGGTATGAGTCTTTCTGCTAATAAAGTTAAAGGAATAAGAGCTGCTTGCGTATCTGATGTTTATTCTGCAAAGATGTCTAGAGCACACAACAATTGTAATGTTTTATGTATTGGTGCAAGAGTAATTGGATCAGAAGTTGCAAAGATAATTGTAGAAACTTTTGTAAAAACTAAATTCGAAGGTGGAAGGCATCAAAGAAGAATAGAAAAAATCACTGAAATTGAGGAGAATAATTAATGTTTAATGAAAAAGATATCAATGCTATAAATGCAATTAGAACTTTATCAATTGCTCAAATAGAAAGTGCAAATAGTGGACATCCTGGTCTTCCAATGGGTGCAAGCCCAATGGCATATGTATTATGGAATAAGGTTTTAAATGTAAATCCAGAAAAAAGTGATTGGCATAATAGGGATAGGTTTGTTTTATCAGCAGGTCATGGATCAGCAATGCTTTATTCATTACTTCACCTAAGTGGATTTGATTTATCTATTGAGGACTTAAAAAACTTTAGACAAATAGGTTCTAAGACTCCAGGACATCCTGAAAGAAAACATACTGATGGAGTTGAGGTAACCACAGGACCATTAGGTCAAGGAATTGCAAATGCAGTTGGATTTGCTATAGCTGAAAAGCATCTTGCAGCTTTATATAATAAAGAAGACTTAAAGATTGTAGATCACTATACTTATGCCATATGTGGAGATGGTGATCTTATGGAAGGTATTTCATATGAATCTATGAGTCTTGCTGGACACTTAAATTTAAATAAACTTATAATTTTACATGATTCTAATGATATATGCTTAGATGGAGATTTAAAAACTTCATTTTCTGAAAATATTGAAGGAAGAGTTAAGGCTCAAAATTGGAATTATCTTAAAGTTGATGATGGTAATGATTTAGATGCTATATATGAAGCAATAAATAAAGCTAAAGAAAGTAAGGATAGACCTAGTTTCATAGAGATTAAAACTATTATAGGTTATGGTTCTTTAAACCAGGGTACCAATAAAGTTCATGGTGCTCCTATAGGTTTTGATGATTATAAAAGAGTAAAAAAATTCTATAATTGGTCCTATGACGACTTTGAAATACCTGAAAATATATACGAAACCTTTAGGGAAAATATATTGAAAAATGGTAAAGAAAAATATCAAAAATGGCTTGAAAAATTTAAAGAATATAAAGAAAAATACCCAGAAGACGCAAAAAATTATATAAGTGGATTTGAAAGAAAACTTGATGAAAATTGGATTGATCAAGTTAAAAAATATTCACACGAAGATGCACCGATTGCCACAAGAGCTTCAAGTGGCGATATAATTCAAGATATAGCAAAAATAAATAAAAACTTTTGGGGAGGAAGTGCCGATTTATTTTCTTCAAATAAGACAGATATAAAATCAAGTGATAGGTTCAAAAAATCAAATCCTGAAGGAAGAAACTTATGGTATGGAGTAAGAGAATTTGCAATGTCTGCTATTGCTAATGCAATTGTAGCACATGGTGGATCTTTCCATCATATATCTACATTCTTCGTATTTTCAGACTACCTTAAGGCTGGTTTAAGGCTTTCTGCTCTATCTCATATACCTGTAACTTATGTGTTTACTCATGATTCGGTAGCAGTAGGTGAAGATGGACCAACACACCAACCTATAGAACAATTAGCAATGATTAGAGCAATTCCTAATACTATAGTGCTTAGACCATGTGATGCTAATGAGGTTAGGCTTTCATGGAAGATAGCACTTGAGAGTAAAGAATCTCCAGTAGTTATAGCCCTAACTCGTCAAAATGTGTCTAACTTAGAAGAAACTGAAAAATTGGATGATATATCTATGGGGGCCTATATAATTAAAGATTCAAATAAAGATAAACCTGATGGAATTATAATAGCAACAGGAAGTGAAGTAGAGCTTGCTATAGAAACTAGAGAAGAACTGTTAAAAGATAATATTGATATTAGGGTAGTATCAATGCCTTCTTTTGAATTATTTAGAAAACAAAGTGAAAAATATAAAGAGAAAATTTTACCAAAAGATGTAAGAAATAGAGTATCTATTGAAATGGGAACTTCTTTTGGTTGGAGCGAGTTTACAGGTAATGAAGGTTTAAATATAGCTGTAGATAGCTTTGGTATATCAGGTAATTTTAAGGATGTTAAAGAAGAATTAGGTTTTGATAAAACTATAATAGCTAAGAAATATAAAGAAAAATTCAATTGATTAAGGTGGCAAGCTTACTACTTGCCTTCTTTATTTTAAAAAAATACTAAAAAGTGATATATTATAATTATAAGAATAATAAAAAGGAGTGAATATGAGTATACCAACACCACATATTTCAGCAAAAAGTAAAGATGAGATTGCTAATACTGTATTAATGCCTGGAGATCCTTTAAGGGCAAAGTATATAGCCGAAAATTTTTTAGATGATTATAAACAATTTACAAATACTAGAGGAATGTTAGGATTTACAGGCTTTTATAAGGGTAAAAGGGTATCTGTAATGGGTAGTGGAATGGGAATTCCATCATCAATGATATATTTTAATGAACTATATAAATTCTATGATGTAGAAACTATAATAAGAGTTGGAAGTGCTGGAAGCATGCAAGAAAATGTGAAATTGCATGACATTGTTCTTGCAACAAGTGCTTGTAGTGAGTCCTCAATAAATGATAATTTATTTGGAAATATACATTTTTCACCAACACCAGATTTTGATTTACTTTTGACAGCTTATAATAAATCAAAAGAGTTAGGTTATATAACTCATTGTGGACAAGTGCACTCTTCAGATCAATTCTATAGTAATATTGATGAGAAAGTATTTAAAAACTTACAACAATATGATGTTTTATGTGTTGAAATGGAATCTTATGGTCTATTTACAACCGCTAGAAAATACGGAAAGAAAGCTTTAGCAATATTTACCATTAGTGATTCTTTAGTGTCAAATGAAGCTGATAGTGCTGAAAACAGACAAAATTCTTATACTCAAATGATGGAATTAGCACTAGAAGTTGCACCTAAATAAGGGGTTAAAATGCTTAAAAATATAATACTTGCAGCAGGAGAAGGTACTAGAATGAAATCTAATACCTCTAAAGTTATGACCAAAATTCTAAATAGAGAAATTATATCATATATAATTGATGCGTGTGATATAGAAAATTCTAAAACCATACTAATAGCTGGGAAAAATAAAGCACTTATAGAAGAAAAATTTCCTAATCTTGAAATAAGAGAACAAAAAATAGGAGAAGATTATCCTTATGGCACAGCATATGCGGTAAGTATGGCCTTAGATCTTTTAGAAGATGAAGACGATATTATAATATTAAATGGTGATATCCCACTAATAACTAAAAATTCACTTAATAGTTTTTATAATTTCCACAAAGAAAATAATAACAATTTGAGTGTAATGTCTACTGAAATTGACAATCCAACAGGATATGGAAGGATTATTAGAGAAAATGGGAAATTCAAAAAAATAGTAGAACAAAAAGATGCTAATAAGGATGAACTTAAAGTAAAAGAAATAAATGTAGGTATATATGCTTTTAAGGCAATAGATTTAAAAGAATCACTAAAAAAAATCAATACTGATAACAAGTCAAATGAGTATTACCTAACAGACTGTATTGAGATTTTAAATAATGAAAATAAAAAAGTTGAAAGCTATGTAGCTAGTAATCCTGATCAATTTTATGGAATAAATAATAAAAAAGAGCTTGCAGAAGCTGGTTCAATTTTAAGAAAAAGAATAAATGAATATCATATGTTAAATGGTGTAATCATTGAAAATCCAGACATAGTAACAATAGAAAAAGATGTAAAAATAGGAAAAGATACTCTTATATCAGGTCCTTGTAAAATTTTGGGAAAAACATCTATAGGTGAAAATTGCATTATTGAAGGCAGTTCAAGAATTGAAGATTCTGAGATAAAAGATAAAGTTAAAATTGATAATTCAGTAATAGAAAAATCTTTTGTAGATGAAGGAACAGATATTGGACCATTTTCTCATTTAAGACCAAAATCAAAATTAGGTAAAAATGTTCATATTGGAAACTTTGTTGAAGTTAAAAACTCAAACATAGATGATGGGACTAAAGCTGGACACCTTGCCTATATAGGAGATGCCGATTTAGGAAAAAACATAAATGTTGGTTGTGGAGTTATTTTTGTTAACTACGATGGTAAGTTTAAGCATAGATCAATTATAGAAGATGATGCCTTTATAGGATCAAATTCAAACTTAGTAGCACCAGTCCATATAGAAAAAGAAGGATATATAGCGGCAGGATCAACTATAACAAAAAATGTAGAAGAAGGAAATCTTTCAGTAGAAAGAGCAAAACAAGTGAATATACCTGGATATGTTGAAAAAAAGAAAAAAAGAGATTTAAAAAAATTAAAGGAGCAAAATTAAGATGACAGAGTGTGTAAATCCATCTAATATTTGTAGGGGAGAGCTTATAGTAATTGCTGGTAATTCAAATCCAAAACTAGCACAAGATGTCGTTAATTCACTAGGAATAGAATTAGGGGAAGCTGAAGTTAAACACTTTGCTGATGGTGAAATTAATGTAAAAATAAATGATACTGTAAGGGGAAAGGATGTATATATAATTCAACCAACTTCATATCCCACCAATGATAATTTAATGGAATTATTGATATTGACTGATGCTTGCAGAAGAGCTTCTGCAGGTCATGTCAATGTAGTAGTACCATACTATGGATACGCAAGACAAGATAGGAAAACAAGAGGTAGAGAACCAATAAGTGCAAAATTAGTTGCAAATTTGATTACAGTTTCTGGTGCAGATAGGGTAATTACTATGGACCTACATGCAGGTCAAATTCAAGGATATTTTGATATTCCTTTAGATCATTTTTCTGCAATTAGACTTTTATCTTCATACTTTAAAAAAGAAGCTTTTGGAAAAAGTGATGATTATGTAGTAGTAAGTCCTGATTTAGGTGGGGTAACTAGGGCTAGAAACTTTGCCGATTATTTGAAATTAACAATAGCCATTATTGAAAAAAGAAGACCAAAACCAAATGTTTCAGAAGTTATGAATGTCATAGGAGATTTTAAGGGAAAACACTGTATTCTAGTTGACGATATGATAGATACTGCTGGTACAATATGCAATGCTGCAAATTATTTAATGGAAAATGGAGCAAAGGATGTATCAATGGCTGCAACTCATGGAGTTTTAAGTGGACCAGCTATAGAAAGATTAGAAGAATCTTGTCTTAAAGAAATAGTAATTACAGATACAATTCAATTGCCAGAAGAAAAAAAGATAGATAAAATAAAAATCATGTCTATAGCACCACTGCTTGCTGAAGCAATAAAAAGAATAAATAGTTATGAATCTATAAGTGGTTTATTCGAGGATGCTAAGTAAAATGTATTATATCGTAGGGTTAGGAAATCCTGGTTTAAAATATGAAAATACAAGACACAATGTTGGCTTTTTAACAATAGATTATCTAGCAAGAAAGTACAATATTGACGTACGAAAAATAAAATTTAAGTCTTTAATTGGTCAGGGAGTAATTTCTGACCAAAAAGTCATGCTTATAAAACCTCAAACTTATATGAACAATTCAGGAGAAGCCTTAAGAGAAATATATAATTATTTTGATTTTAAACATGATAAGTTAATTGTTATCTTTGATGATATAGATATAGATTTTGGTAGTATTAGAATAAGAAAAAAGGGCTCTGCTGGGACCCATAATGGCATGAAATCTATAATCTACAACCTTGAATTTGATGACTTTCCAAGAATTAAATTAGCAGTAGGCAAGAAACCTGAATATATGGATCTTGCAAATTTTGTATTAAGTGGATTTTCTAAAGATGAAGCAAAAATAATAGAAGATGAAATTAAGTTTACTAGTAATGCAATAAGTATGATATTAACTGAAGGAATCGATAAGGCTATGAGTTTGTTTAATTCAAAAAGGTTGATAGAAAATAATGAATAGTATTACTAATCAACTATCATCTATCGAAAAAATATCAAAAATATTAAATAATTATAAGGATTTATCCCCAATATTTTTACACGGTATTACCAGAGAGCTTTTATCACATTTATCTCTAACTTTCTTTCAAATTCTTAATAAGAATATAATAGTAATATGTGAAAATGAAAAAAAAGCAATGGAATTTGCACAAGAAGTAAATTTCTTAGAAGAAAATGAGTGTCTATATTTTCCTTCTACCGAAGTTAATTTTTACAATATTAAAAGTCTTGAAAGATCAGATGAAATTAAAAGGTTAGAGCTCTTAAACTGCTTATCAAAAGGTAAAAAATGTATTATAGCTACAACACTTGAAGCCTTATCCAATAAACTTACTCCTTTAGAGATTTATAAAGATAAATCTTTCATGATTGATTTTAATTCAAAAATAGATATAAACGATTTAAAGAAAAAATTTCTCAATCTAAATTATGAATATAATAAATTGGTAGAATCTAAAGGAAATTTTTCGATAAGGGGGTCTATAATAGACTTTTGGCCTATAGAATATGATAATCCTGTAAGATTAGAGCTCTTTGATAATGAAGTAGATTCTATAAGATTTTTTGACAGTAACACTCAACGTTCATTGGGAAATATAGAAAGTGTTGAAATAAGACCTACAAAAGAATTAATCTATGACAAAGAAGACTATAAAAAAGTAATTCTTAATATAGAAGAGCAATTGGATAAGTTAAATAATACTAGTGATTTTATAAAGCTTAAAGATAAATATAGACAAATCATTTCATATATTAAGGATAGTCTATATATAGCTAATGATGATTTGATTACTTATTTTAGAGATGAAAATTATGAAAGTATTTTTGATTATATTAATGATGAGCCAATCATTATATTTGACGATTTAAATAGGGTTGAAGAGGAATATAAAGATAGAAGGGATAAATTTTCATTAGATTTAGGTTTACAAATAGAAAATGAAGAAGTATTTTCATCTTTTTCTAATATAAAAATACCTATCAAAGATGTGTTTATAAATATCAAATCTTTTCCTATAATAAATGCATCTAGTTTGTTGAAAAATACGTCAAATATTAAAGCAAAAAAAATTATAGAATTAAGAACTATAGAACAAGAAAACTTTAATAATGATATAGATTCTTTTATAGCAAATATTAAAAACTTAATATATAAAGATGAAAAGATTCTAATATTAGGTGCAACCAAAAAGACTCAAGAAAATTTAGCAGACCTTTTTATAAAAAATGGTATTAATAATTTTACTTATGATTTTTATAGTAATTTTGAAAATAATAATATAATAATTACTGACAGAAATACATCTAGAGGTTATATAATAATTGACTCAGCAATAAATGTATATAGTTATAGGGATATTTTTGGTAAGGATAAAAAAAGAAAGAAAAAGAAAAAAAAATCAAAGATTTTAAATGCTAATGATATCCTAAACTATTCTGATATTGAAGTTGGTGATTATGTAGTACACGAAAATAATGGTATTGGTATATATAAAGGTTTATCCCAAATAGAAGTCAATAATATAAAAAAAGATTATTTCCTTATTGAATATATGGGAAAAGACAAGGTCTTTGTGCCAGTAGATCAAATGGACTTAGTTAGTAAGTATATTGGTAATAAGGGTGATAAACCTAAATTATCATCTCTAGGCTCAAATCAGTGGAAAAAAGCAAAACAAAAAGCAAAAAAAGCTGTAGATGAAATAGCTGAAGACTTAGTAGAATTATATGCTAAAAGATCAAAATTAAAGGGTCATGCCTTTAGTAAGGATACAGCTTGGCAAAAAGAGTTTGAAGATTCATTTATATATGAAGAAACTGAAAGTCAGTTAAGAGCCATAAATGAAATAAAAAAAGACATGGAAAAGGATAAACCCATGGACAGACTCTTATGCGGTGATGTTGGTTATGGAAAAACTGAGGTTGCTCTAAGAGCAGCATTTAAAGCTATAATGGATGGATATCAAGTTTGCTTTCTAGTTCCAACTACAATTCTTGCAAGACAGCATTATGAAACTATGCTTGAAAGGTTTAAAGATTTTCCAATTGATTGTAGGATGCTTTCAAGATTTGTTTCAAAAAAAGACCAAGATAATACCATTAAAAACTTAAAATCAGGAAAAGTTGATATAATAATTGGAACCCATAGACTTTTATCATCAGATATTGTATTTAAAAACTTAGGATTACTAATTATAGATGAAGAGCAAAGATTTGGCGTAAGACATAAAGATAAAATGAAAAAATTAAAAGAAAATCTCGATGTTCTTACATTATCAGCAACTCCAATTCCTAGAACTTTACAAATGTCTTTAACTGGAATAAGAGATATGTCAACCTTAGATAAGCCGCCAGAAAGAAGAATGCCAGTAAACACTTATGTAATAGAATATGATTTTATAATAATAAAAAGAGCAATAGAAAAAGAATTAGATAGGAATGGTCAAGTATATTTTGTTTATAATAGGGTTGGAAATATAGAAAAAATTTATAATCATCTTAAACAATTAGTTCCTGATGCAAATATAGCCATTGCTCATGGTCAAATGACTCCAAAAAGTTTAGAAAAGGTGATGGAAGACTTTATAAAGGGTGAAATTGATATATTACTTTCTACAACAATCATTGAAACTGGAATGGATATACAAAATGTAAACACAATTATAGTTTATGATTCTGACATGATGGGGTTGAGTCAACTTTATCAATTAAAGGGCCGCATCGGTAGGTCCTCTAGATCCTCATATGCATATTTTACTTATAAAAAAGGTAAAGTTTTAACAGAAATAGGAGAAAAAAGACTGAAATCAATTAAGGATTTTTCAGATTTTGGATCTGGCTATAAAATTGCTATGAGAGATTTAGAGCTAAGAGGAGCAGGTAATATTTTAGGTGAAAGTCAGAGCGGACAAGTAGAAGCTATTGGGTATGACTTATATGTTAAATTTTTACAACAAGCTATTAATAAGGCAAGTGGTAAAGAGATTAAAGATTATAAATTTAATAATGTATATATTGATATAAAAATTGATGCATATATACCTGAAACATATATAGAGGATCCTGGTCAAAAAATTGAAATGTATACTAGAATTTCTAAGATTGATAATCTAGAAGATTATAGCCTAATTGTAGAAGACTTAATAGATAGATATGGAGATGTGCCAATTATGGTGGATAATATAATGTATGTATCTTTAATAAAGTCTTTAGCTGATAGATTAGGTTTTGATGAAATTAGAGAAGTTAAAGATCAGATTAAAATATCATATAGTGATAGAAATAAATTTACATTTAAAGAACTCTCACAAATTAATGAAAAATATAAAAGTAAACTATCATTAGACTTATCTCATAATCCATCATTTAATATACCAAACACAAGTACCAAGTTATTAGACTGCTATGAACTTTTAAAATTAATAAAAGAAATTAAGGAGACAGAATGAATAAAAAAATATTAGCTTTAGTATTAGCTACAGGATTTGTATTAGGGGCTTGTTCAAATAATAATACAAATAACAATGCCTCAAGCAACAAAAAAGAGACAACTGCTACAGAAAGTTCTAATCAAGAAAAAGATAAAACTAATAAAGATGTAAAATTAGAAGATGATGCTGTTGCAATGGTAGCGAATGAAAAAATTCCTAAAGATGCATATAAAGATGAAATGAGTTTTTATTCTGCAATGCTTGCAAGCCAACAACAATTAAAATCTTCAATTGTAAATATGATGATTCAAGATAAACTTATATCGAATGATATGAAAAAAAACAATGTTAAAGTTGATGATAAGGAAGTAAACGAAAAATTTCTTAAATACATCCAACAATTTGGAGGAGAAGAAAAATTCGATAAGATGCTTGATGATTATAATATGAGCAGTGACAAATTTAAAGAAACCATCAAAAAAGACCAAATTTATCAAAAACATAGAGCATGGTTTGAAGAAAATAATCCTGTTTCGGATGATGAAATAAAAAAATATTTTGATGAAAATAAAGATAACCTAATTCAAGTTAAAGCCAGTCATATTTTAGTTGAAGATGAAGCTACAGCCAAAGAATTAAAAGAAAAATTAGATAAGGGTGAAGATTTTGCAAAACTAGCTAAGGAATATTCTAAAGATACTGCTAATGCAGCCAAGGGCGGTGACTTAGGCTACTTTAACAAGTCTCAAATGGCTAAAGAATTCTCAGACAAGGCTTTTTCTATGAACAAAGGTGAAATATCCGATCCAGTAAAGACATCTTATGGCTATCATATTATAAAAGTTGAAGACAAGAAAGATAGTGCTGAGGACTTAAAAGAAGATATTTCTAAAGCACTTAATGATAAAAAATATTCTGAATATCTAACTAAATTATTTAATGATGCAAAAGTTGTAACAGAAGATGGACCTCAAACAAAAAACTCTGAGACAGATATAAAGCAAAAAAATAATGATAGTTCAAACAAAGAAAACAAAGAAAATTCTAATAGTAATAATTAGTCTTATTTCTTTTTTAATTACATCTTGTTCGACAAATAATATAGACAAAAACAACTGTGTAGCAATAGTTGATAATAAACCAATATTTAAAGAAAAATTTGAAAAAGAACTTAGCTTTTATCAAAAATTTTATATAAAAAAATATGGGGAATCATACCTTGATGATAAAAATAAGAATGGAGATTCTAATTTTAAAAAGTTAGAGTCTGAACTTCTTGATTCATTAATAAAAGATCAGATATTTTTAAATGATTTAGATAGAAATAATATTAAAGTTAGTAAGAATGATTCTCAAAATTTATTAAAAGAACTATCTGATAAAATAGGTGATGAAGCATCTCTTTTGGCAAATGTTGAAGCCTTTGGTTCTGATCAAAGTGAAATTAACGAGATTTTATTTAATGATTCAATCAGGAAAAAACATTGGGAATTCTTTGTGAATAATAATAAGATTAAAGATAAGGATGTAAGAGAATTTTATAAAAATAATAAAAAATTACAGAAAATGTATAAATATGATGTTCTTATTTTTGATGATAAATTAGAAGCTCAGAAAGTTAAAGAACAAATTAATAATAGTAATGATTTTAGGAAATTTTTAGAATCTGATATTAGAAATTATGAAATATTTAGGTCTGATTTTGTATATAATGATGATAAACTTCTATCTTTAGCAAATATTTATGAAAAAGATAAAGTTAGTAAAATCTTCGAGAATGAGGATTCATACTTTATACTAATGGTAAATTCATTAAATACAAAAGAAAATGATTTATTAGTTAGAGCTAAGGAAATTTATTTAAAAAATGAGTATGATAAATATATAAAAAATCTAATAAAAAACTCAAATATCAATCTTTTTATTAGATAAATGCTTGAAAAATATTATATATTTATGTATAATCTAACTTAGAGTTAAGCAGAATAAGATTAAGATTGATTTATAAGGAGGAAATATGAATAAATCAGAATTATTAGTTAATATTTCAGAAAAAAGTGGACTTAAAAAAGTTGAAGCAGAAAGAGCTTTAAATGCTTTTATCGAAACTGTAACAGAAGCTTTAGCAAAAGAAGAAAAAGTACAATTAGTTGGATTTGGAACTTTTGAAACAAGGGATAGAAAAGCTAGGGAAGGTAGAAATCCTAGAAAACCAGATGAAGTTATAAAAATTCCAGCTTCTAAAGCTCCAGTATTTAAAGCAGGAAAAACACTTAAAGAAGCAGTTAATAAATAAATAAATAATTCAAAACTACTAGCTATATGTTAGTTTGCACAAAAGTGCATAAGACATGAATACAGGCACGCCCCTATTGGGGCTGTCGAGTATTCTAAATATAAAATACTATATCAACTATTATATAACCTCAAAATCCGAAATATAGATTGAGGTTTTTTTATGCCAAAATATTTTTAAGGCTCTTGTCGAATCGTGTTGATAGATAAAAATAAACACAATTATTTACCAGGAAGTAGAACATACTACCACCTGGTTTTTAATTTCTTAAAACTAAATTTCTAATAATAAAAATTTTAGTCCTAAAATTAACAAATAATCTAAAAGTAAAAATAATGCTTTTAATAGTCTTGATAAATTGTTAATCTCTTTAATCACTATATTAGAGTATTTATATAATTGATTTAGTTTAATTATCTTAATCTTTTTTATTGTATTCTTTTATATAAATCTTTTGGCTTGTCGCTTAAATCTACAGTTATAGTATTAAAATTTTCATAATATACCATACCAAGCTTAGAACCCTTGGCCTTATTTACATTCTTTTTTTCAGTGTAGTCTACATCCACTTTTAATGAATTAGAAAGAGAAGAATTACTAGCAGCAAGATAGGATGCAGATATTAAATCATTTTCATTAAAATTATCTGTCTTTAAAATAACATGACTTCCAGGTGCATTTCTAACATGGAAAAAGTAATCATGTTTTCCAGCTAATTTTAAAGTAATATAATCATTTTGCCTAGAATTTTTACCCACATATATATGACTATTATTTATAGTTATATAATGTTTAGGTTTTGACTTTTCTTTATTTGATTTTTTATTTCTACTAGAATCTTTGATTATTTTATTAGATATAAGTTCGGATTTTATATCATCTAAATCGTTTATACTATCACTTCTTTCTACAAAATCTAGAAGTTGAAGGAGATAATTTAGATATTCTATTTGATTTGGATAATCTTTTTTAGCATAGCTAATAGAATTTTTTAATTTTTTATATCTCTTATAATAATTATCTACATTTTCCCAAGGATTTTTTAATGGATCAATTATAATTTTTATTTCTTTATTTTCATCATAAAAATTATTTACTCTTATTGAATTCATTCCTTTACTTATTTTATTTATATTAGCTGCTAGCAAATCTCCACTTTTCCTATAAAGTTCCATAGAATTTTCTTTACTAAGATTTTTATCTAGTATTGTAATTTTCTTTTTAGTAGACTTTATATGGCTATTTATCTTTCTTTCAAGATCATTTTTAATTTGTCTTAGCCTATCGTTTGACTTATTAACTTTATAAAATTCTTCTATAGCTTCGCTTATAAAGTCATATTTTTTATATTCATATTGTAGATGTCTAAGTCTAAAAGAATAAAATTCTTTAAATTTATTATTTTCTTTATATAATGTAGGAGTGTAATCATTTTCTAATAATTTTGATCTTAATTTAATTATATTTTTATTTAAAGCTTTTTTCTCGTCTTCGCTAACTAATCCCCAATTAACCCTAGTATCTATACCTGCTCTATAACATAGTTCATTAGCTATTGTAGGTGAAAATCCTAAGTATGTAGAATATAGTAATTCTTTTGGATTTGCATTATCTGGAGTTTTTTTATCTATATAATATATATCCTTATCAAAGTTTTCAAGTATATTAAATTTATCACTTTTTATAAAATTATAATTCTTGCCTGGCAAAATTTCTCTTACAGATGACATCTTGTTGTTAACTCTCTTTATAGAATCAATGATTTTGAAATTATCATCAGTAAGAATAATATTTGAGTATTTACCCATAATTTCAACTATTAATTTATTTGATACATCAAATCCCATTTCATCAATAGAAGATATATGAAAAATAATTACCCTATCTAATTTATACTGTTCAATGTCAATGATTTTACTTTGGTTAAGATATTTTCTTAAAACCATACAGAAATTTGGTGGATTTTGTGGATTTTCAAATTTTTCATTTGAAAAACTAACTCTTCCTTCGTTATTATTTGCACTTATCATTAACTTATAGCTTTTTCCTAAAGAGTATATACTTAATACAATATCATTTTTAGAAGGTTGGCTGATTTTTTGAATTTTTCCTCCTATTACTTTATTCTTAAGTTCATAAGTGACAGCTCTGGTTACTAGACCATCAAAACTCATATTATCACCTCTTTTAATTGATACTAATCATTATACAGACTTGAAGTAAATTTTTCCATAAAGTAAAATAGAAGTAATAAGGAGGCGCAATGAAAAAAGGATTTTTATTAGTAATTTCTGGACCTTCAGGAGTTGGTAAGGGTACAGTACTACATGATCTTATGAATACACAAAAAAACTTAGTTTATTCTGTATCTGTTACTACCAGGAAGCAAAGACCTGGGGAGATAGAAGGGGTAAGCTATTTTTTTAAGAGCCATGATGAATTTGAAAAAATGATAAATGAAGATAAGTTTTTGGAATATGCTAAAGTACATAATAATTATTATGGAACTCCTAAAGACTTTGTAGAAGAAAAAATTAATGAAGGTAAAATAGTTATTTTGGAGATTGATGTTCAAGGAGCATTAAATGTAAAGAAAAATACTGATAATGGAGTTTTTATTTTTCTAGCGCCTCCTAGTCTAAGTGAATTGAAAAATAGAATTGTAAATAGGGGAACTGAAACTACTAAAGATATTAAACTTAGGATGAATAATGCTAAAAAGGAATTATCCTATATCAATGAATATGATTATTTAGTAGTTAATGATCATCTAAATTCAGCAATAAATTTAGTTAATGAAATAATAAACGCTGAGAAACATAGGGTATTTAGAGAGGAAATAAATTTCGAAAGGGAGTAAAATGAATAATCCATCATTTAAAGAATTATCAAATATTAGTTCAAGTAGGTATGAAATTTGCATGATGTGTGCAAAAAGAGCAAGAAGAATTGTAAATGGTTCAGATCTTTTGACTAAGGATAAAGAAGCGAAACCAGTAACTCAAGCATTACATGAAATAATGGAAGGAAAAGTTAGAAAGTATGATTAAAGGAAAGAATATACTTCTTGGAGTTTCAGGAGGTATAGCTACTTATAAGGTTCTAGACTTATGCTCTAGGCTAAAAAAAGAAGGGGCGAACCTTAAAATAATAATGACAGAGGGAGCTTGTAAATTTGTAACCCCATTGTCATTTGAAACCATGGGAAAATGCAAAGTATATTCTGATATGTTTGAAGGTCATCATGATAAGGTCCATCATATAGAACTTCCTAAATGGGCAGATGTTTTTCTAATAGCACCACTTACAGCTAATACCTTAGCTAAAATGACTTATGGTATAGCAGATAATATGCTAACAGCAAGTATACTTGCTTGTGATAAGGATATAATTGTAGCACCGACAATGAATACAAACATGCTAAATCATCCCGCTACTCAAAAAAATTTAAAAACTATAGAAGATAGGGGTGTTTACATAATAAATCCTTTATTAGGTATGCTTGCTTGTAATACACGCGGTGATGGCAGAATGCAAGAACCTGTAAATATAGTAAAATATTTAGATTATTACTTTACCAAAAAAGACCTAAATGGGAAAAAAATTATAGTAACAGCTGGTCCTACTGTAGAAAAGATTGATTATGTTAGATATATTACTAACAAATCAAGTGGTAAAATGGGATATAATATTGCATATGAAGCTTTTAAGCGAGGTGCAGATGTAAAGCTTATTTCTGGTCCTGTTAGTCCATTTGAAGTTGATTGTGTTGATAAAGTGAATGTCAATACTAATAAAGAATTAAAGGATGAAATAGATAAAGAATTTGATGATGCAGACGCCCTAATAATGGCGGCTGCACCTACTGATTATAAAGTTGAAAAACCAAGTGATGTCAAAATAAAAAAGGATGGAAATAACTTAAATTTAGAATTAATTGAAAATATTGATATTTTAAAGTACTTTGGTGATAAAAAAAATCAACAAACTCTTATAGGTTTTGCAGCAGAAACAGATGATTTGATTAATAATGCACAAAAAAAATTAGAAGCTAAAAAGGTTGATTATATTATAGCAAATGATCTTAAGAAAAAAGGTGCAGGTTTTGACGTAGATACTAATATAGCTTCAATTCTATCTCATAAGAGTATTGAAAAGCTTAATATGATGACAAAAAGAGAATTGGCTAATAAGATTTTGGATTTATTGGTTTAGGTGATTTTTTGTATTGTTATGTGATTCTTGATAGTAAAAGTAGATTTTTAGATAGATCATTTACATATCATATTCCAGTAAAGTTTAAAAATAGTTTAAAAAAAGGAATGAGAGTAATAGTACCGTTTGGAAAAGCAAACAAGCGTACTATTGCTTTTGTTTATGAGATAAAAAAAGATATTGAAGAGGAAATTGAAACAAAAGATATCATAGAAATTATTGATAGTGAAGCTATAATTAATGAGGAATTAATTGATATAGCTTTTTTTATGCATAAAAGATACTTGGCACCTTTAAGATCATGTATTAAACAAGTTATGCCTCCGGGAAATATAAAAGAAATAAGAGAGTATTTTTATAAGTGTAATCATAAAAATTCTGATAAACTTTTAGATTTTTTGGATGAGAAAAAAAGTTATGAAGAAATAAAAGAAAAGTTTAATATTAACTATGATATTTTAGAATCATATAAAAATGATGGGTTAATTAAATCGAAATTTGAATTAATAGGTAATCAAAAAATAAACTATATTTATTATATTAGTCTTAATAAAGAAGTAAATTATAATATAATAAGTAAAAACGCTAAAAAACAAAAAGAAATATTAACTTATTTAGAAAAAAATAATATAACAGAATATAAGAAATTACTAACTACAACAAAGTCTAGTAAAAGTTCTTTAGATTCATTAATAAAAAAAGGGTTAGTAAAAGTTCTAAAAAAAGAAAAAAATGAATCAGTTGAAAATTTTATGGAGTCATATGACAAATTTAAACTTAATGATGAGCAGGAAAAAGCTTATAAAGAAGTTATAAATAATCCAAATAGACCCTATCTACTTAAAGGAGTTACTGGTAGTGGAAAAACCGAGGTGTTTCTACAAATTGTAGAAGAAAATCTTAAAAATAATAAAGATGCCATAATATTGGTTCCTGAAATATCACTTACACCACAAACTATTGAGAGATTTCAAGGAAGATTTAAACAAAAGATAGCTGTAATGCATTCAAAGCTTACTATAAAAGAAAGATTTCAACAGTGGAGAATGATAAAAAATGGAGAGGTAAAAATTGTAATAGGTGCAAGAAGTGCAATCTTTGCTCCTTTTAAAAACTTGGGCATAATTATAATTGACGAAGAACATGATAAGAGCTATCTATCTGGAAAAGACCCTAAATACCATACTGATGAGATAGCCTTATTAAGAAGAAAGTTTCACAATGCTAGTTTAATATTTGCATCAGCTACTCCATCTTTAAAGACAATGTTAAAAGCTAAATCTGGTGAATATGGATTGCTTGAGTTAAAAGAAAGAATAAACAAGACTTTTCCAAAAATTGAAATTGTCGATATGAGAAAAGAGCTCAAAAATTCAAATTACTCAATGATTAGTGCTAATCTTTATGGAAAAATCATAGATAGGCTTAAGAAAAAAGAACAGATTATTTTATTTTTAAACAAGGTAGGGCATAACTCTTTTACATTTTGTAGATCATGTGGTCACGTAATAAAATGTGAAGCTTGTGACGTAGCAATGACCTATCATAAGCATGTATCAAAACTTGTGTGTCATTATTGTGGAAGAACTAAAAATCAACCTAAAATTTGTCCATCTTGTGGGTCTAAAAAAATAAAAGAATATGGAGCCGGAACTGAAAAACTTGAAGAAGAAGTAAGAGATATGTTTAAAGGTGCAAAAATTTTAAGAATGGATTCGATTACTGTTAAAAATAGAGATTCTTACCTGAAAATGTATAAGCTTATGAAAGAAAATAAGGTAGATATTTTAATAGGAACTCAAATGATAGCGAAAGGGCTTGATTTTGATAATGTTACTTTAGTTGGTGTAATAAATGCTGATATAAATTTAAATGTTGATGATTACACAGCTTTCGAATCTAGCTTTCAAATTCTCACCCAAGTTTCAGGAAGAGCCGGAAGATCTAATAAAAATGGAGAAGTAGTTATTCAAACTTATAAACCCGATAATTTTGTAATAAATACGGTAAGTAATAATGACTACAAAACATTTTATGAAAATGAAATAGCCATAAGGAAGGCATTCTCTTATCCTCCTTTTATTAATTTACTTACTATAAAAATTTTAAATGCCTCAAGACTTAAGTGCATAGATATTTCAAATAGAATAAAGAAATATCTAGATTTGGAGTTTTCTCAAAATATTTATGTCGAGATTATAGGTCCTAACCCATGTAAAATTAGTAGAATTAATAATAAATATAGATATAATATCATTATAAAGTGTAATGATAATAATTTAAATTATCTTTTTGATTTTTTAGTGAGATTAAGAAATCACTTTATAAATAAGTCTAAGGATTCTAGTATTATTATATCATTAAATCCAAATGACATTAATTAAGGAGTATAAATGTTTGATTTTTTTAGAAAGAAAAAAGCTGATGAATGTAAAGAAGAAAAGTATATAGAAAAAGAAAATGTATATAAGAATGATAAGCTAAATGAAGAAGAAAATAAAGAAAAGTTAGAAAAAGACTTAATATTAAATCAAAAAAATATTGAAAATACATCAGATGATGTCGAAGAAAATCTGGGCTTTTTTGCAAAAATATCAAAAGGTCTTTCAAAAACCCGTGAACAATTTTCATCACAATTAAAAAATATATTTACTGCAAATGTAAAAATAGATGATGATTTATATGAAGAATTAGAAGAGATTCTTATATCTTCTGATATAGGAATGAAATCTACTATTGAAATAGTAGACAATCTTAAGTTTGAAATAAAGGCTAGATCTATTAAAGAACCTGAAAAAATATTTCCTCTACTAAAAGAAATTATGATAGCAAAACTTGATGAAAAAAATCTTGATAATTCATTAAATATTAAGGATAATGAGTTGACCGTGATATTAGTTATAGGAGTTAATGGAGTTGGAAAAACAACTACAATAGGTAAGCTTGCTAATAATCTTGAAAAACAAGGCAAGAAAGTAATCCTGGCAGCTGCAGATACCTTTAGGGCCGCAGCAATTGAACAATTAGATTCATGGGCAAAAGAGTCTAACACTCCTATGATATCTCATAAAGAAGGATCAGACCCATCAGCTGTAATTTTTGACGCAATTCAGTCTGCAAAGTCAAATAAATATGATGTTTTGATATGCGATACAGCTGGAAGACTTCATAATAAGAAAAACCTTATGAATGAATTAGAAAAAATTAATAGAACAATATCAACCCATGCTAATAAAGCCAATAAGGAAACTTTACTAATTTTAGATGCTACTACAGGTCAAAATGCTATTAGTCAACTTAGAGAATTTAAAAATGTATGCGATATAACTGGTTTAATACTTACAAAACTTGATGGAACTGCCAAGGGTGGAGTAATATTTCCGCTTCAAGTTGAACTTGAGGTTCCTGTTAAGTATATAGGATTAGGTGAGGGAATTAATAACCTAGAAAAATTTGATTCTAAGTCTTTTGTTGAAAGTATGTTCTAAATGCTTGTTTTTTAAAAAAACTTGTAGTATACTAAATAAGTACTATGCACATCTTTTGATAGATCTACGTTGCCAAATAGGTTTATGGTCTAGTTGAAAAAGATGGAAGATAATAAACGGAGGTAATAATATGACAGTAGTATCAATGAAAAAATTATTAGAAGCTGGTGTACACTTTGGACATCAAACAAGAAGATGGAATCCTAAGATGAAAAAATTCATCTTCACTGAAAGAAATGGAATCTACATTATAGATTTACAAAAAACAGCTGTTCAAATTGAAAAAGCTTATAAAATTATTAGAGATACAGCAGCTGAAGGTGGAAATATACTATTTGTAGGTACAAAAAAACAAGCACAAGACTCAATTGAACAAGAAGCTAAAAGATGTGGTCAATTTTATGTATCTAACAGATGGTTAGGTGGCATGCTAACTAATTTCAATACTATTAGAAATAGTGTAAATAAACTTAAAAAATATGAAATGATGGAAGAAGATGGAACTTTTGATCTTTTACCAAAAAAAGAAGTTTTACAATTCAATAAAGAAATGGATAAACTAGAGAAAAATCTTGGTGGTATCAAAGAAATGGAAGAACTACCAGATGTATTATTTGTAGTCGATCCATCAAATGAGCAAATAGCTGTTCATGAGGCGAAAATTTTAGGAATCCCTGTTATTTCAATTGTAGACACAAATTGTGATCCAGATGTTGTTGATTTAGCAATTCCTGGAAATGATGATGCAATTAGGGCAGTTAAACTTATCACATCACTTATGGCGGATGCAGTTATCGAAGGAAATCAAGGTAACGAATTTGAAATAAATGAAGAAGATTTCGAAGAATTAGATGATGAAATCGAAGATAATGAAGAAGCTGAATCTGAAGAAGAATAATTAATAGGAGGATATGATGGCAGTAACTGCAAAATTAGTAAAAGAATTAAGAGATAAAACAGGCGCTGGAATGATGGATTGTAAGAAAGCTTTAACTGAAACAGATGGTGATATAGATAAGGCGATAAAATTACTTAAAGAAAAAGGACAAGCTACTTTAGATAAAAAAGCTGATAGAATAGCTGCTGAGGGGGTTATTGGTTCTTATATCCATAATAATAAAATTGGTGTTATAGTTGAAATTAATACTGAAACAGACTTTTCTGCTAATACCGATTCTGTAAAAGAATTTGCTAGAAATATAGCTATGCATATAGCTGCTTTAAATCCTTTATATGTTTCAGAAGAAGATGCCGATGAAAAAGATGTTGCAGAGCAAAAAGAAATACTTATCAACCAAGCTTTGAATGAGGCTAATGATAATATGCCACAAGATAAAAAAGAAATGATAGCTCATAAAAAGGTTGAAGGAAGACTTAAAAAATATTTCAAAGATGTTTGCTTACTAGATCAACAATATATAAAAAATCCCGATTTAACAGTAGAGCAATATCTAAGAGATACAGCTAATAATGTAGGGGAAAATATTAAAATCAGAAGATTTGCAAGATTTGAAGTTGGCGAAGGTTTAGAGAAAAAAGAAGAAAACTTTGCAGACGAAGTTCAAAGTCAAATCAAGGGTTAATAAATTTCTTTAAAGAAGGCAAATGCCTTCTTTTTTTAAAAAAATTAATCTCTAGTAAAATACTATGAATATTGTTTTCTAATTGAAAAGGAATAATATTATAATATAATACTAACAAGTGTCAAATAATTAAATAAAATAATAAGGAGTTTATATGACGATTTATAAAAATAGCAAAGCATTAATAGGGAAAACTCCCTTACTAAAGCTTAAATCTCTTGAAAAAGAGGGAAGAGCTGATATATATGTAAAAGTTGAAAAAAACAATTTGGCTGGATCTATTAAAGATAGGATTGCTCTTTATATGATAGAAGAGGCTGAAAAGTTAGGAAAGCTTAGAGAAGGTTATACAATTGTAGAACCAACAAGTGGAAATACAGGCGTTGCACTAGCTGCTCTTGCTGCAACTAAGGGATATAAGTGTATTTTAACAATGCCTGCTTCGATGAGTGAAGAAAGATCTAAACTTGCAGAAGCTTATGGAGCTGAAGTTATAAGAACGACAGAAGGAGCTCTTCAAGGTGCTGTTAATAAGGCTAAGGAACTATCTAAAAAAGACGGGTATTTTATGCCAGATCAATTTTCAAATCCTGCAAATATAAAAGCTCATTATGAAACAACAGCAGTTGAGATTTTAGATGAATTAACACCTGATGCATTTATTGCTGGAGTAGGTACAGGTGGAACTGTATCAGGTGTAGGAAAAAGACTTAAGGAAGTAAATGAAAATGCACAAGTTTATGCAATTGAACCTGCAGAAAGTCCATTACTTTCTGGAGGAAAAGCTTCAGCACATAAGATTCAAGGAATAGGTGGTAATTTTATTCCTAAAAATTTAAATTATGATATCCTAGATGGAATTGTTGATGTTAAAAGTGATGAAGCTATAAATATGTCAAGACAACTTGCAAAAGATGAGGCTTTAGCTGTAGGCATTTCTTCAGGAGCAAATGTTGTAGGTGCTATAAAAATAGCTGACAAGTTAGGTGAAGGAAAAAAAGTTGTAACTGTATTACCTGATACAGGTGAAAGATATTTATCAACTAAATTATATGAATTAAAATAATGACATTTGAAGATTACAAAAATGAATTAATTAAAACTGCTTTAGCTAAAGATCCTGCTTTAAAATCTGAGGATGAGGCAATTAATTTTTCTCCTGGAATAAGAGCTTTATTAGCACATTACAAGGCTCATAATCTATATATGAGTGGAGAATTTGCTAAAGCAGATGAAATTAGCTTGAAATCTAGGATGGAAACAGGAATAGAAATCCATCCTGGTGCTAAAATTGGTAGAAGATGTTACATCGATCATGGAATGGGTGTAGTTATTGGCGAGACTGCTGAGATAGGTGATGATGTATTGATGTATCACGGTGTAACTTTAGGAGGTTTAGTCAATAAAAGAGTAAAAAGACATCCAAGTGTCGGAAATAATGTTTTAATTGGTGCAGGAGCAGTTATTTTAGGGAATATAAAAATTGGAAATAACTGTAAGATTGGTGCTAATGCAGTTGTATTAGAAGATGTGCCTGATGATTGCACAGCGGTTGGAGTACCAGCCCAAATTATAAAACATAAAAAATATAATAAATGATAGGCTGCTGCTAAATAAAATTATATGGTTTAACTTTTAATCCATGTGTATTTGCGGCAGCTTTTTTAAGGAGAATATATGTTTAAAAAATTCAAGTGGTTTATAGATTATTATAAAAAAAATTATATAATAGGCATAATATTTCTTTTGTTAAGTGATGTAGTATCACTATTTTTACCTTATATTATAGGCAAATTAATAGATTTAATTTATAATAAGGGCATAGATTTTGATAAATTTATAAAAATTGTTATATTCACATTTTTTGTAGTAATTATAAAGTATTTTCTAGCAATGGGATGGTCATACAATGTTTTTAAAGCTAGCGGAAGTATTGAATACTTAACTCGAAATAAATTAATGAACAAATTTTTACGTCAATCACAAGAATTTTTTGAGAATAATTCAACTGGTTCATTAATGGGAAAATCTACAAATGATATACAACAAATTTCCATTATGGCAGGTTATGGTACTTTGTCATTAATTGATTCTACAATTCTTCCTTTAAGCGTAATTATAGTTATGATAGTAACCGTCGATTTAAAGCTTACAATATTTTCTATATTACCCATACCTTTTATAGCTTTTGCATATTTTAAAATTGGAAAGAGAATTTATGATAAGTCAATTAAAGTAAATAAGTCGTTTGATAAACTTAACGATAATGTATTAGAAGATGCTGAAGGTATTAGAATTATTAAGGTTTTTAACTTGGAAGATAAGAGAAGAAAAATGTTTTATAAAAATGCGGATAAATTAGCTGAAAACAATATAAATCTTGCTAAGTACCAGGCTTTACTTGCTCCTGTAGAAAGAATAATTACTTCTATAACTTTCATAATAGCTATATCCTATGGATCATATATGATATATACATCAAAGTTAAGTATTGGGCAAATTGTATCTTTTACTTATTATTTAAATATGCTTGTTTGGCCAATGTATGCCTTAGGAGATTTTATAAACTTAAAGCAACAAGCCAGTGCATCAATGGATAGAATAGAAGAAACTTTAAATTACAAAGAGGAAATTTCAGATTCATCTAATAAAATAGATGCTGGTGAAAACATAGATATATTGTTCGACGAGCATAATTTTAAATATCCTAGCTCAAAAGATTATATTTTAAATAGAATAAATTTAAGTATTAAAAATAATAAATCCTTAGGAATACTTGGAAAAACTTCTTCTGGTAAAACCACATTAATAAAACAACTATTAGACCTATATAAAGTAGATAAAACTAGTATTTATATAGGTAAATATACAGCTTCAGATACTTCTTTTAAACTATTAAAAGAAAAAATTGGATATGTACCACAACAACATATGATTTTTTCGGATACTTTAAAAAATAATATTTTATTTTCAAATGAAAAAGCTAGTGAAAAAGACTTAAATAAAGCAATAGAGATGGCTGACTTTAAAAAGGATATAGAGGAATTTCCTGAAGGGTTAGAAACAATGACAGGAGAAAATGGCATCTCTTTATCAGGTGGTCAAAAGCAAAGATTATCTATAGCAAGAGCTATTCTTAAAAATCCTGAAATTCTAATATTAGATGATGCTATGAGTGCTGTAGATGCTAATACCGAGAAAAACATATTGGCTAATTTAAAAAAATACAGAAATAATAAAACCACAATAATTATTGCACATAGGATAAGTCAAGTACAAGACTGTGATAATATAATAGTTTTAGAAAATGGAAAGATAGTAGAACAAGGTAATCATGAACATTTAATAAAAGATAATACATGGTATAAAAGACAGTATTTAAAACAAATTATGGGTGATGAAATTGAAGAATATAGTAAAAAATAAAAGCATAAATAAGCTTAAAGATTATGCCCTATTAGAGAAAAAATATTTATTTATAGGCTTTATATTTTCGTTTTTGAGGACATTTTTAGAAATACTAGGTCCTATGATTATAGCCTATATAATAAATAATATATTTATCTCTAATATAACAAAAAATGATTTTAAAACTATAGCCTTATTATTGAATATTTATCTTATTATATTTGTATTATCGGGAATTCTATTAAATAGATCTAAAGTTTATTTTCAAATAAGCGCTAATAAAATTGCAGCAAGAGTTCAAAAAGATGTTTATGACAAAGTTTCAAACTTTCCTATTTCTTATTTTGATAATCTTCCTGCGGGTAAAATAGCATCTCGTGTAACTAATGATACAAATAAATTAAAAACTATGTTTCAACTATTGTTTTCTGATATAGCAAATGCATTTATATTAGCTGTTGGTTTATATATAACCTTATTTTTTACTGATACTATTGCAGCTTTAATGCTTTTAATACTAGTTCCTTTTGTGTACATCATTTTTAAAACATATTTAAATAAAACATATGTATATACAAAGAAAATAAAAAAGTATACAGCAGATATAAATGCTAAAATAAATGAATATATCCATAACATGGAAATAATTCAAGTTTTTAATAAAGAAAAATATATGTATGACAAATTTGAAAATGTTAATAAATCAATATTTGATATTAACATAAAATTATCAAAATTAAGATCTTATTCTGGTTATAGAGCAATGGATGTTATACAATATCTGGCTATTATTATAGTTATGCTTTATTTTGGTATAGGTTCAATTACCAATATATATACAGTAACAATAGGCTCATTATATATGGCAATAGATTATACAACAAAAATATTTAATAATATTAATACTATAATAATGAGGTTTGGCGATATAGAAGATGCCTTATCTTCAGCTAACCATATTTTTGAATTATTGGATAGGAAATCTTTAAAAAAACTTGGAAAACATAAAATTGATTTAAATAAAGATATAGAATTCAAAAATATATACTTTGCCTATAAAGAAAATGATATTATAAAAAATCTATCTTTAAAAGTCAAAAGTGGAACTTCTATTGCATTTATTGGTCAAACCGGATCTGGAAAGTCTACTATAATAAATCTTTTACTAAATTTTTATTCTCCAAGAAAAGGAACAATTGAAATAGGTGGTGTAAATATATCTAGTATAAATAGAGATGATTTGAGAAAGGATATGGCTGTCGTTCTTCAAGATTCATTCTTATTTAAAGATACAATCAGAGAAAATATAAGTATGGGAGATGATTTTTCAACATCAGAAATAATAAAAGCTTTAAAAACTGTTGGTGGTGAAAAAATTATAAAGCGAGGAATTGACAGTGAAATACTCGAAAATGGTTCTAATTTAAGTCAAGGTGAAAAACAGCTTATATCTTTTGCGAGGGCCTATATAAGAGATCCTAAGCTATTGATTCTTGATGAAGCAACTTCAAATATAGATACTGAGACTGAGCAAATAATTCAAAATGGAATAAATAAGCTCAAAAAAGATAGAACCACTTTTATTATCGCACATAGGCTTTCAACTATTAAAGACGTAGATAAAATCATAGTTTTATATAATGGTCAAATTCTAGAAGAAGGAAATCATAATGAGTTAATGAGAAGAAATGGCTATTATAAGAAAATGTATCTACAACAAATGAAAGATGAGTAATCTAAAAAAACTTTTTCGAATAATTATAAATTTATGATATAATAAATACCAGGATGAGAATCCAAAATTTAGGAGGTGATTAAATGGATTTTTTAAAAATTATTCTATCTGTCGCCTTCATTATGTTAGCTTTTTTTATAGGCTATCTTTATCGTAAAAAAATAGGTGAATCAAAAATTTCTTCGGCAGAAGAATTATCTCAAAGAATTATAAATGATGCAAATAGAGATGCTGAGTCCCTAAAAAACAAGGCACTGATGAGTGCAAAAGATGAAATTTCAAAAATAAAATTGCAAGCTGAAAAAGAAATTAATAAAAAAAATAATGAGCTAGCAGTTAAAGAAAGTCATCTTTTAAAAAAGGAAGAAAGTCTAGATAGCAGATCCTTATTAATTGATAAGAAATCTGATGAAATCTCTAGCGACCAAAAAAAGTTAAAGCAAAAAGAAGACAGAATTGAAAAACTAATTGAAGAGCAAGAGGTAAAGTTACAAGATATAGCTGGACTTACTATAAGTGAAGCTAAAGAAATTTTACTTCAAAGCTTAAAAGAAGATGTAGTTCATGAATCAGCAAAAATCATTAAAGAGTATGAAGAAAAGACCAAAAATGAAAGTAAAAAAATAGCTGCTGATATAATTGCAACTACTATTCAAAGATATGCGGCTGACGAGATAGCAGAAAATACTGTTACAGTTGTTTCCTTACCAAACGATGAAATGAAAGGCCGTATAATCGGTAGAGAAGGTAGAAATATTAGAGCGTTTGAACAATTATCTGGAACAGATCTTATTATAGATGATACTCCAGAAGCTGTTGTTATCTCTGCCTTTGAACCAATAAGAAGAGAAATAGCTAAAGTAGCATTAGAAAGATTAATACTTGATGGTAGGATAAATCCATCTAGGATTGAAGAGATGCTAATAAAAGCTGAAGATGAAGTTGAACAAAGAATAATTGAAGATGGACAAGCTGCTATAGAGGAGGTTGGAATTCATAACCTACATCCTCAACTTGTAAGACTACTAGGAAAGCTAAAATTCAGAACTTCATATGGACAAAATGTGTTAAAGCATTCCATAGAAGTTGCAAAAATAGCCGGAATGCTTGCTACAGAACTAGGTATAGATCCTAGAGATTCTATAAGAGGTGGATTACTACATGATATAGGAAAAGCAATTGATCATGAAGTAGAAGGAACTCATATATCTATAGGTGTCGAAGCTGCTAAAAAATATGGTGAAAATAAGAATGTTATAAATTGTATAGAATCTCATCATGGAGATGTAGAAGCATTTTGTATAGAGGCTATACTAGTTCAAGCATCTGATACAATTTCAGCAGCAAGACCAGGAGCAAGAAGGGAAAGTTTAGAAAATTACATTAAGAGACTTGAAAACTTAGAAGAAATAGCTAATTCATTTGATGGTATAGAAAAATCATTTGCTGTACAAGCAGGTAGAGAATTAAGAGTTATGATTCAACCAGAAAAAATTTCTGATGATTCTATGGTTGTAATTGCTAGAGAAATTGCACAAAAAATAGAAAATGAATTAGAATATCCAGGTCAAATAAAGGTTAATGTAATTAGAGAATCAAAAGCAATTGAATATGCAAAATAAAAAAGGTTCTTTGTCAAATAGTGTTAGTAGATAAAATAAACACAATCAAAAACCGGGAAGTAGAATATACTACTTCCCGGTTTTTGATTTCTTAAAACTAAATTCATAATTACAAAAATTCTAATCCTAAAATTGACAAAAGATCTAAAACCAAAAGCAATACGCTTAATAGCCTTAATAAAATTTTTAATTACCTCAATAGCATTATCAGAATATTCATAAATAAATACATCTTAAAAAATATTATCTTTAATATAAATAATTAAATATACTTATTTTTTTCATTAATAAATTGTATTAGTAAAATTATCATTTACTTTAACCAGCACGATTTATTATAGAGCTAACAAAAATGGATATAGCTATCTTTTTTAATTTATATAGTTTACAAAAAAGTAATAAAAATATACAATATGCTCAAATATCTTTGAAAAATGCCGACTTTATGGCTTGACTAAATTAATAAATATATATAATTATAATAATAGTAATATAAGGAGAAGTAAATGAGACAAAATAAGAACAAAAATATTACAAAGATAATAAGTGGTGCCTTAGTATTATTATTAGCTAGTGGTGGATTAGAATTTAATTCTCAAGCGAGTGGGTGAGAATGTAATCGCTGAAGGTGACAATATTATAGTTGATAATAGAGAAACGGAAAGCACAAAAGTTGAAGATATTAATAGTGTATTAGATAATACCGGAAATATAGATAAAATTAAAACAGAAGAAAAAAAAGATAATAGTAAAGTTAATGATTTATTAAAAAATTTTAATAGTAAAATTTCGGAAGTTAAAGCTATTACTGATCCAGAAGCTGGATTTAACGAAGAGTTTAAAAATAGAGCGAGAGCATTATTAAATAAATATGAAAGTTCCATTGGTACAAACTCTAGTGAAAGCGAAATAAATGCTACAATTGATGAACTTCAACTTACTATAAGTTAAGAAGGCAGCAATTTTATAAATATTCAAGATACTAAAGAAAAAGTAGTTGACGAGGAAGAAAATAATAGTCAAGCTGTTAATGAAAAAGATAATACTGAAACAAACGACGAAAAAAACTAACGAGTCATTAACTGAAGATAAAAAGGCTGAGTTAAAAGAAGAAAAAACTGAAAAAAATGAACAAGTAGAAAGTAAGAAAGAAGAAAAGGTTGAAGATAAAAAAGAAAATACCGAAAATAAACTTCCTTACTCTAATAAAACAGAATTTATTGACTTTTTATCTAAATTAAATATTCAGATAAGGCCAAGAATAAAAATATCTTCCCTAGCGTAATGATAGGTCAAGCTATACTTGAGTCAGCAAATGGTACTTCAAAACTAGCTACTGAAGACTATAATATTTTCGGGATAAAATCCACAGATAAGACTGAAGGTAAAAGCTATAAAACAGAAGAATTTAAAGATGGAAAACTAATAAAAACTACTGATAAGTTTAAACAGTATGATTCTTTTGAAGATGCAATAAATTATTACCTAGATCTTCTAAATAGGGGAACTTATGCTAAACATAAAGTAGCTGAAGCAAAAACTGCTAAAGAACAATTGGAACGCATAAAGGTAGCAGGTTATGCTACTGATCCAAATTATGTAACAAAAGTTTTGAATAGAATTAAAGAAGAAAATCTAGAAAAATTTGATATTGGGTTTAAAGAAAATCTTGATGATAAAAAGGCTGAAACTGAAAAAACAGAAAAGCCTAATAAATTTCAAGAAATTATAGATAAAAACGATGATTTAAAAAATAATCAAACAAAGTTAGAAAAAACTGAAACTTTTAAAGAAGAACCTGAGAGAGATGATAAAAACACTAAAACAGATCAAGAAGAGAAAAACTTAGTAAATAAAGATAAATTAGCTGATGAAATTAATAAAATTAAAATTTTATTAAAAGATGGATCTTGGACAAAAGAATCAGGTCAAAATGCAGAAAAAATTATTAAAGAAGTTGAAGAAGCTTTATTAAAAGAAAATTTAACATCTAAAGAATATGATAAGCTTAAGGATGAATTAAATAATATTCAAATTAATATTTTGAAAAAAGCCAATGATGCTGATGATAGATATATGGCTAAAGACAATAAAAAAGTTAATAAGATACTTATTAAAGTAGATAATAAAGCATCTGAAAAGACAGAAATTAAAAAAGAATCTACAAATGTAAAAACTGGAGTAGGTTCATTAAGTTCGATATTATTAACTCTTATTACAACCGGAAGTGTTTTATTTGCTAGTAAAAAAAGAAAATAATTTTGATCTAGCTAATAATATAATTATATATAGTTATCTATTTTTTGATAAGGAGAATTATGAAAAAACAAAATAAATTAATATTATCTACTTTTATAGTGTTCTCTTCCGTGATTGCTTTAAATTCAACTTCTTTGGCAGATGATGACATTGAATATAAAAATCAAATTTCATCAGTAAATGAAGAATACGAGGAAAGCTTAGTAGAAAATCCTTTAAAAGAGGATAATAAGATAAATTATAATTTAGCTAATGATGATAAAACTGAAGAAATCAACAAAAAAGATAGTATTGATAATTCAAAAAAATATAACGAAGAGTTAGAAAAAACAAATACTAATTATGCTAATTGTAATATAGTTGAAAAAATACCAGGAGATAAACTTAAAGAAAAAGATTTAGACAATTTGACTAATGATAAATATAATCTAGAAAATAAGAACCATGAAGAGCTAAAAAATAATAATGATAAAGAAAATCTAACCTCAGATCATATAGAAGTAAAATCTTATAATAATAAGACTGTAGAAGATTTAAATTTAAAGGGAAAAGAAAGCCAAAATACAGATAAGTCTTCCAAATTTACTTTTTATAGTGCTAATTCAAATTCTAGATTTTTTCACTATTCTAATTCAGATAATTCTTATATAATTGAGAAAGATTTAGCTTATAGATATGATAATCGTGGTAGAAAAATTACTGTAAGTAACTCTTGGTTTAATATTGGAAAAGATAAATACTTTGCTAATTCAAAAGGTGAAATTGTCAAGGGGATTCAAAGAATTGGTTTTGATAGATTTTATTTTGCTAATAATGGTGTAGTTAAAACTAATACTAAGGTTATTACAAATATAGGTGCATATATAATTGGTGAATCAGGAATTATGAACCCTCTTGAAAATAAATGGCTTGAGGTGAATTCTAATAAATATCATACAGGATATGATGGAAAACTAGATAAAGGATTCAATCTTATAGAAAATAATCTATATTCTTTCGATGATAATGGGAAACTCGAAAAAAATAAATTGTTCTTATATAATAAGTCAATTATTGCAATAGATAATAATGGTATAGTAGATAAAAAACGCGATACAAAAATAGTTATTGATAATTTAGAGTATACTAGTGATAAAAATGGAAACGTAGTTTCTATTAAAGACTTAAGTAAGAAACCTGAAGTAGTTACCTATTATATGCAAGGAAACAAGGCTTATAAAAAATATAATAATAACAAGACAGAGCTTGCAAAAAATGAATAGTTAAAAATAGGCGGGAAAGATTATAGAGCTAATTCAAATGGAAACCTTATGTTTGGTGTTCATAAAATTGGCAACTACTATTATAACCTTACTGAAAATGGTTTAGCTAAAGATTATAAAACATTTTTTGCTCACAACGGATATGATGGAGCTGGTAGGCTGTATAGTTTCGATAAATCTGGAAAGGGTGAACTTATTTCGAATAGTTATATACCTAAAAAAGATTTAGATGTGACAATTGGCTGGATGCTACAAGGAATGAACTTTAATTATGAATATGATATGAGTTATCCTAATAGAGACAAGATTGGATATGCAGACTGTTCGTCAGCTGTTTATAGAGCTATGAAACATGGCGGCTTCATTTCGAAAAATACTCCTAACGGAAATACAGAAACTTTGTTTGAGTTAGGAAGACGCGGGCAAGTTTTAAGACAAATTTCAGAAAATCAAATAAGGTATGGTGATATATTTGTTGCGGGTGTACCAGGAAGATCACTAGGTGCTGGCGGACATACAGGATTTATCTTAGATAAGAATACAATAATTCACTGTAACTGGGCTGACAGAGGTATATCTATAACTCCTAGAAAAGGAAGAATGGGAGATAATAAGTATCCTGTTAGATACTATAGATTAGTAGGTGGAAAATCTACAAAGTATAATATATAAACTTAAACTCAACCATAATTTTGTTTGGTTGAGTTGTTTTTTTAAAAAAATAAAGGCGTATAATTAGTATGGATTAAAATATAAAATCGCTTAAAACGCAAAATAGAGCTTCGAAAATCAGCTGATTTATAAGTTGAGTAATAATAATAATTAGAAAATACAAAACAGTAAGAAAAAATAAAGTAGAATTTATAATCAAAATATAAAGATCATATATAAATAAGTTAAAAATATTTGAAAAGGGGATAGATTTATAGATGAAATTTATTGCACAAAATAATAATTTTGTGCAATAAATTGAAAAATGCTTAATTTTATGTTATAATTACTATTATAATAGAATAAAATCAAGAACGGAGTTTTAAAATGAAAATAAATTCACCCCTTATACTTACGGATTATTTAAACTATTTAAAATCAATAAGAGGTTTATCAAATAAAACTATAAGTGAATATAATTATGACCTTATCAACTTTATTTCATTTGTGATTTTAAGAAAAAGCTATTTTGGAAATAAAGAAAAATTTGAAAAAGATTTATCAAATAATAAAGTTGATTCTAATAAGATATTTACAGCGGAATTTATAAGTTCTATAACAGTTCAAGATATGTATTCTTATATTAGCTTTCTTGACAACATACTCGATGACAATGCTTCAACAAGATCGAGAAAGATTTCTGCTCTCAGGTCATTCTATAAATATTTAAGTCAAGAAATCGAAATTATTGACAATAATATAACAGAAAAACTCAGAAACCCAAAGATTCAAAAAAGGCAGCCTGTCTACCTCACTTTAAACGAAACAGAGAAGTTGCTTGAAGTTGTAGGCAAAGAAAAAAATGAATTTCTCAAAAATAGAGATTTGGCAATTGTTTTTACTTTTCTAACAACTGGTATGCGTCTATCAGAACTTGTTAGTATTAATTTAAGTGATATAAAAGATGATCATTTTAATATAGTTGGGAAAGGAAATAAAGAAAGAACAATATATTTAACAAATAATTGTATAGATTTAATAGAAAATTATATAATGATACGTAACAATTATTTAAAAAATATTAAGACTGATGCCTTGTTCATATCAACACGAAAAAAAAGAATATCCAATAGAGCTGTCCAATCTACAATAGATAAATATCTTAAAAAAGCTGGTTTTGATACTAATATTTATTCTACACATAAATTAAGGCATACTGCAGCAACCTTAATGTATAAATATGGTAATGTTGATATCCGAGCTTTAAAAGACATTCTAGGACATGAAAGTGTATCAACTACACAAATATATACCCACCTTGATGATGAAGACTTAAAAAAAGCTGTTAATAAAAATCCCTTGTCGAATCTTGAGATATAAAATTCTAATAATCTTTATATATTTTACATAAAGAAGTTTTAGAGTATTAGTAAATAGAATAAATTTCTCAATTTAATCTACTTTTAATAGCTAACAATCCCATCCTAATATATAATTTTATCTAGTTTAGCATATTTTAAATTATTAATACTCTGAAATATCTTTATAAACTTATTTCTTTTTTATTTAATAAATTATTTTTAAGAAATTTATCTAGTACATTCATCAAGGCTAATTTACCATGATATTTATTAAGCCCACCTTGTAAGTAAACTATATACGGTTCTCTTAAAGGCCCATCACAAGATAGCTCTGATGTGGCTCCTTCTATAAATCCTCCTGACGACATTATTACAGGATCTTGGTATCCAGGCATATCATCTGGTATTGGAGTTAAATTAGCATCAACGCTGCATGATTCTTGAATTGCTTTTGCAAATAACTTTAGTTTATCACTATCATTGAGTATTATAGACTGAACAATATCGCTTCTCGGGTCATTTACCTTTGGTATAACTTCATAAGAAAGGTTTGTGAAAGATTTGGCAAATAATAAATTTACTTTTATTGACTCTATTGTTGTATGAGGAGAAAAGTATAAACCTTGTAATACACTTCTAGTAGTTCCAAAACTCAATCCTTCATCTTTTCCTATCCCAGGTGCTGTAAGAGTATTTGAGCAATATTCAATCAAGTTTTTTTTGCCAGATATGTATCCTCCAGTTAAAGCTATACCACCCCCCATATTCTTAATAAGAGAACCTGCAATTATATCAGCTCCTACTTCTATTGGTTCCTTAATTTCTGTAAATTCTCCATAACAGTTATCTATAAATATAATTACATTATTATTTACTTCACGTATTATACTTATAGCTTTCTTAATTTCACCTATTGTGAAAGCTCTTCTATTCGTATATCCTGTAGATCTTTGAATCATGACTATTTTTGTATCATAATCTAGCTTATCTTTTATCTTCTCATATTGAATACTTGTTCCATTTTTTAAATCTATTTTGTCATATTTAATTCCTTTAGATAAGAGATTTCCCTTTTTATTTCCCTTTATTCCAATAACTTGTTGTAAAGTATCATAAGGGTCACCAGTAATGGACAATAATTTATCATTATAATTTAAAAGTGCATATAAAACTATAGATATAGCATGAGTGCCTGAAACTATATTTGGTCTTACCAATGAATCTTCTGCTTTAAATATTGTAGAAAAGATATCCTCACATTTCTCTCTTCCTATGTCTGCATATCCATAACCTGTAGCAGAATTAAAATCCATAGTAGATAAGTTATTTTCTTTAAAAGAATTTAAGACTTTAATTTGATTGAATTCACTAATTTTATTTAAATCATCAAACTTCCCATTGAGAGATTTATCTATATTATCTACATATTTTACTATAAAATTATCTATATTATAAAAATTACTATAAATCATATTTCTCCTTAATATATTCATATATTTTTCCAATGTTTAAATTTTCCTTATAAATCAAATCAGAAAAATCATAATTTAAATATTTTTTCATCCAAGTTATTTGCCTTTTCGCGTAATGTCTAGTATTCTTTTGTATTTCATCTATTAGCCTATTTTTATCTATTTCTTTACTTAAATAAGGAAAGAATTCCTTATATCCGATAGCTTGTAGTGATTTTGAATTCCTATTAAGGTTATAATATTTTAAAATCCTCATAAATTCATCTTCTAGACCTTCATCAAACATTTTTAAAACTCTAGCATTTATTTTTTTATAAAGAACATTTCTATCTTTATAGTTTAAAAAAATCAATAGAGGATCTATATCTTCATTTAGTTTTCTAGATCCTTTCCTAATTTGACTAGGTTTTTTTCCAGATAATTTATATGTTTCGAGAGCCCTTATTATTCTATTTTTCTCATTTGGATGATATTTTATAGATTCATTAGGATCTATTTCTTTTAATTTTTCATAAATATAATTATTTCCTTTTTCTTCAGCTAATTTGTTATAATATTTCCTTATACTTTCATCTTTTTTTGCAATTCCATAGTTCATATTAAATAATATTGAGTCAATATAAAATCCTGTTCCTCCAACAACTATGGGTATCTTATTTTCTTTATTAATTTTTCTTATTAACTTTCTTGCACTTTCTTTGAATTCATTTACGGAATATTCTTCATTAGGTTCTCTAATATCCAAAAAATAATGGTTAATACTATCCATATCATGTTTATTAATTTTATTAGTACCAATATTCATTTTCTTATATATTTGTTGACTATCTGCCGATATTATTTCGCCATTAAATTTTTTTGCAATCTTTATAGCTAAATCACTTTTCCCACTCGCTGTAGGTCCAGTAATTATGATTACCTTATCTTTCAAAATATTTCTCCATTTCACTTTCAGATATACTGATTAATATAGTCTTACCATCAAATGTTTTATAAGGATTATCAAGCTTATTTAAACCATTAATGAGTTCATTAGCCTCATCTTCATTAATCCTATCACCTTTCTTAAAACTTATATTATTTATTATTTTTGATATTTTATCATAAAATAAATCTTCATCATTAAAGTTTAAATCTAAAAGTTCATAGAAAAAGTTGATTTTTTCAGGTATATCAAAAATCAGAGGTAAAGATCTTATAATAAGCTTATCTGATGAAAATTCCTCAATATCAAAACCTAATTTTTTAAATAAATCTTTATTTTCTATATATTTACTATAATCATTTATATTTATTTTCATAATAATAGGATCTAATAACTGTTGAGAAACTATTTCTTGATTTTTAAAATCTTTTATATATTTTTCAAATTTTAGCCTTTGCTCAGCACGCCTATGATTTAATAATAAGAGTTTATCATTATATTCAAATAAAGAATATTTTCCAAATAATGAAGATTTATAGATTATTTTACTTATATCAAAAATATTTTGTTTTACTAATTTGCTTTCTTCGTGACTATTAATACTTTCTTGGATATAATTATCTTCCATATTAGTAATATTATTTTCTGATTCTACATCCTTTTTATTAAAGAAATTATAAAAATATTGACTGTTATAATTATCTTCTTTAACTATACTAGAATCATTGATTTTATTATAAGCATTTAAGATGTCACTATAATCTTCATAGAAATTTAGTTCTTTAGATTTTTCATTTTTAATTTTTATTTCTTTACTTGATACATTTTCTATGACTTTTTTTCCTATATTTTCTTTTATTAGAGAAAGAAGCTCATCTTCGTATGAAAGTTTTATTTCTCTTTTATTAGGGTGAATATTGACATCTACATTATTAGAGTTTGTATTTATAAAGATAAAAAATGCTGGATATCTTGAATTTGGTATAAGTCCACTGTAGGTATCTTCAATAGAATTGCTTATTTTTTTGTATTCAACCAATCTATTATTAATAAAGATATATTGTAATGATCTATTTCCCCTATAGTAATTAATGCTTGAAGTGTATCCACTTATCTCATATAAGTTATTTTTTATTTCTAAATGAATTAACTCATCTTTTAGATTTTCATCAATTAAATTATAGATTTTACTTATTAAATTTTGATTTTCTAATGTATGAAAGATAAATCTATCATCTTTTATAAATTTAAAAGAAATACCATCATAACCCAAAGCAAAAGCATGGATAAGCCTACTTATCCTATTTGATTCTCTTATATCACTTGCTAAAAATTTTCTCCTTACAGGAATATTCTTAAATAAATTATATACTTCAATACTGGTACCTATATTGGTTGCTATAGATGATTTATGAATAAGCTTATTGTTTTTATAGACTACTTTTTTACCAACCTTGCTATTTTTTGTACATGATATTAAAGTAAGATCAGCACAAGCTAAAATAGAAGAAAGAGCCTCACCCCTAAATCCTAAAGTAAATATATTATATAAATCATCAAATGTATTTATTTTTGACGTAGCATGCCTTTTAAATGCAAGTTCTAATTCATATTCTTCAATACCTGTGCCATCATCGGTGACTCTGATATAAGATTTACCACCATTCTTAATTTCAACAACTATATTCTTTGCCTTGGCATCAATTGAGTTTTCAACCAATTCTTTTACAATTGATAGTGGAGATTCAATTACTTCTCCTGCTGCAATTTTTTCGATTGTATTTTTATCAAGTTGAACTATTGCCATTATAGCTCCCTAACCTTTATAATTAATTTATTTAAAATATTTATAGCCTCTAGTGGGGTTAAATCATTTATATTAATATTTTTGCAAAAAGATTTGATATCATTAATTTTCCTATTTTTTATATTACTTAAAGTTTCTTTTATATTTTCTTTTGAATTTCTACTTATATTAGAAATAGACTTATTATCATCAATTTTTGCCATAAATATTTTAGCATTTTCTATTACTTCTTCTGGTAGACCCGACATTTTAGCCACTTCAATACCATAAGACCTATCTGACTTGCCTCTTGAAATCTTTCTTAAAAAAACTAGGGAATTATTCTCTTCAAGTATATCAATTTTAAGATTAACTACATTTCTAAGCTCGTTTTCTAGAATTGTCAATTCATGAAAATGAGTCGCAAATACTGTCTTTATTCTTTTTTTCTTACTTAAGTACTCTACAAGACTCATTGCAATTGATAAACCATCATCAGAACTTGTTCCCCTTCCTACTTCATCTAAAATAATAAATGAGCTCTCAGTTGCATTTTTTAATATATTACTTACCTCATTCATTTCTAACATAAAGGTAGATTCACCTTTAGAGATATTGTCACTTGCCCCAATTCTTGTAAATACTTTATCACATATAGATATCTCAGCTTTGTCACATGGTACAAAGGAACCTATTTGAGCAAGTATAATAATTATAGCCATCTGCCTCATATAGGTAGATTTACCTGCCATATTAGGTCCTGTTATAATTTGGATTAAGTTATCTTCTTCTCCTATATCTGTATCATTTGCAATAAATTCATTTTCTTTAAGATTTTTTTCTATGACTGGATGGCGACCATTTATAATCTTAATGATATTATCATTTCTCATTATAGGCTTAGTGTAATTATTTTCCCTTGCAAGCTTACTCAAAGAGTTTAATGCGTCTATAATTGCTATTAACTTAGACAAGTATTGGAGTTTTTTCGTATTTTCTAAAATAAAATCTCTAAGTTCATTAAAAATTTCATATTCAAGCTCATTTATCATATCGCTTGAGCTTAATATCAAATTAGATAATTCTTCTAATCTTTCAGTTGTATATCTTTCTTGATTTTTTAGGGTTTGTTTTCTTATATAGCTTTTTGGAACCATATTTATAAAAGACTTAGTTACTTCAATAGAATAACCACTATTTTTATTGTAGTTAATTTTTAATTTTTTAATACCCGTTTTTTCTCTTTCACTTACCTCATATTCAAGGAGATCTTTTTCAGCAGATTCTGATTCAAGCTTTAACTTATCTAGCTTATCATTAAAATTATCCTTTATGATGCCTCCGTCAGTTATAGATATAGGAGGATTATTAACTACAGCTTTTTCTAAAATTTCATAAATATTTCCAATATCTGGTATTATATTAGCTAAGTCCTTATATGCCTTATTATTTAGATTAGATAAATATATTTTAAATTCCGGTATATTCCTTAATGACGATTTTAATGAAATCATATCTCTAGCATTTGCTCTTTGATAGGAAATTTTTCCCACAATTCTTTCTAAATCATATATATCATCTAAAAAATAAGTGATTTTTTCTGAAACATCTCTATTTGAGAAAAGATATTCAACCATATCAAGCCTTTTTTCAATCTTTTCTTTTTCAATTAATGGTCTTTCAAGCCATTCATTTAAAAGTCTTGAACCCATTACTGTATCCGCCTTGTCAATAAGCTTTATTATAGAGTTTTCCTTGCCTTTTTTATCTATATTATTGTGAAGTTCTAAGTTACGTCTAGTATTTGCATCAAGCTCCATATATGAATCAATTTCAAGAAGCTCTATTTCATTTAAGTGAGCTAGATTTTCATTATGAAATTTGTAAATATAGCTTAAAAGATTTGAACAAGCTACAAGTGCGATTCTTAAGTTATTAATTTTACTATAATTAATATCACCAAGATGTTCTCTTACATTTTGGATAAAGTCTTCAAAGTTATTATTATCATCTATTTTATTTATTAGAATACTAGGATTTAAATCCAAATATTCTCTGAATTTTTTGTTTTTAAAATTTGAATTTATAAGTATTTCTGAAGGAGAAATTTTTTCGACTTCATCTATAAGCTTGTTTCCAGTAATATTAATTTTATTTCTTATTTCAAAGCATACTAATTTTCCTGTTGATATATCAGAAAAGCATGCTCCAATACCAAATTTATTTTCATATAACGAAAGAAGATAGTTATTTTCTTTTTTATTAAGAGAGTCTAGATCAACTATGGTACCGGGACTAATAACTCTTGTTATAGCCCTTTTTACTAACCCTTTTGCTTTTTTGGGATCTTCAACTTGATCACATAAGGCCACTTTATGTCCTTTTTTTACTAATTTATTTACATAAGTATCAATTACATGATGGGGTACTCCACACATTGGTGCTCTTTTATCATGACCACATTCTTTTCCTGTTAGTGCTAATTGAAGTACTTTGCTAATAGTAATGGCATCATCAAAAAAAGCTTCATAGAAATCACCAACCCTATATAATAGGACTGAATCATTAAAGTTTTTTTTGACATCTACATAGTGTTTGAGCATAGGAGTTAGTTTTTCGTATTTAAACTCATTATTCATATTATCACATCCTTAATCAATTATATCATATTGATCTATCTTCTAAAATAAATAACCCATGACTAGTCATGAGTTATTTTATATTAATTATTTTTACATTTTTAATCCATTTATTGGCATCTTTTTGCTGTTTATCTACTACATAGAATACACCTAATTTTTTATCAAAATCTATATTAGCTTTATTAATAGTTTTATAAACAAGATAAACTCTATCAACTTCAAGTGCACTTTCTAGAGCTATACTAGTTTTGTTTCCCTTACCATCTATAAATTCAATAATATTATTTAAATTAGGATCTATATCTACTTTGTTTATTAGTCTATCAAGTGACAGCCCTTCAATATCTATAACTACATCACTATGTTGATTTATTTTTGAATTTTGACCACCCATTTTTCTTATATCTCTAAGGCTAAGTGAAGTGATTTCATTATCTTTATTTTTTATTACTATCATTTCATTGTCATATTTGGATAAGTTTTTATTAGAAATATTATCTATTATATTTGCTAGAAGAAAAACTGCAAATATTATGGCAATTATAATTAAGATAATGTTATACTTATTTTTATTAAAATTTTTTTTGATTGAATTTTTCTTCTTTCTCATTATTTCCCTGTTGAGCCTATTCCTCTTTCTCCCCTACTTGTTTCACTTAATTGGTCAACCTTATTTATTCTAACTCTTTCATAAGGTTGAATTATTAATTGAGCAAGCCTTTCTCCCTTTTTTATAACTTGAGTTTCTTTGCCAAAGTTATAGAAAAATAACTTAATCTCTCCTCTATAATCACTATCTATTATACCAGTAGAATTTGCAAGCATTAAGTTTCTTTTTACACCAGTTGAAGATCTTGGATATATCGCTGCAAAATATCCCTCAGGTATTTCTATCTTTAGACCTGTATCTATACATTTTGTTTCACCGCTTTTAATGATTACATCCTCATCATTAAATCCATATATATCCATACCAGCTGAGGATGCTGTTTTATATTCTGGTAATTTATTTTCAGTTTTAATATTCAAATCTTTCATTTAATCAACCCCTATAATCATAATCTATAATTAATTTTACCATAAATCCCAATTTTTAAAAAATAAGAAAAATCAAGAATTTTCAAGTTATAAAGCATTTAGAAACTGCTTTTATCAAATTATAAATTAGTAGTATAATTAGTATTGAAAGGAGTTAATATGACAGATATTTGTAATAGGTTTTTAAAATATATAGCTATTGATACTAAGAGCAATCCGGAAAAAGCTTCAGAGATTAAACCTACAAGTGAGGGTCAACTTGAATTAGCAAAAGTTTTAAAAGATGAATTAAGAGATTTGGGACTTGAATCTACTATAAATGAGGAGGGGTTTCTTTTTTCGACTTTAAAAGCTAATATTGATAAAGACTTACCAAAAGTTGGATTCATTGCCCATATGGACACTTCACCAGAAATGGATGGGAAAATTGTAGATCCGCAAATTATCAAATATAAAGGTGGAGATATTAAACTAAATGATAATATTTACCTAAAGACTAGTGAATTCCCTGTATTAGATAATTTAGTAGGTAAAACCTTAATAACAACTAGAGGTAAATCGCTCCTAGGTGCTGATGATAAAGCTGGTATAGCTGCAATTATGAACGCATTAGAATTTTTAGTAAATAATCCAGAGATTAAGCATGGAGATATAAAAATTGCCTTTACACCCGATGAAGAGATTGGAACAGGTTGTGATAGCTTTGATGTATGTAGTTTTGGAGCTGATTTTGCTTATACTATAGACGGAGGTAGATTGGGTGAATTGGAATATGAATCGTTTAATGCTGCCGATGCAAAAATTTATATTAAAGGTAAGTCAGTGCATCCTGGTACTGCAAAAAACACTATGATAAATTCTATCAGCCTTGCGAAAGAATTAGATGATATGTTAGGTCAAGTACAAAGACCTGAGCATACAGAAGGATATGAAGGATTTTATCATATGGTCTCTATAAAAGGTAGTGTAGAAGATACTCAATTAAACTATATAATAAGAGATTTTAATAAAGACGAATTTCAAATTAAGAAAGCTTTTTTATCAGATTGTATAGAATTTTTAAACAAAAAATATAACAATAATATAAAACTTGATTTAAGTGATACTTATTATAATATGGGAGATATTTTAAAAGACAAACAAGAAATAATAGATTATGCAAGAAAAGCTATGGAAAATCTTGGAATAGAAGTTATCTGTCAACCTATAAGGGGTGGTACTGATGGCTCAAAATTATCTTTTATGGGTCTACCATGTCCTAATATTTTTACAGGAGGATATAATTTTCATGGTATATATGAATTTATTCCAATAGAAGATATGGAGATGGCAAGTAAAGTTATTGTAGAAATTACAAAAGAAATTAGTAAAAATAATAAAGTGATATAAATCTCACCTTAATGGGTATAAATGTAATATTGAAGATTCTAATTAATATTTATAAAGGAGATTTTTATGACAGATAAAAAAGTAACAAATGCCAATCAATATAAAGGTGATGAAGAACTTGATAAAAAAGTTAGAGAAGAAAATAAAGAACAAGGTGGAGAATCATTAGATAAAAAACATAATGCAGACCAAGAAAATCTTAGAACTATATCAGATGAAGCTGATGAAAACTCTAACGTTGGAGTAGAAGCTAGAAGAACAAGATCAGATTTTTCTGAAAATCCATCTAAAGACAAAGAATAAGCATTAAAATAAGCAACAATTCTTTAAAAATGGCTTGTTGCAAAGACGCCAAAATTAAAGGTAATGAAAAAGAATAGATATTGAAGTGTATCCATAAAACTGGACGTAATATTTAATTAATTCGTTGTAGTGGATGTGGGTCTGTAAATAGTTTTGTGTATCAACCTAAATCCTGAAATGATATGTACCCTCTTTACCGGACAAACCAGTAAGGATGGTACATATCATATTCTATTCTGTTTTCACTACTTTTTTTATTTTATTTCTCGTCTAACAATATCACCTTTTTGGAGTTCATGGTCTATTTTAATATATACTATTTGTTTTGCCTTATTTGCAGTATCAATATCATTTCCGTTAGAATCTTTCATATTATTTATTTTAAATTCTATATATTCAGAATTATTTCCGAATATTTCAACCTTGTCGCCTAATATAAATTTATTTCTTTCCTCAAGTTTTGCTATTTTTTGATTTTTATCATAATCTAGAACTACGGCAATAAAATCATAATTTCTAATATATGATGAATTTTCATAAATTTGTGCATCTTTGCCAGGTCTTCCATAGAAAAATCCCTTAGTAAAATGTCTATGACTAGCTTTTTTTATTTCATCAAAATATTTTTGTGCAATTTTTTCATTAAATGTACCCTTATAATATGCATTAATTGCTTGCCTATAGCTCCTTATTACAGTTGCTACATAAAATACCGTCTTCATTCTTCCTTCTATTTTAAAAGAATCTATTCCTGCTTCAATTAACTTATCAATTTCATCTATTAAACATAGGTCTTTAGAATTCATAATAAAAGTTCCGTTTTCATCTTCTTCTATAGGATAGTATTCACCTGGTCTTTTTTCTTCTTGAATACTATATTTCCACCTGCAAGCGTGAGCGCAATCTCCCCTATTAGAATCTCTCCCTGTCATATAATTGCTCAATAAGCAACGTCCAGAGTATGAAATACACATAGCACCATGAATAAAACATTCTATTTCTAAATCTTTAGGCACATTTTTTCTAATTTCAATAATCTCATCTAAAGACAGTTCACGTGCAAGTATTACTCTTTTTGCTCCTAAATTATACCAAAAATTAATAGTATGAGAATTCGTAACAGAAGCTTGAGTAGAAATATGTAAATCTATATTTGAGTTTTCTTTAGCTATCATGAAAATACCAGGATCTGATATTATTAATGCATCAACTCCAATTTTATCTAAAAACTTTATATAGTCAACAATACCATCTAAATCATTATCATGTGGTACAATATTCATAGTAATATGACATCTTACATTATGATTATGTGCATAGTCAACAGCTGCTTTTAATTCTTCAGAATCAAAGTTCTTTGAATTTTTTCTTAATCCAAAACTATTTCCAGCCATATAAACCGCATTTGCTCCAAATTTTATTGCTGCTTTTAATTTTTCAAAATCTCCTGCAGGTGCTAATAATTCAACTTCTTTATTCATTAAGCCTCCTTGTGCTTATACTTATTCCATCTCCTATAGGAATTATACTTGTATCAAATTCTTCTAAATTAGTTATATATGATAAAAATTTTCTTAATTTTTTTACTATGGTAATACTTCTTCTTATTATAAGATCATCATTGGATACTTCGCCTCTAAATAAAATATTATCACATACAATAATGCCATCTTTATTTAACAATTTAGAAGCCTTATCAAAATAATATTTGTATTTTGCTTTGTTTGCATCTATGAAAACAAAATCAAAGCCTTGATTTATTTCATTCAAGGCTTTTTTTGCATCCATGTTTATAATATTAATTTGTTTGTTGTATTTAGAAAAGTTTTTTTTAGCTATTTTTGCCATTTCTTCTGATTTTTCAATAGTAGTTATTCTTGCTCTACTATATTTAGAAAAAATTAAAGAAGAGTAGCCTATAGCTGTACCTATTTCAAGAATAGATTTAGGTTTTTTTATATATATTAAGCTTTTAATAAACTCTTTAGTTTCTAACTTCATAATAGGTATATTATTTTCCAAGGCATATTTTCTTTCAAAAATATAATCATCATCTAAATATATATCTTTTAAATATTCGCTTATATAATCATAATTAATATTCATTTTCACTTACTTCTGTTAGTACTGGCAAAATCATAGGATCTCTTCCAGTTTGGTTATATATATATGACTTTAGAGCTTCTCTTATTTGATATTTTATCTGACTAATAGCGTGTATATCCTTATTTTGACACTTATTCATAGTTCTTAAAACTACATCTTTTGAATTTTCAATTAAATCTTGATTTTCTTTAACATAAATAAAGCCTCTTGACACAATTTCAGGATTTGATAAAACTTTTTGAGTATGTTTCTCTATAGTTAAGGATACTACAAGTAGACCATCTTCAGATAAGTGCTTTCTGTCTTTTAATACAATATTACCTACATCCCCTATTCCAGATCCATCCACTAATACATTCCCCGCTTGAACTTTACCATTGATTCGTGCAGATTTTTTAGTAAATTCAAAAATATCTCCATTTTCACCTACTAGTATATTAGAGCTATTCATACCCATATCCATAGCAATTTCTTTATGTTTTTTTAGTTGTCTTGGCTCTCCATGGGCAGGAATAAAGTACTTTGGCGTAGTTAGTTGATGCATTAATTTTATTTCTTCTTGACAAGCATGGCCAGAAGCATGAACTTTAGCTAAAGAATCATATATAATATCACATCCTATTTTAGTCAAGTTATTAATGGTATTATTAATTGACATCTCATTACCTGGGATAGCAGAAGATGATAATATAACTGTATCAGACTCATTTAAATGTATTTGTCTATGCTCATTATTTGCCATTCTTGTCAAAGCAGATAAAGGTTCACCTTGTGTACCTGTAGATAAAATTACGATTTGATCATCTGAATATTGTTTTATATTTTTTATATCAATTAGAGTATTACTCCTAACCTTTAAATATCCTAAATTACCAGCTATTTTTACATTATTTAACATTGAACGTCCAGATAAAACCACTTTTTTATTATACTTTTCAGCAGCATATATTACTTGTTGAACTCTATGAAGATTTGAAGCAAAAGTTGCTACTATAATTCTACCCTTAGCTTGACCAAAAATATTTATAAAGGTTTGTCCAACCTCACTTTCACTCATAGAACTTCCTTCTATTTCTACATTAGTCGAATCAGAAAATAGGCATAAAATACCTTTTTTGCCAAGTTCTGCTAATTTTTGAATATCAGTTGGTTCTCCGTCTATTGGTGTGAAATCCATTTTAAAGTCACCTGTAAATAAAACTGTTCCTATTGGAGTTCTAACAGCTATAGCACATGAGTCCGGTATAGAATGACTTACTCTAATAAATTCACAACTAAGATTTCCTAATTTAACTGTATTATTAACATTAACCATCTTAATCTTATTTGGGTTAAGACCATGTTCTTTAAATTTATTTTCTAATAGACCTTTAGTTAACTTGGAGCAGTATACATTTGTATCTATATTTTTTAATAGGTAAGTTATTCCACCAATATGGTCTTCATGTCCATGAGTGATAAATATACCCTTAAGTTTTTCTTTGTTTTCTTCAATATAAGTAAAATCTGGAATAACTATATCTACTCCTAACATATCTTCATCTGGAAATGTTAATCCACAATCAATAAGAATCATTTCATTTTTATATTCTACTACAGTACAGTTTTTCCCAATTTCACCCAATCCCCCAAGGGGGATAACTTTCAATTTATTTTGCGTTCTCATTTTTACTCCTTATTTCATTTTGACAATCGGAGCAAATCCCATAAATTCTTAAGGAATAATAGTCTAAATCAAAATCATATTTATCTCTAAGTATTTCTGCTAGTTCATCATTTTCTAATATTTTTTCTTCAACTATTTTCCCGCAATTAGTGCAAATTAGATGATCATGATGCTCATCATTTTGCCCAATAAGCTCATAAGTATTAACAGAATCTGTAAATTCTTGTTTGTTTACTATACCTAATTCTTCGAAAATATTTAAAGTTCTATAAACTGTGGCTATTCCAACTTGTTTATTTTCTTGATGAACTATTGAAAAAAGTTCCTCAGGTGTCAAATGTTTTGAATTAGCATTATTTAGAGCATTGAAAATTATTTGTCTTTGCTTAGTGAATTTATGGCCATTTTTTTCAAAAATCTTTTTCAATTGTTCGTTATTCATACTAATCTTCTTTCATATCTTCATATATATTAATAATCTCGTCTAATTCCTTATCATTTTCAATAAACTTAAAACTTACGGAATCTTTTTCTTCAATAACTTCAAAAATAACAATAAAATCCTCATCTAAAGGTTCTAATGCCGCATAAGTTTTTTCATCCACTCCGAATGTGTCGATTATATTAAATTCGACTTCTTTATTATCTTTGTCTTTTAAAACAATTTTATCCATAGATCTCCTATCTAAATAGGTTTGTAAAATAAAGGTTGCTGCAATCTGATCTATGTATTTTTTTCTATTTTCTCGTCTTACAGACATATCCATTAATACTTTGTTAGATTGCAAGCTTGTCATTCTTTCATCTTGATATTTAATTTCAATATCAGTCGTGCTTTTTAATAAGCTTACAAAAGAAATCACCTTCATAGCCTGTGGGCCTAAGGTGTCATTCATATTTTTAGGAAGTCCAATTACTATTAAATCAACTTCTTTTTCTTCTATTATTTCTAATAGTTTTTCTATATCCAAGCTAGCTTTTTGTCTTTTTATTGTAATATAAGCTTGTGCAGTAATAAATAAAGGATCGCTAAGTGCGACCCCTATAGTTTTATCGCCCAAGTCTAGTCCCATTATCCTACTCATTTATATAATAATTAATAATTTCTTCCAATATTGTATCTCTATCAACTTGCCTTATAAGCTTTCTAGCATTATTATGGCCTGTTATATAAGTAGGATCTCCACTCATTAGATAACCTATTATTTGATTTGTTGGTTTATAACCCTTATCTTCTAAAGCCTTATAAACTTCAGTAAGAATTTCCCTTATATTTACTTCTTTTTCTTCTTGTGGTTTAAAACGCATAGTTTCATTGAAATTATTATCTGACATTTTTACTCCTTATATTAATTGATAAACTGCATTTAAAGCCTCATCTAGCTTTGAAATATCTTTACCACCAGCTTGAGCAAAGTTTCTTTTGCCGCCCCCATTTCCACCTGTTATTTTACTTATAATTCTAACAATTTGTCCTGCATTGTATCTATCCACTAAAGAGTCAGAAATTGAAGCAGTGAAAATAATTTTCCCATTATTTACAGTTGCAAAAACAATAATCAAATCTTTATAATTATTTTTCATCCTATCTTCAAAGTTTCTTAAAGTTTCCATATCTATGTTGTCAAACTTATGAACTAAAAGATTTATTCCATTAATATTTTCTACGCGATTAGCTATATCATTAAATACATCTTCATCATTAAGTCTTTTTAATTTTTGGACTTTTTCCTTTAGCGATTTTACTTCATTTTCCAACGAATCAATTCTATCTAAAATATTTTTAGGATTAGTTTTTAATTTATTAGCTATTTTTTCAATCTTATCAATATTAGAATTAGTCAATTCATATACTTTTTTCCCAGTATAGGCTTCAATCCTTCTAATACCTGCTGCTGCAGAAGATTCTTGAATTATTTTAAATATTAAAACTTCTGATGAATTATTTACATGACATCCACCACATAGCTCTTTCGAATAATCACCAATGGAGACAACTCTTACCATGTCCTTATATTTATCTTCAAATAATCCAATAGCTCCTATTTTTTCTGACTCTTCATATGGCATTATCTGTTTTTTTACAGGTAGTTGTTCTCTTATTTTTTTATTAACTTCATCTTCTATTTTTCTTATCTCTTCCTTTGTAAGAGCTTTAGAATAAGTAAAATCAAATCTTAGCTTATCTGCATCTACTAATGAGCCTGCTTGATTGACATCTTCCTTTAATACATTTCTTAAAGCTTGATCTAGCAAGTGAGTAGCTGAGTGATTTCTTGTTATGTCTAGTCTTCTATCCTTATCAACTATAAATTTAGCTGAAGTTTTAGATAAATTCCCTTCTATAACTTCTATATAGTGAACAATTACATCTTTTTTCTTTTGTACATCATATACTCTAGCTTTTGTATCTTCTGTTACTATAAAACCTGAATCTGCAACTTGTCCACCACCTTCGGCATAAAAAGAAGTCTTATCACTTATTACTATACCCTTTTTACCCTCTTTTATAAAGTTTAAATCCTTGTTTTGATCAAATAAACCTATAATATTAGCTTCTACACTGAGCTTATCATATCCAACGAAATCTGTTTTATCGAAACTATCGATGTTTATTGATTCAAGCGACCAACCAGAATCTGACTTTCTGGCACTTCTTGCAAGTTCTTTTTGTTTTTCCATAAGCTTATTAAATTCGTTGATATCTACACTTAAATTATTTTCTTCTAAAATTTCTCTAGTTAAATCAAGTGGAAATCCATAAGTATCATATAATTTGAAAGCATCAGCACCATTTAATACGCTTTCGTTATGATCTTTTAAATTTTTTATATATGAGTTTAATATATCAAGGCCACTATCAATTGTTTTTTGGAAGTTCTCTTCTTCCTTACTTACTATTGAAAGAATTCTATCCTTGTTTTCTATTAATTCATTATATTCAATTTTATAAGTATCTATTATCTTTTCAATTACAGATTTCAAAAACTCATTCTTTATACCTAGTAATTTACCATGTCTATAGGCTCTTCTTATAAGTCTTCTTAAAACATAACCTCTCTTTTCATTAGAAGGTAATATTCCATCACTGACCATAAAGGTAATGGCTTTTGCATGATCGGCAATAACTCTAATAGAAATATCATCTTTTTCATCTTCCTTATATTTTTTATTTGAAAGATTCTCTATTTCTTTAATAATACTTTGATTTACATCAACCTCAAATATATTATCTTTACCTTGAAGGACCATGGCTATTCTTTCAAGTCCCATACCTGTATCTATATTAGGATGAGATAGGGGAATATACTCTTTGTTTGCATTTTTATTAAATTGGGTGAAAACCAAATTCCAAACTTCCATAAATCTATCAGAATCATCATTTCCAGGCTTATTATCATTTTCATCAATCGCCTTATCTATTCCTCTATCAACAAAAATTTCTGAATCAGGTCCACAAGGTCCTACTTCAAGCTCCCAAAAGTTATCTTCTTTTCCAAATTTTAATATTCTTTCGCTATCTAAACCTATTTCATCATGCCATATATCATAGGCTTCATCATCATCTTCAAATACTGACACCCAAAGGAGATTTTTATCTATTTCAAGATTCACAGTTAAGAATTCATATGCCCAATGTATAGCCTCTCTTTTAAAATAATCACCGAAGGAAAAATTTCCAAGCATTTCAAAAAAAGTTCCATGCCTTTCAGTCATTCCTACCCTATCTATATCTCCTGTTCTTATACATCTTTGAGATGAAGTGGCTCTATTATTTTTCATTTTTTTCTCACCAGTAAAATATTTTTTCAACGGTGCCATACCAGCATTTATTAATAATAAGGATTCATCATCTTCTGGGATAAGTGGAAAAGATTTTAAAACTGTATGATTTTTTTTCTTTCCAAAAAAATCTAAGTATTCTCTTCTAACTTCATTCATTCCTAATTTCTTCATCTATTGTATCTCCTAATTAATCAAATTTTTCATTCACCATATCTTGTATGGTTATTGAGTTAACAGCATTATTAATTGCTTTATCTATTTTTGTAAATACGTAATAGGCTTCACATTCTTCATTATCGCAATTTGTCCTATTAGCAACACACTGACTTGAAGTCATCTCACCTTCTAAAACTCTTAATACATCTCCAACAGTTATTTCACTAGAGTTTCTTGATAATTTGTATCCACCTCTAGCTCCTCTTGCTGAAACTACTATATTATTATTTTTTAAAATTCTTATTAATTGTTCTAAATAATTATCAGGTAATTTTAAGGCATTTGAAATATCAGAAACTGAAATATAACCTTTATCCTCGTTCTCTGCCAAGTAATGAACAGCTCTTAACCCATATCTTCCTCTTGTTGATAATTTCATAAACAACCTCAATCTACAACTATCATATCTTTCATTGCTTCAAAATATTTATCACCAATACCAGAAACATTTTTAATATCTTCTATTTTATTAAACTTATTACCTTCTCTATATTCAATTATTGCTAAGGCTCTTTTCTCACCTATATTAGGTAATGTCATTAATGTAGCTTTATCGGCAGTGTTTATATTTACCTTATGCTTATTTTTATTTGCATCAGTTACAAGAACATCAGCCTGATTTATTTGTTCTTGATCACTTTTTTTGTCATTTATATTTGGAATAATGATTCTCATTTGATCTTCTAGCCTTAAGGCTAAGTTAATCCTATTGATATCAGCATCATCAGATAAACCACCTGCATTTTTGACTAAGTTGTCTAACCTATCATTTTTATTTACCGTATATACACCAGGGTTTTTTATCTCACCACTAATATGTACTTTTATTGAAGAGTCATCATTACTTTTGCTATTCGTAGTAAAAGTATCTTTATTATCATTGCTTTTATAATTAGTTAAAGAAGAAATAGAATCCTTATTTCTATTTATGACAAGTTCTTCATTATCTTTTCTATTAACAAAATTATAAGATAAGGTTAATACTATTAAAATAGCTAAGGCAATAATTATCTTATCTTTTTTATCATTATCCATTTTTAATCTCTACATTAATTAAGACTCCCACAGATCTTCAATATTATAAAAGCTTCTTTGAGATGAAGTGAATATATGGACTACTACATCTCCACAATCAATTAATATCCAGTTTCCATCTCTAAGTCCCTCTACTGAAAGTATATCATAGTTTTCCTTTTTTAAATTCTCTTCAATATATTCTAAAAGTGCTTTATTTTGATTTATTGAATTACCAGTAGCTATAATAAAATAATCAGCTATTGATGATTTGTTCTCTAAATCAATTACTTTTATATTACTTGCTTGCTTATTTTCTAACGTTTTAATTATTATATCTAATTTACCCATTTTTCTCCTTTAATAAGTAATTCCTAGCCAAAATTGTTAATGGAAAAATAATTAATCCCCTATCAATTAAAGATTTAATATTACCATCTAGGGTTTTTAATACAGCTTTATCTAAATCTTTGAAGGCTAAATTTCTTATTTCTTCTACTCCTTGATAATTTCTTTTTTCCTCACATGCATCAGCTAAAAAAATGATTTTTTCAAGCTCCGTCATATTAACTCTTCCCGTTGTATGATATTTTATTGCATTTAGAATTTCTTCATCATTAATATTATACTCTTTCTCAGCAATAATTTTTCCTAAAAACGCATGAATAACAGCCTTGTTTTCTAAGATTTCTTTATCAAAATTACAATAATTTTTGTATTTATCTAGGTAATACTTTTCATTATACTTGGCACAGTCATGTAAAATAGCGGCAGTTTCTATTTTATAATTATCTAGTCTTTTGTTTAATTTTAAAGCAAAGTCTCTAACCCTAAGGCAATGATTAAATCTTTTTATACCAATATTATCTATAAGCTTATCTTTATATTCATCTAAATTAAACATATAAATCCTTCTTTTTTATAATAAGTTCCACATCATCTGTTACTAGGTATTTTATACTTTTTTTATTCATTACAAGTTTTCTAATAAGACTTGATGAAATATCAACGACCAAGTTGTCTATTATAAAAATATTATCTCTAAATTTACTATAATGATTGAGTTTATTTTTAATTTTTTTACCATCATCAGAATATCTCTTGAATACTATAATATTATTTTCTAAAATTCTTTTATAGTTTTTCCATGTTTCAATTTCTAAAAAAGAATCTTCACCCATAATAAAAAATATTTCATCTTCATTATAGGCATTAACAAAGTATTCTATGGTTTGAAATGTATAATGAATATTATTATCTTTATAATCATAATCATTAATTTCTATTCTAGGATTATCTTTTATAGCCTCTTTAACCATTTTTACCCTAATTTCAGTAGAACTTTTATGATTTTTAAGTTTATGAGGAGGATTAGAATTAGGTAGAATAAAAATTTTATCCAGTCCCATTAGATTTATACAATTTTCCATAACAATCAAATGGCCTACATGTATAGGATCAAATGTCCCCCCAAATAATCCGATTTTCATTATAAGCTAATTTTATTATTATTTTTACTTTTTCTATAAATAGTAAAAATATTACCTAAATGAGAAACAAATTCACAATTTAGCTTTTCAATAGCTTCATCAATTATTTCATTATTATCATCTAAGTTATTATTTAAAATTTTAATCTTTATTAGTTCTCTTTTTTCCAAAGCTTCATCTATAGCATCAATAACTTCTACGCTTAGTGAATTTTTGCCTATATTAATAATAGGCTTTAAATCATGTGCTAAGCTTTTTAGCTGTGACCTTTGTTTTCCTGTTAGCATAAATTCTCCTTACTCATAATAATCAAATACTATATCACCTATAGCAACAGAGTCTCCTTCTTCTATACCCATTTCCAAAAATTTATCGAAAACACCCATATCTCTAAGTTTTTTTTCAAAATACATTCTACTATCATAATCATCTAAATTAACTCTTTCTAAAAGCTTATCTATCCTATATCCAGTACAAACGTAAATTCCTTCTTCCTTATAGAATTCGAGATTTCCATTTTCCATATTTTTATTATAGTAGTTTTGTAAATAACTTTCATTTATTTCTTCATCTAGAGTATATTTTTCTTCATCAATTTTAGAAAGAACTTTAGTTACTTCATCAATTAGTTCTTTAATTCCTTGAGTGGTTGCTGCTGATATTTTAAATATTTTATACTTATCTTTAAATTCATTTTCAAATTTTTTATAATTTTCATTATAATCAAGATCTGACTTATTTAGAGCCACTATTTGATATTTGTCAGAAAGTTTCTCATCATAAAGTTTCAATTCTTTATTTATTAATTTAAAATCTTCAATTGGATTTCTTCCTTCTAAACCAGATATATCCACTAAATGAATTAGTATTTTACACCTTTGAATGTGTTTTAAAAAGTCATGTCCAAGCCCTTGTCCTTCATTAGCACCTTCTATTAATCCAGGTATATCCGCAACTATAAAGGATCTTTCTTTATCCACTTTTACTACACCTAAATTTGGGTCAAGTGTTGTAAAATGATAATTAGCAATTTTAGGTTTAGCTTTTGTAATTACTGAAATAAGAGTAGATTTCCCAACATTTGGTAGACCTACTAACCCAACATCGGCTAAAATTTTAAGTTCTAAACTTACTTCTATACTTTGTCCTTTTCTTCCTTTTTGGGCAAATCTTGGTGCCTGTCTGGTTGAAGTTTTGTAATGAACATTACCTTTTCCACCTCGACCACCCTTTGCTATTAGAAATTGCTCACCATTTTTCTTTAAATCTTTAATTATTGTATTACTTGATACTTCTCTAATTATTGTTCCAACTGGTACATATAAAACAAGGTCTTCACCTTTTTTTCCGAACCTCTTTTTACCCATACCATTTTCGCCATTTTCTGCCCTATATTTACTTTTATATCTATATTCTTCAAGAGTTGATAGTGAATTGGTTGCCTTTATGTAAATATTAGCCCCATCTCCTCCATCTCCCCCAGCAGGTCCTCCTGTAGGTTCATATTTTTCTCTTCTAAAAGCTACAGCTCCATCCCCACCATTTCCTGCATGAAGTTCTATTTTAGCATAATCTATCATAGCTATTTTTCCTCTTTATAAAAAAAGCTTGCCATATGGCAAGCTAGTTCTCTATTAAGCAATGTCTTGCTTTGGGTATACAGAAACTTGTTTTCTATTTTTACCTTTTCTTTCAAATTTTACAACACCTTCAATAGATGCAAAAAGAGTATCATCTCCACCAATTTTGACATTTTTACCTGGATGGATTTTTGTTCCTCTTTGTCTAACAATTATTGTTCCTGCATTTACAGTTTGACCATCTGCCCTTTTTACACCTAATCTTTTAGCATTGGAATCTCTACCATTTTTTGAAGAAGAAACCCCTTTTTTACTAGAAAATCTTTGCAAATTAATGTTTAAAAACATCCTAAACCTCCTCATAGTTTAATTTAATATATTCGCTATAATTTGTAAGCAGTGTTTTTATACCTATCTCAAAAGTTTGTAAAATAACATTACTTTGACTACTAGCTTTTTTTACAACTACACACATTATATCATTATCATCATGAAATTCTAGATTATAATTATAAAAATCAAGACTATTAATGCATGTATAAGCTAGCGTTGATACTGCTGCACAAACTATATCAAATCCATGCTCATCGAAATTTGCATGACCTTGGATTTTAAATCCAATTTTTTTTTTATTTTTTAATAATAAAGTAACATCAATCATTAGCAAGAAATTTTGTTAATTTCCACTAAAGTATATGGTTGTCTATGACCTTTTTTAGTCTTAGATGCTTTTTTAGGTCTGTATTTAAATACAACAATTTTTTTGTCTTTTGCTTGGTCTTTTACAGTAGCTTCAACCTTAGCATTTTCTAGTATTGGAGTACCAACTTTTAGGTCCCCCTTATTTTCAACTAAAAGAACTTCTTCAAAGTTGACATTTTCTCCTATTTCAGCATTAAGTTTTTCAATTCTAACTAAATCGCCTTCTGATACTTTATATTGCTTTCCACCTGTCTTAATTATAGCGTACATAGTACACCTCCTGTTTACATTCTCGCCAGTCAAGGTGATCAGAACCCATACTGAGCGGTTTACTTATATATATTACCAATATTTGTATTTTTTGTCAAATTAAATGTCAAATATTTCCATATTCTCAATAGCTTCAGACTCTAATTTCTCTATAGATAATTTTTTTTCACTATCTTTTATATAATTTAATTTAGGTTTTGTTATTGGGTTCGATGGCGCAAATATTGAACAGCAATCGTCATAAGGCTCTATGGATTTCTCATAAGATCCCATATGTATAGCTCTATTAATTATTTCTATCTTATCTAAGGCAACAAGAGGCTTAAATATCTGATAATTTGTAGCATCTCCAATTACGCTCATTGATTCTAATGTTTGACTTGCTACCTGCCCTAAGCTTTCTCCCGTAATTATGGCATCATAATTATTTTTTTGACATATTTTTTCCGATATTCTCATCATAAATCTTCTAGATAAAATAGTAGTTTGATTTCTGTTGCAATTTTTATTTATTGCTTTATATATTTCAGCCATGTTTATTGAAAATACTTTCATTTCACCAGTATACTGAGATAGGATTTTTGCAAGGTCTAGTGCCTTATTTAAAGCTCTTTTTGATGTAAATGGATATGAATGGAAATGAATACAATTGATTTTCATTCCTCTTTTAGCCATCATATACCCTGCAACAGGAGAATCTATGCCTCCTGATAAAAGTAGAAGACCATTACCACTAGAGCCTACAGGAAGACCACCATTTCCCTCTATTCTATCTGCATAAATATAAGCATATTTTTTTATATCAATGAAAACTTTAAAATCAGGATTATGAACATTGACACTAAGGTTATTTTTACTAGCATATTTCTTTAATATATAAGCACCAATTATTCTAGATAGTTCTGGAGATTGTATATCAAAAGACTTATCAACTCTGTTAGTTTCTACTTTAAATGTTTTATCTTTTAAATCCATATTATCTAAAATTTCTGATGTGGCTTCTTCTATCTTGTTTATATCCTTATCACATTTTTTTATTTTTGATATATAAATTATTCCAAATACTTTTTTTATTTCTATAATTAAGCTATCAAATTTCTCCTTATCAGCACTTATGTAAAGTTTTGAACTTTCAAGATACATATCATCATAACCTATATCTTTAATATTTCTTTTTATATTATTGATAGCAGATTTAAAAAATTTATTTCGATTCTTACCCTTTAAAAATAATTCACCAAAACTTACTGATAATAAATCATTCATTAAAATACCATCCTTATTTCTTCTACATGTTTCTTTAAACTTCTTACTACTTTATCTAAATCTTCAAAACTTATATCACTTGAAAATGAAAATCTTATAGAACCATCTTTATATTTATCATCTAATCCTATTGCATCAAGTATTCTATTATCCTTACCCTTGGAACATGCAGAGCCACTTGATATATAAATTTTATCTTCTTCTAGCATATGAAGTAAAATTTCAGATTTGATTTTTTCAAAACTAATATTTAATATATATGGGCTTGAATTCTCTATGCTGGAATTAACATGGATATTTTCAATATTATCCATAACTTTATTTCTTAGGTATAAATTAAGTTTTTTTACATAATCTATATCCTCTTTTTCTTTTGACAAACTAAGTGCTTTATAAAATGCATATATAGCAGGTGCATTAAGTGTGCCTGATGAAACAAGTTCTTGTCTTCCACCAAATAAATAAGTTTTAATTTTACCTAATTTTTTCTTATTTATATATAGCCCACCTATTCCTTTAGGGCCATGTATTTTATGAGACGAGAAGCTTAGGGCATCAACACCTAAATTTTTCACATTACAATCAATTTTACCTAAAGCTTGAGTAGCATCTAAGTGAATGAATACATTCTTATTTTTATTTCTTATCACTTCATTTATTTTTTTAACATTTTGAATTGTGCCTATCTCGTTTTGAACATATATAAGAGAAATAAGATTGGTTTTATCATCAACTAAATTTTCCAAATTTTTTATATCAATAAAACCAAAATTATCATTATCTACTAATTTAACTTCCTTAAATTGGGTATTATTAAATGTATCAATTACAGATGCATGTTCAAGTTTTGATGTTATTGCAGTATTTTCAGAAGATTTAAAGGAATTTATAATAATATTGTTAGACTCTGTAGCTCCTTTAGTAAAAAATATTTCATTCTCGTCTGAACCAATATAGTCTGCAATAAATTTTCTACTTTCCTTAACTTTTTCTTCAACTTCCATTCCAAAACTATGTAAAGCAGATGGATTAGCAAAATAATTTCTTTCAAATTCTTTTTCAATATCTATTACTTCATCATACATTCTTGTTGTTGCTGCATTATCTAAATAAATCATATTATCACTCCTTTTAACTAGTTTATTATATAATTACAAGCATATAAAATCAAATATTGGTATAATGATTTTATGCTTAATGTTAGATATAGATATAAAAAGAAGAATATAGATAAAGATGAATTGATTTTAGATATAGAAACTACTGGACTTAATGCCCAATTCGAAAATTTGGTTGTCTTAGGTCTTATATATTTTGATAATAAAAGAAATGATTTTTATATAGATCAATATTTTGCAAAAACAGATAAGGAAGAGATTAAATTATTAAAAATTTATCTTAAAAAAGTAAAAAATAAAAAAGTGATAACTTATAATGGTGATATATTTGATATTCCCTTTCTAAATATAAGGCTTGAATACCATAATTTAAATCCTATATGGCCTAATTGCTTAGATCTATATAAACTAATTAAATCAAAACGTAAATTTCTTTCCTTGGATTCAATGAAGCTTATGGATATGGAAAAAAGAATTGGAATTTTTAGAAATGATCCATCTAGGTATAAGGTTATAAGTAAATTAAATAATGATCTAAAATCAAGGAATAAACCTTGGCCTATTTTAATCCATAATAAGAATGATCTGATCGCTACAGAATCTCTAGCTAATATTGGTGAGATAATAAATAAAAAACTTTCAATTAATATAAATGATTATATTATATATATAGATAATGCTAATATTGACAATAATGTGGCTAAAATCATTTTGAGATCTAATAAAACTTTTCTCAATTCCTATTTTTCATCAAGTAATTATATTTTAAAAACCAATTATAAAAAAATAGAATTAGATTTATTGGTTTTATATGGAAATATTTCAAAAAATGCACAAGGCTTTGTAACTATAAATAATTTTAATATAGAAAATAAAAATAGCTATAAAATAGATAAAAATCTTATTACTATAATGGAAGATGGTGTATATAACATAGCTAATATCTTAAATATAGTTAAATCGCTAATTATAGAGAACCTAGAATTATAATTCTAGGTTCTCTATTTGCCAATCAATTGGTTTTAAATTGTTTTCTTCTAAAAATTTATTTGTTCTTGAAAATGGTTTTGAACCAAAAAATCCTCTGTGTGCTGAAAAAGGTGATGGGTGAGGACTTTTTATTATTAAATGCATTGGATTTGTTAAATATACTTCTTTTGATTGAGCAAATTTACCCCATAAGATAAAAACCAATGGTTCATTTTTTTCATTTAATTTTTTTATTATATTATCAGTTAGTATAGACCATCCCAAATCCTTATGTGAATTAGCAAAACCAGCCCTAACAGTTAATACTGAATTTAATAATAAAACTCCTTGATCAGCCCACTTCTCTAAGTTTCCATGATTTGGTATATAAAGAGAAAGATCATCTGCTAACTCTTTATATATATTTAAAAGAGATGGTGGTATAGCTATACCTTTCCTAACAGAAAAAGAAAAACCATGAGCTTGACCTTTTCCATGATATGGGTCTTGACCTATTATAACAACTTTGCTATCCTCATATGATACCTTTTTTAAGGCATTAAATATATCATACATATTGGGATAAATGGTATAATTTTTGTATTCTTTTATAAGATTTTTTCTCAAATTTAAATAGTAATCCTTAGTCCATTCATCTTTCAATATTTCATCCCAATCATTTCCTAATACTACTGACATTTTTTTCACCATCCATTTCTCCAAAAATAATAAATACAATTAAAAGAAATGATCCCATTGTAACTAAAATATCAGCGATGTTAAATATTGGAAAATTAATAAATGAAAATTCAATAAAATCTACTACATATGAGTGTATCAATCTATCATAAAAATTTCCTATAGCTCCTGATATTATAAGTGATAAGGCAATATTTAATAATTTTGGATTTGTTTTTACATTTTTAATAAAATAATAAAGTAGATAAGTAACTACAACTAAGGTAAGAATTATAAAAAACATCCTCTTGTTTTGTAAAATACCAAAGGCAGCACCCTTATTTTCTAAATATATTAAATTTATAAGCTTAGTATAGACAGGATTTTCTATAAAAATATTTTTAGCATATACTTTAGTAATTCTGTCTAATAAAATTCCTAGTATTATAATTATTGTGTAAATCATTTGTACTTCCTATACTTTATTCGATAATTTCCCTTTTTACTTAATCCTTTAATTTCATCAAAGATAAATCTTCCATAAGACCTAATAGATATAAGACTACCCTCTTGAACTTCCTTTGATGGATTATCTATAGTTTGATAATCAATTTTAACTAACCTTCTGCTAATTATATTCTTAGCTTTAGCTCTTGAAAGATTAATTAGTTCGGAGATTATATTATCAAGTCTAAGCGAAGAAACAAATCCCATAAATTCATTATATTCAATATCTAAGTTTTGCATAGTATTATCTTCTTTAAATTTAAGATTTATACTTTCATCTTTTATTTTACTAAGATTAAATTTAACAAAATTTTTCTCTTTATTTAAAATTACAAATTCACAAATACCATATTCTATGAATATATCTCCTATATCATTTCTTTCAAGACCTAAATTCATAAGTGATCCTAAAACATCTGGATGTCTTATATCTTTGTGAGTAAATTCTAAGACACTGAAATAGTCCTTACTATTAAGATTTGAAGAGTAAGGATTTGCTATAAATATCTTTCTTTCACTTTTTATATTAGGAGAAAGAAATACTATATCAATACTATTTAATCGTGCTATATCTTTAATAATCTTAATTTCAAATGGATTCAAAAAAAAGCTAGAAACTTCTTTGTGTGTATAGAAAGATTTTTCTAAAACTGATATAGCTTTTTTTAAATTAGATTTAATATACTTATCTTCAACAAAATCTATATTATATTTTAATTTCATAATAAAAATTAAAGACCGACTTTAGCCGATCTATAATTGATTATAATTTCCTGTAGAAATTTGATCTTCAACATAATTATCTATATCAATCCCCTTAGGACATATTACAAATATACCTTTTGATACTTTTTCTACTTTACCATCTAGTGCATATACAGCCCCAGATACAAAGTCTAATATTTGTCTTTTTTTATCAACTTCTAGCATTTCTAAGTTAAGTACTACTACTTTTTTATCTAGTATATCATCAACTATTTTAGGACCATCTTCATCATAAGAAATTGGTTCTTGAATTGAAATTCTAAACCTAGAAGATGAACTTTGACTAAAGTTTTTATTAGAATCGTTCATACTAAGTATGTTATCTCCTCCCCTAGTTTTTCTTTGTTGATTATTTGAAGAGTAATTATTTGAATAAGAAGAATATACACTACTAGTATCACTTAGATTAGTACTTGTCTTATAGTCATATGTAGAACTAGGTGTATAAGTATTATCTATATTTTCTTCTTTTTTTTCTTCTTCTCTCATTTCATTATCATCTTCATAGTCATCGTATTCTTCATTAATACCTATAAAATCCTTAAATTTTTCAAACATTATTGTACATCCTTTTACCAAAAATTTTTGACCCTATTCTTACGATATTTGAACCTTCTTCAAGGGCTATCTTATAATCGTTAGTCATTCCCATTGAAAGATATATCATATCAATATTATTATAACTTAAATTGGATAATTTATCGAATGTTTTTTTAAGCTGTCTAAAACAGCTTCTAATTAGCTCTTTATTTTCTGTATCTGGAGCAATTGTCATTAAACCTTTTATATGAATAAAATCTAAATTTTTAGCCTCATTTATAAAGTTTTCAATTTCTTCTATATAAATACCAAACTTTGTCGCTTCTCTTGAAACATTTACTTGTATAAGGCAATCTTGGACTATGCCAAGATTTTTTGCTCTAGAATTAACCTTATCTAAAATTTTTAGTGAATCTATTGAGTGAATTAATTTAACCTTACCTACGATTTTATTTACTTTATTTGATTGTAGGTGACCGATTAAATGCCAATTTATATCCTTATTTAAAAGCTCTATTTTTCCAATAAGCTCTTGGACTTTATTTTCACCAAAATCTCTTAGACCACAGTCATAAGCTTCTTTGATTTTCTCTATGCCATGAGTTTTACTAACTGCTAAAAGCATAGCATCGTAATTTTTCAAATCATTTTCTATTGATTTTATATTATCCTTAATTGTCATAATACCACCTAATATTCACTTTTTTTATCCCTATTCATCAGATTTTTTACTGATATGCTAGGATCTTGACCTTCGTACAAAACTCTATAAATCTCAGTAGTTATTGGTAGATCCAAACCTTCCTTGTTTGATAGTTCATAAAGTGCCCTGGTAGTAGGTATTCCTTCTACAACCGTCTTTACTTCATTCATCGCTTCATCTAAGCTATAGCCTTTTCCGACTAAAATTCCACACCTATTATTTCTTGAATGATTACTTGTAGCAGTTACAATTAAATCACCAATACCACATAATCCATTAATAGTCTTACTAGAAGCTCCATGACTTATAGCGAATTTATTCATCTCAAAAATTCCTCTAGTCATTATAGCAGCCTTTGTATTATCGCCAAATTTTAATCCTGTTGCCATACCTATTCCAAAGGCTAAAACATTCTTAATAGCTCCACCAATTTCTACTCCTATCACATCATCCGAAGTATATACTCTTAAATAATCACAGGTAAATAAATCTTGTACATTTAAAGCGATTTTTTGATTTTTTGATGCACAAACCAAAGCTGTTGGCATTTTATCAATAACCTCTTCTGCATGAGATGGTCCACTTAATACCGCATACTGACACTTGCTATTTAATTCTTCAATAATTTCAGAAATTCTCTTATATGTTTTAATCTCTATCCCTTTAGAAAGATTTATTAATATTTTATTGCTTAGCTTTTCTTTAACCCCTTCTAAAACCTCTCTGATTGCTTGAGTTGGAATAGCATTAATTAAAATTTTATTTCTAAAAAGATCTTCAATATTATCAGTTGCCCTAATATTTTTGTTTAATAGTTTATTAGGAAAATATTTTTTATTAATATGCTTATTGTTTATATTGTTAACATCTTTTTCATTTCTAGCATACATTAAAACTTTGTTATTTTCAGCTAAAACACAAGCTATGGCACTAGCCCATGATCCTGCTCCTATTATTGAAATTTCCATATTTTTCCTCAAAACATTTTCTTTTCTTCATTATTTTTAATTCTTATTATATTACTCCTATGTTCTACTATTACAAATACTGCGACTATAAATATAACTATAGTAAAAGCGTGCATAGAATAGAAATAATAAGCTATAAAAGGTGCCAAAAATGCAGCTGTAAGAGATGCTTTTGATACTGTTCTTGTTATAAGAAAAACTACTACAAAAGCAAATAAAAGTATAAAAAATACTCTTAAATCATAAGCAAACAAAGCTCCTGCAGATGTTGCAACACCTTTTCCACCCTTAAATTTTAAAAATATTGAAAAAATATGACCAATTATAACAAATACTAGAGCAAGTAAAGCAAAACTATTCCCATAAAAGAACAAAGGAATGTACACAGCAACCAATCCCTTTGCTATATCTAAAAATAAGGTAAAGCATCCAGCCAAAGGACCAAAATTTCTAAATACATTTGTTGTTCCAGGATTTCCACTACCTAAGCTTCTTATATCTTTTTTAAAAAATATTTTTCCAATTATATATGAAAAAGGAATAGAGCCTATAAGATATGAAATTATAGCTATCAATATATATATCATTTTTCTTTCCTTTCTCTTACATCAAATATAAATGAAACTCCTTTTAGGCTATAATTTTGTCTAATTTGATTTTCCATATACCTAAGGTAAGAAAAATGCATAAGTTGCCTATCGTTAACATAAAGTAAGAATTTTGGTGGTGCCGTTTGAACTTGAGAGATGTAAAATATTTTCAACCTTTTTCCCTTATCTTGTGGTGTAGGATTCATCATAATTGCATCTTGTAATATTGTATTAAGTATTCCTGTTTTTATTCTTGTATGATAGTTATTGTCAACAATTTCAATCAAATTTAAAAGATCAGTGATCCTTTGTCCCTTTAATACCGATATAAATATTATAGGTGCATATAAAGCAAAAGATAATTTATTTCTTATATCCATTTCCATATTTTTCATGGTGTTAGTATCTTTTTTAACTATATCCCATTTATTTACAGCTATAATAATTGCCTTATTCCTATTGTGAGCATATCCCGCTATTTTAGCATCTTGTTCTGTAACACCTACTGTAGCATCTATCAAAAATAAACAAATTTCAGAACTATCAACAGCATCAAATGTTCTTTGGTTAGCATAATACTCTATATTATCGATTACCTTATTTTTCCTTCTAAGACCTGCGGTATCTATAAGGACATAATTTTTATTATTATATTGCCAATATGAATCAATAGCATCCCTAGTAGTTCCTGCAATATTTGTTACAATCATCCTGTCTTCATTAAGCAAATAGTTTACTAAAGATGATTTACCAGCATTAGGTTTACCTATAATAGCAATTCTTGTTGCGTCAAGATCTGTATCAAACTTTGAAAAATCTATAAAAGAAATTATCTTATCTAAAAGATCCCCTAAGTTTTTAGAACCTTCTGCAGAAATAGCTATAAGATCATCAAATCCAAATTTATAAAAATCATATAAGTGATCTGGAATTTTACCGCGATCTATTTTATTCGCAACAATTATTACCTTTTTATTATATTTTCTAATTTCATTTGCTATATCTGAATCATGAGGATTAATTCCTTCTCTTCCATCAACAACAAAAAGAATCAAATCTGATTCGAACAGAGCTTTTTCAACTTGTGATTTAACTTCTTGATTCATAATATCTTTATTTGATATATCAAGCCCACCTGTATCTGCAAGTATAAATTCATGACCAGTCCATTCTACTTTATCGTAGACCCTATCTCTTGTTACTCCGTTTACATCTTCAGTAATGGCCTTCCTTTTTCCAACTAATTTATTAAAAAGGGTAGATTTACCAACATTTGTTCTACCCACTAAGGTTACTATTGGTGCATTCATATTATCTCCATTTTATATCTAATTATATTTTTCTAATTTTAATTAAATTCTTATTCTTGTATCTTTTATCATAAACTCTTAAAATAATTAATGAAATTAGTAAGAATCCAACTATAAATAACAATGTTAGTAGATTTTCATCAAATCCTTTATTAGAAAATACAGTATTGGCTAAAATAGCTCCTATAGTCATCATTGAAACTGGAAACAAGTAAGTTAAATAACTTACTTTGTTTACAGTTTTTACATCACTATCAAGAAATACAAAATCTCCAGGATTTAGGTCATCATTAGTAAAAGTTGTGTAGTATGAAGGTTTAACTTCACAACCTCCACATGTCGAGCATGATCCACATCCTGAATCTCTTTGAATCATAACTTTAACATTACCATTATTATTTTCAACAACTATTCCTTTTTTACTAATAATTTCCATATAACCTCTTTCATTTTTTTATTTCTATATTTAATTCATTTAAGCTTTTATCATCTACAATACTTGGAGCATGTGTTAAAGGACATGTAGCAGACTGAGTTTTTGGAAATGCTATTATATCTTTAATATTATCTGTTTTTGCAAATAACATAACCATTCTATCAAGCCCATAAGCAAGTCCTGCATGTGGAGGTGTGCCATATTGTAGAGCTTCTATAAAAAATCCAAATTTTTCTTTAATGTCTTCATCTGACAACTTTAAAGCCTTAAATACTTTTTCTTGTAATTCTTGATTATTGATTCTAACAGAACCTCCACCCATTTCATCTCCATTAATTACTATATCATAAGCTTGGGTTCTTACTCTTTCAGGTTCTGTTAATAATAAATCTATATCTTCTTCATTAGGCATTGTAAAAGGATGATGTTGAGAAACATACCTATCTTCCTCTTCACTATATTCAAACATAGGAAAGTTTACTACCCAACAAAATGCATACTCTTTTTCGTATAAATTATTATCCTTTGCAACTTTTCTTCTTAAAGCACCGAGACCTTCAAGTACGTTTTTGTCTTTATCTGCAGCTATTAAAATTAAATCTCCATCTTTTATATCTAATTTCTCCTTCAGCTTTTTAACTATATCATTCGTTAAAAATTTCTTTATAGATGAATTAATATTATCGTCACTATTAAATTTAATATAACTTAATCCTTTTAGACCATAGTCTTTTACAAAGTCTGTTAGTTTATCTAGTTGTTTTCTAGAATAAGAATCAGATAAAGATGTAAAATTGATAGCTCTAACTGAATATCCTTCTTTTATATTATCTTTAAATACATTAAAATCGCTATCTTTAAATACTTCTGAAATATCATTAATTTTATAACCATATCTTAAATCAGGTTTATCTGAGCCATAAGAGTTCATCGCTTCACTATAATCCATTCTAGGAATAGGTAGCTGTAAGTTATAATCAGTAAATTGATCAAATAGTTTTTTGAGCAAGCCTTCATTTACACTTATTACATCATCTTGTGATGCAAAACTCATCTCTAAATCTAATTGTGTAAACTCTGGTTGCCTATTTGCTCTTAAATCTTCATCTCTAAAACATTTAACTATTTGGAAATATTTATCTAAAGAACCAATCATGAGCAATTGTTTCATTAATTGTGGAGATTGAGGCAGTGCATAAAATTTACCTTGATTAACTCTTGATGGTACTAAATAATCTCTTGCACCTTCTGGAGTAGGTTTAGTTAAAAATGGAGTTTCTACTTCTGTAAATCCCATATCATACATATATTCCCTCATACTTCTTACAATATCAGATCTTAGCTTAAGATTTCTTTGTACTGAAGGCTTTCTCATATCAAGATATCTATATTTTAATTTAAGATTCTCTGAAACATCATCATCATCTTTAATATAAATTGGAGGTGTTTTAGCCTTATCTAATATGTTTATTTTTTCTGCTACAATTTCTATATTTCCTGTTGGAATATCTGGATTTTTAGATTCTCTTTCACGAACTTTACCCTTAACTTCAAGGACATATTCTTGTGAAACATCTTTTAGAATTTGGTAATTATACTTATCTTCATCTCTAGTAACTATTTGTGTAATACCTGTCTTATCTCTAAGATCTATAAATACTAAAGAGCCAAGATTTCTTTTTTTGGCTACCCAACCCATTAAAACAACTTTTTCTCCAACATTTTCTATTCTTAATTGACCACACATATGGCTTCTTTTAAATTCCATATTACCTCCTAATTTAAAAATGGATTATTTCTTTTTTCATATCCGATTTTACTTTCTTCACCATGACCAGGATATATAATAACATCGTCATCATATATAAATAATTTATTAATAATAGATGAAATAAGATTATTGTAAGATCCACCTGGAAAATCACTTCTTCCTATTGATTGTTTAAAAAGAGTGTCTCCAGTGAAAATATTATTACCTAATTTATAAGACATGGAATCCAAGCTATGACCGGGTGTTTTTATTGCTCTAATATTATACTTTGAAAAAATCTCTCCGTCTTTAAGAAATCTATTTATTTCTATATCTAGGTCTCTAAATCCTCTTGACAGATTATAATCAGGGTCTTTAGCTATATCTTTACTATCCTCACTGGCATATACATCAACATTATACTTATTTTTGAAATATTTAAGACCTAATAAATGATCAAAATGAGTATGGGTTAATAAAATAAAGTCTATTTTTATATTATTAACTTCTATAAATTTTTCGATTTTACCTTTAGGGTATACTGGATCTATTAAAAAACCATTCTTCGACTCATCATATACAATATAGCAATTAGCCATCATTGGACCATCTTCAATTTTTTTGATATACATAAAATACCTTTCGCTAATATATTTTTTCACTATCTAATTGTATAGTTACGGGACCATCATTTATCAATGATACTTCCATATGTGATTGAAATCTACCAGTTTCAACCTTAAATCCGTCTATTTTTAATTCTTCTATTAGTATTTCATAATATTCTTTTGCCTTATCAGCACTAGACGAATTTATGAAAGAAGGTCTATTACCCTTACGAACATCTCCATATAATGTAAATTGACTAACTATTAAAATATCACCACCTACATCTTTAACAGATAGATTCATCTTACCTTCTTCATCTTCAAAAATCCTAAGTTTTTCTATTTTCTTTTTTATATAGTCTATGTCTTCTTTATTATCTCTATCAGTAACCGCAACAAAAACTAAAAAACCCTTGCTGATTTTTCCTACAAGTTCACCCGCTACTTCAACTTTTGCTTTTTTTACTTTCTGTACTATCGCTCTCATTAACTTTTCAACCTATAAATACTTTCTATTGTTTTAATTGTTTTAAGTTTCATAATCAATTCATTTAGTTTATCAGTGTTTGGAACTAAAACTGTTAGGTCAATTATTCCTTCATGTTTTTCATTACTTCTTACATTCATAGCTTCTATACTAACATTTTCAGTAGATATTAATTTTGTAATTTCAAAAATTATTCCAGTACCATCAATAGTAGTTATTTGGATCTTAACAGGAAATTCATCATCCTTTTTATTTTGCCAGTATACATCAATCAATCTCTCTGGAGTCTTAATATTTGTAATATTAGGACAAGTTCTTACATGCACACTTATGCCATTTCCTTTTGTTATAAAGCCAACTATCTTATCTCCTGGAACCGGATTGCAACATTTAGCAAACTTCACCTCAACTTCTTCATCTAAATCACTAACCCTAACTTCATTTGAAAAAGATTTTTTTGAAGAAGTCCTCTTAATATCTATTTTTGACTCGGTTTTAGGTATTTCATCTTTATGCTTTTTAATAAGTTTTTGTATTACTTGTTCAGTATTTGTCCTACCAAAGCCAATTGATGCATACATTTCGTCAGGAGTTGGAAAGCCTAAATCATTCGCAACTTCTTCAAGCCAAAAATCTTTGATATCTCTTTTGTAAATTTCGTTATTTTTTCTAAGCTCTCTAAATAAATTATCTTTACCTATTTCAATATTTTCTTCTTTACGATGTCTTTTAAAAAACTGTTTTATCTTACTTTTTGCTTGATTAGATTGGACTATGTTTAACCAGTCTCTAGAAGGTCCTTGAGAATTCTTACTAGTTAAAATCTCAACAACATCTCCAGTATTTAGTTTATGCGAAAAAGGAACAATTTTTCCATTAACTTTGGCTCCCACACACATATTTCCAACTTCTGTATGGATTCTATAAGCAAAATCAATAGCACAAGAGTTGACTGGTAATGAATAAATTTCTCCTTTTGGAGAGTAAATGTAGATTTCTTTCGAAAAAAAATCTCCCTTTAATGTATCTAAAAACTCCTTACTATCAACATCTTTACCACCTTCTTTTTGCCATTCCATAATTTGCCTTATGAATGTAAGCTTTTTATCAAATTCAGTTGATTTAGACTTATTTTCCTTATATTTCCAATGTGCAGCTATACCATACTCACATTCATAATGCATTTGTCTAGTTCTTATTTGAACTTCAAAAGGTTTCGAATCCTCACCAAAAACAGTTGTATGCAAAGACCTATAACCATTTGGCTTAGGTTGTCCTATATAATCTTTAATCCTATTTGGTATTGGACGCCAAATAGAGTGAACTTTTCCTAAAACTTCATAACATTCAGCAACAGTATCTACTAAGACTCTTACGGCAGTTAAATCATATATTTCATTAAATTCTATTTTATTACGAGTCATCTTTTTATATATAGAATAAAGTCCCTTGGGTCTTCCTGAAATTTCAAAATTTATATTTGATTCATCTAAAGATTTATCTAATGTCTGAATTATTTCATTAATATATTGTTCTCTCTCTCTTCTTTTAGTATGGACCATTTGAGCAAGCTCATAATATTCTTCTGGATTTTGATATCTAAAACATAAATCCTCAAGCTCCCATTTCATTGTATATATACCAAGCCTATGGGCCAGTGGAACATAAATTTCTAAAGTTTCCCTTGCAGTTTGTTTTTGCTTTTTCTCAGTCTTATATTCTAGTGTTCTCATATTATGTAGTCTATCAGCAAGTTTTATAAGGATAACCCTTATATCATTACTCATAGCTAGAACCATCTTTCTGATATTTTCTGCTTGTGTTTCTTCCTTAGTTTTATAGCTTAGATTTTTGAGCTTGGTTACTCCATCTACTAAAAATGTAATTTCTTCGCCAAACTTTTCTTTCATTTCATCTTCAGTTACTGTAGTATCTTCTAATACATCATGCATTAGTCCTGCACAAATAGTTTGATCATCAAGTTGCATATTTGAAATTGTTGTGGCAACAGCTATTGGATGGATAAAATAATCTTCTCCTGAATTTCTTTTTTGGCCCCTATGATAATATTCGGCAAAATCATATGCTCTTTTAATTAAATTTATATCTGCCTTTTTATTGTTTTTTAAAATAATCTCTTTAAATTTTATAAATTCTTTTTGAAAATCTTTTGCCATAGGTACCTACCTTATATCAATAAGCCTTAGTTGTAAGCTTTTTTTATTTCTAAATTCATTTATCTCTGGATAAAATACAGCGTCAATCTTTGAGCCAACTATATTTGAGCCAAATTTATCCACAAGATATTTATAATCTTCTACTGCACTAAATTTTATAGCATTTATATCTCTACCATTTTTACTTAGAATAAGCTTCAATATATCTTTATTTTTGCCAATTATATCTATTGATTTAATAGCTAAATCTTTGTCCGCAAATTTTGCTTTTGGATTATCTTTTCCATATGGTTCAAAATTATTTAAACTTTGGGCAAACTCCAATGATATTTTCTCTATAGGAATTCTAGCATCTATATTGATTATAGTTTCAAAATCGCATTCTTTTAATGGCGATTTATTATTAAGTTTTAACCTAAAATCATTTATTAAATCTTTCTTAATAGAAAGTCCACAAGCCATTGGATGACCTCCAAATGACTCTAACATACTACTTAAAACATATACTTGCTTATAAATATTATAAGCTTCAATACTTCTACCTGATCCCTTTAAAATTGACCTATCTTTACTTTCTGTAAAAACTATGGAAGGCTTGTTGTATTTTTCCTTAATCCTTCCAGCAATTATACCACAAATACTTTCTTCAATATTTGGAGTATGAACTATTATAATATCATCATTATATAATTTATAATCATTAATTATATCTAAAGTCTTTAGAAGACCTTCTTGTGTTAAATCTTTCCTCTCATTATTTAAGCTTACAAGTTTTCTAGCATATGTAATAATCTTTTCTGAATCTTGTTCTAACATTAAATCTACAGCAAGCTTTGCTGTAGAAAGTCTTCCACTTGCATTCATACATGGACCTATTACAAAACCTAGAGTATATGCAGTAACCTCTTTATTCCAAGAGTTTTCATCTAAAAGTGCTTTTATTGCTAATTTATAAGTATTATTAATCCTTTTTAAACCTTCTATAACAAAAATCCTATTTTCGTCTGTCAATGAAACTATATCACAAACTGTACCCATAGCTACATATTCCAACAAATCATATAGGTAATTTTCATCTGCATCAAGTCTCTTATATAGAGCCTGCATCAACTTAAAACTTATACCAGCCCCACATAAGTCATCAAAAGGATAAGTACTATCTAATCTTTTTGGATTAATTACTGCATTAGCGTCTGGCAAGATTTGTCTTAACCACTCACTATCACCTTCTTTTTTTACTTGATGATGGTCAGTTACAATAACATTTATGCCATTTTCTCTGAGTTTTTTTACTTGTTCTATTGCAGTAATACCATTATCGCAAGTAATAATTAGACTTACCCTTTCATCTATAGCCTCATCTATCATCCTGTCACTTATGCCATAACCATCCATTACCCTATCTGGTATATCATAGCTAATATCATCATAAAAATATAATAAACCATCTAGGAGGGTCATAACCGAACTAATTCCATCTTGATCATAATCACCAAATATTCTGATAGATTCACCCTTTTCCATAGTATCAACTATTAAATCAATTGCTTCTTTCATATCAGGTAATAAATAAGGGTCATGAAGTTTATCTAGGCTTGGATTTATAAAAGAATCCACAACTTTCGGATCTAAAATATCTCTATTGGCTAATATCAAAGCTTGAAGTTTACTTATATTTTTATTTTTTAGATTTTCTTTGTAATTGTTTTTTTTATTAAATATATACCACTTATTCATTATTACCTCTCTTGTTATTAAATTATACCATTTTTATAGTTAATATAAAGAAAGAGGCATTAAGCCTCAATTAAAGATTCTATGGAATTAAAATCTATAAGAATATATGAAATTTTATCGTCTTTTCCTGTTACTATCAAACACTCTGTGTTATCATATTCTATGACCTCACCAATAATCTTAGACTCTGTAATAACTCTTGAACCTATTTTTATATTTTTTTTGATAAACTTTTTATTTTCTTTACGCTTTTGATCTTCTCTAATGGTCGTGAAGTAAAATATCAAAGCTAAAATAATAAGTACTATATATTCTAATTTAGGAATCATAGCCGTATTTTGTATAAAACTCTTTTTTATATTCTAAGAACCTATCTTCCATAATTGCTTTCCTAATGTTTTCACACATTTTTAATAAAAAATATAGATTATGATAGGTTAGTAATCTTGCACCTAAAATTTCGTTTACATTAACTAAATGTCTAATATAAGCTCTTGAGTAATTCTTACATACATAACAATCACATTCATGGTCTAAAGGAGAAAAATCCTCTTTATATAATGCATTTCTTACAACAAGTCTTCCATGAGATGTTATAGCGGTTCCATTTCTTGCAATTCTAGTAGGTAGAACACAATCTGCCATATCTATACCGGTTTCAAATGACTCAAATAAAAAGTCTGGACTTCCAACACCCATATTATATCTAGGTTTATCTTCTGGTAAAAGTGGTGTAGTGTATCTAAGAAGTCTAATCATTTCTTCTTTTGGCTCTCCTACTGAAAGACCACCTATTGAATATCCATCAAAATCCATAGCACAGGTTTCTTCTACAGATATCTTTCTTAAATCTTCATACATACCACCTTGTATAATACCAAACAGAGACTGATCTTTGTGTGAATTAGACTTATGATAGTCTAAACCTCTTTTTGCCCACCTTATAGTTCTATATACAGATCTTTCTACATAATCATGATCAACTGGATATGGAATGCACTCATCAAAACTCATCATAATATCAGAATGAATATCATTTTGAATTTCTATTGATTTTTCTGGTGTAAATAAATGCTTAGATCCATCTATGTGAGACCTAAAAACAACTCCATCTTCAGATATATCTCTCATTTCTGATAAAGAAAAGACTTGAAATCCACCACTATCAGTAAGAATTGGACGATTCCAATTCATGAATTTATGAAGTCCACCAGCTTTTTTCATAATATCCATTCCTGGCTTTAGATAAAGATGGTATGTATTTCCTAAAATAATTTTAGCATCAATTTCCTTTAGTTCCTCTACAGTCATTGCCTTAACGCTTGCTTTGGTACCTACAGGCATAAAAATCGGCGTTGGAATATCTCCGTGTTCTGTGTGAATAATTCCTGTCCTTGCATTAGAGTACTTATCTTTTTTTATTAATTCATATTTTATCGGCATTTTTTCTCCTACTTTAAAAACATCGCATCTCCGAAACTGAAAAACCTATATTTTTTAGCTACAGCATCATTGTAAGCATCCAGTATTATATCTCTGCTTGCAAAAGCTGAAACTAGCATAATTAAAGTCGACTTAGGTAAATGAAAATTTGTTATCTGACAATCAATAACTTTAAAATCAAAACCTGGATAAATAAAAATATCTGTAAAATCAGAGTCTTCTTTTATACAATTGTTCTTTTTATATACTGATTCAAGTGTTCTTGTAGTTGTAGTTCCTGTTGATATTATCCTTTTATTGTTTTTTTTAGTTTTGTTAATCAAACAAGCTGTTTCTTTACTAATACTGTAATGTTCTGAATGCATTTTATGATTTTTTACATCATCTACTTTTACTGGCCTAAAAGTTCCAAGACCAACATTTAGGGTAATAAAGGCAATGTTAACACCCTTGTTTTTTATTTTTTCCAACAAATCTTTAGTAAAATGGAGTCCAGCTGTAGGAGCTGCTACAGAACCTGGTATTTTTGAATATACTGTTTGATATCTTTCTTTATCCTTTAATTTCTCTTTTATATATGGTGGTAAAGGCATATTTCCCAAACCATCTAGAATTTCTCTAAATATTCCACAATAATAAAATTCTACAATTCTATTACCGTCTTCTTTTATATCAATAACCTTTAATCTTAGTTTATCAGAGAAGATACACTCTGTTCCTATTTGCATTTTTTTACCAGGTCTTACTAAAACTTCCCAAAAATCATCTTTTATATTTTCTAGTAGAAAAACTTCAATCTTTTCTTCCTTATAAGGCCTATGCCCAAATAACCTTGCAGGAATAACTCTAGTATCATTCATTACAAGAAGGTCACCTTCATTTAGGTAATCTATAATATCATAAAAATGTTTATCTTCTCTTTTTCCTGTTTTTCTATCAACTACCATTAGTCTTGAATAATCTCTTTTTTCAGTTGGATGTTGAGCTATTAGTTCTTCAGGTAAATTGTAATCAAAATCATCTGTTTTCATTCTTATCCTCATATTTCAAATTATAGTGTCTATAAGCCTTTTTAGTAAGCATTCTACCCCTAGGAGTTCTTGTTAAAAATCCTATTTGAAGAAGATAAGGTTCATAAACATCTTCTATAGTGACATTTTCTATTCCTGTTGAAGCAGCTATTGTATCAATACCCACAGGTCCTCCAGAAAAATTTTCATACATTGTAAGTATAATTTTTTTATCCATACTATCAAGACCCATATTGTCAACTTCTAATAGCTCTAATCCTTCACAGGATGTCTCATAATCGATTATTTCATCTTTCTTGACTATTGCATAGTCTCTTACTCTTCTTAATAGTCTGTTGGCAATTCTAGGAGTTCCCCTACTCCTTCTTGCTATTTCATATGCTCCACTATCTTCTATAGATATATCTAATATACCAGCAGATCTTTTTACAATTCGAGTCAAATCTTCATTATTGTATAGATTTAACGATAAAAGAACACCAAACCTATCTCTTAAAGGCGCAGAAAGCATTCCTGCTCTTGTTGTCGCACCAACTAAAGTAAATTTCTCTAGATCAATCCTTATAGATTGGGCATTTGGTCCCTTACCTACTATAATATCCAAAGCAAAATCTTCCATAGCTGGATAAAGTATTTCTTCTACTGATCTATTTATCCTATGTATTTCATCAATAAATAAAACATCTCCCTTATCTAAATTTGTAAGAATACTTGCAAGATCCGATGGTCTTTCTATAGCAGGACCACTTGTAATTCTAATGTTTACACCTAATTCATTAGCTATTATATTAGAAAGAGTAGTTTTACCAAGTCCTGGGGGACCTTGTAACAAAACATGATCTAAAGATTCTCCTCTTTTCAGAGACGATTCTATAAATATTTTAAGTTTTTCCTTTGCTTTATCTTGTCCTATATAGTCTTTTAACCATTTAGGTCTAATAGATAGCTCCTTGTATGAATCATTCAACTGTTCATTACTGCCTACTATCCTATCATTATTATCATACATTAAATCACCCTAAATCATCTTTTTTAAGCTTTCCTTTATTATTTCTTCTAATGTAAGATCAGTATCCTTTAAGTCAAATAATACCTTATCTATACTATTTCTTTCATACCCAAGATTTAATAAAGCCTCTCTTGCTACATTAATCTCACTATTGGTTTTTGTAGTATTTATTTCATAATCATCAATATTGTTTATTGGCATCTTCTTAACCTTATCAACAAGCTCGAGTATAATTCTTGATGCTGTTTTTTTACCTATACCTTTAGCCTTAATTAGTGTATCTATATCGTTATTAATTATGGCAAATTTAATCTTATCTACATTTAAAGATGATAAAACTGCTATAGCATTTTTAGGTCCAATGGTTGATACACTAGTTAAAAGTTCAAACATTTCAAGCTCTTCTTTAGAAGAGAATCCAAATAAAGATATATCATCTTCTCTTACATTCATTTTAGTAAATATCTTATATTCACTGTTAATTTCAAGCTTACTAATAGTGTTTAATGAAGAATTTATCAAAAATCCAAGATTTTTATTTTCAATAATAAAACTATCTTCATTAATGTATTTTACCTCTCCAATTATATAACTTATCATTAATTCATCCTAAATTGTTCTTTAAATCTTTGACTAAATACTTGTGTTAGAGCAATTGCTAAAGCATCTGCAGCGTCATCTGGCTTTGGTATCTGACTCAAATTTAGCAAAGTAGTAACTGTCTTTTGCATCTGGGTTTTAGATGCTCTTCCAAATCCTGTAATAGCCTGTTTTATTTGAAGAGGAGTATATTCATAAATAGGCAAATTATAATTTTGTGCACATAAAATTTGAACTCCCCTAGCATGTCCAACAGTTATAGCAGTTTTTACATTTTGATTGAAAAATAACTCTTCAATTGCAAACTCATCTGGTTTAAATTCACAAATAATCTGCTCTAAATTATCATATAAATGTTTTAATCTTTCTGGTGTTTTACTTTTTGATGAAGTTGTAATAACTCCATTTTCTAAAACTCTTATTCTATTTCCTTTAGTTTCTAAAACACCATAACCCATGATTGCTATTCCTGGATCTATTCCTAATATAATCATTATCCACCTTCTTAACAATTAAAAAAGGGCTCCTGCCCTTTAATGATATCTATTTATTACTTCTTTGCAAAGCCCTTTCCAATAATACTCAGCATAAACTTCAACAGCTACATTGTATAAGTGATTTGTTAACTTATCATTAATTTCTTGTGCTTGTTTTAAAGTTATATCTTCAGTGTATATTAAATCCATATCAAATGCTAATTGCTTATTAGTGTTAACATCTATATTTAATACCTTAAATTTTAGATAAGTGTCAGAATATTTTTTCACATTTTTTCTAATATTTGCAATTAAATTCTTATCATTGAAAGTAATTTTTTTAAATTCATTTTTAATTAAAGAAATTTTTTCGTTTGTTTCAGTAAAAATCTCTTTTTCTTCAAATAAAAAAGATACCCCATAATATTCTATAGCAAGGTATTCTAACTTATCAATCAATTTCTTATTTTCAAAGGCCTTAAATTCACTTTTTAATGATAAAAGAAATTCAAACCTATTTAAATCATCACCTATTGTTTGATTTAAACTTCTTAAGACCTGATCAATATCTGATAAGTACCAAAAGTTTCTTTTAATATTTTTTAAAATGTATTTTCTTATTTGAAAATTAGACTTATCAAAATCAGAAAATTTGATATCATCGTATAAAGACATCAGTGTATTTAATGATGAGATGTCATCTTTTATTAAATAATTATATTCAAGTTTTTCAATTATTGGTTTTTTTTTCGCACTTGATGTCATTTGATATATCCCTCTTATTAGTCTGTAAATAAATTTTAACATAAAATCAAATAAAATTATTTATATATATTTGTTCATAAAATAAAATAGCTAAAAAATAAGTAAATATTATTCATAATGTAGTCATTATTGTATAATAAACTCAAAATTTAGCTAACAAAAAATTTGCAATTTAAAAATATTCATTTTTTATTTCAATTAAAATTTTTTAAATTCTACCATTAAATCTTTTAATGAGAATGTATAATTAACATCTTTTCTCTCAATATGGATTAAAGTTTTGTCTCTAATTTTATTTACCTCATTGAGATTGTGGATTAATTCATAACTTGGATTAATTGCATGAGCAAAGCCTACTTTTACAAACATTGAAAAATCACCATTTGTATCTCCATAAGCATGAGAATTATTAAGATCTATATCATACTTATCTTTTAAAAAATCTATTGATTTTTCCTTATTTTTTGAATCCCACATTGGATAAATTTCTCCTGTGAATTTTTTATCCTCATCAAAAATATATTTAGTTGCAATAGTATGATCAGCTCCATAAAGTTTTGCAAACTCTTTTACCAAAAAGTCAGGAGATCCTGATATAACAAAAACCTTATAGCCATTTTCTTTATGATATTTTATAGCATTTTTAGTAATTCTATAAATTTTACTTTTATTTATATCTATTGCTATCTTTGCATATTTGTCTATAGTTGATTTATCAAGACCTATTAAGTTTTTTTGATATAAAATTGATGCTTTATCTAGATAATCTTCATATGAGCCTTTCCTATCTTGATATTTTTGGTAAAGTGGTTTTATATATTCATACCAAGCCTTATTGTCTATGATATTGTTTTTTGTTAATAAGTAAAAATGCTCAATTAAAAGTGAATTTCTAAAAAGAGTACCATCGATATCAAAAAAAGCAGCTTTATTCTTTCCCATAACTTTTCCTTATTTATTATTATCTTTATATGTCAATTTTAGGCCATCAATTAAATTAATTATTACTGCTGTTATAATTCCAACTATAGAAGCTGTAGCTAATGATATAGATACAAAAGCAACATTAAGTCCTATATCCTTAGTAAAATTAATATATGAGAAAATAGCTAGCACTATAGAAACAATACCAAAAGCTATAGACGGATAAAATTTTGCACTTCTGCTTTCACTTGTTTTCGAAATAACAACTGTTATAGCTATAATTATCATTGTTAAAATTGGTAGAATTATTAAACTTGAAAAGTTATCTACCACTAAATTTATTAAACCTGTCATTTTATAAACCCTTAATTTATACAAATTTTCTTAATTTTAATATAATCATTTATCTCAATCATTGCCATACTCTTAATCATATCTCTAGGCAAGGATACTGAGCCTGGATTTAATAGAATTATATTAAAGTTTTCGTCATAATCTTCACAATAGGTGTGAGTATGGCCAAAAATCACCATCTCACACTCATTTTCTATCGCTTTATCTATTAATGAATTTTTAGAATAATACACATTTTCCTTATGTCCATGAACAAGTAATATCCTGTGATTATATATATTTATTATTCTTTGGTCAGGGCTAGTATTGTCCAAATAGTCGTTATTTCCCTTAACCCGAAGAGTTTTTATCCCTGATATACTTTTGATTTTCAATGCATCTTCACTAAAATCACCAGCATGTATTATGAGATTTACCTTGTTTGTATTTAAAAACTTAAGTACATCATCAACATATCCATGTGTATCACTAACTACTAATACTTTCATAATTATTTTTAATAAAATTTTTAAACTTATCCAAGGCTTTTGCCCTATGACTATATGAATTTTTTTCTTCTTCTTTCATTTCTCCAAAAGTTTTACTATTTACCCTAAATATTTGATCATAACCAAAATCCTTATCTCCATGTTCTCTATGACTTATTTCACCATTTATTCTTCCTTCAAAATAATAATCTTTGCCTCTAGAATCTATAAAACAAAGTACAGTCATAAAATATGCTTGTCTGTTGTCTTTATCTTTAAGTTCAGATAAAAGCTTATCTCTATTTTCTTTATAAGTTGGATTTTCATTTGCATACCTATGAGAATATACACCTGGTCTAAAATCAAGTGATTTTACAAATAGTCCTGTATCATCAGCGAGAGTTGGTAAATTTGTAATATCATATATAGCCTTCGCTTTTTTGTAGGCATTTTCTTTAAGTGTCTTTCCGTCTTCAACAACTTCAAAGCTATCAATATTTAAATCGCCAGGACTAAATATATTAATCTTGTCATCTAGAATTTTTTTTATTTCTCTTACCTTGTCTTTATTAGATGTTGCTAGAATAAGTTTCATATTTACCTCTTTATTAATATGTTATCAAATATCAATCTTTTAAGTCAATTAACTAATTAGTGTATTATAACATTGTTAGCATTGAATGAATCTTCCCATTTTTCAGCATATGATCCTAATCCTTGTTCAAACATTATTATTTGACTAGGATTTTGTAATTGAATAGAAAATTTGGGATTTGTGTCTATAAGACCATTTTTTATATGATAAAATAAAATCTCATCAGGACTTTGTACAACTACATATTGTCCGTTTACAAGTTCGAAATAGTCCTTGGCTTGGTAGTTTAAATTTTTGATTTGATCAACTGTTATTTCTTTATTATCTTGATCTATTAAATTCTCTCTTAAAGCAATATCAATAGGAAAAGATTTTTGTTCTATAGCTCCATCCCTTTCTAAATGATAAGATGACTGAAATTGCCATAAGCCAAGATTTCTTATCAAACCAAAATTAGTATAATCATAAGCCATTTTATCCTCATCTACAGAACCAAAATTACTATTAACTTGTTCATAAACAAGATTTTTAAACACCTGTTTGCTTTTTTCATCGCCAGCATACTCATTAATAGTCATAAATGTATTAGATTTTAATTCATCTGTCTTAACCATAGCATATTTATTAATTGGAGACTTATCTGAAACTAAATTATAATCAAATGATATATAATCTTCATTTACAAAATTAATCTTTAGGTCTAAATCTCTATTTATAAACTTGTATTTTTCTTGATTTTCTTTCTTACTTAATTCCTTTTCTAATTTTATAGGATAGGCTTTAAAGCTATCATATTTTTTACTTTGCGGATTCAACTCACATTTTAGTCTCCAAAATTCTTGTTTATTTGGAAAATAAATATGCTCTGCTTTTTCAACTCTAGCCATCCTGTTAGGGTCAATTCTTACGCAATAGGTATAGTAATAATAATTAGGAGATGATTCAGTATCTATTCTTTCTCTAACACCTATTAAAACACATATATCTCCTTCTACTTTTTTACCACTTTTTGTAGTGGTTCTTTCCTTAGATGCTCTTTTGGCATATTTTTCTACTATACTCCTGCTAACATTGTCATCAATTTTTTCAAAAACTATAATGGCATTATCTACTATCATAAAAATCTCTTGATTTGAAAGTTTTATAAAGTCCTTTGAATAAAGCTCACCTTGGCTTGCAGATAATACCTCTACATTATCTTTATCAAATATATTCTTATCTATACTTCTACTTTGTAAATATGAATTTAGGTCAACATATTTTGATGAAAACTTAGGAGGATATGCATAGTCATCATTTAATGCCACTAGGTCATTGTCAATATATAGAATATCTCCTTTTTTAATCTTATCCGAATTCTTGTTATTTGATGTACTCTTAATTTCCTTTACTTCCCAAGTTCCTTTAAGGATAGGATCTTCAATTTTAGGTGTTTCTATTAATTCAGTTACATCTTCTGGTCTTCCAAAGCTACAAGATGTTAATATAAAAATTAAAAACAATATAGAAATTTTCTTTATCTTATTCATATTAATCAATCCTTGGTAGTAATACTGTTACAGTAGTTCCTACAGTATATTTGCTCTTTATAATCAATTTTCCATCATGGGCTTTTATTATCTCTTCACATATTGAAAGTCCTAGTCCTGTTTGACTTTTTGAAGATGAGCCCTTATAAAATTTACTTGATACAAAAGCTATTTCATCTTCTTTTATACCTTCACCATTATCTTTAATATCAATACATACATTTGAATCTTCTTTTTTAATGATAACAGATATTTGTCCATCTTTTTCAGTAAATTTCATTGCATTATCAATAATATTTATAAAGACTTCTTTAAGCCTATTTTTATCTACGTGAGCAATTATTTCATCATACACAGATATAAAATCAAACTTAATTTTTTCATTTATAGACCTTGGATAAAGTTGAGTATATACCTCCTTGACAAGAGCCACTATATTTAAATCTTCTTTTTCATATTGGAAAGAACTTGATGATAGCCTTGAAAAATCCAGCAAATCTTCTACCATTAGTGATAGTCTTTCCCCTTCATTTTCTATAATAGTTAAGCCTTGATTAAGCATATCTTCATTACTTTGGATATCTTTAGATTGTAAAGTAATAGCCCAACCTTTTATTGATGTTAATGGTGTTCTGAGTTCATGTGATACTGAAGAAATAAATTCATTTTTCATATCTTCTCTTTTTATTATATTTTCACTCATAAAATTAAGAGTTTGACCTAATTCAGATATTTCATTTTTACCACTTTCATTGGCTTTCGCCTTAAAATCTCCTTGTGCTAATTTCTCTCCAACTACAGTTAATTTTTTTATTGGAACTGTCCATCTTTTAGATGCGTAATATGAAACTATAAGAGTTATTATTAAAGTTAATAGCCCAAAAAATAAATAAACTACCATTCGATTATTTACATTTTCTCTAACAATCTTAGTAGATGAAATTAATCTTAGTATACCTATTTGTTTTTCATTATCATTTAATGGATATGATAAGGCTATAACTTCTTCACCAGTTTTTGAATTTATAGTTTTTTGATATGAGTATTCTCCTTTATTCGCATTATTAACATCAGTCGAGTTGATTTTTTTCCCTATTTGACTTGACCCTAAAGAATCGAATAATACATTTGCTGAGTTATCTAATATTTGCACTTGACTTATATTATTTCTATAAAAAGAATTTTTATCTCCTATAATAATTTCAGATAAATCATATCTCGATAAATAATTTGAATAGAGAACTTGATTATATCTAGCTTGATTTAACATGGCTCCAACTAAGGCAGATTCATAATAGTTTTTTATAGATGAATATGAAAATATTTCAAAGCCTATAACAACAACTGTTACAAAAAGCATAATTATTTTCATAATACTAAAAATAATACTATTTAGATTTATATTAAAAATACCTAATTTTGATTTAGATTTCTTATTATCTAACTCCATCTATAACCCGTTCCCCATACAGTCTCAATATATTCTGGCTTGGCAGGATTTTCTTCAATCTTTGCCCTAATTCTTCTAATATTAACATCAACTATCTTAGTATCAGTGCTATAGTTATCTCCCCAAGTATCCTTCATAATCTCCATCCTACTCATAGCCTTACCCTTATTTAGAATGAAATTTTTAATTATTACAAACTCTGTAGGTGTAACATCAATCTCTTTATTGTTCTTATAAAAATTCCTAGAGTATAAATCTAGTTTAAATATCCCATCTACTAATATATCTTCATTTACTTTTTCTTTTTCATCATTTGTATAATTTACTCTTCTTACAAGTGACCTAACTCTTAAAATTAATTCCTGAGGATTGAAAGGCTTAATTATATAGTCATCACAACCTCTTTCAAGCCCTAGTATTTTATCTATATCTTGACTTTTTGCAGAAACCATTATTATTCCAGCTTTAGGATAATTCTTTCTTATACTTTCACATACTTCATAGCCACTTATACCTGGAAGCATTATATCTAAAATATAAACTTGAGGTTTTTCAATATCCGCAAGTTTAAGTGCCTCTTCTCCACTTCCAGCTTCAACTATATCAAATCCTGAATATTCAAGATTTATCTTCATAAACTGTCTTATATGATCTTCATCATCACAAATTAAGATTTTATCACTCATTTTCTAACCTTTCCATAGCAATTTTCCCAGCACCAATAATGCCAGCATCATTCAAAAACTTAGCAGGCTTTAGTTTTATTTTGCTAGCTAAATGGCAATGTTCATTAAATTTATAAATAAGCTTATCCCACCAAATTTTACTTGAATTAATAACTCCACCACCAATAATGATAATTTCTGGATCAAATATATTTCTAAGGCTAGTTAAATACCAAGATAAGTCATCAATAAATCTATTAACGACATTTTTTGCAATTTCGTCCTTTTCATATAGGTTGAAAATTTCTTCACCAGTTTTATCCTGTTGAGTTAATTGCTTATAATGTCTTCTAATTGCACTCCCAGAGCAATATGCCTCTGCACATCCACTTTGTCCACAAGTACAATACTCACCATTTGGATATAAAATTACATGACCTAATTCTGCACCTTGAAAATTTGCTCCTTCCAGAAGTCCCATCTTAGAGTTATAAACAGCTCCACCAAGTCCAGTTCCTAAAGTTATCATTACAACATCATCGTAGTTTTTAGCTGCTCCCAGCCATTTTTCACAAATCAAGGCAATATTTGCATCATTTTCTATAAAAGTTTTGATTCCAGATCTTTTTTCTATCTCTTTTTTTAAATTTAATCCAGTCCATCCATCAATATTTCCAGCAAAAGTTACAATTCCTTTTTCAGAATCTATGAAACCAGGAGTTCCAACTCCTATAGCTCTAATATCATCATCTTTTAACTCATTTATAATCTTTTCTATATTATATAATACTTTTTGAGCACCTTCTTTAGCACAGGTTTCTAATTTATATGTTTTAAGGATTTCTCCTCTTTCATTTATAACTGCACCATTTATCTTTGTGCCACCTATATCTAATCCAATTGTTTTAATCATTCTCATCTCCTATGAATTCTCTCAAAATTGAATCATCTGCAATAATCTTTGTATCTTCTATACTTTTGAAGTACGATAAGACCTTTCTAAGTTTTAGTGCCATATAATAATAATCACTGTCCTTTTTTATCTGATCAAGTGCATCTATTGCATAACTTTTTAGCGCATTAAACTCATATAACAATGATGAGTCAACATAAAAGTCTGCAGTATTTTGATATGGGAAAATATAGTTTTCTTCCCCTCTTCTTACATTAGACCAAACTTTAAGTGTTGCTTCAGTATCATAAGACCTAAATTTATTATCCCTTACTATTCTTCTTATTAGCCTATTTTCTGAGGATGAAATTCTAACATGAGGCTCAATATTTATTTGGCTAAGAACCGAAACATAGACTTTATATTTATTTTTTTCAGGTATTAATGATGTAAGACTTGGATTAAGGGCGTGAATTCCTTCAACTATTAAAACCGTCTTTTTGTCAAGTTTGATTTTTTTATCAGACATTTCCCTAATACCCTTAGTAAAATTATATGATGGCAGTTTCAATTCTTTACCTTCTATCAAATCTTGTAAGTCCCTATTAAAAGCCTTTAAATCAATTGCATTTAAACTCTCAAAATCCTTATTTCCATACTTATCCAAAGGTGTATTATCCCTGTCTAGAAAATAATCATCTGTAGAAATAACATAAGCATTTTTTCCATATACTGCCAATTGTATAGCTAGTTTTTTAGCAGTTGTAGTTTTTCCAGATGAAGAAGGACCTGCAAGCATTACTATGTTCATATCACTTCTAATTATATCATATGCACAATCTGCAAGTTGATTATTATAATAAGCTTCATTTACCTTTATCAAGGTAGATATTTTATTATCTATAACAAGTTTATTTAAATCGCTAGCATAATTAATATCAAGTAACTTTGTCCATTTTTTAGACTGTTCATAAACTCTTGTAAGTTTAACTTCTTCACTAAATTTATTTAAAATTCCATTAATCTTTTTAAAATTCAACATAATTCCTGGATAATATGATATAATTTCAAATTCTTCTATCCAAGATGTTTTAGCTAAAAGTAAGTTAGAAAAATTATAAAACCACCCATTGAATTCATATAAGTCTACTTTATTTTTATCAATAGATTTCATTAAATCTATTTTAGAATAATCTCCTTGCTTTCTAAAAATATCAATTGCTATTTCTTTTGTTACTGACTTTCTAACTATACTTATATCTTTATCAATATTATTTCTTATAATATTATATAATAATGAAATATATTCATGACTTATAGCTTTATCTTCTAACCTTACATAAAGACAATTACTCATAGAATATTCTACTACAACCGTTTGATTGTAAATACTTTTTAAAGCATCAATCAAAAGCATAGTTAATGTTGATTCATACACTGAATAAGCTAATGGCATATCCTTTTTTATTAATAAAATATCGTCATCTTGTCTTAACTTATAATTAAAATCAACAATTTTCTCATTTACTAAAGCTATAATATAATCTCTAAAACTTTTAGGAAATAACTCCTTAACTAATTCAAAAAGGTATATCTTGTTTGTATATATAGAATTATTATCTAGTATAACTTTCATTAAAAACTTTCTCCTTAAGTTTTAATAAATCCTTTGTTTGATTTGATTTAATCTCCTTATTGTTTAGATATGATAAAAACCCCTTGGTATTAAAGCTTAATTTATAAGCTAATAGAACTTGACTATCCAATCCATATTTCCTATAATCTATGCCTGATTTAAAGTACTTTCTATCACCTATTATAGGTGTATCATTTTTAAATAAAGAATATCTAATTTGATGAGTTCTACCTGTTATTAATTTACATTCAAGTAAGCTATATTTATCATTTATATCTAGAGGATGAAATTTAGTAATAATTCTCTTACCATCTTCATTTGACTTAACTATATTCTTATTTTCATTTTTTATAATATTTGTATCTATAGTAAAATCTTTGTCTACCTTTCCTTCAACAATAGTTAGGTAGTACTTATGTATTTGAGAATTTTTAATTGCTTTATTAAGCTCTCTTAAAGCCCTTGCATTTTTTGCACCTATTATAAGTCCTGCTGTATTTCTATCAAGCCTATTGACAATACTTGGTTTGAAGGTTAAATCTCTGCTGTCAACCTTATTTGTTTTATAAAGATATGAAGTCATTTGATCCACTATATTATTTCCATAGTCTTTTGGACTTGCAGCATGAGATAATACACCTTTTTTCTTATCTATAACAACAATATTGTCATCTTCATAAACTATATCTATATTAAAGTCACAATCCTTAAATTTTCTAGTATTTACCCACTTATTATAATCCTCATCCTTAATATACATCTTTACCAAATCACCCTCACAGATTAAATCATCTTTTTTTGCTCTTTTATCATTTATTTTAAAATTTTTTTTCCTTATATTTTTTTGGATTACCGATAAGGATGCATTCTTAAAATACTTTCTTAAAAATCTATCAAATCTTTGATTCGAATCATTTTTACCAATTTTAACTTCTATCATATCAATACGACTTATTAACATAGGAATCAATTTTAGACTCCTTAATTTCACTATCAAAACAGTTATTTTCAACTAATTTTCTAAGTAAACTTTTACTTTTTGAATGTAGAATAAGTTTATCATGATTTTTTAAAACTATTTCAAATATTTCACCCGTCAGTCTTTTTGACCTCAACTTAATATAATAGGCCTCTATACCACTATATTCTACAAGTTCAAGCAATCTTAAACTTGCTATATCTTTTAAATGGTAAAAGTTCTCTCTATTATTAATTAAATTTTTGTAATATTTTTTTTTCTTTGGATTGTTATGTATGTCAAAAGCCAAAGAATTAGATCTTTTTGCCATAATATTATAATATTGATAATTATAAATTGCCTCCATAACTGAAGAGATATTTGAAAATGGTTTTAAGTCAAGTTTCTTTAAATACTCATAATTTTTCTCTAAAAACTCATTTTTACCTATCCTTTTATTTGTTAGTAAGTCTATACTTTCCTTTCTCCAAGTGTTAAATGAAATTAATTTGTTTTTCTCTTCCATAATAATATCAAAAAACCGCCTCATTGAGACGGCTACTTAATTAATCTAGTAATTTAGTTTCGTGAACTTCTGCTTCGAGAGATTCAGGTATATCACTAGCCTTACAATCTAGTCCTAGATAAATATCGACGTTGCATTCATCTGATAACTTCTTTAAATCTTGTGAAATTTCTTCAATGTTATCTTTGTTAATATCTACAATATCATATATACCATCTATATATATCTTACCAATATCATAGTCTCTAGCTAAGATACCAGCAATAAAACCTCTAAATGATTCTATTGAATTAATAAAAAAGTCTGATGCATCAATAAGTCTTACAGAGTGATCTAATGAATAAATTTGATCATTATCACTATCTACAAAAACTATATTTTCATTTCCCTTTCCTTTTTCATCATTAGCTTGGTCTATTAACCATTTTGTTTTACCACTTCCTGATGGTCCTAATACTAAATAAATCATTTTTACTCTCCCTCTAATATATTATATTTCTTTTTTTGGCTCAAATCACCTTGTGAGAAACCATTTTCGTTCATATCAGCAATTATTTCATCTCTTATTACCCACCACGAACTATTCCAATTACAAAAAATTGTGTCTTCACTTGGTGCTCTTCCTACTAATCTTTGTATAGCAATATTTTTATTTAAATATCTTAAAAAGATAATAACATTATTCTTATAGTCTTCTTTTCTTGGCATTCTAAACTCATTGTTTTTATACATATTAGCTAATTTTGTATTCTTTACTATATATAAAGAATGTATTTTAACCTCATCAACAGCCAAAACATTTAATATACGTGCTGTTTCAATTATATCTATTTTCTCATCCCAAGGTAGGGATAATATTACATGAGTGCAAATATTAAAATTATATTTTTTTATTATATTGCAAGCTTTAATAAAATCAGCCAAATCTTCACACCTATTTAGGATTTTAAGACTTTTGTAATTTGCAGTTTGAAGACCAAGTTCTATTATTATATCTATTCCTGTATTTTTAGAAAAATCTTCTAAAAATTCTAGTTTTTTTTCTGTTATACAGTCACTTCTAGTAGAAATTGATATAGCTATAATATAATTCTTATTACAAGCACAAATAACTTCTTTAAATTTTTCATAGTCCATATATGTGTTTGAAAAATTTTGAAAATATGCAATGAACTTTTTTACTTTATATTTACTACCTATGTAATTCTTGTTGATTTCTAGCTGCTTTTCTACTGTAAAAAAGCTTGGTAAGTTTTCAAAACTTCCTCCAGACTCAGAACAGAATATACATCCTCCAAAACCAGCCTCTCCATCCCTGTTAGGACAGGTTAAAGACAACTTTATAGGTAGCTTATATACTTTTTGACCATATTTATTTTTATAATATTCTGAAATAGGATAATATGGTAGGATACTACTCATCCATATCCCTATCTTCTATATCTTCTATATACTCATTGATAATTCTATCTATCGAATCTTCATCCCAATAATGATTGAATAAATGATAAATTTCATCAAGCTTATCTTCATCTTCTAATGGATTTAATGTTATTTCACCACTTTCTTCATCTTCTAGTTTGTATTCTAATAAATACAATTCACTTGACTGACTATCAATCAAGGCTATATAATCTATTTCGTCAACAGAAAATATATCTAGAAGATAAGCTTCTATTGGATTATCATCAATATGAAGTTCTATAATAGCTTTTCCCTCATTTTTTTCAAATTCAACATTATGTCCATGAATTTCTAATTCTTTCGCCATATTTACTCCAAACTTTTTCTTAATTCTAACAATACTTCTTCAATTAAAGAATATGTTTTTAAAAGATCTTTATATTCAAATGTAGATTTTTCTATATCCACTTGTTTATATTTTACCCCAAGTGAAACCATATTAACATTAAATTTATGAAAAATTAAAATGCCATCTAAAGAATATTGTGTTTTAATTATCTTTAAACTTGTATTAAACAACTTCTCAAAGGCATTGGAAAATACATTTGTAAGCTTATTATTTTCATTTTGCCATGAAGGAATGGATAACCTTTCAACAATTTCTGCACCATTTATTTTTGCAGCTAATTTAATTTTTTCCATCATATCTTTTAAAGTATCTTCCGATAAAGACCTAAAGATTATAATAATATATAATTTATCATCAAAAGTCTTTGCTCTTGATAAAAGACAAGAAGATATTGCTAGTTTCGTATTACTATCTACTGAATAAATACCATTTATTGCAAGCTCTATAAAAGATGATATATGGTTATACGAATCTTCAGTCATTGGCGGATAAGAAATTTCTTCTATTTTTTCTATTTCAAATTTTAAATTTGGTTCTATCCTTAAATTTGCTCTTAAATATTCACTAGAATAAAGTTTAAATATATCTAAAAGATCATTTTCATATTTTTTATCAATAGCAATATCTACATAAGCATCTGTAGCAATTGAGTCATAAAGTCCCTTTCCATCAAAGCTAATCAAATCTATATCAACTTTGGATTTTAATTTTCTTAAGAAAGTATTAAGCATCTTAATTGCATTCTTTAGGATATTTTCTAGATTTAAAGTTGAGCTTTTTCCTAAAAGATTTTTTAAAGATATCCTATATACTAAATTATTATCCAAAAACTCTTTTTTATCAATATTTCTCCTAACAATAGGCAAATCTAAGGTAGAAAGGGTATAAGAAGCAAAACTTTCTGCAATGCAATCAGCTTCATTTAAGTTTAGATTTATTATATTGCTAGACCTAATATAAGACCTTAATGTCGTATAATCTCTATCATAATCATTAACATAATTATTTGTTAATAAAATATCAAAATTATTTATATCACTTTCTAGCAACATAATCAACAAAATCAATGATGACAGTTCAGCTACATCTAAATTAGTATTTACTACTATGTCATCATTTTCAACTACATCTATATATGAAAGTCTATTTATTTTATCACTGACATTTAAGTGAAGAACAGCCATTGCCTTGTCATTTTTGATGTAATAACAATCATTAATTAATAAAATTTTAAGACCCTTTTCCCTTGCTTTTGACAAGATGAACTTTATTAATGATTTCTCATCATCAATTACTTTTATATAATCGCCTAAGTCTTTGGCTATTGTTCTAAACTTATATTTATAATCTGAATTGTCCATAGCATTTGCTCTTAATAGTATTTTTTAACTTCTACTTTTTCTTTAATTTTCCCAACTTTTTCAAGATATTTTTCTTGTCTTTTAATCATTAGCAAAGTATCGTGTATTCTATCTTTAATCTCATCAAATTCTGGTAGAAATGATTCATGAACATGGTCTAGTTTAATAATGTGATAACCAAATTGGCTTTTTACAGGTTCAGATATTTCTCCTTCACTAAGTTTCTCTAAGGCATCTTCAAATTCTTTTACCATTGTTCCCTTTGGAAATTCACCCAAATCTCCACCCTTAGAACCCTTATCTATAGAATATTTATCTGCAGCATCTTCAAAAGATCTGCCTCCTTTAATTTCTTTTAAAATTTTATTAGCCATATTTTCATCTTCAACTAAAATATGACTAGCTTTATATGTCTTTGGTTTTTTTATTATTTCTTTATTGTTATCATAATATTCTCTTATTTCAACTTCATCAACTTTTATATCCTTAAATAGAAGATGCATAGCATAATTTTTAAGCATATTTGACTTTGTAATATCTAATTCTCTTAAAAACTCTTCATCTTCATCAAGTTTATTTTCTTTAGCATCAATATACATAAGTTCTTGATTAACCAATTCATCAGTAATTTGATTTATTCCTTGTGGATTTAGAAATTGATTTCCACCTTGCATTTTAGAAATAAAAGCTATTACGTCTTCTTGACTTATCTCTTTGTCATTTACACTTGCTAATATTTTTTTATTTTCTGTCATTTTATCTCCTCATTAACTCTATTTTATTAGAAAAAATTCTTATGTATTTTTCCTTATAAAGTCTACCTATAGCTCTTTTAAAGGAAGACTTTGAGAGTCCAAAAATCCTATATATTTTATCAGGGCTTGACTTATCTCCTAGATTTACTAAACCATCATTTTCATAAAGATAATCTAAAATTTTTTCACTATCTGAATCTATCTCTAGATAGGCTCTTTTTCTATTAGTAAGTTCTATTTTACCATCTTCTTTTACTTCTTTGACTCTTAGTTTTAGCAGTTCACCTTCTATATGAACTCCCTTAAGTTCATTTATTCTTAAAAGAGAATCATATTGATTATTTATAGCTACAAATGCTCCTATATGTTTATTAATAGAATATATCCTGCCTTCCACTATGTCATTTTCCTTAAAATTATGGTCAAGAGATAAAAACTCCCTAATCTTAGTAGTTAATATAAGCATATTATCCTTATCTAACATAACTCCAACTGGATAAGTCATATCTTTAAAAAGCTTGTAAGATTTTTGGTCCTTTGGCATTAATAATTTTATATTATTTCCAAACAAAAAATAGGCACCTTTTTTATCTATATCTATACATTTTAAACTATAGACTTTATGTTCTATGATACTTAAATTACAACTTGCCCTCAAAACATTATTAATGTCATAATATATATAAGCCTTTACTTTATCCCCTTTTTTATTATTGTACACTTGCTTGCTATCTATTAAAGCATCTCCAAAGCAAGTCTTAAGATATGCTTTATTTTTAGCAAATCTTTTTATAATTAAATTTTTAATTTTTTCACTCCTATCATTCAAATACATTGTATGTAAATCCTTCACCATAAACTTCTGATATAGTATGTGTAAATACAAATGCATTTTTATCAATATCTAATATATCATCTCTTATAGATGGAAATCTTCTAAATGGGACAACCGTAAGAATAATATCCCTTTTTTTATGAGAATAACCACCTTCAGATTTATATAAGGTAACACCTCTATCATATTTACTTAATAGCATCTTATTAATTTCTTCACTATAATCACTAATTACTGTGATAGCAATTTTTCTGCCTAAACCTTGAATGAAATAGTTAAATCCAACTGATTGTATTATAACTGTCATAACAGCATATAAAGCTTTTTCTATGCCAAATTCAGTAACTGCCATCATAACAACTAAAAAATCTATAGCAAACAAACATTTAGCTAAGGTTATTGAAAAATATTTATTTAAAACGGCAGCAATTATATCGGTTCCACCAGAAGAAGCATCATTGAAGAATATTCTACTTAAAGAATATGAAACTATTCCTGCACCGAAAAGCACATTTATAATAACATCATTGGTCAAAATAGTATCTGGAAATACTCTTTCAAAAAACATAATCCCTAATGAAACAATCGTTGCTGAAAGAATAGATTTTTTTCCAAAACTTTCCCCCATAAATACAAATGCTACAATAAATAAAATAATATTTAAAATTAAAGACCATTGTCCAACTGTTAAAAAACTAAACCATTTAGAAATTATTATAGAAATTCCAGTAACTCCACCAGAGGCTATACTATGTTGCACAAGAAAAAAATACATTCCAAATGAAAGCAATAATGAATTAAATATTATACTTATAATTTTATTAACTTTGTAATTCATTTTTCCCATCCTTATGTAAAATATCAATTAAATATTATCATATTATATATTATATTACAAAATAAACAATAATGAAAAAGGACTCTTGCTTTAAATATAGCAAAAATCCTTTAAATTTACACCCATGATGGTATTATAGTTGAAAAATTATCATACATTAAAATAATCTTCTCTATTTCCTCTTCGTTTAAGTAAGATTCTTTATTTTCTCTTATATTAACTAAGGATTCTAGTAAGTAATAAGCTTGGTATAGGCTTAATAGCCTAAAAAATTTCCTAGATACTTGTTCACCCTCATGGTAAGATTCTAAAACTCCTTTAGCAAAATCAGGACTCGTAATGGAAATCTTATTTATATTAACAAAATCCGATATTCCATCACCAACTTTCAAATCTTTAAGACCTCTTATGTCTATTTTATCATTATCATATATTCTTATATTTTTGTCATTTAAACCCTCATACAAAATATTTGATGAGGTATTTTTACATATATAAGAATTATTTTGTAGATAATCTATCAATATATAATCATTAACACCATTATTTTTGTTAAGTCCTTGCCTATATAAGAGCAAGTTTATCTTTGTTTCAATTTTTTTATGCCAATCGTAATCTAAATTGGAGTCAATTTTTTTCATATGGATTTTTTTTAAAATCTCTCCAAATTTAAGTCCAATATTATATACCTCTTTACTAGAATATTTACTTATATATTCTTTTAAAGATATTTCATTTCTAAATTCAAATACCTTGTATGACTTATCTAAGTCAGGCATAATTCCGATTTCATATAAGTCTAAAGGATTGACATCTATACTTCTAAGGTAATTATTAATTTCATTTTCTTTTTTTAAATTATCAAAATCTTCTATAGGATACAATCCAACCACATAGGTAATACCATTAAAATCAAATTTTAATTTATTTGATGAAATTTTGCTAAGCTTTTTTATATTATTTATGTCATTTTTAAAAATGTTAGTTCTTTTAATTATATCAAAAGCATTTTTATCCATATTATTACCATCAATTATGATTATCTACTGCCTCTTCTACTTTATTTACATCTTCTAAATCAAGTATTTTTTCAGCAAATTTCTTTTCTTCCTCATAAGAAGAATTTAAAATAATATCTTTGACTTGTGGCAACTTTGATGCTGAACCAGAAAATTCATCCAATCCTAGACCTAATAATAATTTAGTAGCTCTTGTATCTGAAGCAAATTGTCCACACATGCCTGTCCATTTACCTTCCTTATGACTTTCATCAATTACATGCTTAATTGACCTAATTACAGCAGGATTAAAGTTGTTGTACAAATCAGAAATATTTTCATTACCTCTATCACAGGCTAATGTATATTGTGTAAGATCGTTAGTTCCTATTGAAAAAAAGTCTGAATATTTAATAAGTTTATCTGCCATAATTACAGATGCAGAAGTTTCAACCATTATACCTAAATCTACATCCTTATTATAAGCAATACCTTCATTGTCTAAGTCTTTTTTAATATCTTCTAGTATATTACGAGTTTTCTTTATTTCATCAACAGATATTACATATGGAAGCATTATCTTTAAATTACCAAAAGCAGAAGCCCTTAATAATGCTCTTAATTGATCTCTAAATATATCTTCGTGATCTAAACAAAATCTTATTGCTCTATAACCTAAAAATGGGTTTTCTTCTTTAGGAAAATCATAATAATCAAGTCCCTTATCACCACCAATATCGAGCGTTCTTACAACTAAAGGTTTTTCACCAAGCATTTGTGTAGCCTCTTTATATACTTCAAATTGTTCTTCTTCAGTTGGAAAATGATCATTCTCCATATATAAAAACTCTGTTCTAAATAAATCTACACCATCACATCCATAGTCAATCGCAACTTTTAAATCTTCAATATTACCAATATTTGCTGAAACTTCACATGTTCTACCATCCTTAGTTTTTGCTTCTAAGTTTTTGACTTTTTCAAGTCTTTGTCTTTCAACTCTTTGCTCTTCAATAATTTTTGAATATTCTTCAATCTCAGCTTTACTTGGATTTATAATAAGCTCTCCATTATTACCATCAATTATAGCCATTTCTCCACCCTTAACTTTTGAAGAAATTCCTGTCATTCCAACTATAGCAGGAATATCTAAGTTTTGAGCTATAATTGAAACGTGAGATGTTTTACCACCTAAATCAGTAGCAAAACCCAAAACTTTGGCTTTGTTCATATTTGATGTATCTGATGGTGTTAGTTCCTTTGATATAATTATGAAATCCTCATCTAGTTTGGATAAATCTTTTGGTACAACACCCTTTATTTTACATAAAACTTGGAAACCGATGTCTTTATAATCGTCAGCTCTCTCTTTAAGGTATTCATCATCTAAAGAACTCATAACTTCAATCATTTGATCAACTGTTTCACTTGTAGCAAGTTCGGCATTCTTGTTATCATTAGAAATACTTTCTTTTATAGAGTCTAGAAAATAAGGATCTTGCAATAATTCCTTATGTGCTCTAACAATATTTAGCATTTCTTCATTCTCTTCACTAATTTCTTTTTTTTCAAGATTTTTAAAATATGAGCTTATAGCATCTTCAACCCTTTTTATTTCTTTATCTTTTTCTTTGTCTTCAATTAAAGATTTGTCAATGATTAATTCTTCCTTTGTAAAAAGAAATAGTTTTCCTATTGCGACACCGTTAGATGCTATAATGCCTTTATATCTTTCACTCATACACTAATATCCTTTCTGAAATTGTAAAAATATAGAGGTACTATTAAGTACCCCTAATATTAATTACTCTGATAAATTATCTATAAAATCAGTTAATTTGTCTGCAAATTCTTCTTCGTCTTCACCTTCAACAATGATACCAATTTCTGTACCTTTTGAAATTCCTAGACTCATAACATTAAATATACTCTTAGCATTTGCTTCTTTTCCATCTTTTACTAACTTAACATCTCCTGGATAATTTTTTACAAATTGCACCAAAGAAGCTGCTGGTCTTGCATGTAGACCTGTTTCATTAGTAACAACAATTTTTCTTTCTGCCATAATTGCCTCCTAAAATTTTATAATATTATTTTAACATTTAAATAAGTTACTTTCAACTATCGACTTTTTGTACTATCGCGAGATATAAGTTGTGCATCAAGAATCCAATTATTTTCTAGAATATCTTCCTCTCCCCTAATTCTTTTAATTAGAGCCCTTATACAAATGGCTCCAATATCATAATTAGGAATAGATACAGTTGTAAGTTTTGGTCTGTAGACTCTAGAAATTTCTGAATCACCAAATCCAACTACAGAAAAATCATCTGGCACTTTGATGCCATTATCATAGCAATAAGCTATAAATCCAACTGCAACTTGATCGTTTATAAAGCTTATAGCACTTAAATTTTTGCTTTTAACTTGTGAAATAACCTCTTCACCTATATTATACCCATCATCACTTGAATTTCCACGAGCTTCTATAATTATAGGTTCGAGATTTTTCTTCTCCATAAACTTTTTATAGCCTTCTATTTTTATATCAGAAAGATAGTCATGATCTTTCTTGGTTACATATGCAATATTTTCATGTCCTAATGAATTTAAATATTCAATTAACTTATACTGTTCATTGAGATAATCTATTTTTACAGTATTTAATTTCTTAAAGTCATGGAACTTATCAAGTAAAATGAAAGGAGTTTTATTATCTCTTAATTTTACTAGAACTTCTGCTGAAATATTTTCACTTATTACTACAATTCCTTCAACTTGTTTTGTAGACAAGAATTCTATAGCATTTTCAAGTGCGTTATCATCACCATATGTAGATGATAATATAATATCATACTTATACAAGTGACCTATTTCCTCAACACCTCTAATCAATTGATCCATATATTCGATACCAATATCCTCTACAATTACTCCAATTAAATTAGACTTTTTCATTACTAGACTTCTTGCAAGTTCATTAGGTTTAAAATCTAGCTTGTTTATTGCATCTAGTACTTTTCTTCTTGCTTCAGGGCTTACTGGCTTTGAATCATTCATTACCCTAGAAACAGTAGAAATTGACACTCCAGCAAGTTTTGCAACATCTTTAATAGTAGGTTGTGCCATATAATCTCCCTTCATTTTTAATATAATAAAAGGTCATCTATTGATGACCTATCTTCCTGCTATAACATTTCTAACTATATCAACTACATCCATAATTAATGAGGCATAGTCATTTATTGACGCTATTCCTTCTCCAAAGGTATCTGTAGTATCGACCACACTTTCTCCAAAATAATTAACTGTATCTTTAACATCAACAGTTATATCGCTTACATTAGAGATAGCTAAATTAGCGTTAGAGATAGCCATCTTTAGATTAGGATCAGATACTAGTCCATTTACATTATCTACTAAAGTATTAGCTTGATCAACTAAAGTTGGTAATTTATCTATAACGTTGTCTAGGTTATCTTTATTTTTATCTACTATTTTTTGTATAGACTTTACTAAATTAATTGCATTTTTCAAAAATAAAGCAAGAAATATAATAGCAATAATGCCTACTAGTAATAAGATAATATCAGCCATTAATCTTATATTTATTGTAACCATTAATTACTCCTTACTTATTTCTTTTTTTATCTTCAGCTCTTCTTACTTCCCCAGCTTTTTTTTCTGTTTCTTTAACTACATCTTTGCTTTCTTCTATACCTTCTTTAACTTCTTCAGATGCTTCCTTTGCCCCTTTTTTGGCAGCATCCTTAACATTTTTCGCATCTTCCTTAATTACCTTAACTTCGTCTTTTACATCTTTGGTATTTTCTTTAACAATTTCTTTAAAATTTTCAGTAGTCTTTTTAACTGTATCAATACCTTCTTCTATACCTTCTTGTATAGGTTGTAATTCAGTATATGCCCTATCTTTAAAATCTATATAAGATTCTTTAGCATTTTCTACCATATCACTTGTGGAATCTTTTACAGTATTTACAGTAGAATCTATTGAATTTTTGATATCTTCTCTTAGTTTTTTACCTGATTTTGGAGCAAGTAATAATCCAGCTGCAACTCCTGCTAATGCACCAACTATTGCACCTTGAGTTCTCATTCTGCTATCATGGTTTCTTACTTTCCATATCTCATATTTAAGTTCTCTTTGTTTTTTTTGTGCTTTACTTTCAATATAATCAGCTATACTCATAGTATACTCTCCTTTAAATTATTTATTGTCTTATTTAAGTTAATACCCAACTTTAAGAAAAAAATAACATAAAATAAAAAATCCAAGGTGGTCCTTATATTTAATACCTTCGCGTATGTGAAGGTGGGTTTGCTATTTGAAATCTCTGACTTCCACTCAAAGGAGGCTTGCCATCAAAGTCAAAACTCCGCAATCCCTTATAAATGTTGTAGGTTTAAATTTGGACCTTGCTCCTTGGAATATATTTATTATATATCATGAAAAGCATAATTGCAAATATGTTTTTAAAGTACTAAATCCCTAAATTTAAGTATTTATCGAATTGTGGTCTTGATAGTATCGTTATCTTTTTATTATCTCTAAAACATGAAAATTCAAGTTTATAACTATGTAAAAGAAATCTATCTAGCTTATATTTGCTTCCATATAACTTATCTCCTAAAATAGGGTGACCTATACTTGATAAAGATAACCTTATTTGGTGAGTTTTACCAGTTAATAATTTAGATTCTACAAGTGAAAAATTGTTATATATTTTCATGCTCTTAAAATAAGTTCTTATCTCTTTTCCCTCAGGGTATAATTCCATTTTTTTTAAATTACTATTGTAATTTATATTTAATTTCAACTCTCTATCTATATTAAGTTTTCCATCAACCAATGAAATATAAAATTTATTAACATTGTTTTTTTCAATCTCACCTTGATAAAATGCTTGAGCATATTTATTTTTTGCAATTAGCATTATCCCCGAAGTATTCATATCTAGTCTGTTTATAAGTCTTATCTTTGACCTTATATTATTTTCTTTAAAATAATAAGCTATATAATTAGATAAACTTTCTTGATTTTTAGAATTTACAGTTAGGTTAGCCTCTTTATTTACAGCAATTATATCCTTATCTTCATATAATATATCTAATTTTTTGTAAATTGTTTTATAATCTAAATTTTCATCTTCAATTGAAATCTTAACAAGATTACCTTTATTTAGATTAATATTTCTTTCGGTTTTATTTCCATCTATAGTCAATAATCCATTATTTATTAATTTCTTATATGATCTTTTTGAAATAGACTTTTCTAATAAAAATTTTTTTAAGGAAATTTCCTTATCCACTTTAAATTTAATAGATTCCACAATGTGTCCTTTCATTAGTGTGTTATAATAATTATATATTAAGAAAGGTAAGTTACAATGACTAAAATTATTAACATTTTTAAAAATAAATCTAGATATAGTAAAAGTATATATAATAAAACTAAAGAAATATTAAAAGATTATGGTTATGAAGTATCGAATTCTTATAATTCTGATGCTTGTCTAAATTTAGTAATAGGTGGAGATGGCACATTTTTAAATGCTGTTAAAAACTCAAAATTTTCTACTATTCCTTTTATTGGTATAAATACTGGACATTTAGGATTTTACCAAGAAGTAGCAGCTGAAAATATCGAAGACTTTGTTAAAAGCTTTCACGAGAATAATTACAAAATAGAAAATTTGCCAATATTGGAATCAAGAGTAGGTAAGTCTGTATATTATTCTGTTAATGAAGTGGTAGTTAAAAGCAACAAAAATCAATTAATAAGATTAAGACTATTTATTGATGGTAATTTTATTGAAAATTTCTCAGGAGATGGCTTAATTATATCAACCCCACACGGTTCGACTGCTTATAACTTATCTGCAAATGGTGCTATATTACATCAATCTTTAGACGGTTTTCAACTTACTCCAATAGCTCCTGTTTTTTCATCTTTAAATAGGTCCTTAAAGGCTCCTATAGTATTACCTAAAAATGCAGAAGTTGAGATTAATGTAAGCAAAAGGGATAGTCACCATACTGTTTTCATATTTGATGGAAAAGAATTTAAAAGCAAAAGTTTTAAAATCAGAACAAAAATTGCTGATAAACAACTAAAAAAGCTTATTTTAAATAAAAATCACTATTGGACTAATATTAAAAATAAGCTATTATAATTAATCTAAATTTACATTATTTACTATAGAATTTACTAATTGCCCTGCTAAAGGAGCAGCTATTTCTCCACCTGTTGAACTTGTATTTTCTAATACAACTGCAAAGGCGATTTTTGGATCATAGGCTGGTGCAAAACCTACAAACCATGCATCAGTCGCTCCATCATCTCTATCTGCGGTTCCTGTTTTTCCAGCTATTTGTACAGATTGTATATAAGCTCCGGTACCTGTTCCTCTGTTTACAACATCTACCATATAGTCTCTTATAGTATTTGCGTTCTCCTCGCTAGTTGCTTGTGATAAAACTTCACTTTCACTTTTCTTTATTTCTTTACCATCCTTATCAACCACATTGTTAACAAGTCTAGGCTGCATCATCTTTCCATTATTTGCTATAGCAGATGCTATCATAGCCATATGCAAAGGTGTTACTTGAGTTTTTCCATATCCAAATCCTGTCATAGCTAAATCAACTTGGTTTAGTTCTTCATAAGGAATCTTTGAATTGATTTTTTCAAGATCAAACTTATAATCCCTATTAAACATATATCTTTCAGTAACTTCCTTATAAAAGTTTTTACCAAGCTCATCTGTCTTTGATGCAAAATAAGTATTTACAGAGTTTAAAAATGCACTTCTTAAGTTTATACTTCCATAGGAATATCCACCATAGTTTTTAATATCATAGCCTTGTATAGTTACCTTACCTGTATCATTAAAACTCGTGTCAATCTGACTATCCAAAATAGCATCAGCAGTTACTATCTTCATAGTTGAGCCTGGTCGATATATCCCTTGACTTGTTCTATTTAATAAAGGAGCGTTATTCGATTGTACTAGGTTTTCCCAGTCACCTTCTATAGTATTTGGATTATAAGATGGTTTTGATACCAAAGCTAAAACTTCTCCATTTCTTGGATCCATAACAACTATAGAACCAATATTATTTCCTAAAACTTCATAAGATATTTCTTGTATTCTTTGATCAATAGTTAAGTTTAAATTATTTCCAATACCAGATTGTTCGACCATGTCCCTAATTTTAGATGTAGCCTGATCAGATATATTTAATAATTCTTTGTTATAGGTTTTTTCAAGACCGCTTTTGCCATACTTTACAGAATTATAACCTGTAAATGTAGAATTTACAAATGGATTTGTATATATTCTCTGACTATTACCTTTTTCATCCCTTTCACTATAAACTAAAAGCTCACCATTTCTATCATAAATATTTCCTCTTTTAATCACATTTTCATTAATCCAAAGTCTTTTATTATGACTGTTATCAGCTACTGTTTGTGATCTAAATAGTTGAAAATAAACAAGATAAAGTACTATGGTTAAGAATAAGAATATAAATAAAATCATAACATATATTAATCTTTTATTCATAGTAGATTTTTCTAAAAAGTGATTTTCACTGTCTTCTTTTAGTCTTTGAGATTTTTCCATTTCCAAAATTTTTTTAAATAGGGATTTTTCTCTATCTTTGCTTTTTTTGTTTTTGTTTTTCTTTTTCATCATTATCACCATTTTCCATTTTTTGACCAGAAAATTGCAAACAAGCTAGAAGTATAAATCCTGCAATCATAGATGAGCCACCAGCAGATATAAATGGAAGTGTAACCCCTGTTAAAGGTATTAACTTTAATACTCCTCCCAATATTATGAAGGTCTGAAGAGCAAATAAACTTCCTATGCAAAAGGCAAGTATAGAAAAAAATTTATCTTCTTGTTGTAAGGATATTTTTATAGCCCTATATACTAAGATTAAAAATAATAATACCACAGCAATTCCCATAAATATTCCATACTCTTCACAAATTGCAGGAAATATAAAATCACTTTCTGCAACTGGTATATAATCCGGCCTACCAAGTCCAATTCCTGTACCAAATAGTCCACCGCTTGCAAGAGCAAATAGAGATTGGGTTATCTGATATCCCTTATCATCAATCACAGACCATGGATCTATCCATGTTTCTACCCTCACTTTTATATGTGAGAATAGAAAATATGCAAGAATTGAGCCAAGAACTATAAATATTATATTAAGAAGTATAAGTTTTCTATCCCTTTCATAAACAAATTGGGCTAAAATCATAGTTGCAAAAAATATTATTGCTGTTCCTAACTCTCTTTGTATAAAAAACATTAGAATAAATACATATATCCCTATATTTAAGTAATACTTTCCAAAAGCCATCTTCCTAAATTTATTATAGTTGGTATAGTAACTTGCAACAAAAAATACAAATGGAATCTTTATAAATTCTGAAGGTTGTAAGGAAAAGGGTCCTATATTAATCCAATTTTTTGCTCCACCAGAAGCAAAACCAAATATTAAAGTTGCAATAAATAAGAATATAGATATTAAAAAGTAAAATAGTATATGCTTATCCCAATTTCTCTTACTTTTTAATATAAAATAAGTAATAAAGAAAACAAATATGCCTATTATATAAAAAATCAGCTGTCTTTGCCCTATAGCAGGATTTAACCTATATATTATTGCAACTCCAATTGCAAAAAGCATATTTACAATTAATAGTAAAATATTATCAGTCTTAGTAATTTTTTTTACTAGAACTGATGAAGCCATAGTCAATATTAAAATAGACAGATAGGCATAAAAATCCTTATTGCTTATATTTTCTATATTATAGATCATAGAAAGACTAAGGGCTAAAAACTCAAATATAAATAAAAGAACTAAAGCATTCGTCTTATATTTTTTTTGTAGGATAATATTTTTATTTTCCTCAATCATTCTCATCACCATTAATAAATAAAAATTTCAATTCTCCAAATTTAATAATATCTTTACTTTTTAGCTCAATTGCATCAAAAATTCTTTCATCATTTAAATATGTTCCATTTGATGAGTTTAGATCCTCTAAAAAGTAAATTCCCTTATCTAATATAATCCTAGCATGAAAATTTGATAAAAATTGGTCTTTAATACATATAGTATTTCTATCATCTCTACCAATACTATTATCTTCACCTATGTAGTAGTATTCTTGTATTTTAAACTTATATTCATCATTTTTGCTAATTAGTTTAAGATAGGTATCAGATATTTTCTCTTTTCTAATAACGTATCTTACGTCATAATATATTATCTTTATTATGGAGTATATAAAATACAATACTATTACAACAAAAACATATTTTAAAATTGTTGACAATAGTTGATAAAGTGTCATATTTCCAAAAACATGGATCGAAAATACTCTATCTATAAAGTTAAAAAATAGATCCATAAAATCCTCCTTGAATTTCACTTTATTCATTTTATCAGATATTTCAAATACTTTAAAATAAACTTGTGAAAAACATATAAGTTAAAAAGGGCTAGTAACCTAGCCCTAGTCTTATTCTACTTTGTTAATTATTTTGTTAACCTCATCTTTTATCTTATCTTTTTTGCTTATTGCCTTATCTTTTGTTTCATCTATTACGTTTAAATATAATTTGATTTTTGGCTCAGTTCCTGAAGGTCTTAGAACAAACCAAGAGTCATCTTCAAGATAATATTTTAATACATTTGATTTTGATAAACCAGTTTTGTCATTTTGATAGTCTATAATGTTTTTAACTTTTAAATTACAAACTTCCTTAATAGGATTAGTTCTAATACTTTCCATTATTCTTTTTATCTTATTTGCTCCATCAAGTCCCTCAAGAACAATTGATTGAACTTCATTTGCATAGAAACCAAATTTTTCATATATTTCTTCTAATACATCTAGTAAGGATTTGCCTTTTTTCTTATAGTAGGCTGTCATTTCACTTATAAGCATAGCTGAATTTACAGCATCCTTATCTCTTACAAAATCTTTGTAGTTATAACCTATACTTTCTTCAAATCCGAATATAAAGGTTCCCTTACCGTTTCTTTCAAACTCATTTGCTATTTCATATATATTTTTAAATCCAGTTAAAACTTCATACACATCTACACCAAAGCTATTAGCTATAGGATTAACTAAATCTGTTGATACTATTGTTTTCACTATAGCTCCATCACTAGGTAATTCACTATTTTCTTTAAGTGCTGTAAGGATATAATTTGCTAAAAGAGAACCTATTTTATTACCTGTTAGAAATTCATACTCTCCCTTATTATTTCTTACTTCAACGGCACATCTATCTGAATCAGGATCTGTTGCTAAAAGTAATTCTGCTTCTTTTTTCTTACCCAACTCTTCAGAAAGTCTAAAAGCTTTAGGATCTTCTGGATTTGGATATCCAACTGTTGTAAAGTCAGGATCAGGATTTTCTTGTTCTTCTACTATATAAATATTTTTAAATCCTCTTTTTTCTAAAATTTTTCTAACTAATTTGTTTCCACATCCATTTAGTGGCGTATAAACTATTTTAACATTTTTATCTATATCTTCATTTATTGTACAATCTAGAACTTCTTTTATATAATCTTCAATAACCTTAGGGTCGACATACTTTATTATACCTTTTTCTACTCCATCATTAAATTCGATTCTTTTAATCTTAGAATAGTCATCATATTCTTTCATGTAATCTTGAATTTTTACAGCTGTAGCTTCTAATATTTGACTTCCATCAGAACCATAAGCCTTATATCCATTATACTCTCTTGGATTATGACTTGCTGTAATCATTACACCAGCATAAGAATTTAACTTTCTAATTGTATAAGAGCATACTGGAGTTGGTTGAATTTCATCATATATATATACTTTTATTCCATTAGCAGCAAAAACTCCAGCTGCAATTTTTGCAAAGTCCTCTGATTTATGTCTTACATCATAGCAGATTGTTACTCCCCTATCTCTTGCTTCATCTCCTCCTTCATTGATGGTATCAGCAAAAGCTTGACTTGCTTTAGCAACAGTATAATCATTCATCCTATTTGTGCCTACACCTAGTTTTCCTCTAAGACCTGCTGTACCAAAGGCTAATTCTTGATAAAACCTATCTTCGATTTCTTCTTCGTTATCTCTAATTAATCTAAGCTCTTCTCTTGTAGCTTCATCAAAAAAATCATTGTTTAGCCATTTTTCATAAGTTTCTTTATAGTTCATTTCCTTCTCCTCCAATATAAACATTTACTGATATTTTTTCAAAATTCTCAATATTTGATACATTAATCTTATTATTAATTTTACCCATTTTTGAAAAAACTTTTCTCACAATATCGTCTTTAGAAAAAATATTATCTCTTAAAGTTTTATTAAGTTTTACTTCACTGCTTGAAGCATTGAATACAACATAAATTCTTTTATTCTTATCTTCAATAGTATATGAAATTAAATTATCATCAAGTCCTTCTATAAATTTAAGTTTACTTTTTATTAATGAGCTTTTATAAATATTAAACACATTTAGTTCTTTTCTTAATTCTATCAATGATTTCACATAAGTATAAGTTGATAAATTATGTATCTTATCTTTCCAATCTATTCCGTTTATACTTAATCCTGCATTATAAGAATTTCTATTATTTTGTTTTGAATTATTAAATTCATTTCCTTCATATATAAATGGTGTTCCAAAAGATAGAAATATAAGCGCAAATCCGAGCCTAGATATTTCTTCTATATTTTTCTCACTTGTTAAAGATATTCTTAATTTATCATAGTATATAAGATTATCATGACAATTAAAGTAATTTATTACCTCTCTTGCATCATCTGCAAAACCCATTCTTTTACAATCATAATCAATGCTTCCAGCAATACCTATTTCTATTTGTGTTTTTAAAGAAAAATCTCCCTGTATATATCCTTTGGAATAACCATCATTATTACCTTTTATAGCATCTCTAAATCTATTGTTAAATACTGCAAATCCATTTGACCTTTGCCTACCTATCAAAATTTGCTTGTCTAATGCTAGGGATGAAGTACCTCCCATCCAAGGCTCACCATATATAATTATATTGGGATTGATTTCCTTAAGTTCTTTCAAGGCAATTTTAATGGTATCTATATCAATTAAAGCCATTAAGTCAAATCTAAATCCATCAATTTTATATTCTTTAGCCCAAAATTTTAAACAGTCAATTATAAGCTTTCTAACAAAAGGTTTTTCACTTGCAAGCTCATTACCAACACCTGAACCATTAGAATAAGTCCCATCTGGATTTTTCCTATAATAATATCCTGGAGCCAAGATTTCAAAATTGGAATCTTTAGTTTTGAAAGTATGATTAAAGACAACATCCATAACAACCCTAATTTTTTCTTTATGAATTGAGTCAACCATAGTTTTAAATTCCTCTATTCTAGCTTTAGGATTATATGGATTTGTAGAGTATGAACCCTCTATATTAAAATATAGCTCTGGATCATATCCCCAATTATAATTATCTTCATCAAAAAATTTATAATCCTCTTCAAATGTTGATATAAAATCATATACCGGTAAAAGCTGAACATGACTTATTCCTAATTCCTTAATATGGCCAAGTCCTGTTTTTACCCCTTCATAATATGAATTACTTTGACTTAAACCTAAAAACTTCCCTCTATATTCTACTGAAGAATTCTTATTAGCGGTAAAATCTTTAACATTAAGTTCATAAATAATAATATCATTTAGGTCAGATAGGCCATAATTAGATTTATACCTAGAATTAATCTCTTCCATATCAACAACTGCAGACATTATACTATTTATGGAAGAAGCTTTTGAATAAGGGTCAGTGACTTCATATTTATTTTCAACCAAGTATGAATAAAAATATCCATCCAAATCTCCATAATACCTATACTCAAAAACTCCATTTTTATTTTTCTTCATTGGATAAGAATTTTTTCTTACTTTCCTATAATCATCACATAAAAGTAAATTTATTTTATCTCTATTAGGTGAAAAAACCCTAAAGTCTGTATATTCTTTTTTATATATTGCTCCTAATTCTATATCCTTTATCTCTTCGTAACTAATACTCATAATCTCCTATTTCCCTGATTTCAGAATTTTTTATCCAGACTAAAATTATTTGCCCATATAATATTTCTTATTTCATTATTTATCCAAAGTTCTTTATCCAAGTAATCCTTAGACATCTTAAATCTTAATTTAGTGAGTTTATCTAAATCTTTAAATATAAAAAATGAGTCATTATATTTTATTAAATAATCATATATTATCTTAAAATTATATGGTAGTCTATAATAATCTTCATTAATTAGATTATCAACAATATATCTGATTATATCATCTTTATAGTAAAAGTCACGCGCATTATAATTTTTTTTCACATCATTAATTTCTATAAATTCATTACCAAACTTATAGATAGAGTTTTCTTTGGTAATGTTTTCTAATATCCCACCTTTAGTTGAACAAATATTGGAAAAATTGTGGGCTGAATTTAACATATTGAAACTTTCATTATCAAAATTTACCAAAGTTAAATTACTATATATATCACATGCAGGGTAAAGAATTTTCGATTTCTCAACATTTATATCCTCTATAAATATTATTTTTAGTTTATTTTTTATAAGAACATCAGAATCAATCATATGTTTTAAGGCAAGAATAAACTTAATAACTTCTTTCGCCATAAAATAGCCATCATTAGCAAAACCTGAAAAAATATAGCTTGTTGGAGAAAAGTTTATATTTGAATTATCTTTAAGTTTATAATAAATTGAAGCTATACTTAAGGCATTTAGAAGTTGTCTTTTTGCTTCATGAAAAACACTCAATTGCATATCAAATATAGAGTACGGGTTTATCCTATCATTTTCCAACCCCAATTTTTTAATTAAATTTTTTTTGTTTAATAGTTTACTCTCATCTAAATCATCAAATATTGTCTTATCCTCAAAATCATCTAATGCAAAACTTTCAATGTTATAAATATTATGATTAGATAAAACTTTATTAAAATATTCATTATTCGTATATGAATATAACTCCTTATCTATACCAAAATTTATATATGAAGAATTCTTACTACTATCTTCACTATTTTCTTGATATACCTTAGATAAATAGTAAAAATTTTTAGTAAAATACATATTAATCTTTTTATAGGATAAACTATTGTTTTCGAAAATTGAATCATTGTATTTATTTTTACAATATTCATTTAAAATATATAGAAACTCATAAAAATTACTATCTATTTTTTTTACCATATCCATTGAATAATATTCTTTTGACTCTGGAGTAAGTAATATAGCTATATGAGTAAATACTTTTCTTGCTAAATTTACGCTTTCTTCAAGTTCTATTCCATAACCTTGATAAAGGCTTCTAATAAACTCTATTATAGCTTGAGTAGGATGAATATCAGCAAGTATAATATTAACTTTTTCCCCTATAAACTTAATATCAGCTTCTTTTTTAAAATATCTCCTAAATATATCTTGTATACAACTAACACAATAAAAATATTCTTGTCTTAGCCTATAAAATTTTCCTTCATAATTAGAATTATCCAAATATAAAAATTGGGTTAGGGAGTTATCCTTTGCATAATCGCTATATACACTTTCTAAATCTCCGCTAGATAAGTTCATGTAATTAATTTTATTGATTGACTCAGATTTCCATAATCTCAAAGTATTAATAAATTTATTATTTCTATTTATTACTGGCATATCATAGGCTACAGATTTAAGATCTCTGTTTTCTATATTTAATATATAGGAGAAAGATTTTTTGTGTTCCCATTTGTTGCCCCTATATAGCCAATTATTAGGATTTACAAATTGTTTTCCTTCTCTAATTTCTTGTTTCATGCTGCCACTCTCATATCTAAGAGCATAAGCCATGGCCTTAATCTTCTTTTTTGAGAATTCTTTAATTAAATACCAAGCTGCTGTTCCAATATCTCCATTACCAAGACTGGGCTCTTTCTCATAATTTATTAAATCTTCGTATGAGAAATCAATATCTTTAATGAAATCATCTAATTGGTCTTTCAAATCCAATGATAAAACAACTTCTTCAAGAAATTTGCTAGGATTATATTCGAAAGACAAAAGATAGGTATCAATATCATTATTAATTTTATTAGACTCTACCCACCTAATCCCCAAATCTTGCATTAGGGCATTAACTAAAGCATCATAAACTTCTCCAATCCTTGCCTCTTTTAAATCTTTAGCATAAAAAGAATACAAAAAACTTTGTATTCTTTTTAATATGATATTATCTTTCATTTTAAGCCTTTATTTTTTTATATAATTCTATATATTTTTTAGATGATTCTTCCCAATCATTTTTTTCAGCCATGGCATTACTTATTAATTTATTAAAAGCTTTTTTATCATTTTTATATAAATCTAAAGCAGCCTTTGTTGCAAATAATAGCTCATGAGCATTTATATTTTCAAATGAAAATCCTGTTCCTTCCCCTGTATATTTATTATAAGGAGTAACTGTATCTTTCAATCCACCTGCTTCTCTTACTATAGGTAATGATCCATATCTCATTGCTATCAATTGGCTTATACCACAAGGTTCAGATATTGATGGCATCATATACAAATCACTTGCCGCATATAATTTATGACTTTCCTTGCTGTCATAGTAAATTCTTGCAGCAACCTTTTTTGGATATTTCCATTCAAAATACTTAAACATTTCTTCATACGTATAATCCCCTGTACCTAGAACAACAAGTTGGATGTCTTCTTGTAAAAGTTCATCTAAAATATACCTAATCAAATCAAAACCCTTCATAGATGTAAGTCTTGAACAAATTCCAATCATAGGTATATCTTTATTGACAGGAAGTCCATATTCTTTCTGAAGTTTTGTTTTATTAATTGTTTTTTTATCTATAGATTTAATATCATAGTTTTGATCTATATTATTATCTGTTTTTGGATTCCATATATCATAATCTATACCATTAACTATGCCAGAAAGTTTGTCTTGGTATTCCCTTATTACACCATCCAAACCTTCTCCATAAAATGGATATTTTATTTCTTCTGCATAATTTTCGCTTACTGTATTAAAAGCTGTAGAATGAACTATTCCACCTTTCATTAGATTTATAGCATCAAAATATTTTAAATCATGCTCATTGAAATAATAGCCATCTAGACCTGTTAATGTTAAATATCCAGAATCAAATACGCCTTGGTATTTTAGATTATGAATTGTAAATAGACATCTTATATCTTTATAAAATTCATCACCCTTCTTAAAATCATTTACATAAATATTTACAAGAGCTGTATGCCAATCGTTAGCATGAATTATGTCTGGCTTAAAATCAATTATTTTTGGAAGCTGAGTAAGAGCTTTAGAAAGATAAATAAATCTTTCAGCATCATCATCGTAGCCATAAGGATTTGGTCTATCGAAATACTCTAAATTGTCAATAAAGTAAAAAATAACACCATTCCATTTCAAGCTATATACACCTGCATATTGATGTTTCCAGTCTAGATCAACATAGAATTCTTTAATTTTTTTCATTTTTTTTCTATACACTTGACTTATTGTTGAATATAGCGGCATAGCCACTCTAATATCAATACCTTTTTTTGCTAATTCTTTAGGAAGTGAACCAGCTACATCAGCAAGCCCACCTGTCTTTATAAAAGGATCAGCTTCACTGGTCAAAAACAATACTTTCATATTAAACTCCTTAATTTACATGCTCCCCTTTTTCAGTAAGGAAAGGATGAGTCCTATTTCCAAATAGTTTTATATCGTTATGAATTTTTGTATCCTTATCAGTTATAACATGGTTTAGTATAACTCCTTCACCAATTTCAGAATTTTGGAAAATAATGGAATTTTTAATTACCGCACCTTTTTTTACAGTAACTCCTCTAAAAATTATAGAATTTTCAATCTCTCCTTCTATGAGTGCACCGTTAGCTACCAAAGAATTTCTTACTTTAGAACCTTTTAAGTATTCGGTTGATGGCTCATCTTTACTTTTTGTATACACCATTCCTTGCTTATAGAAAACTTCATCAAAGTAATCTCTATCAAGTAAAGCTAAACTAGTTTCAAAATAGGTTAAGGTATCCATTATTACCTTAAGGCTTTCTTTAGATTTATAAAGACCTATGGATTTATCTTTTGGATACTTAAATAAGGCATCTAAAATTGTAGTTGCATTGTTCTTCTCGATTGAATATCTTAATAAATCAATAAATAAATCTTTTTTGATTAGTAAAGAACCAGTAAATAGATTTATTTCTTCTTCAAGACCTAAATTTATACCAACACTTTTAGGTTTTTCTCCTTCAGTATTTATAATTCTTCTATTTAGATAATAACCATACTCATCATTCTTCTTTTGTGTGAAAATAAGAGCATCTCTACTTTCCTCAAGCATTTGCTGATACGCATCTGATATATCTACCTTGGTAATATACATTGGATTTGTGATATAAATATATTCTCTCTTTGTATCTATAAAATGCTTCATTGTATTATAATAAGTTTCTATTTCATTGCTTGCTCTTGACTTATTATAGATAGGTGGTGATATTGTAAGACCACCGCTTCTTCTATTTAATTCCCAATTTCTACCATCCCCTACATGATCAAGAGTTGATCTTAAAGGCTCTCCTCCATACAAAATTACACTTGATATATTATGATTAGTGATATTAGATAGGGTAAAATCAATCACTCTATACCTACATCCAAAAGGCAACATATAATCAGGTCTGTACTTACACAATGTATCGTAATTCTTCTCATCAAATTCTGAGCTATAAATTAAAGCAAGTATATTTTGCATTCTATTCCTCCTCTATACCATCTTTACTAACTAGGTAAACTGAAGTAGTATTTTTATCACCTATATTTTCAGTAATTTCCATATTTTCTGTTATTACAGCATTGTAAACTTTAATTCCTTCTTTTATAGTTGCTCCTGATAAGATTACAGAATTATTAACACTTGCATTTTCCTCTATTCTTACATTAGAAAATAATACTGAATTATTTACTTCACCATCTATAATACATCCCTCATTAATTAAAGCATCATTTAAAACACCATTTCTACCTATTCTATGAGGAGGAAGATTTAATGCAGTTGTATATATCTTCCAAGAATTATCTTGTATATTAAGTGGGTTTTTTGGATCTATCAAATCAAGATTTGCTTGCCAATATGATTTAACAGTTCCAACGTCTTTCCAATAACCATCAAATTTATAAACAAATAAATTCCTATGATTACTCAATAAATATGGAATTATATCTTTACCGAAGTCATTTGAAGATTCCTTATTTTTATGATCTTCGACTAGAGCTTGTCTTAAAATTTTCCAATTGAATATATATATACCCATAGACGCAAGGTTAGACTTTGGATTTTCAGGTTTTTCTTCAAATTCAATTATCCTTCCTTCATCATCTGTATTCATAATTCCAAATCTAGATGCCTCATCCCAATCTACTTCCATTACTGCTATTGTTGCATCTGCTCCCTTTTCTAGATGCTTATCTAATAGCTTAGTATAATCCATTTTATATATATGATCTCCTGAAAGAATTAGTACATATTCTGGATTTATACTATCTAAGTAATTAATATTTACAAAAATTGCTCCAGCTGTTCCTTCAAACCACTTTCCACCTTCTTCAGTGTAATATGGTGTAAGAATCCTTAGTCCTCCAAAGTTTCTATCATAATCCCATGCAGCACCTATACCCAAATGCTTGTTTAATAATTGAGGTTTATATTGGGTAAGAACACCAATATCTCTAATTTCTGAATTTGTAGCATTTGATAAAGCGAAATCTATAATTTTATATTTTCCACCAAAGGGTACGACTGGCTTTGCCATATCTTTTGTTAAAGCTTTTAACCTGGTACCTTGACCTCCTGCAAGAAGCATAGCAGCTATTTTATTTGAGTTTCTCATATTTCCTCCTATCTATAATAGAATAATAAATTTTATTACTTAATAATATGATACCCAAATTTATAAAAAATAATTAATAATATAAAACCTTTTCTCAAATGTTTTTTTGACAATTATTTCTATATTGGTATAATAATCATTACATTATATAAGGGGGTGTTTTGGTTTCGACGTGCTTGTTAAGACTTAAGTTGCAGGTCGTTTATCAATTCGTAAAATTGAAAATTAAATATAAATGCAAACAACAATAGCGAAAGACAATTCGCACTAGCTGCCTAGTTTTAGGCAAGCAGCAAATAAATAGCTTGGTCACAGGAGCTTTTATTTGTTTCATACTTTATGTGGCAACTAATATACAAAGCTTTGAGTATATTAGTATTTATGAAGCTAGTCTAGTAAGTTATTTGTAAGTATATGAGTACTAGATGAAAAATAAATACTTACTAAACTTGTAGATACTTTTGTTAAAGCTTGTACGGACACGAGTTCGAATCTCGTCATCTCCACCAAACTTATTTTAGACCTTGATTTTTCAAGGTTTTATTTTTATAAGTGGCAACATTTTGGCAACAAAAATCAAAAAAATAAAAAAACACTATAAAAAACTGTAATTTGATAAAAATCTGTTTTATAGTGCCTAATTAGAGTATATAAGAAAACTATATTGATAATAAAATAAAATCGCTTAAAGCTCAATATAGAACCTTAAAAAATCTTATATTTTTATAATTTTAATTAAATACAGATATTTTTATAATAATCTTTGAAATAATTTGATAGAGTCCGTATAATTGTGTAAAAAGAAAAAGGTCATTTTGATATGTACCCTCTTTACTGGACAAACCAATAAGGAGGGTATTTTTATGAAATATAGCTATGAGTTTAAAAAGAACTGTATAGAATTATACAAACAAGGTAAATGGGCTGATACACCTAGAGGTATCAACAAATATTACTTCCGTAACTACATAAGAAGATGGAATAATTTAGTAGAAACACATGGAATTGAGATATTAAAGCATAAATCTCATAACAATAGTTTTTCAGTAGAGGATAAATATAATAGTGTATTAGAAGTTGTTAAAGGAAAATCTACTTATCAAGTTTCTATTGAATTAGGAATCAGTGAAGGTAATATTCAAAACTGGATTAACAATTACAAAATTTACGGATATAATGGTCTTGTAAATAAAAAGAAAGGTCGTAAATCTAAAAATACAACTATGAAAAAAACAAATATCCATAAACCAAAAAAACTTAATGAATCTGAACGAGAAGAGCTAATAAGACTTAGAGCTGAAAATGAATATATAAAGGCTGAAAATGAATATATAAAGGCTGAAAACGAAATAATAAAAAAAGAAATCGCCTTGAGAGAAAAGAATTACGCTGCACAACTCAAGGCGAAAAAGCAGCGATTGTCAAAAAACTCAAAGAAAAAGGCTACAGACTAAAATATCTTTTAATAGCTATCGATTTGCCGAAGTCAACATACTACTTTGAAATTAATAAAGTTGATGTGGTTAAGATTAGAAATAAAAATATAGAAAATAAAATATCTGAGATATTCAACAATCATAAAGGAAGATATGGTGTAAGAAGAGTATATAGAGAATTATTGAATCAAGGATATAAAATAAATCATAAAAAAGTTCAGAGAATAATGCATGAATTAAAACTATTTGGTAAAAGGCCTAGAGAAAAATATCATTCATACAAATGGAAAGTAGGAAAGATTGCTGACAATATAATAGACAGAAATTTTAAAGCTGATAAGCCATTACAAAAATGGAGTACTGATATATCTCAATTTAACTTTTCATGGGGTAAATGCTACATCTCTCCGATACTTGACATGTATACAAATGAAATAATTTCTTATGACTTATCATTAAGTCCTAATTTAAAGCAAATATCTAATATGTTAATGAAAGCATTTAACAAATTTCCAAAACTAAACAGCTTAATATTACATTCAGATCAAGGTTGGCAATACCAACATAAATATTATATAAATGAACTTAAGAAACATGGTATAGTTCAATCAATGTCAAGAAAAGGTAATTGTTATGATAACTCAATTATGGAAACATTTTTTAGAAGATTAAAGAATGAAGTTTATTATGGTTACGAAAAGAGCTATAGCTCTTTTGAAGAATTTTCGAAAGCAATAGAAAAATATATTTATTATTACAATAACGAGAGAATTCAGGAAGAAAAGGGTCTGTAAATAGTTTTGTGTATCAACCTAAATCCTGATCAATGGGTAAGGGTTGATGGGTCTGTAAATAGTTTTGTGTATCAACCTAAATCCTGATCAATGGGTAAGGGTTGATACAATTTTTTA